>NZ_CP021992.1:0-631695 GCF_002205495.2 Cryobacterium sp. LW097 | reverse complement strand
CCCTGCACGGTGTGGGGTGGGACACCACCCGCCGCGTGCTCGACGCCGCCGGGTTCGCCCTGCCGACCCTCGTGGACGCGCAGATCGCCCCCGACTCGGCGTTCCCCACCGTCGCGTTCCCCAACCCTGAGGAACCCGGCGCAATGGACCTCGCCTACGAGACCGCGCGTGAGGTCGACGCCGAACTGATCATCGCCAACGACCCGGATGCCGACAGGCTCGCCATCGCCATCCCGGACGCCGACGCGCCGGAGGGCTACCGTCGCCTGAGCGGCAACGAGGTCGGTGCCATCCTGGGCTGGCGGGCCGCCGAGCTGGCCGCCAACGCGCCGGGCGACGGCGGCGCCGACGGCACCCTGGCCTGCTCGATTGTTTCGACGCCGGCGCTCAAGGCCGTCGCAGACGCCTACGGCCTGCGGTTCGCCGACACCCTCACCGGGTTCAAGTGGGTCTCCCGTGCTCCCGGCCTGATCTTCGGCTTCGAAGAGGCCCTCGGCTACCTGGTCAACCCCGGCACCGTGCGCGACAAGGACGGCATCTCCGCCGCCGTGGCACTGCTCTCGCTGGTCAGCGAGCTCAAGGCCGACGGTTTGACGCTCGCGGACCACCTCGACGCGTTCGCCGAGAAGTTCGGTTACTTCGCCTCGGGCCAGATTTCGGTGCGCGTCACCGACCTCACCGAGATCGAGAGGGTGATGGCACGCTTGCGCGAGAGCCCGCCGGCGATGATCGGCACCAGCCGGGTGGACCACATCGACGATCTCTCCGGCGGCTTCAACGGCCTGCCGCCCAGCGATGTGCTGCGGATCGTGCTCGCCGACGGCTCCCGGGTGATGGTGCGGCCCAGCGGCACCGAACCCAAGCTCAAGGTGTATCTCGACACGCACAGCAGCGTCGGCAGCCTCGCCGAACGCCGGCAGGCCGCATCCGATGCCCTCGCCGAGCTCGACAGGGGCATGCGCGCGCTGATCGGCTGACCGGCGGTGCGGACGCGGATGCCCAGCCGGGCATCCGCGCCGGGCTAGCCGAGTGCGATCTCGAGCTTGGCGGTCAGCTCGTCGAGGTCGAAGAAGTTGTCGATGATGATGACGTCGGCGTTGGTCTTGCCGATCGACGGCACCAGTTCCGACGAGGTGAGGATGACCTGCGCGTCCGCGGCGGCGAGCTTCACGCTGGCGATGTCGGCCGCGGTGACGTCAGCCTCGATGTCCAGGCGCTCGAGGGCGCGTTCGGCGTTGACCTTGAGAATGGCGGATGTGCCGATACCGACTCCGCACAGTGCGACGATCTTCATTTGTGTTCCTCCGTGCTGGCGTCTGCGCCGGTTGGTGCCGCGATGCCCAGGAGCGAGCGTACGGATGCTGCGTCCGGCGCCGCTGCCAGCGCCGGGATGATGCTCGAATCGTTGAACACGTTGGCGAGCTCGGCGACGAAGTGCACGTGCTCGTCGCCCGTGGTCACCGCCAGGCCCAGGACCACGTTGACGGGGTCGTTGTGCGGGTGTCCGAAGGCCACGGGCTCGGCGAGGGTCACGACGCTCAGGCCCCCGGTGAGCACATCGGGGCCGGGCCGGGCGTGCGCCAGGGCCAGCCCGGGCGCGATCACCACGTAGGCGCCGAATTCCTCGATCACACCCACCATGCGCTCGGTGTAGCCGGGTGCGGTGGAACCGGATCGCTCCAGCGCCGCGCCGGCGGCGCCGACGGCGGCCCGCCAGTCGGGGACGTGCAGGCCGACGTCGATGGCGTCAAGGGGAAGTGGTGGGAGGGACATGGCTGCTTTCTAGCGTGGGCGTTGGCGGGCTAGGCGGTGGCAAAACCGTCGACGATGGCGTCGGCGAGTTCTTCGCGCTCCTCCAACGGCAGGAATGCCGCGGAGGCCGCGTTGAGCTGCAGGGCCTCGAGGTCGTCGAGGTCGTAGCCGAAGGCATCCGTGAGCAGGGCCAGCTCGCGGCTGAGCGTGGTGGCGCTCATCAGCCGGTTGTCGGTGTTGACGGTGACGCGGAAGCCGAGCTGGTAGAGCAGATCGAACGGGTGGTCGAGCATGTCGTCGCCCCAGGCGGCGATCGCGCCGGTCTGGAGGTTCGACGACGGGCTGAGCTCCAGCGGGATCTCCCTGTCGCGCACCCACTGGGCCAGCGGGCCGAGGGTCACGTACGTGTTCTCCTGGTCCTCCCGGCCGATTTCGATGTCCTCGGCCAGGCGCACGCCGTGGCCCAGGCGCAGGGCGCGACCGTCGAACAGGGCGCCGCGGATGCTGCCCAGCCCGTCGGCCTCGCCGGCGTGCACGGTGACCGGGAAGAGGTTCCGGGCCAGGTAGTCGAACGCGGCGGCGTGGTTGCCGGCCGGGAAGCCCTCCTCGGCGCCGGCGATGTCGAAGCCGACCACGCCGAGGTCGCGGTGCCGCACGGCGAGTTCGGCGACCTCGAGGGACCTGTCGGCGTGCCGCATCGCGGTGATCAGCTGGCCGATCTTGATGGTGATGCCGGCCTGGGCGACCCGCTCGATGCCCGCCGCGATGCCTTCCTGCACGGCGTCGACGGCCTGGTCCAGGCTGAGCCCGCCGGCCAGGTGCTGCTCGGGGGCCCAGCGCACCTCGGCGTAGATCACGCCATCCAGGGCGAGGTCTTCAACGAACTCCCTGGCCACCCGCACGAGGGCGTCGTGGGTTTGCATGACGCCGACGGTGATCTCGAAGGCCTTGAGGTAGTCCGCGAGCGAGCCGGAGGTGGCCTGGCTGACGAACCAATCGGCGAGGCCGGACTCGGTCGTGGCGGGCAGCTCCAGGCCGATCGGCGCGGCCAGCTCGAGGATCGTGGCCGGTCGCAGACCGCCGTCGAGGTGGTCGTGCAGGGAGACTTTGGGCAGGGCGTTGATGCTCACGCCACTGCCGGGCAACAGGTATTCCTCGGAGCTGATATTCACTCCCCCAATCTATCGCGCCCGCGCGGCGCGTATCCCGAAGTCGCCTCATCCGCCCAACCCCGCCGACGTGCCTCACAATGCCCCTTCAACGCACTCCAAGCGCATCTTCGCCGCAAGTCAGCACAGCGCGGGGCGCCATCGGTGGATAACTCTGACCGGCAGCGGCAATAAATGGCATCTTGGGCGGATGCGCAAGCGAACGGAGCTCCCCCGCAGCCTGACTCTCGACGGGTTCACCGTCGCGGAAGCGCGCCGGGCGGGGGTGACACCTCGGAGGTTGCAGTCGGCCGACCTGCAGGCGCCGTTCCACGGCGTGAGAGTCGCCGCCGGCATCCCGACCGGGGTGCGGGAACTGGCCAGGGCCTACGCCGCGGTGATGCCCACCGGCCACTTCTTCAGCCACGCCACCGCTGCCCAGCTGCTCGGGCTTCACGGTCCAGAATCCCGTCAGCGTCTGGTGCGAACTCGCTCCGATTATGGGGCTGGACGACCTCATCGCGCTCGGCGACCACCTCCTCGGCGTGGTGGATCCCCCGTTCTCGTCGGAAGACCTCTGCACGGCGGTCGCCGAGCGGCCCGGCCACCGGGGCATCCGTCGGCTACGGGCCGCGCTGGAGTGGGTGAGACCCCGAGTTGAGTCGCGCCAGGAGACCCGGCTGCGGCTCCTGATCGTGCGGGCGGGCCTGCCGGAACCGGAGACCAACGTGTACCTGCCGCTGCGATACCAGCGGCGCCGGGTGCGCGGTGATCTGGTCTACCTGCGGTACCGGGTCCTTGTCGAATACGACGGCGAGCAGCACCGCACGGACGACGTGCAGTTCGCCCGTGATGTCGACAGGTTGGACGGTGTGATGGCCGAGGATTGGCGGGTCATCAGGGTGCTCAAGGAAACCCCGGATGCCGAAGTCCTCTCCCGGCTCGACCAGGCGCTGCGTTCCCGCGGCTGGCGTCCCGGCAGCCGCCCCACGTGACGCGCGCGCACTCACCCACTTGCCGCAAATGAGCGCCTCGCCGCGAGGTAAGTGGCAATGTGCGGCAAGTCGGCGGATGCGCCGCCAGCGACTTGCGCCAAAAACCCCCTTCGGCTCGGCGGAAGGGGGGTTTTTGCGGCAAGTCGGCGGGGCCGGGCCTGCGGGTACTGGGCTAGTTGCCGATGCGCTCGGCAATCAGGGGGCCGCCGTCGAGGACGGGCTCGCCGGGGTCGCCGATGCGCCAGGCGCCCTCGACGGCCTCGAGGGCCCGGGCGAAGCGCTCCGGCTCGTCGGCGCTGAGGGTGAACAGTGGCTCGCCCTTGCGGACGGTGTCGCCGGGCTTGGCGTGCAGGTCGATGCCGGCGGCGTGCTGCACCGGGTCCTGCTTGCGGGCGCGGCCGGCGCCCAGGCGCCAGGCGCCGATGCCGAACGGCAGCGCCTGCTGCTCGACGAGCACGCCGTCACGGTCGGCGAGCACCACGTGGGTCTCGCGCGCCACGGGCATCGCGGCATCCGGGTCGCCGCCCTGGGCACGGATGACCGCCCGCCACTTGTCCATCGCGCGACCGTCCGTCAGGGCCGCCTCGACGTCGACGTCCTTCTGGCCGACCAGGGCCAGCATCTCGCGGGCCAAGGCCACGGTGAGCTCCACCACATCGGCGGGGCCGCCGCCGGCGAGCACCTCGAGGGACTCGCGCACCTCGTTGGCGTTGCCGATGGCCAGGCCGAGCGGCACGTTCATGTTGGTCAGCAGCGCGGAGGTGGCCACCCCGGCGTCCTCGCCGAGGGCGACCATGGTGCGGGCCAGCTCGCGGGACCGGTCGATGTCCTTCAGGAACGCGCCGGAGCCGAACTTCACGTCGAGCACCAACGCGCCGGTGCCCTCGGCGATCTTCTTGGACATGATCGACGAGGCGATCAGCGGGATCGCTTCGACGGTGCCGGTGGTGTCGCGGAGCGCATACAGCTTGCCGTCGGCCGGAGCCAGGCCGCTGCCGGCGGCGCAGATGACGCCGCCGACGTCCTGCAGCTGCTGGAACATTTCCTCGTTGCTGAGGTTGGCGCGCCAGCCCGGGATGGACTCGAGCTTGTCCAGGGTGCCGCCGGTGTGACCGAGGCCACGGCCGGAGAGCTGCGGCACGGCCGCGCCGAAGACCGCGACGAGGGGCATCAGCGGCAGGGTGATCTTGTCGCCGACACCGCCGGTGGAGTGCTTGTCCGTGGTCGGTTTGCCCAGGCCCGTGAAGCTCATCCGCTCGCCGGAGTTGATCATGGCCATGGTCATGTCGCGGATCTCCCGGCGGGACATGCCGTTGAGGAAGATCGCCATGGTCATCGCGGCCATCTGCTCGTCGCCGACGTAGCCGCGGGTGTACGCGTCGATCAGCCAGTCGATCTGTGGAGTCGACAGCTCGCCCTTGTCACGCTTGGCGTGGATCAGGTCGACGGCGTCGAAGGCTTCGATGGTGCGGGCGGGGGTGGAGCTCATGAGTTGTCTTCCCTGTAGGCGGCGAGCTGGCGGGGCCCGAAGGCGTCCGGCAGGACCTCGTCGATGGTGCGCACGCCGGAGACGGTCTCCAACAGCATGCCTGGTGCCGAGTGTTCGTAGAGCAGTTGGCGGCAGCGGCCGCACGGCATCAGCGTGTTGCCGTTGCCGTCGACGCAGCTGAACGCGACGAGCTCGCCGCCGCCGGTGAGGTGCAGCACGCTCACCAGCGCGCATTCCGCGCAGAGAGTGAGCCCGTAGGAGGCGTTCTCCACGTTGCACCCGCTGATCACCCGGCCGTCGGAAACGAGGGCGGCCGCCCCGACCGGGAACTTCGAGTAGGGCACGTAGGCGTGGGTCATCGCTTCGGTGGCAGCGCTGCGCAGCACACCCCAGTCGATGTCGCCGGACTCGGGTGTTGTGTCGCCGGAATTCGCAGTCAGATTCGTCATGATTTTATATACGGCTTTCCGGATGCGGCCGGGCCCCGCGACTGGCCCACCAGGCCCGCCACGGCGAAGATGGTGACCAGGTAGGGCAGCATCAGCATGAACTCGCTGGGCACCGGCGAACCGATGATGCTCAGCACGTTCTGCAGGTTGCTGGCGAAGCCGAACAGCAGCGCCGCGAGGGTCGCCCGGATCGGGTCCCACCGGCCGAAGATCACCGCCGCGAGGGCGATGAAGCCGGCACCGGCGGTCATTTCTTTGCCGAACGCGCCCACCGACCCCAGGGTGAAGTACGCGCCACCGAGGCCGGCGACGGCGCCGGCGAGGGACACGTTCCAGAACCGGGTACCGGTGACATTGATGCCCACGGTGTCAGCGGCCTGCGGGTGCTCGCCCACCGCGCGGAGCCGGAGGCCCCACTTGGTGTGGAAGATACCGAAGTACACCGCGGCGACGGCGATGTACATGATGTACACGATCAGGGTCTGCCGGAAGAATACCGGCCCGACGATCGGGATCTCGCTGAGCAGCGGGATGTTGATGCGCTCGAATTTGGGCGGCTGGTTGAGCGTGGCCGCGTTCGGGGCGAGGAGCTCGGAGAACAGGAACCCGGTGAGGCCGGTGACGAGGACGTTGAGCACCACACCGACGATGACCTGGTCGACGAAGTACTTGATCGAGAACGCCGCGAGCACAAACGACACCAGCACACCGGCCACCATCGCCGCGAGCAGGCCGAGCAGCGGCTGCTGGGTGATCGAGGCCACGATCGCGGAGGTGAACGCACCGGCCAGCAGCTGGCCCTCGATCGCCACGTTGACCACGCCGACACGTTCGGAGATGACGCCGCCGAGGGCGCCGAAGATCAGCGGGACGGCCAGGCTCAGCGAGCCGAACAACAGGCCGGGCACCGGGATGCGTTCGTCGGCGGAGGCCCAGGTGAGGAAGCCGATCAGGAGCAGCACGGCGAAAACCGAGATCAGCCAGAGCGGAACCTTGCGGCGGGTCTGCACCATCCAGGCGCTGAGCCCGGTGATGGCGGCCAGCAGGATGCTGATCACGATGCCGGTCGGCAGGGTGGGCAGCAGCACGTCGGGCAGCTGGATCAGGTCGCTGGAGGTGGAGAGCACCATGGTGCTGGTGCCGGTGCGGCCGAAGACCACCATCAGCAGGAAACCGAGGACCGTGAAGACGCCGAGGATGATCGGCACCTTCCAGCTCTTGATGACCGCGGTCGCCGGACCCTCCTCGGGTCCGGTGGGCTGGGTGGGCTGGTTCACTGGAGCGATGGTGCTCATTTCGCCGCCACCTCCTGGGAAACGTTGGGAACCGGTCTGCGGCGGGGCGCTCCGGGCGCCGGGAGCCTGAAGATCGCGCGCACCAGCGGCGGCGCGGCGATGAAGAGCACGATGAGCGACTGCACAACGAGCACGATGTCGATGGGCACGCCCTCGGCGGCCTGCATCGAGAAGCTGCCGGCCTTGAACGCGCCGAACAGGATCCCCGCGGCGAACACGCCCCACGGCTTGGAGCGGCCCAGCAGGGCCACCGTGATGGCGTCGAAACCGATCCCGGAGTCGATGCCGGCACCGAAGCCGCTGGTGGTGGTGCCCAGCACCTGGTTGATGCCGGCCAGGCCGACCAGACCGCCGGAGAACAGCATCGCGTAGACGTACATGCGCTGCACGCTGATGCCGGCCACCTTGGCGGCGTTGGGGTTCTCGCCGACGGCGCGGAACTTGAAGCCCAGGTTGGAGCGGGCGAGCAGCCACCAGGTGAACACCGTGGCGGCGATCACCAGGATGAAGCCGAAGTGCAGGTTGTAGTCCGGGCCGAGTAGGTCGAAGTAGACCGCGGTCTCCTTGCTGGCCGGACTCTTGGGGTTGTTCGACCCCGGGGTCTTGAGGAACCCGTCGCGCAGCAGGAAGCTGACCAGGTAGAACGCCACGTAGTTGAGCATGATCGTGGTGATCACCTCGTGCGCGCCGGTGCGGGCCTTGAGCAGGCCGACCAGGCCGCCCCACAGGGCCCCGCCCAGCACGCCGGCGACGAGTGCGGCGATCAGGTGGATGCCGGCGGGCAGGTCAACCGCGAAGGCCACCCAGCCGCCCAGAGTCGCGGCGATGAGCATCTGGCCGCGCCCGCCGATGTTGAACAGGCCCACCCGGAAACCGAGCGCGACACCGAGGCCGGCCGCGATCAGCGGGGTGGCGTAGGTGAGGGTCTCGGTGAACGGCCGGATGCCGTCGGCGAAGCTCGGACGACGGAAGTTGTACACCGAACCCTGGAACAGCGCGGAATAGGCGCCGGACACCGCGTCCCAGGCGGCGGAGAGCATGTCGCCGGGCCTCGAGAAGAAGTACCCCGCGCTCTCCTGCACGTTCGCGTTCGTGAACGCGATCATCACGGCGCCCACGAGCAGCGCCAGCAGCACCGCCAACACCGAGATGATGGCGTTGCCGGTGGTGATCTCCCGGAAGACGTTGTGCCAGCGGGAGGATTCGTCCGGTTCCGGCGACTTCGCCGGTGCCGGGGTCGAGGTGGGCTGCTGAGCGGCGCTCATGCTGCGGCTCCTTCTGCGGGGGTTTCGCCCGCCATCATGAGACCCAGAACGGATCGGGGGGTGTCGCCGGGGACGATGCCGACAATGCGGCCGCGGTACATCACCATGATCCGGTCGGCGAGGGCGGCGACCTCGTCGAGTTCGGTGGAGATCACGATGACCGGGGTGCCGCCGTCGCGGGTCGCCACGATGCGTTCGTGCACAAATTCGATCGAGCCGACATCGAGGCCGCGGGTGGGCTGAGCCGCGACGAAGAGCCGCAGGTCACGGCTGAGTTCGCGGGCGAGCACGACCTTCTGCTGGTTGCCGCCGGACAGGCGGCCGACGGGCGTTTCGATGCCCTGGGACCGCACGTCGAACTCCGTCACCTTGGTGCGGGCGAAGTCGGCGAGGTAGGACAGCTGCAGGTTGAACCGTTTGACGAACGGGAGCTTGTTGGCGCGGTCCAGCATCAGGTTCTCGGCGATGGTGAACCCGCCGACGAGGCCGTCCCTGGTGCGGTCCTCCGGTACGAAGCCGACCCCGGCGTCGAGCACCTGACGAACCGAGTGGCCGCGAAGGGACGTGCCGTCGAGGCTGATCTCGCCGACGACGCGGGGCTGCAGCCCCATCAGAGCCTCGGTCAGTTCGGTCTGGCCGTTGCCCTGCACGCCGGCGATGGCGAGGATCTCGCCCGCCTTGACGTCGAAGCTGACGTCGTTGACGAGGATCTGGCCGAGAGGGTCGATCACGGTGAGGTTCGTCACCACCAGCGCCGGGGCTCCGGGGGTGGCGGGCGCCTTGTCCACGGTCAGGTCGACGGCGCGGCCCACCATCAGGGTGGCGAGTTCTTCGTTGCTCGCGGTCGGCGAGGCGGTGCCGACGACCTTGCCCAGGCGGATGACGGTGATCCGGTCGGCGACCTCGCGCACCTCCCGCAGCTTGTGCGTGATGAAGACGATGGAGGTGCCCGCGGCCTTGAGCTGGCGCATGATGTTCATCAGCTCGTCGGTTTCCTGCGGGGTGAGCACGGCGGTCGGTTCGTCGAAGACGAGCACCTTCGCGTCGCGGGAGAGCGCCTTGATGATCTCCACCCGCTGCTGCACACCGACGGGCAGGGACTCCACGAGGGCGTCGGGATCGACGTCGAACCCGAAGCGCTCCGAGATCTCCCGCACCCGGGTGCGCGCGGCGGCGAGGTCGAGCCTGCCGCCGGCCTTGACCTGTTCGTGGCCAAGCATCACGTTCTCGGCCACGGTGAACACGGGGATCAGCATGAAGTGCTGGTGCACCATGCCGATGCCGGCGGCCATCGCATCGCCGGGTCCGGCGAAGTGCTGCGGCACGTCATCGAGGAGGATCTCGCCCTCTTCGGCCCGGTACAGGCCGTAGAGAACGTTCATCAACGTTGATTTACCGGCCCCGTTCTCGCCGAGCAGGGCGTGGATCTCTCCCTCCTCGATGGTGAGGTTGATGTCGTCATTGGCAACAAGGGCACCGAATCTCTTCGTAATGCCGCGAAGTTCGAGCTTCATAGTGTCGATTCTATTGAGGTGCCGGCCGGGCGTGGCTCTACGCCCCGGCGACACCACGCAACGAAACGGGGAGGCCAGCATGGCTGGCCTCCCCGGTGCCCTGTGGGGCGGTACTGCTACACGGTGGTGCTGGGTGAAACGGGGTGTTACTTGGGCGTGGCGTCGCTGGTCACGACGATGTCGCCGCTGATGATCTGTGCCTTGAGGTCGTCGATCTCGGTGACCAGGGCGGGGTCAACCTTGGACTCCCAGTCGTGCAGCGGGGCCAGGCCGACACCCTCGTTCTCGAGGGTTCCGATGTACGGGTCGGAGCTGAATTCGCCGTTTGCCGCGTCGGTGATGATCGCGTCGGTCGCATCCGTCATCGACTTCATGATGGAGGTGAGGTACAGCGCGGCGAACTCGGGCGTGGTCTCGAACAGGTCGCTGTCGACACCGACGATGGCGACGTCCTTGCCGGACTCGGCGATGGCCTGTGCGGTGCCCTGGAAGAGCGGGCCGGCGACCGGGAGGATGATGTCCGCACCGGCGTCGATCAGGCCCTGGCTGAGGGTCTTGCCGGCGCTGATGTCATCGAAGCCACCGGCGAACAGGCCCTCCTGGGATTCCTTCGACCAGCCGGTGAGCTTGACGTCGGTGCCCTTTTCGGTGTTGTAGTAGGCGATGCCGTCGGCGAAGCCGTCCATGAAGATGGTGACCGACGGGTACTGCATGCCACCGAAGGTGCCGACGGTGCCGGTCTTGGTGGTTCCTGCGGCCAGGTAGCCGGCCAGGAATGCGGCCTGCGCGGTGTCGTAGACGACCGGCTTCACGTTCTCGAGCGTCAGCGGGCTGAAGTCGTCGTTGGAGAGGGTGGAGTCGATGAGGGCGAACTGCACATCGCTGTTCTCCTGGGCCGCGTCGCGGGTGGCGTTGGCCAGGGCGAAACCGACGGTGAGGATGAAGTTGCAACCCTGGTCGACCATGCTGGTCACGTTGCCCGTGTACTGGTCCTCAGAGGTGGACTCGGCCTGCTTGAACTCGACGCCGAGCTCCTCGGAGGCCTGGGAGATGCCCTCGAAGCTGGACTGGTTGAAGGACTTGTCGTCGAAGCCACCGAAGTCGGAGACGATGCAGGGCAGGAAGTCCGATGTGGCAGCGTCGCCGCTGCCGTCCTCGGTGGGGGCCGGCGCACACGCCGCGAGCAGAGCGAGAACGCCGAGTGAGGCAAGGCCGCCGAGCGTTGCCTTGCGGGTCGTGATTGTCAAGATTGACCTCCAGATGAGGCCCGGCGTGAGATCGCACGGGCTGGTATATGGTCTACACGTTACCCAGAAGAGCCCTGCTCAGATGAGCAAACCGACACTGTAGCCAAATGGTTATCAAGCCGCGACATTCTCGAAATCGCGCCGACACAAATGGTCATCTACCGGGCCTATTCCTGAGAAACTCTCGCGGCGGAGGCCGCCCGCAGCTACAGGACGTCTGAGCTGCCCGAGAGCCGCAGCGCGTCGACGACGGCCTTGACCTTCTGGGCGTTGGCGCTTGTCGTCACCAGCAGGGCGTCGGGGGTGTCCACGACGACGATGTCGTCGACGCCGATCAGAGCGATCATGCGCTTGGTGTGGCTGACGACGATTCCGCTGGAGGAGTCGGCCAGCACCCGGGCGCCCTCACCGAGGATCGCCAGGTCGCGCTTGCGGCCGTTGGCGTGGATCTTGGCGATCGACGCGAAGTCTCCCACGTCGTCCCAGTCGAACTGGCCGGGGATCACGGCCAGCTTGCCCTTCGCGGCGGCGGGCTCGGCCACGGAGTAGTCGATGGCGATCTTCTTGAGCTTGGGCCAGACCTGGTCTACGACGGCGCCGCGGCGCGGGGTGTCCCACGCCTCGGCGAGTTCGAGCAGCCCGGCGAGCAGCTCGGGCTCGCTCGCGCCGATCTCCTCGAGCAGCCTGTCGGCGCGGGCGATGAACATGCCGGCGTTCCAGAGGTACTGTCCGCTGGAGAGGTAGCGCTTGGCGGTGGCCGGGCTGGGCTTCTCCACGAACGAATTGACCGACTGGGCGCTCGGGGCGCCGTCGATGGACAGGGCCGCGCCGGTCTTGATGTAACCGAAACCGATCGCCGGCTCGGTGGGCTGGATGCCGATGGTGACGATCAGGCCGGTGTCGGCGGCGACGATGGCCTCCACGACGGCCTGGCGGAACGCCGCGGGGCCCTTGATGACGTGGTCGGCTGCGAAGGAGCCGATGATCACGCCGGGTTCGCGGCGCTCGAGGATCGCGGCGGCCAGCCCGATCGCGGCCGAGGAGTCCCGCGGTTCGCTCTCCAGGACCACGTTCAGGTCCCCGAGCTCTGGCAGCTGCTCCTCGACGGCGGCCCGGTGCGCCCGCCCGGTGACGACCATGATGCGCTGGTCGCCGGACAGCGGTGCGAGCCGGTCCCAGGTGGCGCGCAGCAGCGTCTGCCCGCTGCCGGTGAGGTCGTGCAGGAACTTGGGCGCGTCGGCGCGGGACAGCGGCCAGAGCCTGGATCCGATCCCGCCGGCAGGGATCACACTGTAGAAGCGGGCGAGGGCATCGCTGGAGTGGGACATTGCGCCAGACTACCGGTCCGTCGGCCCCGTTCATCCAGGGTTCACCGCACAGACGTGCGGGCTGTCTACTGTGGCGGCATGAGGGTTGCCGTCGTCAGCGAAAGCTTCCTCCCCACCATCAGCGGGGTCACCACGAGCGTCTGCAAGGTGCTCGACGAGCTGCGCCGCCAGGGCCACGAGGCCCTGGTGATCGCCCCGTTCGGCGCCCCGCCGAGTTACGCCGGCTTTCCCGTGCACACCGTGCCCGCCCTCTCCTATCGGCAGTTTCCCGTCGGCCTGCCCAATCCGCGGGTGTTGGGGCTGCTGGCCGACTTCGCGCCGGACGTGCTGCACGCGGCCTCACCGTTCCTCCTCGGCGCGCAGGGCATCGCGGCCGCCCGGCGCCTGGGCGTGCCGAGCGTTGCCGTGTTCCAGACGGATGTGGCCGGTTACGCCAGCCGCAACCACCTCGGCCAGGCGACCGGGCTGGCCTGGCGGTTCGTGAAGTGGGTGCACGACGGCGCCGACCTGACATTGGTGCCGTCCACGGCGTCGATGAGCGACCTCCGCCGCATCGGCGTGCAGCGTCTGGACCGGTGGACCAGGGGCGTGGACCTGGAGAGCTACCACCCCAACACCCGGCACGGCCCGGAGGTGGCGGCGTTGCGCCGGCGACTGGCGCCCAACGGCGAGGTTGTGATCGGGTACGTCGGCCGGATCGCCCCGGAGAAGCAGGTGGAAAGGTTCCGGGCACTCAGCGGCCTACGCGGGATCAGCATCGCCCTGGTCGGCGACGGGCCGTCCACTCCCCTGGTGGCCAAGGCTCTGGCGGGAATGCCGGTGACCTGGCTGGGCCGGCTCGCCGGTGCCGAGCTCGCGGCGGCGTACGCCAGCTTCGACGTGTTCCTGCACGCCGGTACAGAGGAGACCTTCGGACAGACCCTGCAAGAGGCGCACGCCGCGGGACTGCCCGTGGTGGCGCCGCGCGCCGGTGGCCCGATCGATCTCATCGAGCACGGCACCGACGGGTTCCTGTTCACTCCGGACGATGACAGGGACCTGCGCCGACACGTGGCCGCGCTGGTCACCGATGCTCCGCTGCGGCACCGGATGGGCGAGGCGGGCCGGCGGGCCGTGCTCGGCCGCAGCTGGGAAACCGTCTGCGCCACGCTGTTCGGGTTCTACACGCAGGTCATCGATGAAAGCCTCGCCGTGCGTGCGGAAACCCTGGTTCCGGCCGCGCAACGCCGCTGACCGCACTAGCCTTGATGCGGGTACAAAGCCTCTGGTCACCGGCGGCCGCCCACCCGGTTAGGCACCCCTAACCAGACTTATCTCGCCGTCAAGATATAGACTGACGATACGTGTTTGTTCAACGATGACACCTCGTTCAGCAGGGGTCACGACTCAGCCAGGGAGGGTTGGTCATGCCACAGAATTCGGCAGAGGCCCTGACAGCTCAGCGGAAGACGACCTCGCGTCGTCCGGCCGGAACGCTTTACCGCGGCCGTGAGGGCATGTGGTCCTGGGTCCTGCACCGGATCACCGGGGTGGCGATCTTCTTCTTCCTCCTCGTGCACATCCTCGACACCGCCCTCGTGCGGGTCAGCCCCGAGGCGTACAACGCCGTGATCAGCCAGTACCAGACCCCCATCATGGGGCTGGGCGAAGCCGGCCTGGTCGCCGCGATCGTGTTCCACGCCTTCAACGGCCTGCGCATCATCGCCATCGACTTCTGGAACGCGAAGCACCAGCGGGTGCTCTTCTACGTCGTGATCGGGCTCTGGGTGATCACCATGATCGCCTTCCTGCCCCGCCACCTGATCAACGTGTTCAGCCACTAGGAGGCGACCGAAAATGACCTCGACAATCGTCGCCCCCCGCAGCCCATACTCCCGCAGCCCCCGCAAGAACGGCGTGAACTGGGAGAAGTGGGGCTGGATCTACATGCGCGTCTCCGGCGTCGTGCTGATCGTGCTGATCTTCGGCCACCTTTTCGTGAACCTGATGGTGGGCGAGGGCGTCAGCGCGCTGAACTTCGCCTTCGTCGCCGGCAAGCTGTCCAACCCGTTCTGGCAGTGGTGGGACGTGGCGATGCTCTGGCTCGCCCTGATCCACGGCGGCAACGGCATGCGCACCCTCGTGAACGACTACGCCACGACGCGCATCAGCCGCGGCATCCTCAAATCGTCGATCCTCGCCGCCGTGGTCATCCTGATCGTTCTCGGCACGCTCGTGGTGTTCACCTTCGACGCCTGCCCGGCCGGCCAGCCCGCCGACCTTCTGCCCACTTTCTGCCAGGCCGTTTAGGCCCTCGAGGAGCTGCAAAAACTTTCATGACGGATGCACCTGTGACCAACATGCCCGAGTCCACCATCGTCGACGGGGTGCACTACCACCAGTTCGACATCGTGATCATCGGGGCTGGCGGGGCGGGCATGCGAGCCGCCATCGAGGCCGGACCGAACGCATCCACCGCCGTGATCTCCAAGCTCTACCCCACCCGGTCGCACACCGGCGCGGCGCAGGGCGGCATGGCTGCCGCGCTGGCGAACGTGGAGGAAGACAACTGGGAGTGGCACACCTTCGACACCGTCAAGGGCGGCGACTACCTCGTCGACCAGGACGCCGCGGAGATCCTCGCCAGGGAAGCCATCGACGCCGTCATCGACCTCGAGAACATGGGCCTGCCGTTCAACCGCACCCCTGAGGGAAAGATCGACCAGCGCCGCTTCGGCGGTCACACCCGCGACCACGGTAAGAGCCCGGTGCGCCGCGCCTGCTACGCCGCCGACCGCACCGGCCACATGATCCTGCAGACCCTGTACCAGAACTGCGTCAAACGCGGCATCAACTTCTTCAACGAGTTCTACGTGCTCGACCTGATCATGACCAACGTCGACGGCGTCGACCAGCCGTCCGGCGTGGTCGCCTACGACCTGTCCACCGGTGAGCTGCACGTCTTCTCCGGCAAGGCGTTCATCTTCGCCACCGGCGGTTTCGGCAAGATCTACAAGACGACGTCCAACGCGCACACCCTCACCGGCGACGGTGTGGGCATCATCTGGCGCAAGGGCCTGCCGCTGGAGGACATGGAGTTCTTCCAGTTCCACCCGACCGGCCTGGCCGGCCTGGGCATCCTGCTCACCGAGGGTGCCCGCGGTGAGGGCGCGATCCTGCGGAACGCCTCCGGCGAGCGGTTCATGGAGCGCTACGCGCCCACCATCAAGGACCTCGCCCCGCGTGACATCGTGGCCCGCTGCATGGTCAAGGAGGTCGCGGAGGGCCGCGGCGCCGGCCCCAACAAGGACTACGTGTACCTGGACTGCACCCACCTGGGTGCCGAGGTGCTCGAGACCAAGCTGCCCGACATCACCGAGTTCGCCCGCACCTACCTCGGCGTGGACCCCGTCACCGAACCGGTGCCGGTGATGCCCACCGCGCACTACGCCATGGGCGGCATCCCCACCAACGTCAAGGCGGAGGTGCTGCGGGACAACACCACCGTGGTGCCCGGCCTCTACGCCGCCGGCGAATGCGCCTGCGTCTCGGTGCACGGCTCCAACCGGCTCGGCACCAACTCGCTGTTGGACATCAACGTGTTCGGCAAGCGCGCCGGCAACAACGCCGTCGAGTACGTCAAGACCGCCGAGTTCGTGCCGCTGCCCGAGGACCCAGCCAAGTTCGTGCGCGAACTCCTGACCACCATCCGCACCTCCACCGGCACCGAGCGCATCGCCGTGCTCCGTCGGGAGCTACAGGAGATCATGGACGAGAAGGCGCAGGTGTTCCGCACCGACGAGTCCCTCCGTGAGGTCACCGAGACCATCCACACCCTGCGCGAGCGCTACAAGAACATCGGCGTGCAGGACAAGGGCCGCCGGTTCAACACCGACCTGCTCGAGGCCGTGGAGCTGGGCTTCCTGCTCGACCTGGCCGAGGTCGTCGTGTACTCCGCCCGCAACCGCAAGGAGAGCCGCGGCGGCCACATGCGCGACGACTTCCCCCTGCGCGACGACGTCAATTACCTGCAGCACACCATGGCCTACCTGTCGGGTGACGCCCTGTCCGCGGATGCTGCCGACCATATTTCGCTCGACTGGAAGCCCGTGACCATTACGCGCTACCAGCCGATGGAGAGGAAGTACTAGTGAGCACCCCCACCCTAGAATCGCCCCCCGCGGTTCCCGACGAGATCGCCTCGTTCACGGTCACTCTGTCGGTGCGACGCTTCAACCCCGAAATCGACGAAGACCCGCACTGGGAGAACTACGACGTCGAGATGTACGCGACGGACCGCATCCTGGACGCCCTGCACAAGATCAAGTGGGAACAGGACGGTAGCTTGAGCTTCCGCAGGTCCTGCGCGCACGGCATCTGCGGGTCCGACGCGATGCGGATCAACGGGCGGAACCGTTTGGCCTGCAAGACCCTGATCAAGGACCTCGACATCACCAAGCCGGTGACGGTCGAGGCCATCAAGGGCCTGCCGCTGGAGAAGGACCTGATCGTGGACATGGAGCCGTTCTTCGCGTCCTTCCGCGAGGTGCAGCCGTTCCTGATGGCACAGAACACGCCCAAGGACGGCAAGGAGCGCATCCAGACCGTCGCTCAGCGCGAGCGCTTCGACGACACCACCAAGTGCATCCTCTGTGCCGCGTGCACGTCGAGCTGCCCGGTGTTCTGGACCGACGGACAGTACTTCGGGCCCGCCGCGATCGTGAACGCACACAGATTCATCTTCGACTCCCGCGACGAGAACGCCGCCGTGCGCCTGGACATCCTCAACGACAGGGAAGGCGTCTGGCGTTGCCGCACGACCTTCAACTGCACCGAGGCCTGCCCGCGCGGCATCCAGGTGACCCAGGCCATCGCCGAGGTCAAACAGGCCATCATGCGCGGCAAGCCGTAACTCTTACGGACTCCTAACGAACGGCGGCCTACGGGCCGCCGTCCGTCGTTAACCGCCCTGGGCGGCCGCGCGCGCTGGCTAGGCTGGAGCGATGAAGATCGGCGACATCGTCACGCGCATCATGAACACCCGCCCCGTGCGGGTGTTCACCCATTTCAACCAGAGCCGCGGGCCGGTGCTGGCCGCTGGCATGGCCTACCAGGCGATCTTCGCGATCTTCGCCGCGCTCTGGCTGGTCTTCTCCGTCGCCGGGATCTGGCTGGCCAGCAACCCCGACCTGATGGATCAGTTGTTCGTGATCATCAACCAGTCCGTTCCCGGCCTGATCGGCAAGGAAGGGGTGATTGACCCCAAGTCCCTCGGCGACACCGGCGCGCTCACCTGGAGCAGTGCCATCGCCCTCATCGGCCTGCTCGCGACGACCCTGGGCTGGTTGAGCACCACCTCCCAGGCCGTGCGCGGCATCTTCGGGATGGGCCAGGAGACCACCTTCTTCGTGCTGGTCAAGTTGCGCGAACTCGGCCTCGGACTGGCCTTCGGCCTCGCCCTCGTCGTGTCGGCCGTGATCTCTATCATCAGCACCGAACTGCTCCGCGGGTTCCTCGGCCTGCTCGGCCAGGGCACTGACTCGTTCTGGTTCGTCGCGTCGAGCCAGGCCGTGGCCCTGCTGATCGTGCTGATCATCGACACCATCACCCTCGCCGCCCTGTTCAGGGTGCTCTCCAGGGTGCGCATCCCGCTCCGGAACCTGCTCGTCGGCTCGCTGCTCGGCGCGGTGGTGCTGGGTGTGCTCAAGGTACTCGGCGCCGCCCTGCTCGGCGGCGCGGCCCGAAACCCGCTGCTGGCCGGCTTCGCGGTGATCATCGGTCTGCTGATCTGGTTCAACCTCACCTCCACGGTCACCCTGATCTCCGCGGCCTGGATCGCCGTCGGCATGCAGGACGCCGGCATCCCGCCCTCCACTCTGAGCGCCGACGAGGCCAAGAAGCTGACCGACCAGAAGGAAGCGGAGGCGCTGCGTCTTGCTGCCACCGTGGAGCTGCGGCAGGCCAGGCTGGCGCGGGAGAGCGCATCCTGGTTGCAGCGGCCCGGCAGCAACCGACGGCTGCGAAAGGCCAAGCAGCGGGCCGAGAAATACGGCGTCAGCGAGCCCGCGGAACGGTAACCGCCCCGGCCCGGGTCGGCGGCACTCGGTAGAATCGGCGCATGCCGTCTTCTCCCGCATCCGAGACCACCCGCCCCTTGCGCATCGCCAGCATCAACACCAACGGCATCCGTGCCGCGTTCCGCAAGGGCATGGGCGACTGGCTCGCCACCCGCGACGTCGACATCCTCGCTATCCAGGAGGTGCGCGCCTCGACCGAAGACATCGAGGGTCTGCTCGGCCCGGACTGGAACATCCTGCACGACCCCGCCACCGCCAAGGGCCGCGCCGGCGTGGCCATCGCCAGCCGAAAGACCGCCTCGATCCACCGGGTCGAACTGGGCCACCCCGACTTCGACAGCGCCGGCCGCTGGCTCGAGGCCGACTACGAGGTCAACGGCACCATCGTCACCGTGGTGAGCACCTACGTGCACTCCGGAGAGGTGGACACCCCCAAGCAGGTGGAAAAGTTCACCTTCCTCGACTCCATGCTCACCCGGCTGCCCGAACTGGCCGCGCACAGCGAGAGGGTCGTCGTGCTCGGCGACCTCAACGTGGGGCACCGCAAGTTCGACATCAAGAACTGGAAGGGCAACGTCAAGCGGGCCGGCTTCCTGCCCGAGGAGCGCGCCTACTTCGACCGTATTCTCGGCGCCGAGGACGAGGCCGACTACAACAACGGAGCGGGCCTGGGCTGGGTCGACGTGGGCCGCAAGGCAGCCGGCGAGATGGACGGGCCGTTCACCTGGTGGTCCTGGCGCGGCCAGGCGTTCGACAACGACACCGGCTGGCGCATCGACTACCAGCTCGCGACGCCCGCGCTGGCGGCATCCGTCGTCAACTACACCGTCGACCGGGCGGATGCCTACGACCAGCGCTGGTCCGACCACGCTCCCGTGGTCGTCGACTACGCCATCTGATCCTCTTTTTCGCCGCTCGCGCGGCCTCATTTTTGACGAAAGACACTCCCTCATGACCAAGACCCGCCTCTACTCCGGCATGCAGCCCTCCGCAGACTCGCTGCAGATCGGCAACTACATCGGTGCGCTGCTGAACTGGAAGAAACTGCAGCAGACCCACGACGCGTTCTTCTCGATCGTGGACCTGCACGCCATCACCGTGGCGCAGGACCCGGCCAAGCTGAGGGAGAACACCCGCGCCACGGCCGCGCAGTACATCGCGGCGGGAATCGACCCGTCCGCGTCGACGCTGTACGTGCAGTCGCACGTGGCCGCGCACGCGCAGCTGGCCTGGGCGCTGAACACCCTCACCGGCTTCGGCGAGGCCAGCCGGATGACCCAGTTCAAGGACAAGTCGATCAAGCAGGGCGCCGACGCCACCACGGTGGGCCTGTTCGCCTACCCGGTGCTGATGGCCGCGGACATCCTGCTGTTCCAGACCGAGATCGTGCCGGTGGGTGAGGACCAGCGCCAGCACGTCGAGCTCACCCGCGACCTGGCCGCCCGGTTCAACTCCCGCTTCGGCGACACCTTCACGGTGCCGACGGCCAGCATCATCCGCGACACCGCGAAGATCTACGACCTGCAGAACCCGACCGCGAAGATGTCGAAGTCAGCCGAGTCGCACGCCGGCGTGATCTGGATGCTCGACGAGCCGTCGGTGACGGCCAAGAAAATCATGCGTGCCGTGACCGACGCCGAGGGTGGTGTGGTTTTCGACCGGGAGAACAAGCCCGGGGTGGCCAACCTGCTCACGATCTACTCCGTGATGGCGGAGCGCTCCATCCAGTCGCTCGAGGACGAGTATGCGGGTCGCGGTTACGGCGACTTCAAGAAGGGCCTGGCCGAGGTGGTCACCGAGACCTTCGGAGGGATTCGGGGGCGGGTGCTCGAGCTACTCGACGACCCGGCCGAACTCGACCGGATCCTCGCCGCCAACGCCGACCGGGCTGCCGCGGTAGCCGATGTCACCCTGGCGACCGCGTTCGACCGGATGGGTTTCCTGGCGCGGCGCTGATGCACCCCGTCGAGCTGTCCTCGCCGTTGCTGCGGCTGGACCAACCGCGCCCGGACGACGCCCAGCGGGTGTTCGAGTACTGCCAGGACCCGGTGATGCCGCAGTACCTGGCCCGCCTGCCCTGGCCGTACCGGCTCGAGGACGCGACGGGTTTCATCACCGGGTACGTGCCGTCGGCCTGGGCGAACGACCAGGAATGCACCTGGGCGGTGCGCGATTCTGCGGCACCGGAGCTTCTCGGCGTGATCAGCCTGAGCGTGCCGGCCGGGGATGCGGCGGCGCGTGCCGGTTCGATCGGCTTCTGGGTGGGCGCCGCCCACCGTGGCCGGGGCCTGATGGTGGAGGCCCAACGGTTGGTGCTGGACTGGGGCTTCAGCACCGGCCTCTGCGACAGCGTGCACTGGGAGTGCGTCGCCGGCAATCTCGCGTCGGCCCGGACCGCCCGGAAGGCCGGGTTCCGCTACACCGGACAGGGACCCGCCGGAGTCGCGTACCGCGACGGGACGCATCCGCCGTCGTGGAAGGGTGCGCTTCGCGCCGCCGACGACCGCACACCGCCCGCGGGCTGGCCGGCCGAGGTCGTGGGCGCGTGACGGGCGCCGGGCCCGCTCTGGGCCGCCTGTGGCCGGTGAGACTGCCGTGACAGTGCCCGCCCTGGTGCTGTTCGACCTGGACGACACCCTGTTCGCGCACCGGGCGGCCGTGGCCGACGGCATCCTCGGGCACATCGCCGGGCAGGGCGGCCGGGGCGCGACCGCCGACCCGCACACCGTCGTGGCGCTCTGGAACGCGCTCGAGGAGCAGCACTATCACGCCTACCTCGCCGGCGATCTGGACTTCGCCGGGCAGCGGAGCGCCAGGGCCCGCGACTTCGCGGCCGCACACGGCGTGACTCTGACCGACGCGGAGGCCGGTGCCTGGTTCGAGGACTACTTCGTGCACTACCGGGCGCACTGGCGGTTGCACGAGGACGCGCTGCCCTGCCTGGACGAGCTGGCCCGGCGCATCCCCGGGGTGGGCTTCGGCCTGATCACCAACGGGGAGCTCGCCTACCAGAGCGTCAAGCTGGCCGACACGGGCCTGGACGCCCGGGTGGAGCACGTGGTGGCCTCGGCCGAGTTCGGCCTGAGCAAACCCCGGCCGGAGATCTTCCTGCACGCCTGCGCCCTGTTCGGAGCCGCTCCTGACGCTTCCGTGTACGTGGGCGACCGGCTGCGCACCGATGCCATCGGCGCCGCCGCCGCCGGGCTGACCGGCGTGTGGTTGGACAGGGTCGGCACGGCCGGCCCTCCCCCGCCAGAGGACGACCTCGCCGAGGCCCGCCGGCTGGGCGTCATCCGCCTCACCACCCTCGACGCCCTGCCGCAGCTCCTCGCGCCGCGCTAGCCGGGTCGCCGCGATATGCGGGGCAGGCGCCGTTATGCGGGTGGCGCGCCACCCGCATAACGGCGCCGCACCCGCACAGCTCGGAGGAGCGGCGGATGCGGCGGTCGGCTAGAGGACGTCTTCGTCGACCCAGTCGAGGGTCTTGGTGACGGCCTTCTTCCAGTTGCGCAGCAGGCGCTCGCGCTCGGCGTCCTCCATGTCGGGCTCCCAGCGGGCGTCTTCCTGCCAGTTGGCTCGCAGTTCGCCCAGGCCGCTCCAGAAGCCCACGGCCAGGCCGGCCGCGTACGCGGCGCCGAGCGCGGTGGTCTCGGCCACGACCGGGCGCACCACGGGCACGCCGAGGATGTCGGCCTGGAACTGCAGCAGCAGGTTGTTGCCGGTGGCGCCGCCGTCGACCTTGAGCTCGGTCAGCGGCACCCCGGAGTCCGCGTTGACCGCGTCGATGACCTCACGGGTCTGGAACGCGATGGCCTCCAGCGCCGCCCGGGCGATGTGGCCCTTGTTCACGAACCGGGTCAGTCCCACCAGGGCGCCGCGGGCATCCGCGCGCCAGTACGGCGCGAACAGGCCGCTGAACGCCGGCACGAAGTAGGCGCCGCCGTTGTCGTCCACGGTGGCGGCCAGGGTCTCGATCTCGCTCGCCGAATTGATCAGCCCGAGGTTGTCGCGCAGCCACTGGATGAGCGACCCGGTGACGGCTATCGACCCCTCCAGCGCGTAGTGCGGTTCGGCGTCGCCGAGCTTGTAGCCCAGGGTGGTGAGCAGGCCGTTCTTGGAGTGGATGATGTCGGTGCCGGTGTTGAAGATCAGGAAGTTACCGGTGCCGTAGGTGTTCTTCGCCTCACCCTGGTCGAAGGCGGCCTGGCCGAACGTGGCGGCCTGCTGGTCACCGAGGATGCCCGCGATGGGCACCTCGCGCAGCAGGCTGTGCTCGTTGACCGTGCCGTAGACCTCGCTGGAGGAGCGGATCTCGGGCATCATCGAGCGCGGAACGCCAAAAGCGGCCAGGATTTCGTCGTCCCATTCGAGGGTCTCGAGGTTCATGAACAGGGTGCGGCTGGCGTTGGTGACGTCGGTGGCGTGCACGCCGCCCTCCAGGCCGCCGGTGAGGTTCCAGAGCACCCAGGAGTCGGTGGTGCCGAACATCAGGTCGCCGCGCTCGGCCTTCTCACGGGCGCCCTCCACGTTCTCCAGGATCCAGACGATCTTGGTGCCGGAGAAGTAGGTCGCCAGCGGCAGGCCCACGGTGGCCTTGAACCTGTCACCGCCACCATCCGCGGCGAGACGGTCGACGATGGGCTGGGTGCGGGTGTCCTGCCAGACGATGGCGTTGTAGACCGGAAGGCCGGTGGTGCGGTCCCAGACCACGGCGGTCTCGCGCTGGTTGGTGATGCCGACGGCCTCGATGTCGTGCCGGGTGAGGTTGGCCTTAGACAGGGCCTGGCCGATGACCTGGCGGGTGTTGCCCCAGATCTCCATCGGGTCGTGCTCGACCCAGCCGGCGCGGGGAAAGATCTGTTCGTGCTCGAGCTGGCCGGTGGAGATGATCGAGCCGGCGTGGTCGAAGATGATGGCGCGGGTGCTCGTGGTGCCCTGGTCGATGGCGAAGATGTACTTGTCACTCATGTCGGAACTCCTGTGTCGGGACGTGGTTGGAATGGGATTAGAGATGGAAAGGGTCTGGCGGGATGCCGGAGGATCAGGTGAGGATGGGCAGCAGCACCAGCGAGGCCCAGCCGGCGAGCACTCCGCCGATGACCGGGCCGGCCACGGGAACCCAGGAGTAGGCCCAGTCGGAGCCGCGCTTGCCCGGGATCGGCAGCAGCGCGTGTGCGATGCGGGGGCCGAGGTCACGGGCCGGGTTGATGGCGTAGCCGGTCGGCCCGCCCAGCGAGGTGCCGATCACAATCACCAGGAACGCCACCGGCAGGGCACCGAGCGCCGCCATGCCACCGTTTTCGCCCTGGCGTCCGTCACTGAAGCCGATGATCACCAGCACCAGCACGAAGGTGCCGATGATCTCGGTGACCAGGTTCCAGCCATACGAACGGATGGCCGGCCCGGTGGCGAACACGCCGAGCTTGTTCGCCGGGTCGGGCTCCTGATCGAAGTGCTGCTTGTACGCCAACCAGACCACGACAGCGCCGAGCACCGCACCGAGCATCTGGGCGGCGATGTACACGAGCACCGACAGCACGTTCACCGGCACACCGGAGCCGAACTCGGTCGCGCCAGAGGCCACCAGGCCCAGCGTCACCGCCGGGTTCAGGTGCGCGCCGGAGTTGTACGAGACGATCACACCGGCGAAGACCGCGAAGCCCCACCCCAGGGTGACCATGAGAAAGCCGGCACCGAAGCCCTTCGTCTTGGTGAGGGCGACGTTGGCGACGACGCCACAGCCGAGGAGCACCAGGAGGGCCGTGCCCACCAGCTCCGAGAGGAATACCACACTGAGATTGTCCACATTGACCTTTCGTGTTCTCAGCGCACGCGGAAGGTTCCGCGCACACCGTCGTGCAGCAAGCGGTGAGGAGCGGAGAAGTCCTCCGCAACTCACCTCGAAAAACTAGAGAGCGTTCACCGCGTCCGTGGCGGCCAGGTCGACCCCGTGCACCTCACGCAGCTCCCGGCTGGCCTGGGCCACCTCGTCGGCGCTGGTGGCGGCATCCCAGCCCAGCACGGGTGCGAGCACCCCGGCCAGCTCGTCGAGCAGCACCACGGTGAGCCCGCCGACGAAGGCCAAGCTGGTGCGGCGCAGCAGCAGGTCGATCAGGTGGGTGACCGACTCCTCGCGCGCCAGGTACTCGATCTCCCGGCGGGTGTAGAGCGGATTGTGCGAGAGCGGCGCATCCGGGGCTTCGGTCAGGAAGTCGATGATCGCGCCGGCCCGGGTGCCGTACCGGGTGAGCAGGGCCTGGGCGCGGGGGCGGCCGACCTCGTCGCCGTTGGCGGCGAGCCAGACGGTGTGAGCGGCCGGGGTGGCCGGGTATCCCTTGCCGCCGCCGATGGCGAGGCCCTCGGTGGACACCGTGCGCGGAACGCCGAGCAGGGTGAGGATGTCGCCGCTGAGGTGTTCGGCCAGGGCGCGGAAGGTGGTCCACTTGCCGCCGACCAGGCTGAGCAGGGTGCCGGGGCGCGCTCCCAACGGGCTGGACTCGATGCGGTAGTCCCGCGACACGAAGCCGGGCGCCTCGTCGTCGTGCCGGGGCAGCGGACGCACCCCGGAGAACCTGAACACGATGTGCGAGCGGTCCACCACGATGTCGGGGAAGACGTGCTTGACCAGGTCGAAGAAGTAGTCGATCTCGTCTTCGGTGGTGCGGATCGGCTGGCTCATGTCGTGCTCGAGGTCGGTGGTGCCGATGAGCACCCGGCCGGCGAGCGGGTAGATCAGCACGATGCGGCCGTCGTTGTTCTCGAAGAAGATCTCCCCGCCGCCGGTCGCGGCGAGCAGTTCGGGGTGGTCGAGCACGATGTGCGAGCCCTTGGTGCCGCCCATGTAGGTGCTGGCCTGGCCGAGCGCCGAGTTGGTCAGGTCGGTCCACGGGCCGGAGGTGTTCACGACAACGTCAGCGGCGAAGCTGAATTCCTCGCCGGTGACGGTGTTGCGCAGGCGCACGCCGTCGGCATCCATGCCCACAGCTTCGATGTAGTTGGCGGCGCGGGCGTGCGCGCCGGTGTCGAGACCGTCGCGGAGCACGTCAAGGGCGAGGCGTTCCGGGTCGTGCATCGACGCGTCGTAGTAGGTGGCGGTGTACTTGAGGCCGGGGTTCAGGCGCGGCAGGCGTTCGAGCGACTTCTTGCGGCCGTGGAACTCGTGCTTGGGCACCGAGCCGCCGTCGCGGGAGAAGGAGTCATAGAGCACCAGGCCGACCTTGATCAGCAGCGCGCCGCGCTCCTGCGCCTTGCCCTGCTTGTGGGTGAGGAAGCGCAGCGGCGCGGCGAGCACCCCGGACAGGGCGGAGAACATCGGCACCGTGGTCTTCAGCGGCTTGACGTAATGCGGGGCGATCTTGAGCAGCCCGTTGCGCTCGGTGACCGACTCCTTCACGAGCCTGAATTCGCCGTTCTCCAGGTAACGGATGCCGCCGTGGATCATGTGCGAGGACGCCGCGGAGGCGCCGGACACGAAGTCCCCCTTGTCGACGATGGTGACGTCGACGCCCTGCAGCGCCAGGTCGCGGAACGTGGCGATGCCGTTGATACCGGCCCCGATGATGAGGACCTTCGCCGACGGACGCGCGGCCAGTGCGGATCGGGCGGAATCAGCGGGCGAGGAAACGGGGATGGACTGCACTGTTCACTACCTTTGTTCGTTCTTCGGCCGATGGATGACCCTGTGCTGTTCGGCTGAATTGGTGCGGACGGCCCAGCCGGGTTTGCGCGGGGGCCCTCCATATGGATTAATCAAGCTTGAGTAGATCAATCACATCCGGTCAAGCCGGGTGAACAAACGTGCAAGGAGGGGCTGTGAGCCTCGTCGACGAGTCAGCGCAGTCCGATCGGGTGCGGGATGCCCTCACGGCCGCGCACCTGTATTACATGCAGGACCTGACCATGGATGCCATCGCCCACGAGCTGCACACCTCCCGCTCCTCGGTGTCCCGCCTGCTCAGTCACGCCCGCGCGACCGGCCTCGTCGACATCCAGATCCGCTCCCCGCTGGACGCACCGAGCCGCCTCGAACTGCTCATCCAGGAGCGCTTCCACATCACCGCGCACGTCGTTCCGGTGCCCGATCACGCCACGGATGTGGACAGATTGGAGCGGGTGGCCCTCTCGGTTGCACGGATTCTCGGTCAGTTCTTCGACTCGAACATGGTGATGGGCATCGCCTGGGGGTCCACGATGAACGCCATCAGCCGTCACGTGACACCCAAGCAGACCCACGGGTCGCAGATCATCCAGCTCAACGGCGCCGGCAATATGCGCACCACCGGCCTCAGCTACGCCAGCGAGATCCTCGGCCGGTTCGGCTACGCGTTCGGCGCACACGTCCACCAGTTCCCGGTGCCGGCGTTCTTCGACAACCCGGCCACCAAGCAGGCCCTCTGGCGCGAACGCAGCGTGAGCCGGCTGCTCGAGATGCAGTCCCGGATGGACGTGGCCCTGTTCGGCCTCGGCTCGCCGTTCTCCGAGGTACCCAGCCACGTCTACGCCGGCGGCTACCTCGAGGAGGCGGACTACGCCTCGCTCAGCCGCTCGGAGGTAGTGGGCGATGTGGCCACCATCTTCTACCGGGCCGACGGGTCCACCGACGGCATCCAGCTGAACGCCCGAGGCACCGGCCCGGACTTCACGGTACTCAGGCAGACCCCACGACGGCTCTGCGTCGTGTCGGGAACGGCCAAGCTTGCCAGCCTCCGCGGCGCGTTGAAAGCCGACCTGATCACCGATTTGTTCGTGGACGAGAGCACCGCCCGGGCCCTGGTCGCCAACGCCTGACCCAGCGGCGGAGGTCGCCGGGTTACGCCGGGAATACGCCGGACCGGTACGCGTTGAGATATAACTGACAGTAGATACGTGCTCCGGGGTCGGTGAGAATCCGAACCGGCGGTGAAAGTCCGCGAGCTGGAACCTGCTTTTCGGGTCCCGGTTGAGCTGGTGAAACTCCAGCACCGACGGTTAAAGTCCGGATGGGAGGCGCACGAGTCGATGGTTCGTTGTGGACCGTCGACGGTTTTCGCGTACGCGAAATCCCCTCCCGGAGCGCCCAAACGACGGGACAGGGAATGCACCAGCAGCACACGCTCGAGCGCGCGATGCGCCGAGCCCTGCAGCTGGCCGGCAACGGCCCGGCCGAGGGGGTCAACCCCCGGGTCGGCTGCGTGATCCTCAGCCCGACCGGCGAGATCATCGCCGAGGGCTGGCACCGCGGCGCAGGCACCTGCCACGCCGAGGTGGACGCACTCGCCCGGCTCGACCCGGCCGATGCCCGCGGCGCCACCGCCGTGGTCACCCTCGAACCCTGCAACCACACCGGCCGCACCGGGCCATGCGCACTGGCCCTCATCGACGCCGGCATCGGCCGGGTGGTCTACGCCGTCGCCGACCCCGGACCGCACTCGTCGGGCGGCGGCGACCGGCTGCGCGCGGCCGGCATCGACGTGACCGGCGGCCTGCTCGCCGACGAGGTGGCGGCCTTCCTGGCCGACTGGCTGGTCTCTGCGCGCCTGGGCCGCCCGTTCGTGACCGTGAAGTGGGCGTCGAGCCTGGATGGCCGCGCCGCCGCCGCCGACGGCACCAGCCAGTGGATCACCGGCCCGGCCGCCCGGCGGGACGTGCACGAGCGCCGCGCCCGCGCGGACGCGATCCTGGTGGGCACCGGCACCGCCCTGGCCGACGACCCGTCGCTTACCGCCCGCGCCGCCGACGGCACCCTGCTGCCGCATCAGCCGCGGCCCGTGGTGGTGGGGCGCCGCCCGGTGCCGGCCGACGCCGCCGTGCACCGGCACCCGCTCACCCCGTGGTTCCTGGCCGGGCACGACGTCGCCGCGCTGCTGGCCGAGCTGCACGAGCGCGGCATCCGCCGGGTCTTCGTGGAGGGCGGCCCCGCCCTGGCCAGCGCCTTCGTACGGGCCGGCCTGGTCGACGAGTACCTCGTCTACCTGGCGCCCACCCTGCTCGGCGGCGACAGGCTGGCCCTGGGCGACATCGGCGTCACCGGCATCGACGCCCAGCGCCGGCTGCGGATCGGAGAGCTGCAGCACCTCGGCGAGGACCTGCTGCTGGTCGCCCGGCCGGCCGACACCGATGCCACTACCGCCGAGACCAGCCCCACCGACCAGACCACCCGGGCCGCCGCGGCACACCCCCGCACACGCCCCGACACACAGACGAGCTGAAGGACCACCATGTTCACCGGAATCATTGAGGAGCTCGGCACCGTCGAGCGCATCGAGCGAACGAAGGATGCTGCCCGCCTCACCATCCGCGGCCTGCTCGCGGTCGACGGCGCCGGGCACGGCGACTCCATCTCGGTGAGCGGTGTCTGCCTCACCGTGGTGGAGCAGACCGATTCGACCTTCACCGCCGACGTGATGGCGCAGACCCTGTCGATGTCCACCCTCGCCGGCGTCACCGCGGGCACCCCGGTGAACCTCGAACGCGCCGCTCTGGTGGGCGGCCGGCTCGGCGGCCACATTGTGCAGGGCCACATCGACGGGACCGGCACGGTGCTGGCCGTCGTGCCCGGCGATGCCTGGCGGGTCGTGCGGTTCAGCCTCGATCCGGCGTTGGCGCCGCTGGTGGTGGACAAGGGCTCCATCGCCATCGACGGGGTCTCCCTCACGGTGAGCAGCATCTCCGCCGCCGCCCAGCCCGACCAGTGGTTCGAGGTGTCGCTGATCCCCGAGACCCTCGCCGCCACCACTCTGGGCGGCCTGACGGTGGGCGACAGGGTCAACCTGGAGACCGACATCCTCGCCCGGCACGTGCAACGGATGCTCGCCCTCGCGGCGAGCGCCGCAGCCCCCTCGACCGAAACATCCGCACCATCCGCAGTTCTAAGGAGCACCCCATGAGCCTCGCCGACATCCCCACCGCACTGGCGGCACTCCGGCTCGGCAAGCCCGTCATCGTCGCCGACGACGAGGGCCGCGAGAACGAGGGCGACGTGATCATCTCCGCCCAACTGGCCACCCAGGAGTGGATCGCCTGGACCGTGCGGCACTCGAGCGGCTTCATCTGCGCGCCGATGACCAACGACATCGCCGACACCCTCGACCTGCCCGTCATGGTGCTCAACAACGAGGACCCGCGCGGCACCAACTACACCGTCACCGTCGACGCTGCCGACCGGTTGAGCACCGGCATCAGCGCGGCCGACCGGGCGCACACCCTGCGGGTGCTCGCCGAACCCAGCTCGACGCCGGCCAGCCTGAACCGGCCCGGCCACATCCTGCCGTTGCGGGCCATGGACGGCGGAGTGCGGGAACGCGACGGCCACACCGAAGCCGCGGTCGACCTGATGAAGCTGGCCGGGCTCACTCCCGTCGCCGGGATCGCCGAGATCGTCGCAGAAGACGGCGAGATGATGCGCCTGCCCGGACTGCTCCTCCTCGGGGAGCGGGAGGGCGTGCCGGTGATCACCATCGCCGACCTCATCGCGCACCTGCAGGAGTTCCACTGCGACGACGACCTCGCCTCGGTCAGCCCGATCCGCGAATCGCCGCGGGTGGACTTCGAGGTGGAGACCACGGTGCCCACCGAACACGGCTCGTTCCAGATTCGCGCGTACCGCGACCGGATGACCGGGGCCGACCATGTCGCCATCGTCTCGGGCAGCCCGCAGGACGGAGCCCTCGTGCGGGTGCACTCCGAATGCCTCACCGGCGAGGCCTTCGGCTCGCTCAAATGCGAGTGCGGGCCGCAGCTGCAGGCCGCGCTGGACACCATCGAACGCGAGGGCGGCGTGGTGGTGTACCTCCGCGGCCAGGAGGGTCGCGGCATCGGCCTGATCAACAAGCTGCGCGCATACAAGCTGCAGGAGGACGGCCTGGACACCCTCGACGCGAACCTCGCGCTGGGCCTGCCGGCCGATTCCCGCGACTACGGCGCGGCCACCGCCATCCTCGACGAACTGGGCCTGGGCTCGGTGCGGCTGCTCACCAACAACCCGGAGAAGGTGCGCCAGCTGCAGGCCTACGGCGTGACAGTCACCGAACGGGTGCCGCTGGTCGTGGGCGTTGGCAGCCACAACGAGGACTACCTCGCCGCCAAGCGTGACCGGATGGGTCACGAAATCTCAGCACACCAGATCGTGAAAGGACTCGCACTATGAGTGGAGCAGGATCCCCCGCCATCGACGTCGACGGCACCGGACTGGAGGTGGTGATCGTCGCCGGCCGCTGGCACGACGTGATCACCGACGGTCTCATCGCCGGAGCCACCCGGGTGCTCGAGGCATCCGGGGCGACGTTCTCGCTCGTGCGGGTGCCCGGCAGCTTCGAGCTGCCCGTGGCGAGCAAGGTGGCGCTGGAGAACGGCGCCGACGCTGTGGTGGCACTGGGGGTCATCATCCGCGGCGGCACCCCGCACTTCGAGTACGTGTCGGCGGCGGCAACGGACGGCCTCACCCGGGTGGCGCTGGACACCGGCAAGCCGGTGGGCTTCGGCGTGCTCACCCTCGACGACGAGCAGCAGGGCCTGGACCGGGCCGGACTGCCCGGCTCGAAGGAGGACAAGGGCGAGGAGGCCGCCACCGCGGCGCTGGCCACGGCCCTGGTGCTCAAGGCCCTCCGCGAGCGTTAGGCCCTAGCGGGATTCGAGGAGCGCGGTGACCCGTTCGAGCAGGTCGTTGGCGCGGAACGGCTTGATCAGGTAGCCATCCGCGCCCGTCGCCAGGGCCAGCGCGATGTCGCTGTCCTGCGACTTGGCGGTGAGCAACAGGATGCGCGGCTGGGTCAGCGCGGTGTCGGCCCGCACCTGCGCGCACACCTCGATGCCCGTGAGCTTGGGCATCATCCAGTCCAGCACGATCAGATCGGGCGAGCCGGCGCGGGCGGCCGCGAGGCCCTCCTCACCGTCGCCAGCCTCGGACACCTCGTGCCCGGCCCGGCGCAGTTTGTGGCCGATCAGGGCCCTGACGTCTTCGTCGTCCTCGACGATCAAAATGCGTGACATACGGCGTGTCCCCTGGTTCGGCGGTCTATCTTCAGCGCGTGTCACCCGCACTGGGCACACGACACACTAAGTTGACAATATCCAATCGCGCCGCGGTCGGCTTCACGGGGAAGGCACCACGCGAGTGAACAATCTTGTCGTGTCGCTGTGGGCCGCGCCGCGCCGCTGGCGTTACGCGGCCATCCTCGTGCTTCTGTTGGTGGCCTATGGCCTCGGCAGGGCCTCCCTCGCGGCGCCGCCCTCGCCGACCGGTGTCGCCCAGTGGTGGCCCGCCGCGGCCGCCGCCGTGCTCGCGATGTGTGTGGCCAGGGGCCGGGAACGCGCCGTGGTGGCGATACTGGTCACCGTGGTCACCGTGGCCGCGAACCTCGGCGGCGGCCGTCCCCTGCCGGTTGCCCTCGGCTTCGGTCTTGCCAACGCCCTCGAGGCCTGGGTGTTCAGCGCCATCGTCGCTCGCCGGGACGAACCGGCCCGCCTGGACACCGTGCGGGACGTGCTGCGGTTCACCATCGCCGTTCTGTGTGGCGCCGTCGCGATCGGGCTCGTCGCCGCGAGCACGGTGACGCTGTTCGAGGGCGCCTCGTTCGGCCAGGTGCTGCTTGCCGCCATCCCCTCGCACGCGTTCGCCGTTTTTGTGCTCGTCCCTCTTGCCCTGGTGCGCCGTAGCCAGGCGCGGGCGGAGCGTCGCCTGGAGTTGCTCATCCAGGTGGGCGCCATGATGCTGGTGCTCGGAGTGGTGTACGGGCCGGGCCGGTCACTGCCGATCTCCTTCCTCATCCTGCCGCTGCTCACCTGGGCGGCCTTCAGGTTCGGGATCCGGATCGTGGCCTGGGAAGTCTGCGGCACGGCAATGGTCGCGTCGGGGCTCACCTCGCTCGGGATCGGCTACTTCAGCGCGGCGCAGAGCGGCGCCACCGGCACGAGCGGACCGTACGTGCAAATCTTCCTGGTCACCTTCGCGAGTTCGATGCTGTTGCTGGCCGCCGAGCTGGCCCAGCGCGACGACGTCCTCAGCCGGGAACGGGAGGTGGTGCAGGCCCTGCGCGAGCTCAACCGGCAGAAGGATGACTTCGTCTCGTCGGTCAGCCACGAGCTGCGCACCCCGATCACGAGCATCCTGGGCTTTGCCGAGGAGCTCGAGGACACCACTCTCGACGCCGATCAGGCCCGCTTCACCCGGGTGATCGTGCGCAACTCGCATCGGTTGGCGCAACTGGTGGAGGACCTGTTGGACCTCTCCAAAATGAGCACCCACACCGACACCGGCCAGGACGAGGCCGTTGACCTGGCGGCACTGGTGGCCGAATGTGTCGAGGAGCAGGCCCCGCAGGCGCACGCCGCCGGGGTGAGCCTGACCGCCGAGTTCGGCGCCGGACCGTTCGATGTGCGCAGTTCGGCGTCCGACCTGCGTCGGGTGCTCACGAACCTGGTCTCGAACGCCGTCAAGTTCACTCCTCCGCACGGGCAGGTCTGGGTCGGCTGCACGACCGACACCGACGGCATGTTGCTCACCGTCAGCGACAACGGGGTGGGCATCCCGCCGCAGGACATCGAGCGGGTCTTCGACAGGTTTTTCAGATCGGCGAGCGCCGAGTTGCTGGCGGGCACCGGGCTCGGGCTCCCCCTCACCAAGGGACTCGTCGACAGGCTCGGCGGTACCATCGACCTGCAGTCGGACGGCCACACCGGCACCCACGTCACCGTGGCCCTCCCCCGCGTCTCGCCGCTTCGGTCGGGCACCACGACCGAAACGGATTCGCCCAGCACGACCACCCGAATGTAGGGTGAATCAGGCCGCCACAAGCGGCCGCCGTCTTTCTGAGCGTCAACCCGTCCGCCCCAGACGACTGACCGCCGTCTCGCGCCCAGACTCAGCCACGCCATTTCCTTCATTCGGAGCGCCCACACTCATGTCAGCATCCACCGCGGCGGCCACATCCGTCGCCCCCGCGCCCACGAATCCTCGCAGCCGCGTCATCCTGGCCAGCCTCATCGGCACCACCATAGAGTTCTACGACTTCTACGTCTACGCCACCGCCGCTGTGCTGGTCTTCCCGCACCTGTTCTTCCCGTCCGGCAACGAGACCGCCGCCCTGCTCGCCTCCTTCGCGGTGTTCGGCGCCGCCATGGTGGCCCGGCCGCTCGGCGCCCTGTTCTTCGGCCACTTCGGCGACAAGAAAGGCCGCAAGGCCACCCTGGTCGGAGCGCTGCTCACGATGGGGATCGCCACGTTCCTGATCGGGCTGCTGCCCACATACGCCATGGTCGGCTGGCTCGCCCCGGCGATGCTGGTGATCCTGCGCCTCGCCCAGGGCTTCGCCCTCGGCGGCGAGTGGAGCGGCGCGGCCCTGGTGGCCACCGAGAACGCCCCCAAGGGCAAGCGCGCCTGGTACGGCACCTTCCCGCAGGTCGGCGCCCCGCTCGGCTTCATCATCGCGAACGGCCTGTTCCTGCTCATCGCGCTGCTGCTGCCCTCCGACGACCCGACCCGGCCGTCGGATGCGTTCCTCGAGTGGGCATGGCGGGTGCCGTTCCTGTTCAGCGCCGTCATGGTGATCGTGGGCCTCTGGGTGCGTCTGCGCCTGGTGGAGAGCGACGCGTTCACCAAGATCGTCACCACCAAGAAGGTCGCCAAGCTGCCGCTCGCCGCGGTGTTCAAGTCCAACTGGCGTGAACTCATCCTGGGCACCTTCATCATGCTGGCCACCTACGTGCTGTTCTACCTGATGACCACGTTCAGCCTCAGCTACGGCCGTGCCGCCACGGATGCGCCGGTGGCGGGCCTCGGCTACAGCTACACCACGTTCGTGCTGATGATGATCGGCGGCGTCGTGTTCTTCGGCATCTTCACCCTCGCCTCCGGGCCGTGGGCGGACAGGTTCGGCCGCCGCCGCACGCTGCTCTGGGTGACCGCGGGAATCGTCGTGTTCGGGTTCCTGTTCGTGCCGCTGCTGGGCGCCGGGTTCCTCGGCGTGATGATCTTCCTGATCCTCGGCTTCACCCTGATGGGCATGACGTTCGGCCCGATGGGCGCGCTGCTGCCCGAGCTGTTCCCCACCCACGTGCGCTACACGGGCTCCGCGTTCGCGTACAACATGAGCTCGATCCTCGGTGCGGCCGTGGCCCCGTTCATCGCCGTGTGGCTGTGGACCCTCGGCGAGGGCAGCCCGTTCTGGGTGGGCATCTACCTTTCGGTGATGGGCCTGATCACCCTGGTGGCGCTCTACCTCAGCCGCGAGACCCGCGACCTCGACCTCGAGCGCTGACCCGCGCGGCTCGACCCACGCTGGCGCTACAGCTCGCGAAAGCGGTCGTGTGGCTGTCTCAGTTCTCTGAGGTAGCCACATGGCCGCTTTCGCGCAATCGGATGTCAATTTGAGTTGACACGAATGGGATCTGTCAATTACGGTTGACACATGTTGGATGACACGGGACGAACACTGGTGGGCGACGCCGGCTCAGGCGACCCGATCGAGACACTGCGGGCAATCAAGCGGATGCGCGGCGAACTCGACCGCGCCGAGGCCCTGGCCGTGCGGCGGGCACGCAACGCCAATGCGCCCTGGCAGCTGATCGCCCTGGCCCTCGAGGTCTCCCGGCAGGCCGTGCACAAGAAGTACGGCCGTGGCTAGCCTGCACCCGGCGAGGCCCGCATCCGCGCGGGCGCCGGTTAAGCTCGACTGGTGAGTACGACACCCCCCGGCACCAGCACCCCCGCGTCCGACACCCCCGCACCCAGGACACGTTCCCGGATGGGCCGCCGCGGCGCCCCGACCGAAGGGCCGCGGGCCTCCTTCAGCCAGTTGCTGCCCTACCTGTCCGAACACCGGGCCGTGCTCAGCGTTGTCGTGGTGCTCAGCGTGCTCGGCGCCGCCGCGAGCCTGGCCCAGCCGCTGCTGGTGAGCCAGGTGATCACCCTCGTCGAGGCCGGCGACCCGCTGGACAACATCGTCACGGGGCTCGTCGCGCTCGTCGTGGTCTCCGCCCTGATCAGCGGATACCAGCACTACCTTCTGCAGCGCACCGGCGAGGGCGTGGTGCTCTCCAGCCGCCGCCGCCTGATCGGGCGGATGCTGAACCTGCCGATCAGCCAGTTCGACGCCCGCCGCACCGGCGACCTGGTCTCCAGGGTCAGCTCGGACACCACCCTGCTCCGCGCCGTGCTCACCCAGGGCGCCGTGGAGGCCATCGGCGGGTCGCTCACCTTCATCGGCGCCATCATCGCGATGCTCATCATCGACCCGGTGCTGCTGGGCCTTACGGTGCTCGTGATCGCCGTGTCAGTGGTTACCGTGGTGCTGCTGTCCCGGCGCATCCGCACCGCCAGCCTGGCCGCCCAGACCAAGGTCGGCGACCTGGCCGCCAGCGTTGAACGGGCCATCAGCGCCGTACGCACGGTGCGCGCCGCCAACGCCACCGCCCGCGAGATCGCGGTGGTCGAAAAGGACGCCGAGGGTGCCTGGCAGATGGGCATCAAGGTCGCCAAGGTCTCGGCCCTGGTCGTGCCGATCGCCGGCATCGCGCTGCAGGTGTCGCTGCTCGTGGTGCTCGGCGTCGGGGGCTTCCGGGTGGCGGACGGCAGCATCACCATCGCCGACCTGGTGTCGTTCATCCTGTTCCTGTTCATGATGATCATGCCGCTGGGCCAGTTCTTCGGCGCGATCACCTCGGTCAACTCGGCGCTCGGCGCCCTCGGCCGCATCCAGGAGATCATCGACCTGCCCAGCGAAGACCAGTTCGACCGCGACATCGCGCCGCTGGCCATCGTGGTGGGCGCCGCGAACGCCAAGGTCAACCCGGAGGCGCCGGCGATCTCGTTCGAGGACGTGCGCTTCCACTACGCCCCCACCGTGCTCGCCACGACGGATGCCGCCACCGGCGAGCAGCTGGCTGCCGTGCGCCCCGGCCCGGTCGCCCAGGCGGTCCTCGCCGCCGAGGACGGCAGCACCCCCGACGCCACCACCGAGTTCACCGGCCCCGACACGACGGCCCCTGCTGTCGGCCCGGCCACCCCGACACCGGTGCTGCGCGGCGTCTCGTTCAGTGCCCCCCGCGGTCTGCGCACCGCTCTGGTGGGCCCGTCCGGTGCCGGCAAGAGCACCATCCTCGCGCTGATCGAGCGGTTCTACGACGCCGACTCCGGCGTGGTGCGGCTCGGCGGCCTCGACATCCGCAGCCTGGACCGCACCGACCTGCGCGGTCAGATCGGCTACGTGGAGCAGGACGCCCCCGTGCTGGCCGGCTCGCTGCGCGACAACCTCACCCTCGCCACGCCGGACGCCACCGACGAGCAGTGCGTGGCCGTGCTGCACGCCGTGAACCTCGGCGAGGTGCTCGACCGCGACCCGGCCGGCCTCGGTGCCGCGGTCGGCGAAGACGGCGTCAAACTCTCCGGCGGCGAACGCCAGCGCCTCGCCATCGCCCGGGCGCTGCTCGCCGCCCCGCCGATCCTGCTGCTGGACGAGTCCACCTCGAGCCTGGACGGCATGAACGAACAGCTGATGCGCGAGGCCATCGACGCCGTGGCGGTGGACCGCACCCTGATCGTGATCGCGCACCGGCTCTCCACCGTGGTCGACTCTGACCAGATCGTGGTCCTGGACCACGGCGAGGTCGTCGGCACCGGGACCCACTCCGAGCTGGTGCTCTCCACCCCGCTGTACCGCGACCTGGCCAAGCACCAGCTGCTGGTCTAACAGCACTCGCGACGTCTTCCGCGAGGTCCGCTCTCCCCGCGAGAGCGGGCACGTGGCTGCCTCCCCACCCGCGACACGACCACGTGGCCGCTTTCGCGAGTTACCGGCGGCGGATGAAGCGCAGCGTGACGATCTCGAACGGGCGCAGGGTGAGGGTGAGGGCGTGCGACTCCACCGGGAGCGGCGCCCCGGCGGCGAGCTCGACGCGGGGCTCGGCCAGCGGGCGCTCGAGCAGGTCGGTCTCCACCACATCCGTCGCCTCGAAATGCCGGATGAGCCGCGCCGTCGACCGATTGCCGTGCGCCTCGTACAGCCGCACGATCACATCCCCGCTCCTGTCTTCGGCGAGCTTGACCGCCTCGATCACCACGGCCGGGTTGTCGACCCGGAGCAGGGGCTCGACGACAGCGTCGGCCACCCCGGTCACGGTGCGCAGCGGCAGGTTCAGCCGGTAGCCCTCGGCCACGGCCTCGGGGATGCCGGAGCCCACCCGCAGGGAGACCCGCAGCTCATGCCGGCCCTGGTCGGCGGCGGGGTCGGGGAACACGGCCGCGCGCAGCAGCGACAGCCGCACCGTGGTCGCGGACCGGCCGGCGCCGTCCGGGGACCGGCTGATGTCATGTCCGTAGGTGGAATCGTTGGCCACGGCCACCCCGTAGCCGGGCTCGCCCGCGTGCACCCACCGATGCGCCACCGTCTCGAACCGGGCGGCATCCCAGGAGGTGTTGGTGTGCGTGGCCCGGAAGACGTGGCCGAACTGGATCTCCGAGGCGGCCCGGTCGGCGTTCACGTCGAGCGGGAAGGCCAGCTTGAGCAGCTTCTGCCGTTCGTGCCAGTCCAGATCGAAGTGCAGATCCACCGCCGGCGACCCCGCCGACAGGGTGATGTCCTCGACCACGCGGGAGGTCCCGAAGGCACGGGTCACCCGCACGCGGGCCCGGTCGGGCGTGTCCAGGATCACCTCGACGGACTCCGCCGTGGTCAGGTCCACGGTGTTGCGTTTGTAGTGTTCGTCGATGTCCCAGGCGTCCCACTGGGTGGGGGTGTCCCGGTGCAGCTGCAGCAGGTTGCCCCGGGAACCCGCCGGCACCAGCTCGCGGTGCGCGATCACGTCCCACACCGAGCTGAAGAGCCCGTCGGCGTCGATGGTGACGGCCACGAGTCCGTTGTCGAGCACGAGGCCGGCCGCCGTGCGGGTCAGGGTGACGTCAGCCGCCGGCGCCGCCGGATCGGGGTGGGCGGCATCCGCGCCCGCCAGCCCCGCCACGCCGTCAAGGGCGTACGGGCCCGCGTTCAGGAGAACTGTGCTGTCGCCGGTGGAGCACAGCTGCCGCACAGTGGTCTCGATCACGTCGGTCAGGGTGTCGGCGACGGCGGCGTAGTTGCGTTCGGCTTCCTGGTGCACCCAGGCGATGGAGGAGCCGGGCAGGATGTCGTGGAACTGTTGCAGCAGCACGGTGTGCCAGGTCTGCTCGAGCAGATCGTAGGGGTAGGCGACCCCCGAGCGCACGGATGCCGTGGCCGCCCACAGTTCGGCCTCGCGCAGCAGGTGCTCGCTGCGGCGGTTGCCGCGTTTGGTGCGAGCCTGGGAGGTGTAGGTGCCCCGGTGGAACTCGAGGTACAACTCGCCGAGCCAGACCGGCGGCTCGGGGTACTCGGCCTCGGCCGCCTCGAAAAAGCGTCGCGGGCTGGACAGCTCCACCGTCGGCGAGCCTTCCAGCGACTCGGTTCGGCGGGCGGCGGCGATCATCTCCGTGGTCGGTCCGCCGCCGCCGTCCCCCCATCCGAATGGCACGAGCGACGTGTTGGCCGACCCCTTCTCGGCATATTGGTGCTCCGCTCGCGCCAGCTCCTCCCCCGACAACTCCGCGTTATACGTGTCGACGGGAGGGAAGTGGGTGAAAATCTGGGTGCCATCGATGCCTTCCCACCGGAAGGTGTGGTGCGGCATCAGGTTGGTCTCGTTCCAGGAGGTCTTTTGGGTCAGGAACCACCGCGACCCTGCCGCCGCCACGATCTGCGGCAACGCCGCCGAATAGCCGAACGAGTCGGGCAGCCACACCTCCAGCGGCTCGACGCCGAATTCCTCCATGAAAAAACGCTTCCCGGCGACGAATTGGCGAGCCAGCGCCTCACCACCGGGCATGTTGGTGTCCGACTCCACCCACATCCCACCCACCGGCACAAACGTGCCGGCCGCGACCTGCGCCTTGACCCTGGCGAACAGCTCCGGGTAGTGCTCCTTGAGCCAGGCATACTGCTGGGCGGATGACGCGGCGAAGGTGAAGTCCGGGTTCGCCTCGATCAGGGCCAGCACATTGGAGAAGGTGCGTGCCACCTTGCGCACAGTCTCCCGCACCGGCCAGAGCCAGGCGCTGTCGATGTGGGCGTGGCCCACGGCGTGCAGATGGTGGGCGCTCGCGTTCGCCGGTCGGGCGAGCACTTCGGCGAGCGCCGCGCGTCCACGGGACGCCGTGCCCGCGACGTCGTCAGGGTCCACGACGTCGATGCTGCGTTCCAGCGCCCGTAGGATCTCCGCCCGCCGGGCGAGACCCGTGGGAAGCTCACGCATGAGACCGGTCAGGGTCCAGAAATCCTGCAGGAGCTCCCACACGGTCTGGTCCTTGAGCACCACGTCCACCTGCCGAAGCCGGTAGATCGGGGTGGCTCCGGCCGTGGCGGGGTCGCCCTTATCGGTGGCGACGAAGGTGAAGCCGGAGGTGACATCCGGGTTGGCGGCCGCCTCGATGTAAAGGTCGATGCGCCCACCGGGTCCCACCGTCAGAGGGACGGAGCGGTTGCGGGGCTCGACCGCCTTGAGGATGACACCGTCCGGGGACCAGACCAGGCCTTCGGCCTGGAACCCCGGCGTCGCCTTGCTGAAGCCGAGATCGACCAGGAGTTCGACCCGCAGGGAGTCGTCGACCGGCCACTGGGCCGGAACGCTGCCGGTGACGTGCAACCAGGTCGTTCCCCACGGCCGCCCCCAGGTTCGGCCGGTACCGAACGGGCTGTAGTCCTGGCGGATGGCGTCCATGAAGGGTACGGGCTCACCCGGAGCATCCCACGATTCGATGGCGAGGGGCACGGCGGCCCGGTTGAGGGCTGGTCGGAGCCGTTCCCGGACGAACCGGCTGATCCGCAATTCCACGAGCGTGCTGTCATCATGCATGACTGGTACCGTTCCTAACCCTTGATCGCGCCTGACATGGTGAATGACCCGCCCATGCCGCGGGAAACGAGGACGTAGAGCAGAATCACCGGGACTGAATACAGCACGGAGAACGCGGCGAGCTGACCGTACGCGATGGCACCGTACTGGCCGAAAAAGCTGTAGATGCTCACAGCGGCCGGCTGCTTGCTCGGCGAGAGCAGCAACACGAACGGCACGAAGAAATTGCCCCAGGCCTGGATGAACACGAAGATGAACACCACGCTCAGTCCGGGGCGCATGAGGGGCACAACGATGCGCCGGAGGGCGTTCATCGCTGACGCCCCGTCGACCCAGGCGGCTTCCTCCAGGCTGACCGGAACCGAGTCCATGAAGTTCTTGGTCATCCAAATGGCCATCGGCAGCGAGGTCGCCGCCATGAAGAAGATCGTGGCAGGAATCGAGTCCAGCAGATTAAGGCGAACGAACAGGCTGTACACCGGAACCATGATTGCGGTGATGGGTAGGCAGGTGCCGAACAGGACCCCGTACATGAACGGCTTGTTGAAGCGCATGGTGTACCTGGAGAGCGGGTAGGCAGCCAGCACCGACGCCAGCACAGTGACGACGGCGGCGCCGCCGGAGAGCAGCAGGCTGTTCCAGAGCGGCAGGAACGTCAGCTCGGGGTTGAACACCGCGGCAAAGTTGTCCACGGACAGTTGCTCGGGAATCTGGGTCTGGTAGGTGGCCTTCACGTCGAGGGAGGCCAGGACCAGCCAGGCCAGCGGCAGCAGGAAGCACAGTGCGATGACGATGAGAACGGCATTGGCCAGGAGCGCGCCGGTGGCCTTGCGCGGCGAGGCCACCGAGGTGGCGAGGGTGCTGACGGTCATCGGCTCAGACCTTTTCTGGGCGAAGCGCCCGAATGTAGACAAGCGAGAAAGCGGCACCGATGAGCAGCATGACCGTCGCGATGGCGGTGCCGTAGCCGATGTCACCGAACTTGAATGCCTCCTGGAACGCCATGATCGGCAGGGTGGTGCTTTCGTTTCCGGGTCCGCCCGCGGTCATCACCCAGATCAGGGTGAACACCGACAGCGTCTGTAGGGTGATCAGCATCAGGTTGGTGGCGATGCTGTTCTTGATCATCGGGATGGTGATCCAGGTGAGGCGCTTGATGCCGTCGGCGCCGTCAATCATGGCGGCCTCCGTCACCTCTACCGGCACATCGTTCAACGCCGCCCGGTAGACCATCATCGAGAACGCGGTGCCCCGCCAGGCGTTGGCCAGGATGATCGAGAGCATGGGAAAGCTGTACAGCCAGTTCGGTCCGCTCATCCCCGCCGCGGCGAGCACCTGGTTCAGGGTGCCGTCCTCGCTGAAGTAGGCGTAGGCGACGAAGGCGGCGACGATCTCGGGCAGCACCCAGGCCGCGACGACGGCCGTGCCGACCACGGCGCTGACCACCTTGCTTGCCCGATTCATCAGCAGGGCGATGCCCAGCCCGAGGACGTTCTGGCCGACGATGGCGGAGGCGACCACGAACACGAAGGTCAGCCACAGCGACAGCGGAAAGACCGGGTCCGTGAACAGGGTGAGGTAGTTGTCCAGGCCCACCCACTGCGGGTCCTGTGCGCTCGCGCCGGTGAGGGCCGCGTCGGTGAAGGACCCGTAGAACGACCAGATGACCGGCCCGAGCAGGAAGATCGCGAGGAGCACGACGGCCGGCGCCAGGGGCAGCACCCGGGTCAGGGTGCGTCCCCGTGGCCGCCGGCGCGGGCCGGGACCCGAGGGTCCCGACCCGGCCACGGTCTCACCGGGAGAGTGGGAAACGGTGTCGGCTGACATGGACTACTTCGTGGTGACCTTGTCGGCGCCCACGATGCCCTCCACGGCGGTGTCGTACGCGGCCGCCGCTTCATCCACGCTCATCTGCCCGGTAATGACGGCCTCGGTGGCCGCCTGCACTTCGGCGGAGATCTTGGAGTAGTCGCTCGTTGCCGGGCGGTAGTGGGTCACGTCCACCAGCTCGGTCACGTCGGCCACGAACGGGTTCGCGGCGAGGTAGGTCGGTTCGCTGGCGACATCCGTGCGCACGGCAATCTGGGAATTGTTGATCGCGTACCAGAGGGCGTTCTCCTGGCTGACGGCCAGGGCGAGGAAATCGAACGCGAGGTCCGCGTTCGCGGTCTTCGCCCCCACCGCGAGGGTCCAGCCACCCGACATGCTCACACCTCCGGGTTCCTCACCGTTCTGGGTGGGGAACGTCGCGACGGCCATGTCCTCGGTGTACGCCGGCCACTCGTAGGAGCCGCCGGTCTGCCAGAACGACGGGGTGTAGGAACCTTCGACGGTGCCGCCGAGCTTGCCCTGCGGGAACAACTCGCCGAAGACCTTCTTCCACACGTTCGGGTCCAGCGCCTCGGACGGATCGAGGGCGAGCTTCTCCGCGTAGAGGGTCTCCAGGAACTCGAGGGAGTCCTTGAAACCCTGGGATTCGACCACCCATTTCTGGTCGTCCTCGTTGTAGAGGGTGTCTCCGGTGCCGTAGAGCAACTCGTAGAAGCTCTGCATCACGGTGCCCTCGCCGGTGCCCTTACCTGCGTACATGTTGAACGGCACCACGTCGGGCTGGGTGTCCTGGATGGCGCGGGCGGCCGTCAGGATGTCGTCCCAGGTTTCCGGCTGCCACGGCAGCTCGATGCCGGCGGCGGCGAAGACCGGTTTGCTGTACCAGATGCCCCGGGTGTCGGTGCCCAGCGGGACGGCGTAAACGCTGCCGTCATCCCCCATCCCGGCGGCCTTGGCTCCCTCGTTGAACTGCGCCCACTCGTCCCAGTCGGCGAGCTGGTCGTCGATGTTGAGCAGGTAGCCCGCGTCGATGTCGGAGCGCAGCCGGAAGGTGTCCTCGTAGAACACGTCGGGTGCGGTCTCGGCGGACTTCTGCGAGAGCGCGAGCTTGGTGGAGTAATCGTCGTCGTTGGCCTGGATCGGCTCGAGTTCGACGGTGACCCCGGGGTTCGCGGCCTCGAACTCCGGCTTGATCTTAGTGAACAGCTCGTCCAGAGCCGTGAAGGAATCGGTCTTCTGGTACACGATCTTCAGTGATTGGCTGTCGCCGTCGGCGTCGCCTCCGGCAGCCGTACAGCCCGCCAGCGCAACCATCGAGGTTGCCGCCAACACGGACAGGGCGAGTTTTGCGTTGCGATGCATGGTGCTCCTTTGCTCCAGCTCGTGCCCCCCAAACGCTGACCGGCCCAGTTACCGGCAGGTGGCATACGGAAATACTAAATCGAATGGATAAACTCGCACAAGAGCCTGACGGCACCTTTACCGAGCTGTGACTAACCGAGGATCAGACGGGCCGCACGCGGTGCGAGCGTGTGGTCCAGCACCAGGCAGGCGGCGCCGACAGCGCCGACGTCCTCGCCGACTCCTGTGCCCGCCACCTCGATTCGGTGGATGCTCCTGGCGACCGTCAGCTCGTCCAACAGGCCGGGTATCCGGCGCAGGTACACCCGGCTCAGCCGCGACCAGTAGGGCCCGCCGAACACCACCCGGTCGACGTCGAGCAGGTTCGTGAGCACCGACACCGCTTTCGCGACCCGGCCGGCGGACTGCTCCAGGACGGCCAACGCCGCATCCGACCCGCCCTCGGCAAGCTCGCACAGGGCCGAGAACTGCACATCGGTCTCTCGGGCATCCGCGTTCGGCTTCGAGGCGGTCAGCACGCCGAGCCGCACGGCCGCCCGCACCAGGCTCTGCGGGGTGCAGGTGACCGCGACACAGCCCCGAAGCCCACAGCCGCACGGCGGACCGTCCGGATCGACAATGATGTGGCCGATTTCTCCGGAATTGTGCGAGCTGCCGCGCACGACCTCGTCCCGCAGCACCAAACCCGCCCCAATGCCGGTGCCGAGGTAGAAGAACACGAAGCTGCCGACCCCGCTGGGCCCGCCCGCCCACATCTCGGCCACGGCGGCTGCGGTGACGTCCTTGTCTACGATCACCTCGAAGCCGGTCGCCTGCGCGAGGGCGTCGCGGAGCGGCACCAGGTGCCAGCCGAGCAGGTGTGGCGGATCGACGACCGTTCCGCGCTCGGGATCGATCGGCCCCGGCGTCGCGACGCCGAGCCCGGCGATCTTCGCGCGGTCCACCCCGGCCTCGCGGATCAGCCGTTCGATCTCCTCCACGATGTGACGGACGACATGGTCCGGGTCGCTGGCCGCGGGCGTGGCGCTGCGGGATCGGTGCACGACGGCGCCGGTGAGGTCGAGGATGGCGAAGGTCATCACCGCCGGGTCCAGATGCACGCCTACGGCGTATACGCCGCCGGGGTTCAGCTTCAGGATCGTGCGCGGCTTGCCGGGACCGCTGCTGGCCTTGCCGGCTTCGAGCACCATGTCCCGGTCGATCAGCCGACGACAGATGTTTGAGACGGTCTGCGCGGACAGCCCGGTGGAGTGCCCGAGCTCCACCCGGCTGAGGCCGTTGACCGAGCGGCGGATCGCGTCGAGCACGACGGCGGCATTGAAGTCGCCCATCCGGGGCAGATTCGTGCCACGCCGCGCCCGCAGATCGCCATTTGGAACCACGGATTCACCTCATTGCTTACCTCGGGATGACTGAATCCTATTCGGTCACCCGGCGCACAATGAGCGCAGAGCCGCCGCGCCTACGTTGCGAGGTGGTAGCGCAGGCTGGCGAGCTCGGACCGCAGCGCGGCCGGCACTCGGCCGCCGAATCGGCCGAAGAACTCCTCGGTGAGGTCGCACTCGGCCAGCCAGGAGGCCGGGTCGATGCGGAACAGCTGCTCGAGGGCATCCGGTGTCACGTCGAGGCCGTCGACGTTGATGGCGCCGGGCTCCGGCATCCGCCCGATCGGGGTATCGACGGCGTCGACGCTGCCCTCGACCCGGCGGATGATCCACTCGAGCACCCGGGAGTTCTCGCCGAAGCCGGGCCAGAGGAAGCTGCCGTCCTCGCCCTTGCGGAACCAGTTGACCTGGAAGATCGCGGGCGCCTTGACGCCCAGTCCGCGGCCGACCCGCAGCCAGTGCGCCCAGTAGTCGGCCATGTTGTAGCCGCAGAACGGCAGCATTGCGAAGGGGTCTCGGCGCAGCTCTCCCACGGTGCCTTCGGCGGCGGCGGTCTTCTCCGAGGAGATGGTGGCGCCCATGAACACGCCGTGCTTCCAGCTGCGGGCCTCCGCGACCAGCGGCACGTTGGTGGCGCGCCGGCCGCCGAACAGGATGGCGTCGATGGGCACTCCCCCACTGGATTCCCAGCTGTCGGCGATCGACGGGCACTGCGCCGCCGGCACGGTGAATCGGGAGTTGGGGTGCGCGGCCGGCCGGCCGCTGTCGGGCGTCCAGGAGTTGCCCTCCCAGTCGGTGAGGTGCGCGGGCGGGGTGTCGGTCAGGCCCTCCCACCACACGTCGCCGTCGTCGCGGAGGGCGACGTTGGTGAAGATGGTGTTGCCCCACACCGTCTGCACGGCGGTGGGGTTGGTGGTCTCACCGGTGCCGGGGGCCACGCCGAAGAACCCGGCCTCGGGGTTGATCGCCCAGAGCCGGCCGTCGTCGCCGGGGCGCAGCCACGCGATGTCGTCGCCGATGGTCTCCACGGTCCAGCCCGGAACGGTGGGCTTGAGCATCGACAGGTTGGTCTTGCCGCAGGCCGAGGGGAACGCGGCGGCCACATGGTAGGTGCCGCCCTCAGGTGAGGTGACCTTGATCAGCAGCATGTGCTCGGCCAGCCAGCCCTCATCACGGGCCATCACCGACGCGATCCGCAGCGCGAACGACTTCTTCGACAGCAGGGCGTTGCCGCCGTAGCCGGAGCCGAACGACCAGACCTCGCGGTCCTCGGGGAACTGCACGATGTACTTGGTGTCGTTACTGGGCCAGGTGACGTCGGCCCGGCGGATGCCGGCACCGTCCACGAGCGGGAAGCCTACGCTGTGCACGGTGTGCACCCACGGGGCGCCCGCCTCGATCAGGCGCAGCACGGCAGCGCCCATCCGCGTCATGATGCCCATGTGCAGCACCACGTAGGGCGAGTCGGTGATCTCCACGCCGAGTTGCGAGATGGGGCCGCCGAGCGGTCCCATCGAGAACGGCACGACGTACATCGTGCGGCCGCGCATGCTGCCGGCGAAGACGCCGTTCAGTTCGGCGCGCATCGCCTTCGGTTCCGCCCAGTTGTTGGTGGGGCCGGCGTCATCGGGGTCGGTGGAGCAGATGAAGGTGCGGTCCTCCACCCGGGCCACGTCGGTCGGGCTGGTGCGGGCGAGGAAGCTGTTCGGCCGCCACTCCGGGTTGAGCCTGATGAGCTTGCCCTCGTCGACGAGCTGTTTGGACAGGCCGTCGGCCTCCTGCGCGGTGCCGGTGCACCAGACGATGGCGTCGGGCCGGGTGAGGCGGGCAATCTCGTCGACCCAGGCCCGCAGGGCAGGGTCGGTGGTACCCGTGGGTACACCGGGGACGGTGGCGGCCGAGGTCTGGGTCGCGTGTAAGGTGTGGGCGCGGATGTCGCTGCGCACGGGGTGGGTGACGGTCATGGTCTGGCCTTCCTCAGGATTCGGACGGGGCGGGAAGAGTGGGGCAGGAGCGCTAATTTCGTCCTGTGCATTAAGAATGCGACCGAATCGGGGTCAGGAACCGGAAAACAGTCGTTAAGAACCACGGTTCTTTACGTATGCTTAAGGAATGCCAACGCCGGCCTCCGACCTCGTCACCCTGGGTCATCGCATCCGTCACTTTCGGAGCGAGCGCGCGCTCACCCTGGACCAGCTCGGTGAGCAGGTAGGTCTGGCGGCCAGTCAGCTCTCCCTGATCGAGAACGGCCGGCGCGAGCCCAAGCTGTCCGTCCTGCAGCAGTTAGCGCAGGCCCTCGGGGTGCCGCTGGCCGACCTGCTCAGCGGTGAGGCGCCCAACACCCGGGCGGCCCTGGAGATCGAGCTGGCCCGGGCGCAGAAGAACCCGCTCTACGGTGCGCTCGGCCTGCCCCAGGTGAAGGTGACCAAGGGCATGCCGCTGCCGGCGATCGAGTCTCTCGTGGGCCTGCACCGCGAGCTCGCCCGTCGGGCCAGTGAGGCCATCGCCACCCCGGAGGAGGCCCGCCGGGCCAACACCGAACTGCGCGAACGGATGCGGGAACGCGGCAACTACATGTCCGACATCGAAAAACTCGCCGAGGAGCGGGTGCGCGCCTCCGGGCACGTCTCCGGCGCGCTCACCCACCGCGAGGTCAGCGTGATGGCCGAGCAGCTGGGCTTCACCCTGATTTACGTGAACGACCTGCCGCACTCCACCCGGTCGGTGACCGACCTGGCCAACCACCGCATCTACCTGCCGCCGGCGTCGATCCCGGGCGGGCACGGGCTGCGGTCGATGGCGCTGCAGGCGATGGGGCACCGGCTGCTCGGTCACGAGCGCCCGGCCAGCTACGCCGAATTTCTCTGGCAGCGGTTGGAGATCAATTACTTCGCCGCCTGCTGCCTGATGCCGTTGGAGGCCACTCGCACGTTCCTGCAGAACGCCAAGCGGGAGCGGGTGCTCTCGGTGGAAGACCTGCGCGACGCGTTCGGAGTCACCCACGAGGCTGCGGCGCTGCGGCTGACCAACCTGGCCACCACCCACCTGGACATGACCGTGCACTTCCTGCGGGTCACCGGCGACGGCGCGCTGCAGAAGGGCTACGAGAACGACGGCCTGCCGTTGCCCGCGGACGTGACCGGGTCGATCGAAGGCCAGCTGGTCTGCAAGCAGTGGAGCGCCCGCAGCGCGTTCACGCACACCAACCGCACCACCGAGTTCTACCAGTACACCGACACCCCGGCCGGCACCTTCTGGTGCGCCACCCAGACCGGCAGCACCTCGGATGGCGAGTTCTCGATCAGCGTCGGCGCCCCGTTCGCGCAGGCCAAGTGGTTCCGCGGCCGGGAGACCACGCAGCGGGCGGTGTCCCGCTGCCCCGACGAGTCCTGTTGCCGGCGCCCGTCGGGCGCGGTCGCCGCCCGCTGGGACGGCCAGGCCTGGCCGAGCGCCCGGCTGCACGCGCACGTGCTCTCGCCGCTGCCCAGCGGTACCTTCCCCGGCGTCGACGACACCGAGGTGTACAGGTTCCTCGAGGAGCACGCCGACCAATAGCGCCCGGCACGCCCCGGATGCCCCCATCGTCGTCGGGTTTGGCGAGAGTGTCCCTGGAAGCACCATGTGACGGCTAACGTGAGTAGACGAAGTCTGGGGGCGGCGATGGCGGCGACTACATCTGCGGCGCAGGGTGAACAGACACGGTCAGGTGGGCGGTTCGCCTCGTGGCCGATCTGGATCATGGCGCTCCTGCTGGCGACGTTCTCCGTCGCCATCCTGCTCCGACGTGACACCGAGTTCAGCCCGCTCGTCGACGGGTGGCTGGGGCTGCTCGCAATGGTGGTTCCCATCTTCGTCTGCGTGCGGGCCCTCCACCGCACCCGGTTCGGCCAGCTGGAGCTGGTGCTCGCTGCGGCAGCGGTGACCTCCTGGGCGGTCGGGAACATCTATTTTGTGCTCTCGGCAGGCTTCGGCGTGACGCTGCCGTACCCGTCGCTCGCCGACATCGGGTTCCTGGCCTTCTGCCCCCTGATGATGGCTGCGCTGGTGGTGTTGGTGCGCCGGAAAGCGCGGGACATGGCCTGGTCCGTTGCGCTGGACGGCGCCCTGGGCAGCGTCGCCGCGGCAGCCGTGCTGGCGGTGCTGCTGAATCCCATCCTGGGCCCCGTCGCAGACAGACCGGCCTCGCTGGCCACTGCGGTCGCGGTGTCGTATCCCCTGGCCGACCTGCTGCTCGTGGCCGTCTTCGTCGGGGTCGGGGCCTCCCAGGGGCGGAACGCGGGTCCCCGATGGATCCTGCTCGTGTTGGGCCTGATGACGTTTGCCGCCACCGACGTCACCTACGCCCTGCTGGAACTCACCGACCTGTACGTCGTGGGCACCCCACTCGACATGGGCTGGGCAATCGGCCTCGCCTTTATCGCGTGCTGGATCGACGTATCCGCCCGCGCCGACAGGACGCGACCCGTCCCGGCGTGGTCGATTCCCGCGCAGGCCGTGCCGGCGTTGGCCACGGCCACCGGGCTGGGTGTCCTGATCCTGGCAAGCGAGGTGGAGGTCCCGCCGCTCGCGGTGGCGCTCGCCAGCCTGACCCTGGTGCTGGCCGCGGTTCCCCTGGTGTTCAGGCAGCGGATCCGGCTCGCGGACATGCACCGCCAAGCCATGACGGACGAGCTCACCGGCCTGCCCAACCGGCGCGCACTGTACGCCGAGGTGCCCGCTCGGCTGGCCGCCGATCGGCAACGCCGCAGTGCGCTCCTGCTGCTTGATCTCGACAAATTCAAGGAGGTCAACGACAGCCTCGGACACGACGTTGGCGACGGTCTGCTCCGGGTGGTGGCCGGGCGACTGTCGGCGCAGCTGCGCGAGGCCGATCTGCTGGCCCGACTGGGTGGGGACGAATTCGCCATCCACCTCGACGGATGCGATGTCGCCGCGGCCGAGAGCGTCGCCGTGAAGCTGCGCACGGCACTGGCCGAACCGTTCACCCTGGCCGGCATCACCCTGCAGGCCCACGCCAGCATCGGAATTGCCCTCCACCCCGAGCAGGGCCAGGACCTCACCCTTCTGCTGCGCAAGGCCGACATGGCCATGTACCGGGCGAAGTCCACGCGGGGCGGGCACCACGTCTACCGCGACGACGACGGCCAGGGCGACGAGCGGTTACGCACCCTGGCGGAGCTGCGCACGGCGCTGCTCGAAGACCAGCTGCTGCTCCACTACCAGCCCAAGGTCGATCTCGCTGACGGCACCGTCCGGGGCGTTGAGGCCCTCGTGCGCTGGGATCACCCGGTGCGCGGGCTGCTCTATCCGGATGCCTTCCTCGCACTCGTCGAGGAGGCCGGGCTGATGCCGGCGATGACGCAGATCGTGTTCGAGAAGGCCCTGGATCAGACTGCTCGCTGGCAGGAGCAAGGGCGCACGCTGTCTGTGGCGGTCAATCTCTCGGCAAGCTCACTCGTCGACGTTGAACTGCCTGATCGGATCGCTGACATGGTCGCCGCGCGCGGGCTGGTTCCCTCAGTTCTGGTGCTCGAGATCACCGAAGACTTCCTGATGGGAGACCGGGAACGGGCACACGCCATCCTCACCCGGCTGCGTGACCTCGGGGTGCGGATCGCCGTGGACGATTTCGGCACCGGCTACAGCTCCCTGGCGTATCTCCGTGATCTGCCCATCGACGAGCTGAAGCTGGACAAGTCCTTCGTGATGCCGATGGCCGACGATCCGCGCGCGGCCGCGCTCGTGGCCTCGACCATCGATCTGGCGCACAGCCTCGGCCTGCGGATGGTGGCCGAAGGTGTCGAGAGCAGCGTCGCCTACGCAGACCTCGCCGGCCACGGGTGCGACGTCGCGCAGGGCTTCTTCATTTCCCCGCCCGTGCCGGTAGCCGAACTGGATGCCTGGCTTGCCAGCCGCGAGGTGGCCGTTGTGACCGGCCTCACGGCCACGCTGTTCACCCCTCGTGGGGGCCGGTAGGTTATTGGCCATGATTCAGATTGCGCGTGAGACCCCGACCCGGACGGACGTGCTGCTGTTGCTGGACGAGCACCTGGCCGACATGTTCGCCACCTCACCGGCCGAGAGCGTGCACGCCCTGGACCACTCGGCACTGTCGGCGCCGGAGGTCTCGTTCTGGACGGCCCGGGAGGACGGCGTCCTTCTCGGCTGCGGGGCCCTGAAACAGCTGACCCCCACCGAGGGTGAGATCAAGTCGATGCGCACCGCCCCGGCCGCGCGCGGACGGGGCATCGCCGCGGCCCTCCTCGGCGAGATCGTGAACGCGGCCCGGCACCGCCGGTACGAGCGGCTCTACCTCGAGACCGGCAGCCAGGACTTTTTCGCGCCGGCCAGGCGGCTCTACGACCGGCACGGCTTCACCGAGTGCGCCCCGTTCGCGGACTACGTTCTCGACCCGCACAGCACCTTCATGCGTCTCGATCTCGCCGGCGGCTGAACGCCGACCGGTGCCCGGGCACGGGAGTAGGTTGACGCCGTGACCACACTGCAACGGAAGAACCGGCTCCGCGAACGCCTCGGAACCGGTGCGAACGCCTTCGCCAACCATCCATTTCGATGGGCCTTCGTCGCCACTCTCGGCGTGCTGGCGGCTCTGGTAATCGCCGCCGCCGTCGCCGGCATCGGGACCGTGGTCTTCTCGGTGTTCGCTGCCGCGTTCATCACCCTCGGCCTGGATCCGTTGGTGCGGTGGTTCGAACGTCGCGGCATGAAGCGCGGAGGTGCGATCCTCACTGTGAACCTGCTTTTTGTGCTGGTCATCGTCGGCATGCTCTCGCTGGTCCTGCCGCTCGTCATCGGCCAGGCCGTCGCCTTCGTGAACGGCCTGCCGGCGATGCTGGCCGATCTGCGCGCCGAAGACTGGTTCCAGCAGGCGTCGTCGGGCAGCGGCGGACTGCTCACGAATATCTACTCCGGCGTGGTCGACTTCCTCACGAACCCGGCCACCTGGACCGGGATCGGCGGCGGTCTCCTGCAAGTCGGCGTCGCGGTGATCAGTGCGATCTCGACGACAACGTTCATCTTCATCCTGACCATCTACTTCACAGCCACGCTGGACTCCTCCAAAGCGGCGATCTACACCCTGGTCTCCGCGTCGCACCGCGAACGGGTGGTGGGGCTGGCCGAGCGAATCATGCAGAACATCGGCCGGTACCTCAGCGGCATGGTGGTGTTGGCGTTCCTCAACGCCACCTTCAGCCTCATCCTGTTGACCCTGGTCGGCAACCCGTTCGCGCTGGTCATCTCGGTCTCCGCGTTTTTCATCACCCTGATCCCCCTGATCGGCACGGTGTTGACGACGGCGTTCATGACGATCCTCACGCTGTTCGTTTCGCCGACCGCGGCGCTTGTCGTGCTGATCGCCATGCTCATCTATATGCAGATCGAGGCGTACATTCTCACCCCGAGGGTCATGAGCAAGGCGGTCAATGTTCCCGGCTCCATCGTGCTCATCGCCGCCCTCGCCGGCGGCACGCTCGCCGGCCTGCCCGGGGCGCTCGTCGCCATCCCCGTCGCGGCCGGCATTCTGCTGATCCTCAAGGAAGTGGTCATCCCCGCCAAGGCGCTCAGCTGAGTAACATCCACTTGCTAACTGGCAAGTGAATGCTACATTGACAGTGCGGCAGGGCCGTCGCGGTAATCGGGGGGACATCATGAGCAACCAGCACACGAGTGACAGCGCACAGCCAGGCGCGGCTGCGGCGGCGAAGCTCCTGCAGGCCAGTGACGCGGTCGGCGACCGGGTTCGTGAGGCCATCGATGCCCGCACCCAGGCAATCGTCGACGCCTGGATGGCCGTGGCCGTTCTGGCGTATTCGCTGGCCTTCGCACTCTCCGGCCTCGGCGGTTTCGACGGCGCGGGCCTCATTCCTGGAGTCGTGCACACCGCCGGCGACGGGCTCAACGTGGGGTTCCTGGTGCTCGCGGGATTCCTCGCTGCCGGCACCCTGACCGACGGACTCACGCAGAGCCAGCGTCGGCCGCGGCGGCCCGGGTCGAAGCGACGCCGCTTCGGCTATTCGATGGCCAGCGTTCTCCCGTTCCTCGCCCTCCTCTACCTGGCGTTCCTGGCGCCCACGCTGCAGTGGCCCGTCGCGCTGATGATTGTGGCCTTTACCGCGGTACCGGTGGTCGTTCTGGCGATTCGCTCAGCGCAGCAGGCCAGGCTGGCCGGAGTTCATCGCCCAGAGCCCGCTCTATCGGGCCTCCTGAGCCCGACCGACCGCGCCGTCACGGTCATCCTGGGTCTGTGGCTGGGCGCGATCGGCATGTTGACCGGAACCCCATTCGGTGTCGCCGGCATCGTCACGGCTGCCGCGTTCTTTCTCGCCATACTCGCCACCCGCACCACCCGCGTGGGCCTGGACCGGCTCACGGAAGACTGGGGCCGCACCCAATGGGCCGCCTTCGGCTGCACCTACCTGTTGATGCTGGGCCTGTCCGTGGTGCTGTCCCGCACCACCTGGGACCTCGGCCTCGTCAGCACCGTCGGAGGTATTCTCATCGCGGCCCCGCTCGTGGTCGCGGCGTTCCGGCCCGCACCCATCTGGGCGGTCTGATGGCGGCACACCACCCCCGCCACAACCTCGATGACGCGCTGCTCACGCCGCTGCGTTTCTCGGTGATGGCGGCGCTCCGGCCGGATGTCGAGATTGACTTCGGCACCCTGCGCGACCTGCTCGAGACCGATGATTCGGCGCTGAGCAAGGCCATCAGCACGCTCGGGACGGCGGGCTACCTCGCCGTGCGCAAGGGCTACGTGGGTAACCGGCCGCGCACCTGGATCACCGCCACGTCCGACGGGATCGCGGCCATGCGCACCCACGTCGACGCACTGCAGGCCATCGCCGCCGGGCTGCGGCCGGCGCCCTGATCTCGCGAGCGCCGAGCGGGGGTGCCGCGGCACGGCCAGTGCCGGACGGACTATGACCCCGACGAGCCCTCGAGCCAGGCAGTCATGCGCCGGAGGCTGGACTGGGCGCCCGGGTTCTCCGGCTCGTTCAGGTGGCCGTGCCGGGTTCCCGGCTCTTGGCAGACCGTGACATCGACGCCAGCCAGCGCGAGTTCCGCCGCAAAGGCCTGCCCCGACGCGCGCAGGCTGTCGTGCTCGGAATTCAGGACGAGCGTGGGCGGCAGGCCGGCCAGATCGTGACCGCCGGGGAACGCATAGGGATTGTCGAGCCCGGCTGGGTCGCCCACGTAGTTGAGGTTCATCGCCCGCACATCGTCGGGCTCGAACCGTGCGTCAGCGGGCAGCACCGCGATCTTCTGCGCGAGTTCGTTGCTGGGTTCCGGCAGGACGCTGTGCACGAGCGGGTAGGCCAGCAGCAGCGACGCCGGCTGTGCGCCGCCGGCGTCCCGCAGCCGCAGCGCCACCCCCGCGGCGAGGGCGCCTCCCGCACTCGCCCCGCCCAACGACAGCCGGTCGGCGTCGATGCCGTACGCGGTCGCCTGATCGGCGGCCCAGCAGAAGGCCGCGGCGACCTCCTCGGACGCCACCGGAAAGAGCACCCCGTCGCGGGCCGGTTCGCTGTCAGTCAGGGCCGCCGACACCGGTGCCAGCCGATATCCGACGCTGATCACGGTGATGCCGCGCGCCGCGAGCTGTTGGGACACCCAGTGCGCCTCGGGCATCTCCAGGTCGCCCCACGCGAAGCCACCCCCGTGCGCCCAGACCAGTGCCGGGCTCTGTTCCGACCCGGCGGCGGCGCGATAGACACGAATCGGGATGGCACCGTACGGGCCGGTAATCGTCAGGGAATCCATGGCTCTGATCCTCCCAGCTGCTGCCGTACCGGCGGCCACTCGACACGCTCGCGACCCGCGGGGTCAGGACCGGGCGCGGCGGCCGAGCTTCGTTGCGGCGTAGAGCAGGCAGCCGACCGCGACGATGATGCCGCTGCGCAGCCAGACTTCACCGCTCTGCTGCGTGAGCAGAATGAGGCAGGAAAGCGCGCCCAGAATTGGCAGCACGCTCCAGGCCCGGAAGTGCTCGTGTTCGACCTTCTCCCGGCGGAGGACAAGAACGGCGATGTTCGTGCTGAGGAACACCAGCAGCAACAGCAACACCACGGTCTCTGCCAGCGTCGCGATACTCCCGGTGGCGGTGAGCACCATCGCGAGGGCCGTGGTGACCACGATCGCCACCCACGGTGTGCCCCGGCCCGGCAGCACCTTGGCGAACACCGACGGCAGTAGGCCCTGCACACCCATCCCGTAGGCCAGTCGGCTGGACATGATCATGGTGAGCAGCGCACCATTCGCAACCGCCACCAACGCGATCAGGCTGAACAGCCAGGCCGGGATGCCCACGCCCGTTGCCTGGATGACGGTGAGCAGCGGACCGGTGGATTCCTTCAGGTCGGCGGCCGGCACGGCCACCGATGCCGCCGTGCCCACCAGCAGGTACAGGATGCCGGCCGTCGCCAACGCGCCGAACAACGCCTTCGGGTACACCCGCGATGGGTTCTTGACCTCTTCGATCACGTTGGCGCTGGTCTCAAACCCCACAAAGGAGTAGTACGCCAGCAGCGCGGCACCGAAGACCGCAATCACCGGGTTCGCGGTGGATTCGAAGGTGACCGCCCGGCTGAGGTCTCCCCCACCGCCGGAGAACATCACGGCGACCGCGACGACGACGAGCACCAGGCCGGTGGTCTCGATGACTGTCATCACCAGGTTCGCCCGCACCGATTCCTTGATGCCCCGGGCGTTGAGCAACCCGGCGGCGGCGAGGAAGAGCACCGCGCCGAGCACCGGCCGAATGTCGATGAACGTGCCGAGGTAGTCGCCCGCGAACGCGAGAGCGAGGCCGGCGGCGCTGACCACGCCGGCCGCGAGCATGCAGAAGCCGACGAGGAACGCGATGAGCGGCTTCTTGTAGGCGCGTTCCGCGAACACCGCGGAGCCTCCCGCCCGGGGGTACTTCGTGACGAGCTCGGCATAGGACGCCGCGGTGAGCAGGGCGAGGCCCAGGGCGACGAGCATCGGCACCCAGGTCACGCCGCCGACCTCGCCGGAGATCTGGCCCACCAGCGCGTAGATGCCCGCCCCCAGCACATCGCCCAGGATGAACAGGTACAACATCTTGCCGGAGATGTTGCGCTTGAGTGCCGGCTGGGTTGCGCCTTCTCGCGGGTCGGTGCTGGCGTTTTGCTGTGTCATTCCGATACTTTAACCCGCGCCGCCCATCCCGTGGCTACCGAAAAGACCGAACGAAATCGACCCAGCTTTGCGGGCAACTGTTACCGCACCGGACAATTGTGGCCGGTGTGCCGGCCACAATTGTCCGCACGGGGAACAGCTGGCGGCGACGCGGGTCCGTCAGCCCGCGGCGTGGGCGGCGAGCTTGGCGGTGAAGTCGGAGAACAACAGCCGCAGGTCGAGCCGGGTGTACACCCGCATCGGCCGGGGACCCTGCCGCGGGATGAAGTCGTACGACCCGTCGGCGCGGATGCGCGGCACCGTGCGGGTGACGTACGCACTCGACGAGGGGTCCGCCGCGAACGAGGACTGCAGCGCAGTCAGCAGCACGAGCGGGCTGTCGCCCAGGATGTACGTCTCGCCGAGCGGCGGGCCGTCGGCGCCGACTATCGCGGCAACCCCCGCGAGGGCGTCGTAGAGGTGCGATCCGATGGCGCCGTGCGGTCGAACATCCGTGAGCAGCTCGGCCCAGGAGAAAAGCGCCTGCCGGTACGCATCCCGGGGCACCTGCCAGATCGGCATGAAGGAGTCGAAGATCACCCGGGCGGCGGAGATGTCGATGGCCAGGTTGTATTCCGGGCCGTGCGTTCCGGGCGGCGGCACGGCCAGGCCGTCGTGCTCCGGCCCGCCGATCCAGACCAGGGTGAGCCGGGTCGCGATGCGCGGCTCGAACAGGTACGCGCTGGCGATCTCGGTGAGCCCGGCCCCGCAGGCCACGAACAGCGGCAGATCGGTGTCGGTGCGCATGGCCTCGGCGATGATCGCATCCGTAGCCGCGGAGCGAACCGGCGAGAGCGGGTCGGTCATGCCCAGGTTGGACCCGGCCAGCACGGGGATCGTGCCGGCGCGGCCGAGCAGCTCGAGCACGGTGCGGGCGGCCTCTGCGGCGTTGTCGGCGGTCTGCTCGGACGGGTCGAACGGGTCGCCGGGCCTGAGGTGCGACCCGATGATCGCGCGGATCTCCACGGAGGGCGACAGGACGTGGTGGGCCAGCTGCACCAGGCCGTCGGGATCGCCGGAGAAGTCGTTGTCGATGATCACTCGGGCGCGCGGTTGCACGACCCGGCGCAGCTCGGTCTCGAATGAGGTCAACGCCGGCACCTTCCCTGAGGGGGTTTTTCTGACGAGTGTAGTGGTCGCGGCGGTGCGGCTCGCGGCACGTGTTCGGGGTCGCGGCACGGGGTCGATCCCGCGGCACGTGTTGGGGATCGCGGCAGGTGGGAGAACACCTGCCACCGGAAATGCCCCGTGCCACCGCACTCGCGTCGTGCCGCCGGGACAACGGCGTGCCACGAGAACCGGTGCGGCTACTGCGGCGCCATCCGGATGCCGCCGTCCAGGCGGATGGTCTCGCCGTTGAGCATCGGGTTCTCCACGATGTGGCGCACCAGGGCGGCGTACTCGGCGGGGTCGCCGAGCCGGGCCGGATGCGGCACCTGGGCGCCGAGCGACGCCCGGGCTTCGGCGGGCAGGCCCTGCAGTAACGGGGTGTCGAACAGTCCGGGCGCGATGGTCACGACCCGGATGAGCGAGCGCGCGAACTCCCGAGCCAACGGCAAGGTCATCGCCGCGACCCCGCCCTTCGATGCGGCATAGGCCGCCTGACCGATCTGGCCGTCGAACGCGGCGACGGATGCCGTATTCACGATGACGCCCCGCTCCGGGGTGCCACCCGCCGCGGTTGCTCCCACAGCGTCCACCGGCTCGGTGGCCTGCATGGCCGCGGCAGCCAGGCGCACCACGTTGAAAGTGCCGAGGAGGTTCACCCGCAGCACCCGTTCGAAGTCGGCCAAGGCCATCGGGCCCTGCCGGCCGACGGTGCGCGCCGCGGGCGCGATGCCTGCACAGTTGACCACGATCCGCAGTGGGGCCACGGCTCCGGCGGCCTCGACCGCGGCCTGCACATCGGTCTCCACGGTGACATCCCCCGGCAGGAATATCGGCGACCGCGGTGCAGAACCTGGCGCCGCAGTCAGCTCGGCCGCCCGCTCTGGGCCCGCCGAACTCGCGAGGTCGAACAGCACGACGTGCGCACCGGCCTCGTGCAGGGCCCGCGCGGTGGCCAGTCCGAGGCCGGAGGCGGCGCCGGTGACGAGTGCGGAGCATCCGTTTATGCGCATCAGAGTCGTTCGATGATGGTGGCGTTGGCCATGCCGCCGCCCTCGCACATGGTCTGCAGGCCGTAGCGACCGCCGCCGGACTCGAGGGTGCCGAGCAGGGTGCCCAGCAGCCGGGTGCCCGAGGACCCCAAAGCGTGACCGAGGGCGATCGCGCCGCCGCTGGCGTTGAGCTTCTCGAGGTCGGCGCGCAGTTCGCGCTGCCAGACCAGCGGCACGCAGGCGAAGGCCTCGTTGACCTCGTAGGCGGCGAGGTCGTCGATGCCGAGGCCGGTGCGGGCCAGGATGCGCCGGGTGGCGGGGATCACGCCGGTGAGCATCAGCAGCGGGTCACTGCCGGTGACCGCGAAGCTGTGGAACCGAGCCCGGGGGGTGAGGCCGAGCGCGGCGGCGCGGCTGGCGCTCATGATCAGGGCGGCGGAGGCGCCGTCAGTGAGGGGCGAGGAGTTGCCGGCGGTGATCTGCCAGTCCACCTCGGGGAACCGGGCGGCGAGCTCGTCGGTGCGGAATGCCAGCGGCAGCTCGGCGAGGGTCTCGACGGTGCTGCGCCGCCGGATGGTCTCGTCGCCGATGACCTGGCGGCCGTCGGGCAGGGTGACCGGCAGCAGCGTCGCATTGAAGTCGCCTCGCGCGGCGGCCTCGGCGGCGAGCCGGTGTGAGCGGGCGGCGTACGTGTCGAGTTCGGTGCGGGTGAGACCCCATTTGGCGCTGATCAGCTCGGCGGAGACGCCCTGACCGACCAGGCCCTGCGGGTAGCGGGCGTGCATCAGGCGGCCGTGCGGGTCCTGGCTGATGATCGCGGATGCGGGCGAGCCCCAGCCCTCGGAGCGGCCGGCCGCGTCGGAGCCGCCGGCCGGGGTGGGTCCGCCCGCGGAACCCAGCGGGATGCGGCTCATCGATTCGACCCCGCAGGCGATGACGATGTCATAGCTGCCGGCGAGCACACCCTGCGCGGCGAAGGTGGCGGCCTGCTGGCTGGAGCCGCACTGCCGGTCGATGGTGGTGCCGGGCACCGATTCGGGAAACCCGGCGCTGAGCAGCGCGGTGCGGGTGATGTTGGTGCTCTGCTCACCCACCTGGGTGAGGCATCCGCCGATCACGTCATCGACCAGGGCCGGGTCAAGGTTATTGCGGTTGACCAGGTCCTTCAGCACCCCGGCGAGCAGGTCGGCCGGGTGCACCCCGGAGAGCGCACCGCCGGGCTTACCCCGGCCGGACGGGGTGCGGACAACATCGACGATGACAGCATCATTGCTCATGGCTCCAGCCTATGGGTCCTGGTGAGATCCCGGCCGATGCACGGTGAGCACGTGCGTAGACACGCCCTGCGGACGATGGCTCCGGGTCGCATCCAGCAGCAGCGCCGACCCGGGCGCGGCCTCGGCCCCGTTCACCCGCACGGTGCCGCGCAACGCGAGCAGCAGCTGCGCCCCGGCAGGCAGTTCGGCCTGGGGCGTTAGCGTGCGGATGCTGAACTCCGGCGGTTCGGCGGCGCCGGCGAAGGTCAGGACGACGAGGGAACTCGCCCCTGGCGGCCTGAGTTTGGGCCGTTCGAAACACACCGTGGCGGAGCGCACCGGCATGACGTGCGCGCGGCGCAGGACCCGGTTCGATTCGCTATTGCGCACCGCAACCTGCGGGCCGGCGAGGCCGACCACATAGTGGTGGGTGCCAATGGGTCCGACCAGCAGGCCGGCGGAGTCTTTGATCTCGACCACGCGGAGCTGCCAGCGCAGCGTCAGGTCGTGGTCAAGATCGGCCCAGATCTCGCGGGCGCTGCCCCTCCCCTGGTCCAGGGGCTGGCGGGGCAGGTCGGCGAACCGGATGACGCGGGGCGGAGACTGGTCCGCCTCCACGCCGTCATCCTCTTCTGCCGGGATGCTCATCGGTCGTCACGGTCGGGCCGGCCCGGCCCGCCGGGTGCCGACACAAAGATGTGCTGGATGGTTCGCATTTCAACCATCCAGCACATCTCGGTATTACGAAGGACCGGTTACTCAGGCCTTGCTGTCGACGAGGACGTAGCCCTCTTCACCGTGCATCACGGAGTCGATGCCGGCGATCTCGTCTTCGTTCTTCACGCGGAAGCCGATCGTCTTCTCGATCGCGAAGGCGATGCCGAAGGCGAGGACGAACGAGTAGGCGAGAACGGAGAAGGCCGCGATGGCCTGGACGAGCAGCTGGGTGCCGTCGCCGCCCAAGAACAGGCCGGTGCCGTTGGCGAAGAAGCCGAGGTAGAGCGTGCCGATCAGGCCGCCGACGAGGTGGATGCCCACGACGTCGAGCGAGTCATCGAAGCCCAGCTTGAACTTGAGGTCCACAGCGATGGCGCAAACCGCACCGGCCAGGACACCGAGCACAATGGCCCAGATCGGCTGCAGGGAGGCACAGGCCGGGGTGATTGCGACGAGTCCGGCGACGGCGCCGGATGCGGCACCGACCGACGTGGGCTTGCCGTCGCGGATCTTTTCGACCACGAGCCAGGCGAGCAGGGCGGCAGAGGGTGCAGCGATGGTGTTGACGAACGCGAGGGCCGCGGTTCCGTCGGCGGCCAGCTCGGAACCGGCGTTGAAACCGAACCACCCGAACCAGAGCAGACCGGCGCCGAGGAGCACGAAGGGCGGGTTGTGCGGAACGTGCACGCCCTTCTGGAAGCCGACCCGCTTGCCGAGCACCAGGGCGAGGGCGAGGGCTGCGGCACCGGCGTTGATGTGCACCGCGGTACCACCGGCGAAGTCGATCGCGCCGAGGCCGAAGACCGACTGCAGGCCGTGGGTGATCCAGCCGCCGTAGGAGAAGCTGCCGTCCTCGGCCAGGCCGAAGTTGAAGACCCAGCTGGCGACCGGGAAGTAGACGACCGTCGCCCAGATCGCGGCGAAGATCATCCAGGAACCGAACTTGGCGCGGTCGGCGATGGCGCCGGAGATCAGCGCGACCGTGATGATGGCGAAGGTGGCCTGGAACGCGACGAAGGCCAGCGGCGGGTACATCGCGCCCTCAGGGGTTTCCAGCGCGGCGGTCAGGCCGATGTTGGACCAGTCGATCGCCCACGGCGCGACGGTGCCTTCGGATGCCGGGAACGCGATCGCGTAGCCGTAGATGACCCAGAGCACGCCGATCAGCCCGAGGGCACCGAAGCTCATCATCATCATGCTGATGACGCTCTTGGCCTTGACCAGCCCCCCGTAGAAGAACGCGAGTCCTGGGGTCATGAGCAGGACGAACGCTGCGGAAATCAGCAAGAAAGCTGTATTGCCTTGATCCATTGGAAAAACCTCTCTGCACGGACGCAGCGGCTCGCGTCGGGTAAGACATACCCTGACAGGGCTGTGTTACACCCTCGGCAAAGCTCTGTTTCGAACACGTTGCAGAGAGCGCCCCTGTGTAAACAACAGATGACGTGAGGCTCAGAGGTCGACGAGAGTCAGCTGGAAAGTGCCCACATCGCGACGGCGCTGGCCGCCGCCACGTTAAGGGAGTCGATGCCGTGTTTCATCGGGATCTGCACCACGGCGTCCGCCGCGGCGAGCGCCTCGTCGGTGAGCCCCTCCCCCTCCGCGCCGAGCAGCAACGCCAGCCTGGCGTGCTGGTCGCCGTGGAAGTCGCGCAGGCTCACCGCATCCGGGGTGAGCGCCAGGGCGGCGACGTGGAAGCCGTGCTCGGTGAGCAGCCGCCGGGTGCTGGGCCAGTCACCCACCCGGGTCCACGGCACCTGCAGCACGGTACCCATCGACACCCGGATGGCCCGACGGTAGAACGGGTCGGAGCAGCGCGGGGTGACCAGGATCGCATCAGCGCCGATCGCGCCGGCGGAGCGGAAGATGGCACCGACGTTGGTGGGGTCGGTGACGTTCTCCAGAATCAGGATGCGCCGGGCATCCGACAGCAGCGCCGCCGGGTCCGGCAACACGGGCCGGTGCATCGCGGCGATCAGGCCACGGTGCAGCACGTAACCGGTGAGCTCCGTGAGCAGCTCCCCCGCGCCCACGAACACCGGCACGTCGTCGCCGACAAGAGCCCGGGCCTCGTCGAGGGTGTTCGCCAGGGTGAGCACCGACCGCGGCCGGTGCCCCGCCCGCAGCGCCCGCTCGAGCACCAGCGCGGACTCGGCGATGTACAGGCCGTGTTCGGTGCCGCGCGCCTTCTTGAGCGCCACATCCGTGGACTGGGTGTAGTCGGCCAACCGTGGGTCGCTCAGCTCATGAATCTCGATTATCGGCACCCCAAAAGCCTACCGACGCCCACCCCGCCCAAAACCGTGCGCGAAAGCGGTCACCTGGTTGCGTCAGCCCGCGGAGGTGACCGTGTGACCGCTTTCGCGAGATCTTGTCTAGTCGTAGTCGGCGAAGGGGTCGGGGGTGAGGGTGTATTTGGTGGAGAGGTACTCGTGGATGCCCTCTGAACCGCCCTCCCGGCCGAGGCCGGACTGCTTGACCCCGCCGAACGGGGCGGCCGCGTTGGAGACCACGCCCATGTTCAGCCCCATCATGCCTGTCTGCAACCGTTCGATCATGCGCTGCCCGCGGGCGAGATCCTGGGTGTACACGTAGCTGACCAGCCCGAATTCGGTGTCGTTGGCGATGCGCACGGCATCGTCTTCGTCGTCGAAGGGCACGATCGAGAGCACCGGCCCGAAGATCTCTTCGCGCAGGATGGCGCTGCCCGGCTTCACCCCGCTGATCACGGTGGGCTCGTAGAAGGTGCCGGCCCGGTCCAGGGCGCGACCGCCGGTGAGTAGGGTCGCGCCGCGGCCGAGGGCGTCCTGCACGAGGGTGTCGGCCTTGGCCACGGCATCCGCGTTGATCAGCGGGCCGATCTTGACGCCGGTCTCGGTGCCGCGGCCCACGGCGAAGTCGGTGACGGCCTCGGTGACCCGGCGGGCGAACTCCTCGGCGACGGATGCCTGCACGATGAACCGGTTGGCGGCGGTGCAGGCCTGGCCCACGTTGCGGAACTTCGCGGCCAGGGCGCCCTCGACGGCGCGGTCCATGTCAGCGTCCTCGAAGACCAGGAACGGGGCGTTGCCGCCGAGCTCCATCGAGGTGCGCAGCACGTTCTGCGCGGACTGCTGGATGAGCTTCTGGCCGACGCCCGTGGAGCCGGTGAAGCTCAGCTTCCGCAATCTGGGGTCGGCGATGATGGGCGCGGACACGGCCGCCGACGTAGAGGTGGTGAGCACGTTCACCACACCGGCGGGCAGGCCCACCTCCTCGAACAGCTTGACCAGGTACAGCGTGGTGAGCGGGGTGAGCTCGGCGGGCTTGATCACGACGGTGCAGCCGGCCGCGAGCGCTGGCGCGATCTTGCGGGTCGCCATAGCCAGCGGGAAGTTCCACGGGGTGATCAGGAAACTGGGTCCGACCGGGTGCTGCGACACGATCATGCGCCCGGTGCCCTCGGGGTTGGTGCCGTAGCGGCCGGTGATGCGCACGGCTTCCTCGCTGAACCAGCGCAGGAACTCGCCGCCGTAGCCGACCTCTCCGTAGGCCTCGGCGAGGGGCTTGCCCATCTCCAAGGTCATCAGCAGCGCGAACTCGTGCTTGCGTTCCTGCAGCAGTTCGAAGCTGCGGCGCAGCACCTCGCCGCGCACCCGCGGCGGGGTGGCGGCCCAGGCCTCCTGGGCTTCGACGGCGGCGTCGAGGGCGGCCAGACCGTCGGCGACGCCGGCGTCGGCGATGGTCTTGATCACCTTGCCCGTGGACGGGTCGTGCACGGAAAGGGTGTTCCCGTCGGCGGCGGGCACCCACTGCCCGTTGATGAACAGCTCGTTGGGAACGTGCTGGAGTAGTTCTGCTTCGGTTACGTGCGCCACAAATGCCTCCTGTGAAGTCGTCGACCTCAATCTACTCGGGTGCCCCGGCCGGACCCCGAATCGACGGCGATTGTCAGGCGTGCCGACCACTGTCGTCGGCGTACCGGGTCAGGAGCCGCGCGAACTCGAGACGATCGGCGTCGGTCCAGGCCGAGGTGATCTGTTCGAAGGTCTCGCGTTGCAGGCGGCTGAAACGATCGCGGAGCTCGACACCTCCCGGCGCCAGTCTCAGCACGGTCCGGCGCCCGTCGGCAGCGGATGCGGCGCGCTGGAGGTAGCCGGAATCAATGCAGTCGGTGACCATGCGGCTCGCGACCGACGGATCCACGTTCAGCTGGTCGGCGACGGCACCGACAGTCATCTCCCCGTCTGCTTCGTCGACCACGTTGATGATGAGGTTGCGGGTGAGGTCGCGCTTGGTCATACCGTGGTCGGTCAGTGCTTGATTCGTGCGGCGGCGCAGGCGCGAGAACGCGGCACCGACGTCATCGAGGAGAGCGTCTGGGGTTTTGTTCGGATCCACACCCCGAGTCTAGCCTTACATGCGTGTTTGCATATCCATGCTGTTATGCACATACTTGTGAGTGCGCATCCATTTGAGCTGCCGCAGAACATCAAAGGAGACCTCGTGTCCGTCACCGCCATCATCCATGCACGTGTTTTCGACGGTGAGAACACCACCGAGAATCAGACCGTCATCATCGACGGGTCCACAATCGTCGGCGTCGGCGGGCCCGTCCCGGCCGGGGCACAGATCGTCGATGCGACGGGCGCGACCCTGCTCCCCGGCCTGATCGACGCTCACGTGCACACCTCGCCGGACTCGCTCAGGCTCGCTCTGGCCTTCGGCGTGACCACCGAGCTGGAGATGCAGGGCACGTCGACCAGGTTCAATCGCGCGCACATCTCCGCCGACGACACGCTGGCGGATGTGCGCTCGGCCGGCTTCGGGATCACTCCCCCCGGTGGCCACCCCAGCGAGCTCTTCCCCAAGGGTGACCGCCCCACCGACGACGACGACCCGGAGCCGGCCGACGGAGCCCCGGCCTTCGTGATGCCGTTCTCCACGACGCCGGCCGAGGCCGTCGCGTTCATCCCACAGCTGCTGGCCGGCGGGTCGGACTACATCAAGTTCATGGTCGACGACGGCAGCGTCGAGGGCCACCCCGGACTGCCCATCCTGGATCAGGCCACCCTCGACGCCGGTGTCGCGGAAGCACATCGCCTGGGAGCGCTCACCGTTGCGCATGCGCTCACCGTCGACGCCACCCGGATGGCCATCGACGCCGGCATTGACGGGCTGGCGCACCTGTTCATGGACCGCCCGCATACCCCGGAGATCATCGATGCCATCGCCGAATCGGGTGCTTTCGTGGTCGCCTGTGTGGTCCTGAACGCATCCATGATGGGCATCAGCGGCGCGGAATTCGCTGCGGACCCCCGGGTACACACGAAGCTGAGCCCCGAATGGCTCACCACCATCCAGGCCAGCTTCGACCGCTACCCGCAGGGCCGGCTCGGTGACGTGCTCGCGTCGGTGAAGGCCCTGCACGAGGCCGATGTCGACCTGATCGTGGGAACCGACGCATCCGTTGCCGTGCCGTTCCTGGGCGGACTCGCCCACGGAGCCAGCGTGCACCACGAACTCCAGCTCCTCGTGCAGGCCGGGCTGACCCCCGCCCAGGCCCTCACTGCTGCGACATCCACCCCTGCCCGACGCTTCGGGCTCAGCGACCGCGGCCGGATTGCCGAGGGTCTGCGGGCCGACCTGTTGCTCGTCGACGGGGACCCGACAACCAACATCTCCGACACGCTCTCCATCCGTTCGGTGTGGCGGAACGGAACAGCCGCCGTCTGATCACGACGGCGGGTGCGTCACTCCAGGGGCTCGGCGGCGACGTGACGGTCAGAGGGCAGGATGCCCAGGCACAGCAGGAGGGCAATCAGCTGCAACGTCCCCGACACGAAATAGAGCGTGTGCAGGAATGAATACACCGGCAGCAGTGCGACCTCCACGTAGATCCAGATGATCATGCCGAAGCCGGCGACCCCGGCCGCGCCGGTGTACCAGGGCTGCCGCCCGTGCTGCCCGAGCACGGCGAGCGCCTGCGTGCCGCCGATGACCACCAGCAGGATGAACCCGGGGATCACGTAGGAGTCGAACGGGGTGCCGACGAGCCAGCTCATCGGCATCCCCATCCCGTTGCCCACGATCAGGCCGAGCCCGCCGCCCAGCGCTGACAACAGGTTGAACCAGCCCATGACCAGCAGCGCCAGCCACCACAGGCGACGTGGCCGGGGCCGGTCGGTGCCGGGCACGGCGGGGCGAACGGATGCGGGATGGGACGCCATATCGCCATCCTGATCCCCCGGCGTGCGGGTCACAATCCCCCGCCCGGGTTGCGCGACATCAGTCGCGGTGTGGGCTACAGGCCGGTCAGGGTGCCGCGCACTATCGAGTCACCCGAGTGGGCCGGGTTGCCGTCGGCGGGTTCGGCCGAGACGTCCACCACCGGGAACTCGGCCAGGTCGAGGTCCGCCGGGAGGCTGAACCGGCCGGTCGCGCCGTCGAGCAGCCCCACACTGACCAGCCCGGTGGCGTCGGCGGTGAGCAGCCACACCTCGCGCAGCCCCTCGTTGCCGGCATCGTCGGCCAGGTCCACCACGACCTCGCGGCGCCCGTCCGCGGACTCCTCCACCGAGGCACTACCGCTTGCCGTCCAGCCGGGCAGCGCGTCCAGTTGTGCCTGGGCGAGTACGGTCTCCGCGGCCGGTTCGCGGGTCGACTGCCACCAGACCCCGCCCACGATGCCGCCGACGATGCCGACCGCGCAGGCCGCCGCGGCCACGGGCAGCCAGACGCGACGGCGCCGGTGCTGGTCCAGCTGCACAACGGGCGCCGGCTCTCCTGCCGGTTCGGCGCCAGGGCGCTCTGTCCCGCTCGCGGCGCCCGCGGCAGGTCCGACACCAGGGGTCGTGTGCTTTGTCAGGTCGCCGCCGGCCAGGTCCCCGCCGGCCAGACCGGCCGCCGCGAGGTCGACCTCCGCCAGCCGCGGCGGCGCAGCCACCGCGGCGGAGAAGCCGAGGGCCGAGTGGATGCGGCCCCAGACGGCATCCGCGGGTTCGACCAGCTCGACGCTGCCGGCGCTGCGGCCGATCAAGACGGTGCGGCGCAGCGCATCCAGCTCGCCGACGCAGCCCGGGCAGGCGGCCAGGTGCTCGCGTTCGGCGGGAGTGAGGTCGAGCTCGGCGAGCGCGACGAGGGCGAGCGTGTCGCGGTCAAGATGCGTCATCGTTCGCCTCCAATCGAGTGCGCAAGCGGGTAAGGCTGCGGCGGATATGACTTTTCACGGTGCCGAGCGGCAATCCGAGGCTATCGGCGATCTGCACGTGGGTGAGGTCCTCGTAGAACGCGAGTCGCATCACACGTTGCGGCACCGGTTCGAGGCGGTTGAGCTCCTCGCCGATCAGCAGCCGCTCGGCCACGTCGGCGGACTCATCAACCGTGTACAGGTCGGCCTCGTCCACGAGGGACTGTTCGAGGCGCCGCCGCCGGGCGCGGGCGTCGTGCGCGTCGGCGATGGTATGCCGGGCGATGCCCACGATCCAGGCGGGCAACGCCGCCCGACCCTCGTCGAACCCGTGCCGGCCGCGCCACGCGGCGATGAACACCTTCTGCGTCACGTCTTCGGCCTCACCGGTGTCGCCGAGCGAGCGCACCGCCAGGGTGTACACCAGCGACGACCAGCGCGCGTAGGCCTCGGCGAGGGCGTGTTCGTCGCCCGCGCGAAACCCCGCGATCAGGTGGGCCTGGTCACGATCATCGTCGGTGCTGTTCGCAAAGGGGGTGCTCACGTCAACGTGCTGCCTCCGGGATCGGTACCGTGTGGTGCGGGTGTCCATCTCAGCACTCACGACCCGATCGAACCGGCCCGCGAGTGCGACCAGCATAACCACCCCCGGCCTCTGTACGCACGCCCCGTTCGGGCGGCAGGGTCCGACTCACGTTCATGGCGCCGGCACCGCCGTCACTATCACGTTGGACAGGTACCGTCGGGCGTCGTAGTCGAACTCGCCGCCGCAGGTCACCAGGGTGAGCCGCGGCTGACCGGACCTGTCAAACACGCTCGCCCACGGTACCGCCGGCTTTTCCACGCTGTCGACGGATGCCACTGTGTACCGGTGCGCGCCGCCGTCGGCAGTCTCCAACACGATCTCGGTGCCCGCCGGAGCGTCGGCCAGCAGGGCGAACGGGCCGATGTCGTAGACGAGGGAATCCACGTGCGCGGCGACGACGGTGGCGCCGGCCGGGCTGGCGGGGCCGGCGCCGTACCGGTACCAGGCGGCGACGGCGGGGTTCGCCGGCAGGGCCATGGCCGCGTCCTCGGCCAGGCCGACGGCCTCGATCGGCATGTCGATGCCCAACGCGGGCACCCGCACCCGTACCGGGGCGCTGACCGGGCCGGCCAGCCCGGCCAGGTCCGCGGACCGGCGCGGCACATCCGGTACCGCCGGCGGCGGAATCGGAGCCGGCGACGGCACCCGGGCCGGAGCCGAGATTGACGGTTCCTGCCCGGTGCGGCCGGCCCACGGCAGTCCCCCCGGAAGCCCGGCGGAGGCGGGACCGCCCAGACCGGTGAACCCACCGGTCGCCGGGCGTCCCGCCCCGCCGACCCCATCGACGTCGCCCGTTACGGCGAATCCACCGGCGGCAGGATCAGTGCCGCCGATCCCGGAGGCCGGGGCCGCGCATCCGCTGAGCAGGCCCATTATCAGCCCACCCACCAGGACCGGACCGACCACGGCGCGGGTCACAGTGGGCCACCCGAACAGGCTCACCACCATGACCCGCACCTTCCTTGTCAACGACCCGTTACTGCCGCGCCTCGGCGCGCCGGGTGCCGTAAACCGCCGCCGCGCTGATCATCAGCACCAGGGCGATGGCCGCGCCGCCGAACCACAGGCCGGAGCTGTTCCCGGGCTGGTTAGTTGCCACCAGGCCCGCGCTGCCGGCGGGAACGCCGTCAGGGTTGGAGTGCAGCCCGTCGATGGTCTGCACCGCGAGCGCCAGGTTGCTGTCGGTCAGGCTGCCCCAGGCGTACACGATGGTGTTGGTGCCCTCGGCCACGTTCACGTCGGCCGGGCCGATCACCGGGTCGGTGGTTCCGGTCGCGGCCACGGAGGCCGACACCGTGCCGGCCGGCAGGGTCAGCATGGACTCATCGGGGTTGCTCAGGTTGGTGATCACCGCGGTGCCGCCGGCGAGCACGTCCACGGCGGGGGCCGCGGCGACGTGACGCACCGTGAGTCGGCCTTCGCCGGCGCCGACGGTGCTGATGTCGTTGGTGAACAGGGTCGCCGTGGGTGCCCCGGCCGCGTCGAGGTGCGCGGCGGCGGTGTAGTTCTTGCCCGCCTCCAACGAAATGTCGACCGGACCGATGGCCGGCGAACTCGCGTCCGCGGCATCCGATGCCGTGATCGCCACGGTGTAGGTGCCCGCGGGCAGTTCGAGCGGGCCGGCGATGTCGCCGGGTTCGAAGTTATCCAGGGTGAGTGCGTCGTTCACGTACACGTCGACGGTGAGGCCGGGTACCCCGTGCAGCACGGAGAGCTGGGCGACGTCGGTTGCGGCGTTCGCCGGGGCGATTCCCGCCAGGGCGACAAGGGCGCCGGCTGCGATGCCGACGGTGATGGTCTTGCGCATGGTTTCCTCCAGTCAGTGGAACGAGAGCGGGAACCTGTCGGTTTCCCGTTACCCGTTACTTCCGGAGGACTCCCTCATTCGGATGCACCCTGCCGAGAAAATTTCTCAAGCAGTGGGCCTCCCGTCCAGTTGCAGCAAAGTGCCCCTTCGACGCTCGCGAAGGGGCACGGTCCGGCACGTCGCCGGCAGATGCGGACGCGCGTGTCAGGCCTGCTCGACGACCTCCGAGGTAGCCAGCACCGCACCGGCGTGCGCGAGTTCGGCCAAGGCCTTCTCGCTGGACTCCGGTGCCACTCCGGCGATGAGGTCGGTGAACACCCGCACCTGCTGGCCGTGCTCGAGGGCATCCAGCCCCGAGGCGCGCACACAGAAGTCGGTGGCCAGGCCGACCAGGTCCACGTGTGTCACGCCGGCGGCGATGAGCAGCTCGCCGAACTTCTCGCCCGACCCGTCGACGCCCTCGAAGATCGAATAGCCCGGCTGGCCCTGCCCCTTGAGGATGTGCACCGTCGACTCCGGCAGCGTCAGCGCCGCGTGGTACTCCGCGCCGGTGGTGTCGGCGACACAGTGCGCCGGCCAGGTGTCCACGAAGTCGGGTTCGGCATCCACCGCGAAGTGGCCGTTGTTGCCGCCTTCGGCGTCGTGCCAGTCACGGGAGGCGAAGATGTGCCCGTAGGTGTTCGGATGCGCCGCCAGCAGGGCGCTGATCGCCCCGGCCACGGCGGCCCCGCCGTCAACCGCGAGGGCGCCGCCCTCGGTGAAGTCGTTCTGAACGTCAATGATGATCAGTGCGCGGGTCACGGATGCACTCCTGTCGGTTGAAAGTCACTTAGGTGTTCGAGAGGTTGTTTCCGCAGCGGAAAAACCCTGTCGTGATGGTATCGATCGCCTGCTTCGCATTATCACCCACATCACCCAGCGCGTATACGGCGAAGGTGAGGGTGCTGCCGTCGCCGGCCTTGATGATGCCGGCGAGGGCGTAACCGGTGTCGATCCAGCCGGTCTTGGCGAACACGGCGCCATCGGCATCCGCGTTGCCGCCGCTGAACCGGTCGCTGTAGGAGAGCGAGCCTGAGCTGCCGCCGGCGACGGGCAGACCGTCGAAGATCACGCCGAGGCTGCCCTCGCGGGCGTTGATCTTCTGGAACAGCTTGGTGAGGTAGCCGGGTGGCACAGCGTTGTTGTCACTGAGCCCGGAGCCGTCACTGACGCGGATGCCGGTGGTGTCGATGCCGTACTCGGCCAGTCCCGCGAGCACGGCGGGCTGGATGGCGCCGAAGGTGTTGCCGGTGCCGCTCTCCACGGCCACCAGGCGGGCGAGCATCTCGGCGAGCGCGTTGTCGGAGACGATCAGGGACTGCTGGATCAGGGTGGACACCGGTTGGGACTGCACGGCGGCGAGCTGGCCGGCGCCGGCCGGGGCGGTGCCGACACTCACGGTGGGGTCGCCGCCAAGCTCGTCGGCGAACGCGGCGCCGGCCCGCGCCACCGGGTCGTCGCCGCGGGCGGAGGTGCTGTTGTACGGGTTGTCCCGGTCGCCGTCCACCTGCAGGGCCGTGATCTCGGGCATGTACCCCTGGGTCTGTTCCTTGCGGTCCCAGCTGGGCTCCCAGGCCGGGTCGCCGAAGTAGCTGGAGTCCAGCAGCACGGAGGTGATCGCGGTGCCGTCCATCGCCGCCCGGGTCTGTTCGGCGAGATCGTCGAGGTGCGCGGCGCCGGCGTAGAAGGACTCGTCGCCGCTGGGGGTGCTCGAGAGGGTGAGGTCGCCGCCGCCGACGAGCACCACCTGGCCGGGTTCGCTGCCGGCGACCACGGTGGTGGTGGCGCGGTAGTCCGGGCCGAGCACGCTCAGCGCGGCAGCGGAGGTGAGCACCTTGAGCACGCTGGCCGCACGGGATGCGGTGCTGCCGCCCCGGTCGAAGAGGATCTCGCCGGTCTCGGCGTTGACCACCTGGGCCTTGAACTCGCCCAGCCGCTCGTCCGCGGCGAGGTCGGCCACCGAGCAGGTGCGCAGCGGGGCGGTGACGGTGGCGAGGGTCGGGGCGGGCCTGGTCTGGGCGGGGGTGGGGCTGGGCGTGGGCGTGGGCGTGGCGGATGCGTCGGGTGCGGCCACGGCGACCGGCTTGGCGTTGCCGCTGGCCGTGCCCGCCCACACGGCGCCGCCGCCGAGCAGCACGAGGGCCACGGCCGCGGCGACGATCAGGCGCAGGGGTGTGCGCGTGGTCTGCTCAGGCACGGACGGTTCGGGGGTATCCACTAACGAAGGTTACCGAGCCGGGGTGGGAGCCCGGCAAGAGCGCCGGGTCCGGGCTGGCGCATCCGCGCTGGCTGGTTGAGGCTTCGCGGCGCGGGTTCGTGGTCACGGCACGGGTTGCTGGTCGCGGCGCGCGTTATTCCCGGCGGCACGGGGTCTAAGGTGCGCCGCCGAGAACAAGACGTGCCACGAGAAAGAAGGTGTGCCGCGACAGCACAGGACAGATCGGTTGCGCGCCCCAGCCTTAGTCGCCGAGGTAGACCAGGCCGATCTCGGCGCGGATCGCGTCGAGGGTCTCCATGATCTGTACGGATTCGCTCGTGGTCAACAGGTCGCTGGCGATCAGGCCCGCCGCCACAAGCCGTTCGGCTTCGGCGGCCTGGAAGTGCATGCCCCGGCCGGTGATGGCGGGCGTCTCGTACGCCTCGACGACCTCGTTGGCGCTGTTGTACACGCGGAACGAGGTGGGCGAGTACCAGACCTCGTCGATGTCGATGCGACCCTCGGTGCCGAGGATGCTGGCGGTGTTGGGCCCCTTGGTGTCGCTCGCGGAGAGCAGCGACGCGATCTGGCCGCCCGGGTAGTGAAAGATCGTGGCGATCTGGGCATCCACCCCGGTGGCCTTGAAGGTGGCAGAGGCGAGGATGGTCTCGGGCGGGCCGAACAGCGCCGAAGCGAACGACACCGGGTAGATTCCGAGGTCGAGCAGCGCGCCGCCGCCCAGTGCCAACGAGTTGATGCGGTGGGCGGGGTCGTCGGGCAGGTCCTGGGTGTGGTCGGCGATCAGGGAGCGCACGTCGCCGAGGCTGCCGGCGGCGAGAATCTCGCGGATGCGCACCATGTGCGGCAGGAAGCGGGTCCACATGGCCTCGAGCACGAGCAGGTTCTTGCTCTCGGCCAGGGCCACCACGGCGCGCGCCTCGGCAGCGTTGAGGGTGATCGGCTTCTCGATCAGGACGTGCTTGCCGGCCTCCAGCGCCAGGGTGGCGTTGGCCGCGTGGAACGGGTGCGGGGTCGACACGTAGATGATGTCGACCTCGGGGTCGGCCACGAGTGCCTCGTAGCTGGGGTGCGCGGTGGGGATGCCGAATTCGGCGGCGAAAGCATCCGCGGATGCCTGACTGCGGGAGCCGACGGCCTGCACAGTGAAGCCGTTCTTCACGAGGTCGCCGGCGAATTGGTGGGCGATTCCGCCCGTGGCCAGGATTCCCCAGCGGAGTGCATCAGTCATGCTGCGAGCCTAGCGAACCCACTCGGCCGCACACCAGAACGGCATGTTATTGTGCCGGTCATGAGTGAAATGACCTTCGACGAAAAACGCCACGACCAGCTCACCACCGCGCCCAAGGCCAGCGAGGCGGATGCGGCGCCGCGGGTGACCGTGGACGAACAGGCCGATGGTGTGAAGCGCATCGACGTGGCCGACACCGCCGCGGTGCGGCCCGGCAAGACCGAGGAGTAACCCGTCACCTGACGTTTGCCGAGCGGTCATCGAGGCCGCATACGCTGACGCCTGTGAGCGAGAATCTGCTTCTGGCCCGGCGCACGAACCCGCAGCAGCGGGACGTGCCTCGCATGCTTACCCCGCCACGGCGGGCCGAGCCCCGCTTCGACACCCCGCTACCGATCCAGCTGCCGCAGCCGGCCGTCCGGCCCGAGTTCGCGGTGCGCAATTCCCCGACCGACCTGGTCTTCCGAGCGCTCTGGCAGCTGGTGGGCGTCTACGTCTTCGTGGTGCTGCTGGTCAAGGACCGCCGACTGCCGCGCTGACCGGCAGGGTCAGTCGGCGCGGGTCAGGGCCGTCGCGAGCACCCGGTCCGCGATCGCCCGATGGCCGGCGTCGTTGACGTGCACCCCATCGGACACCACCATGTCGCTCTGGATGACCACGGGGTCGAGCAGACTCACGTACTCTGCGTCGACCCGGTCCGCGGCGGCGCGCACCCAGCCATCCAGATCGGTGATCATGGCCGTGGCCGGCTCGGCGGTCGACGGCCCCACCGCGATGAGCCGGGCGTTCGGCAGGCCCTCCCGGAGAAGGCTGAACGTCCTGTCGACGGCGGCCTGCACCAACTCCGGGTCCGTGGCGAGCGCCCACCGGTCGTTCTGGCCACCGGCGATCACGACGACGTCGGGGGCGGCGGCGACGATGTCGGCCACCCGGTCCGGGTAGGCGGGGCAGTCGTCCTGGCCGCAGCTGGCGACCCCGGCCATGGTGACGTACCCGGTGCCGCCCTGGCCCTCGTTGACCTCGGTCCAACCGGCGGCGTAGGCCACGACGGTCGTCCACTTCATGGTCGGATTCGAGGCGCCCCAGCCCTGGGTGTACGAATCGCCGAGGAACACGGCGACGGCGGGGTCGGTCGGTGACGTCGGCGAGTCCGTGGGTGCAGCTGACGCGGTGGGCGGGGCGGACGCGGTGGGCGCCGGCGTCGCCGGGGGCAAGGTGGGCACCAGTGACGCGGTGGATGCGGCGCCCGCGCCGACCACGGCTGCCACCACCGCGGCGATGCCACCGATCACGAGCACCAGAAGTGCGGCCATCAGCACCAGGCGCCGACGGCGCCCTGCGGCGGGCGGGCTCGTCGGGGTGCGCTGTTCTGCCATGCACCCAGCTTAGGAGCCCGCCGCAAGCCCACGAACCGTGAGAAAAGCACCAGCCGAGGCGGTTTTTCGGGGCCTTTCTGACAGTTCGCGAGTGGGGCGGCCCTAGGTGCGGGGCTTGATCTCGTCGGTGATGTCGGCCACCGTGGCCCCGTAGGCGGCGATGAGCGCGTCGGCGTCGACGAACGCGGAGTAGCCGTGCTCCCCTGCGCCCATCGCCACCCGGGCGCCGCGCATCCGCTCGTCGGCGAACACCGGCCAGGCGGTACTGCTGCCCAGCGGAGTGATGGTGCCGCGCGAATACCCGGTCGCGGCCAGGGCGAGGTCTTCGTGCGGCAGCGACAGCTTGTTCACGCCCACCAGGGCGCGCAGTTTGGCCCAGCTGATCTGCCGGTCACCGGGCACCAGCACGAAGAGGTAATCCCCGTCGTGGCGCTTCACCACGAGCGACTTGACGATGCCGGCCGGCTCCAGCCCCAGCAGCCGGGCAGCGCTCTCGAGGCTGTCGGCGGCGGGGCGCTCGACGATGTCGATGTCGAGTCCGCGCGCCCGCGCATCCGTTTCGACCCGTTCGCGCCCTGTGTCAGCCATGACCAAAGTCAACCACGCGGGTGGGGGTGCCGAGGCCGCCCGGCCCACGGATGCTCGCGGCTCGGCTCGTTCCTCGCGGCGCGGGTTAGAAGCCGCGCCACGAGGAATAGGGCGCGCCACCAGGACTACGGTGCGCCGCGATCGCGCAGACCGGGTCAGCCGAAGATCGCCCAACCGTGCGGCGGCACTGTGTGGCCGGCCGGGCTGGAGTCCGCCGCGCCGGCCAGCCGCTCGGCCGCATCCGTGACGACGGTCAGGGCCTCGTCGCCGAGGTTGAGCGCCACCACCAAGCGTTGGATGCCGTCGGTCACCTCGATCACGTACCCCGTATTGGTCAGGGCGAGCGGCCGGCTCGTGGCCGTGTGCAGCCACGGGTGCCGGCGCCGCAGCCCGATCAGCTCCTGGTGCAGTACGAAGGTGTCCGCGGCGACCGGATCCTGATCGGCGGACGGCAGGTCGGCGGGGCTCGCGGGGTAGACGGGGCGGATGGCGTCATCGCCACCGGCGCGCTGCTCCTTCACGGCGCGCAGCCCACGCTCGTCGCCGTAGTAGATCGCCGGGGTGCCGCCGAGGGTGAGCAGCAGCAGCAGGGCGTGCGGGTGGTGGCGCTCGTCCTGGATCTGGCTGGCCAGCCGAGTCACGTCGTGGTTGCCGATGAAGGTGTACGGCACAAATGCGTCGAGGAACGCGGTGTGCCGGGTGAGCGCCCAGTCCAATTCGAAGAAGTTGCGCTCGTTCAGCGCGTGCCAGATCGCCTGCCAGAGTTCATACTGGGTGACGGTGTCCACCCCGGATGCGGCGACGAAGCCGGCGTAGTCGCCGTGCAGCACTTCGCCCATCACGTATACCTCGGGGTGCTGCTCGCGCACCCGCGGCAGCACGCCGGCCCAGAACGCGGCGGGCATCGCGTATGCGGCATCGAGGCGCCAGGCGTCGATCCCCCGGTCAAGCCAGTGCGCCATCACGTCGGTGACGAGCTCCGTCACGGCCGGGTTGTCGTGGTTGAGGGTGACCAGGGCGTCGTGCCCCTCGAAGGCCACGAGCTCACCGGCCAGTGTGCGGCGGAACAGGGCGTTCTCGGGCGCGGACGGGTCGGCCAGAGCGGTGACCAGCGGCGTGAAATCCCGGCCGACGTGGTTGAACACACCGTCGAGCATCACTCGGATGCCGCGCCGCTGGCACTCGGCGATGAGGTGGTCAAGGTCTGCGGTGTCGCCGAGCCGCGGGTCGACCTCGAAGTAGTCGGTGGTGTCGTAGCCGTGGGTGCGGGAGGCGAAGACAGGGCCGAGGGCCAGGCCGTTCGCGCCGAGATCGAGCAGGTAGTCCAACCAGGACTCGATCTGCCGCAACCGGTGCGTGGGCGTGCGGTCTTGCCCGGTGGTGTCGGCACCGACAAGGCCCAGCGGATACACGTGCCACCAGATCACGTGTTCGGTCCAGTTCGGCACGTTTGACTGTATCGCGCCGTCCGGCCTCGGCCCTACGCCTGCGGAGCGGCTTCGACCAGCACCGGATCCTTGTCCATTCGCGGTCCGCGCTCCTTCGGTCGTAACCTTTCCGCCATCGGAATCTCGACGAAGGTGTGAAGCAGCCACGCGACACAAATTGAAGCCGCGAGTGCGGCAAGCAACTCGCCCCCCACGATCAGGCTGGGCGTCGCTTCACTGTAAATCCCGATCTTCGTAAGGACGGCGAATACGACGGCCATGACCATTGCGTGGAGCAGATAGAAGGCATAAGACCAGTTCCCCAGCGCGACAATAGGCTTCCAGCGGAAGACGCTCGGCTTGTCGAGCAGATCGGATGTTGCGAGGGACGTGACAAGGATGATGAAGGGGATGAGCGTCACCGCAAACCTGGAGAGCGAATACGGCGCAATGGAAGACACGTAGATTCCGGCAGTCGCCAGAGCCACGGCCCCACTCAGCGGTATGGGCGATCGAAGCCCCCGGCTAAAGAGCAGGCCGAGGACAACGCCGACGATGAACTCCAAGAGCCTGAGTGGAGGAAAGATGATGATGAACCAACGCGTGAATTCATTCTCGGGAAGCGGCAGGGCAAGAAACGCAACCCCAATGCTTGCCGTTGCCGCCCCCGCGCCGATGAAGGCAAGCGACCGCGTACGCAGCCGGTGAATCAAGCGGTGCAGGTAGGGGAAAACGAGGTAGAAGAACGCCTCACACGAAAGGCTCCAGAACACGGCGCTCCCGGCAAAATAGACGACTTCCACAGGGACCCAGGCCTGAAGCATGGTCAAGGGAACGAGGTCAGCCCAGCCAAACCCGCCCTGTGTGAGCAGAATCGCCAGTGCGATCAGCCAGGCGACCAAGTAGGACGGGTAAATTCGCGCGAACCTACGGCGGTAGAAGTGGCCTGGAGTGTCATCGGAGCGGGCCGTCCACGCCATGACAAATCCGCTCAGCACGTAGAAGAGGGACACCCCGACCATGCCTGCACCAAAAACGGCTAGCTCGTCGCCTGTCGAAAATTCCACGCTGTGGAATCCGAAAACCAACAGCGCCGCGAAAATCCGAACCCCGGTGAGTGAATCTAGTCGCTTCACATCAATCCCCCTTTATTGCCTATGTGAGCCTACTTCAGAATTCTCTCTGACCGCGCGGATGCCTGCGGAGCGAATCCGCGCGCGCCGCGCACGTAGATGGGCACTCTGACGCGGCTTCAGCCGGCGAAGTTTCGCCCGCACGGAATGCGGAGATGCGGGGCACTCCCGGTCCGGTGAATGGGCGCTTACTCTCCCGGCACGGATCCGGCGGGCCTCAATCCGATGGCTAGCTGACGGTCAGTGCGGCGAGGATCGCATCGGCGATCTGCTGGTGCCCGGAGTCGTTGGGGTGGAATGTGTCGCTCTCACCGAACGGCGTTGCCGTTCCAACCGGCCCTCGCGTCCCATCCGCTTCGAAGATATCCACCAAGGGGACGTAGCGCCCCCCAGCCGCGAGGCACTCCGCCTCGATGACAGCATCGTACGCTTCGCCGGCGTCCTGCCAGGTTCCGGCGCAGATCAATGCTGCGCCCGGGGACGTGGTTGTGATCTTGCCGAGAAGGTCCCGGTATTGGCTGGTGAATTGGTCGAATGGGGTCTGTGTTCCGACGTCGTTGGTGCCCAGCTCGACCACGGCCAGGTCCAGGTCGGCGGGCACCTCAACGATGCGGCTTACTGTGGTCAGGGTTTGATCGGCAAGTTCTGCCGTGGTCAGTTCGACCGGGCCAAGTGCCGTGGCCACACGGCTGCGGAATCCAGCCTCAGCACTCGACGCAAAGTAATTTCCGGTGAGGGAATCGCCCGCAAAAAGCACGCGCAATGGTGTGCCGTCGCGCACAATCGCCAGCGGCCCTGGGACGGAGACCTGCGTTGGAATCGGCGCAGCCGATGCCGTTGAAGCCGGAAGCGACGCCAGGTCGGGTGGAGTTGTAGCTGCAGATTCGGTGAGCAAGTATCCGGCGACGCCGATCACGGCAAGAACGGCTGCACCAAGCACATATAGCGAGGTCTCGGCGCGGCTACGCTTGTGGCGCGTACTCCACGCTTTACTGCTCATCATTCGAATCTACGTAGGTTTTCACGGCCGCCCTGACAAATCGACCCCCCCAATTGTGGTGAGGGGATCCGGGCACCCGCATCGAAGAGGGCCGCCTATCAGAATCGAACTGATGACCTATTCATTACGAGTGAATCGCTCTACCAACTGAGCTAAGGCGGCGTGAGACCGAATACTTCCCGAAGAAAGACGCGCGGCGACACAGCATCCAAGCTTAGTCGATCGGGGAGGTCACGGTGTACAGCTCACGGAAGGACTTGGCGACCCAGGCCGACAACGGGGTGCAGTCATCCGCTTCGGCCCAGCACCGCCAGGCATGCCGGGTGGCAGCCATGGCGATCAGGGTCACCAGCAGCGCCCGCTGGGCGAGGGCCCCCGGGTCCTCGGCGAGGTGCGGGGCGTCGGCGGTGAGCCGGCGCTCGACGATGTGCTGCAGGCCGGCTTCGAAGTTGCGCAGGGTGGCCATCCGCATCGTGAAGAGGTAGCTGTTCTCTTTCATCACCGCGCGGCGCAGCTCGTGGATCTCCCGGTCGCCGTCGGTGTTCTGCAGGCTCCGGCTGATTAGCCCGGCCAGGTCGGTCATCACGTCGGAGGGTCCGCCGGCGACGAACCGCTCGATGTCCTCGTCGCAGGCCAACTCCAGTTCGTCGCCGACCAGGGCGGAATCCTTGGAGGCGAAGTAGTTGAAAAACGTGCGCGGCGAGATGGCAGCGACCCGGCTGATCTCCTCGACGGTCACCTTGTCGATGCTCCGCTGGGCGCAGAGGGTGAGCACGGCACGCTGGATCTCCCGGCGGGTGGCCAGGCGTTTCCGTTCCCGCAGGCCTGGTTCGTCAGCAGCGCCCATCTGTCAGCACATCGGGTCGGCCGCGGGCACGATGCCGTCGATCAGGTAGCTGTCGACGGTGTCGTTGACGCAGGCGTTGGACTTGTTGTACGCGGTGTGACCCTCACCCTCGTAGGTGACGAGCTGCCCGCTGTCGAGCTGCTCGGCGAGGTTCTGTGCCCACACGTAGGGGGTGGCCGGGTCGTTCGTGGTGCCCACGACGAGGATCGGGGCCGCGCCGGTGGCGTGGATGGCCTGGCGCTCCCCGGCGAAGGCGTGCGGCCAGCTGGAGCAGGAGATGTCGCCGTAGGCCATGTACTTGCCGATTGTGGGGGCGATCTGCTCGATCTGGGCGGCCTCGGCGCGCATGGAGGTGAGGTCGTCGTTGTAGGCGTAGTCCAGGCAGTTGATGGCCGTGAAGGCCTCGGTGGAGTTGTCGCGGTAGCTGCCGTCGGGGTTGCGGCCGTTGTAGCCGTCGGCGAACTGCATGGCCCCGTCGGCGCTGCCCTGCAGCACGCCCTCGAACATGTCGCTGAGGTTGGTCCACGCCGTCGCCTGGTAGAGCGGGTAGATGATCGCGGTGAGCAAAGCGTTCGCGCCGAGCTGGCGGCCGTCGGTGGCGGTGATCGGGCTGGCATCCACCGACGCCAGCAGCGCCGAGATGGTGGCCATGGCGTCGTCGACGGTGCCGTCGAACGGGCAGGCCGAGCCCGCCAGGCAGTCGGTGAGGTAGGCGCGCAGGGCGTTCTCGAAGCCCAGCGCCTGGGTGCTGGTCACCTCGAAGTTGCTGGTGGACGGGTCGAGGGCGCCGTCGAGCACGAGCCGGCCGACCTTGTCGGGGTACAGCTCGGCGTAGGTGGCACCGAGGAAGGTGCCGTAGGAGAAGCCCAGGTAGTTGAGCTGGGCGTCGCCGAGCACCGAGCGCATCAGGTCGAGGTCGCGGGCGGCGCTGCGGGTGTCGACCTGGCCGAGCAGGGCTCCGGTCTCATCGCTGCAGGATGCGGCGAAGTCGGTGGCGCTGGCCTCCAGCTCCTGCACCCACGCGTCGCTGCCGCGCTCGGCGTCGGCGATCCCGTAGAGGTATTCGTCCATCTGCGCCGGTTCGTAACAGGCCACGGCCGAGGACTTGCCGACCCCGCGCGGGTCGAACCCGACGATGTCGTAGCGTTCTTGCAGGGCAGCATCGGTTGCGTAGTCGACGGATGCCTTGACGAATTCATAGCCGGAACCGCCGGGTCCGCCGGGGTTGAGCAGCAGCGACCCGAGCCGGTCACCGGTGGCGGGTTGGCGCACCAGGGCGAGGTCGACCGAGCCGCCGGCCGGGTCTTCCCAGTCCAGCGGAGCCGACACGGTGCTGCACTGCATGCCGTTGTCGCAGTCGGACCACTGCAGCACCTGGCTGTAGAACGGATCCAGCGGCGCATCGACCTTTTCGCCGGTGGGCGTGGAGGTCGACGGTGCGGGCTGGGGCATGAACCACGTCACGCAGCCGGTCAGGCCGAGCGTCACTGCCACCGCGGCCGCCATGGTCGTGAATACGCGAGTGCGCTGGGTCACTGGGTTCCTCTTCTCTGGTGAATCCTGTGCATGTGCGGCGACTGCCGTCACCGTCGGATCATCGACACCAGCATGGCCTCGAGGGCCAGCGCCGGTGCCACGTTGGCTTCAATTCTCTGCCGGGCCAGGGCAATCGCATCCATCGTCGCGACGGTGGTCGCCGGCGGGCAGGCCCCGGCGGCGCGGCGCAGTTCGGGCAGCAGCTCGAGGTTGATGATGGTGCTGTCCCGGCCCAGCTGCATCATCATTACGTCGCGGTACAGCGAGGTGAGGTCCACCAGGATGCGGTCGATGCCGTCGCGCAGGCTGCGGGTGGCGCGGCGTTTCTGGTCGTCTTCGAGGTTCTTGATCTGGCTGCGGAGCGCGGGCGGCACCGACTGGCCGGGTTCCACGCCGAGCGAGCGCAGCACACCCTCGCGTTCGGCCGCATCCCGCTCGATGGTGATCGCCTTGGCGTCGTCGCCGGCAATGGCGAGCAGTCGGGCAGCGGCGTTGACCGCGGTGGACACCCCGGTGAGGCCGAGGGCGGCGCGGAGGGTCTCCTCACGGCGGGCGCGGGCCTCGGCGTTGGTGGCGAGCCGCAGGGCCATGCCGATGTGGCTCTGCGCCTCACGGGCGGCCCGTTCGGCGACGGCCGGCTCCACGCCGGTGCGACGGATGAGCAGCTCGGCCACCGCGTCGATGCTCGGCACCCGCAGACGCACGGTGCGCACCCGGGAGCGGATGGTGGGCAGCAGGTCGGCCTCGCTGGGGGCGCAGAGGATCCACACCGTGCGTTCCGGCGGCTCCTCCAGCGCCTTGAGCAGCACGTTGGAGGTGCGCTCGACCATGCGGTCAGCGTCTTCGACGACCACCACGCGGTAGCGACCCACCGACGGGGAGTACTGCGAGCGGGCCACGGCTTCCTTCACGGAATCCATCTTGATGATGACGCCCTCGGTGCTGAGCACGGTGAGGTCGGGGTGGGTGCGCGCGTCAACGAGCCTCTGGGTGGACTCGTCGCCCTGCGGCGTGCCGGGGCTGAGCAGCGCGGTCGCGAAGGCGAAGGCAAGGTTGGAGCGGCCGGAGCCGGGCGGGCCGGTGATCAGCCACGCGTGGGTCATCGAGGAGGAGGTGCTGCGGACGGCGGCGCTCGTCGCGGTGGCGGCATCCGTAGCGGTAGCGCTCGACAGGGAGGCATGGGTGTCGGCGGCGGGGCGCTCGAGTGTGGCGACCGCTCCCGGGCGCTCTGCGGCGGCACGGAAGATGGCGATCGCATCTGCTTGACCCGTCAGGTCGTCCCACACTGCCATTCGTCAAGGCTACCCGGAGCCGGTGACAGCCGGGTGCGGGTGCCTCCCCCGCGCGCAGCGCATCGAGTTGCCGGTTGAGGGCCCCTGGGTGCTCTCTGTAGGGCGTCAACTGGCATCTCGCGGCACCGCATATCCGCCCACTTGCCGCAAGATGCCCCCTCCTAGCGGGCGAAAGGGGGTTTTGCGGCAAGTCGGGGCGGGTGCGGCGGGACGCCCTAGAGCAGGGCGGCGACGCGGGCGCGGATGAGCGCGGCGAGCTCGTCGACCGGCAGCGACGCATCCAGCACCAGAAAACGGTCGGGCTCGGCGGCGGCGAGGTCGAGGAACGCGGCGCGCACCCGGGCGTGGAACTCGCCCTTCTCGGCTTCGAGCCGGTCGAAGACCTTGTCTGCGGCGTCGAGGCGGCCGCGGGCGGCGGTCTCGTCGAGGTCGAGCAGCAGGGTGAGGTGCGGCAGCAGGCCCTCGACCGCCCAGAGCGAGAGGTCGCGCACCTCGGTGCCGCCGAGTACCCGGCCGGCGCCCTGGTAGGCGACGGAGGAGTCGAGGTAGCGGTCCTGGATGACGATTTCGCCGCGGGCCAGCGCCGGGCGCACCAGGGTGCCGATGTGCTGGGCCCGGTCGGCGGCGTACAGCAGGGCCTCCGCGCGGGGCGAGACCTCACCGCGGTGGTGCAGCACGATCTCGCGGATGGCGACGCCCACCTCGGTGCCGCCGGGCTCGCGGGTGCGCACCACGGTGCGACCCTGGGCCTGCAACCACTCGCCGAGCAACTGCGCCTGGGTGCTCTTGCCCGACCCGTCGCCACCCTCGAGGGTGATGAACAGGCCGGGCTTCACAGCATCCGTCACGACTGCGCGGCCGCCTGTGCTGCCTTCGCGGCCGCGTTGGCCGCCCGGGTGGCTGCGGCTTTCGCGGCGGTGGCGGCCTTCTGCTCCGGGGTGCGCTCGGCGCGCACGCCGGGGGTGGCCGCAGACGTGCCGGTCTTCTTGACCGGGGCCCGCTTGGCGGCGGTCTTGGTCACCGCACCGGCCTTCACTGCGCCGGCTTTTTTGGCCGGGGCCTTCTTCGCGGCGGGCTTCTTGGCCGCCGGCTTCTTGGCGGGAGCTTTCTTCGCCGGCGACTTCTTCACCGCCGGGCCCTTGGCCCGCTTGTCGGCGAGCAGCTGCACGGCGCGCTCGTAGTCGACCTCGTCAACACTCTCGGCCTTGGGGATGGTGGCGTTGGTGATGCCATCCGTCACGTAGGCGCCGAACCGGCCGTCCTTGATCTTGATGGCCTTGCCGCTCTCCGGGTCGGGCTCTTCGAAGTCCTTGAGCGCGCTGGAGGCACGGCGGGCGCCGTACTTGGGCTGCGCGTACAACTCGATGGCGCCGGCCAGGTCGATCTCGAAGATCTGGTCCTCGCTGGTGAGCGACCGGGTGTCGACGCCCTTCTTGAGGTACGGACCGAACTTGCCGTTCTGGGCGAGGATCTCGGTCTGCGTCTCGGGGTCCAGGCCCACCACGCGCGGCAGGTTCAGCAGCGCCAGCGCGGTGTCGAGGTCGACGGTGGCCAGGTCCATGGATTTGAACAGCGACGCCGTGCGCGGCTTCACCGCGGCGGCGGCCTTCTTGGCCGGGGTCTTGCGCTTGGGCTTGGCGGCGGCAGCGGGTGCGGCGGCCGGGGCTCCGGCGTCGGCCAGCGAGGTGACCTCGCCGGTAAGCGGGTCGATGGACTCGCCGGGACCGTCGGTGTCCGCCGGCGGCTCGAGCTCGGTCACGTACGGGCCGAAGCGGCCGTCCTTGGCGACGATCTCCTTGCCGTTGTCCGGGTTCGCGCCGATGACGCGGTCGGTGACGACCGGGGCATCCACGAGTTCACGGGCCTTGGCAGGGGTGAGCTCGTCGGGTGCCAGGTCCGGCGGGATGTTCACCCGGCGGGGGGTGGCATCCGGGTCGGCGGTGGGGTCGGCGACTTCGAGGTAGGGGCCGTACTTGCCGATGCGCAGGGTGATGTCATCGACGATGTGGATCGAGTTGATCGAGCGGGCGTCGATCTCGCCGAGGTTGTCGACGACCTGGCGCAAGCCGCGGTGCTTCTCCGAACCGAAGTAGAAGCTGGTTAGCCAGTCCACCCGGTCGGCGGTGCCGCCGGCGATGCGGTCGAGGTCGTCTTCCATTTCGGCGGTGAAGTCGTATTCCACCAGGTCGGTGAAGAACTCCTCGAGCAGCCGCACCACGGAGAAGGCGATCCAGTTCGGGATCAGAGCCTGCCCGCGCGGGGTGACGTAACCACGGTCGGTGATGGTGGAGATGATCGACGCGTACGTGGAGGGGCGGCCGATGCCGAGCTCTTCGAGCTTCTTCACCAGGCTGGCCTCGGTGTACCGGGCGGCCGGAGTGGTTTCGTGGCCCTTGGCCTCCACCTCGACGAGGGTCAGCGTCTGGCCCTCTTCCAGCGGCGGCAGCTTCGACTCGGTGGGGTCGGTGGAGGCGTTCCGCTCCTCGTCCCTGGACTCCTCGTACGCGAGCATGAAACCGCGGAAGGTGATGACGGTGCCGCTGGCGGCGAATTCGGCGAGCGCCTCGGAGGCGGCGGGGTGCGCGGCCTGGCCGGTGGGGCCCGCGGCGATGGTCACCGACGCGGTCGAACCGGTCGCATCCGCCATCTGGCTGGCGACGGTGCGCTTCCAGATCAGGTCGTAGAGCTTGAAGTCGTTGCCGCGCAGCGAGCTGGACAGCGAGGACGGGGTGCGGAAGGTATCGCCGGACGGGCGGATGGCCTCGTGGGCTTCCTGCGCGTTCTTGCTCTTGCCCTTGTACAGGCGCGGGTTCGCGGGCACGGTCTCGGCGCCGTACAGCGACGCGGCCTGCTTGCGGGCGGCGGTGATCGCCTGCTGCGACAGCGAAGGCGAGTCGGTACGCATATAGGTGATGTACCCGTTTTCGTACAGCGACTGGGCCACGCTCATGGTCTGCCGGGCGGTGAAGCGCAGCTTGCGCGCGGCCTCCTGCTGCAGGGTCGAGGTGGTGAATGGCGCGGCGGGGCTGCGGCGGTAGGGCTTGGAGGCGACCTTGGTGACGGCGATCGGCACGCCGGGCACCTTGAGGGCGTCGGCCAGGGCGAGGGCGGATGCCTCGTCGAGGGTGGCCGCGACGACCTTGGGCTTGAGCTTGCCGGTGTCGTCGAAGTCGCTGCCGGTGGCGATGCGTTCGCCGCCGAGGCGCACGAGCTTGGCCTGGAAGCCGTTCTCGGCGGAGGCGCCGGGAACGAGCTGGGCGATGAGGTCCCAGTAGCCGGCGGACACGAACGCGAGGCGTTCACGTTCGCGGTCGACGACGAGGCGGGTGGCGGCGGACTGCACGCGGCCGGCGGACAGGCCGGGGCCCACCTTGCGCCAGAGCACGGGCGAGATCTCGTAGCCGTAGATGCGGTCCAGGATGCGCCGGGTCTCCTGCGCGTCGACGAGGGCGGTGTCGAGGTCGCGGGTGTTCTGGGTGGCCGCGATGATGGCGTCCTTGGTGATCTCGTGGAACACCATCCGCTTGACCGGAACCTTAGGCTGCAAGACCTGCAGGAGGTGCCACGCGATGGCCTCGCCTTCGCGGTCCTCATCAGTTGCGAGGAGGAGTTCGTCGGCGTTCTTCAGCGCCCGCTTGAGGTCACTGACGGTTTTCTTCTTCGCGTCGGAGACCACGTAATACGGTTCGAAGCCGTTGTCGACGTCGACGGAGAACTTGCCGAGCGGGCCCTTCTTGAGTTCCGGCGGCAGATTCTTGGGCTCGATCAGGTCTCGGATGTGCCCGACCGACGACAAAACCTCGTATCCGTCGCCCAGATAGGCGGCGATCGACTTCATCTTGGTCGGCGACTCGACAATGACCAGCTTCTTAGTGCCTGGCACCAGACTCCTCTTTATAGGTAACGGTCTGTGAAACGACCAAGCCACACCATACACACAGGAATCGAGTGCGCGCCGACGGTGACGGCGCGGGAGTGCCCCGAATTGACTCCACGGTAGCTCGCTCACGGCGCAGGGCAAGGCTGAAACGAGTGTGCACATGTGTTCGCGGAATTCGCGGCGGCATCGCCCGACACGCGGCCGGTGAGCCTCGGTTTGCGGATTAGGGGTTGCCTCCGCGGAGCACAGCCGCACAATAGAGACATGGTTACTGCAGCGCAGGGCACGTACACCGCGAAACTGACGGACGGCCCCCTCGAAGGAAAAACCGTCACCACCGAGTTCCTCGAATCCGGGGATCCCCGGCCGCGGATCGAGATACCCGCCGACGCAGCCGGCAAGCGGTACCTCTATGCCCGCGCCGCCGGTCTCGAGTTCGATTCCGCCGAGCATCCCGACAAGCCCTCCGCCGTGGACTACCGCTACCTCGAGGCGCTCTTCGACACTCCCCCAGCGACCACTTAGCCCGGCGATCGGGGATGCTGCACTTCTGGCGGCGAGCTCGAACACCGGCCTGACCATCGCTAGGGCGCCGGGCCGGCCCGCGCCCGGGAACCGATCGGGAACGCGCCCACCGTGCGGGACACCGCCACGGTGGCGATCAGGCCGTCCACCGAGCAGGTGACCAGGCGGGCGCCGTTCAGCTCCGCCGCCCGCGCCGCCGTGGCACAGGGCACGCCCGGCATGAGGCCGGAGGCGACGTCGGCCGCGGCGAGCGCCGCCGCATCCGCCGCACCCTGCACGGACTGACTGACCGGCAGCAAGGCCAGCAGCGGCACGAGCACGGCGGTCATCGTGACGAGCGCGCCGAGCAGCGCGACCGCGAGCACCGAACCGGATCCCCGCTCGCTGGCAGAGGTAGGCCGGCGGATGGGTGGGCGCGTCACGGGTCGTCGCTCGCGGTGTCGCTGGCGAGAGCGCAGGACCGGGCGGCGAGAGTGAGGCCCGCGGCGGCGAACGGCGCGAAGGCGCTCGGCGCGCTGAGCCGGGCGCAGACGAACTCCCCCTGGCGTTCCTCGGCGAGCGTTGTGCCGGGCGCCACCGCGGCCAGCAGCCCGGATGCCGGACCCGCGCCGTCGCCGCGGGCCAGCAGCCGGGCCACGTCGGCTGCGGCATCCGTCATGCGTACCTGTTGCCCGACCACCTGCACGGCGCCCAGGCAGCAGGCCAGCACTACCAGCACTGCGGGCAGCACGGCCGCGAACTCGGCCGTGACGCTGCCCCGGTCCCGATGGAGTCGGTGTGCCAGCCCTGCCGCGGCTCGGTCACCCCACCGTGAGCGCACTGCGCACCAGCTCGGTGAGGATGCCGCGCACCTCGTCACCGCGCAGGATGACGATGAGCAAGCCGGCAAACCCGACGGCCGCCATGGTAGCCACGATGTACTCGGCGGTGGCCGCCCCGCGATCGTCACGCAACCGCAGGAGGGCGCGCATGCTGTTGGACCGCACCGCGCGGGTGCGCACGAGTGCGTTGCGTATTCCGGTACCCGCGCTGGGATTGTGCCGTAGCGGAGCGGCGGCACGGTCGGCGGCCGCCGCGCTTCCGGTGCTCTCCTCGGCTTGCGGGTGGTGCTCTGTCGGCGGGGCGGGCGGGCTACTGAGGGTGGTCATGATGGATCTCCTTTCGCGTACAAGACGCGGTGCAAGCGGCGCGAGTGCAGCCAGCCTGTCGCGGCGACACCCGGCGCACCAACGACGGAAGCCCATCGGTGCACAAAAGTTCGAAACGGCAGCCTGTGGAGGAGCGCCCGAGTTCACCAGGGCGGGAGCACCCGAGCACCGTCACTCGACGCTGCCGAGGGTGGCGGCGAGCACGCTGAGCAGCAGCGGGGCGACACCGACAAGCATGAACGCCGGGAGCACACACACCCCTAGCGGGATCATCAGGGTCACGGCAAGGGTTTCGGCGCGTTGGTGGCCCGCAGTGCGCGCATCCCGCCGGGCCTGCGCGGCCTCGCTGCGCAACAGCTCACCGGCCGGCACCCCGGCTCGGGCCGAGAGGTCGAGCACTCGGTCGATGACCACGTCGGCGGAGTCGGTCGCACCGGTCGCGCGCAGGCCGAACCGTTCGGCGCTGCGCCGCGCGCTGGCGCGGGCCCGGTCGAGTGACCCGCCACCGGCCATGCCGATGGCGGTGAGGTCGAGCTCCAGTCCCGGCGCGGGCCCCTGGCGGCCGGCTGCGGCAACCAGGTGCCGGTTCCAGCGAGCGGCGCCGACCATCAGTAGGCACCCCGCGGCGAGACAGGCCAGCCCTGGGCCGGTGAGGAACAGGGTGCGCAGCGTGTCGAAGCCCATCAGGCTGCCGAACAACAGCGCCACCAGGGGCAGCACCATCACCAGCCGGGCCGTGGCGCGCGGGCCGGTGAGGGCCACGGTCAGGTCGCGGTGCAGCTGGCCGAGCTCCCGGAACGCGGCGGCCAGGTCGCGCAGGCATCCGGACAGGGGCGCACCGGCCCGGGTGGCGACATCCCACGCGGCGGCGAGGGCCCGCCACGCGTCGCCCAGCTGGTCGGGGAGCCCGGCGGCCGCGTCCGCGATGGCGTCGGCCACGTCGTCGCCGCTGCGGGCCGCGCGTCCCGCGGCCGCCAAGATGCTGTGCTGCGCCCGCTCGGCATCGGCCCGGGCCTTCACACGGCGGGTCCCCCGCGCCGCCGGCGGCCCCGGTGGCCCGGCACGGTCGACCACCGACGGGTCAAACGGCTCGGCACGACCGGTCGGCCCGGGCGGCAGCAGGTAGTCCCAGGCCGACACCGGCGACACCCCCGCCGACAGCAGCACGGCCAGACGTTCGGCGATGCGGGCCACCTCCTCTATCGGCGGCGGCGGAGCGGCGCGTCGGCGGCTCACGCGGGCACCGTCGCGAGACGCTCGGCGGCGTCGAGGGTGAACCGGCCCACTTGCGCCAGGCGCCGCCGGCCGCCCCGGCGCTCGAGGTGCAACACCAGCCCGATCGCGCTCACGGTTTGCCGGGCCACCGCCGCCGGACTCATCCCGGCGAGCGCGCCGAGCGCCTCGAGCCGGGCGGGCACATCGGCCAGGGAGTTGGCGTGCAGGGTGCCGGCGCCGCCGTCGTGGCCGGTGTTCAGGGCGGCCAGCAGCTCACGGATCTCCACGCCCCGGCACTCGCCGAGCACCAACCGGTCCGGACGCATCCGCAGCGCCTCGCGCAGCAGGCTGTCCAGGCCGATGCGGCCGGCACCCTCGAGGTTGGCTTGCCGGGATTCCAGGGCCACGACGTGCGGGTGGTTGATGCGCAGCTCGGCGACATCCTCGATGGCCACGATGCGTTCGGCCGCGGGCGCCTCGCCGAGCAACGCGGCGAGCAGGGTGGTCTTGCCACTGCCGGCGGCACCGGTCACGAGCAGGTTCTCCCGGTCGAGCACCGCCGCGCGCAACCGGCCCAGCTGGGCGGCCGCGTCCTCACCGTGGCCGAACAGGCCGCCGGCGGCGAGGGCGTCGAGGCTGAGCCGCTCGGTTCGCGGCAACCGAATCGACAGCAGCGTGCCCGTGCTCGATACCGGCGGCAGCACGGCGTGCACCCGGATGCCGTCGGCCAGCCGCACGTCGACGCAGGGGCTGGCTTCGTCGATGTGCCGGCCGCCGAGGGCGATCAGCCGCACCGCCAGGTCACGGATGCTCCGCTCGTCGCCGTGCCAGTCCGGCGCGGGTACCAGCCCGCGTCCGGCGTCGAGCCAGAGGCCGGCATCCCCGTTCACGAAGAGGTCGGTGACGGCGGGGTCGCGGGCGAACCGGCTGAGCGGACCGAGCACGGAGAGGTCGGTGCGGGGAGGTTGCGGCGGGATGGGGTCGAGGCTGCGGTCAAGGGCGCGGTCGCGAGATGGGTCTGTCTCCGCGTGCAGCCACGTGGCTGGATAGGAGGGCTGCGGCCGCTCTCCCCCGAGCGTTGCCCGATCGGGGTCGGTGCTGACGGTGCGGGCGCTGGACCGGTTGAGGAAGGAGGGCACCGCGACGAAGGGCTCTGGCATGCGGGCACGTTAGCGGGCGGGCGGGTGCGGGCGCCGTGGCGCATCCGGTGGTGTGAGGTGGCCGGTGAGGACGGGGCTGTGGAGGAGCGGCGGTGCACGGCACACACGCACGTCACGGCTTCTCGACAAGCTCGACCGACGAGGCGGGCACGTCGTGCGCGCGTGTCACGGCTCCCGACAAGCTCGACCGACGAGGCGGGAGCGGGCAGGGTGCAGAGACAACTGTTGCCCGGACGGACTACTGCGCCCGGAGTGCGGGGCGCAGTTGTCCGGCCGGGCAACGGTTCTGCCTGGAGGGGGCCGATACAGCGATATTGCGGTACAGCGGGTCACGCAGTTTGCACGGTTCACGCGGGGGGCGCCAGAGCCGGGCGGGGAAAGCACGGGTGCGTCGTTGAGAGGCGCAGAGCGTGCTGTTAAAAGAGGGGGGCGGCACCTATTGGGGGGAACAGGTGCCGCCTCGGCAGTGCGTTGATTGGGGGGAACCAACACACCACAGGTCAAAACTTTCGTTCAGACATTGATAAGCATACTTGGGAAAATCAGATCCGCAAGTCCTCCGGGTCCCCCTAAATGAGGACACGAAGATATGAGCCCGTGAGAGCACGATTTCAAAAATATCCTGAGCAGAAAACCGGCCGTTCTTCCGGGGAAATTTGTCCTCGGAACGGGCGTATCCGCCGTGTAGGGTTCAGGGACGGGTCCGCCGCGGCGCCCCGCCACCGCCTGAACTCGCAAAGGAGCGAACCATCATGAGCGTGCAAATCGACCATCTTCTCCACGAAACCCGCCGATTCCCGCCGTCTCCGGAGTTTGCCGCGACATCAGTGGCGACCGAGGCTCTTTACACGGATGCCGCAGCAGATCGGCTTGGTTTCTGGGCCGCGCAGGCCCGCGACCTCCTGCACTGGCACAAACCGTTCACCCGCACCCTCGACTGGACCAATCCGCCGTTCGCCAAGTGGTTCGACGACGGCGAGCTCAACGTGGCGTACAACTGCCTCGACCGGCACGTGCTCGCCGGCAACGGCGACCGGGTGGCGCTGCACTGGGAGGGCGAGCCGGGCGATTCCCGCTCGATCACCTATGCAGAGCTCACCGAGGAGGTCAAACGTGCCGCGAACGTGCTTCTCGGCCTCGGCGTGCGCGCCGGCGACCGGGTGGCCATCTACCTGCCGATGATCCCCGAGGCCGTCGTGGCGATGCTCGCCGTGGCCCGCATCGGCGCCGTGCATTCGGTGATCTTCGGCGGCTTCAGCGCCGAGAGCCTGCGCTCCCGCATCGACGACGCCGAAGCGGTGGTCGTGATCACCTCCGACGGCGGCTACCGCAAGGGCCGGGCCACCCCGCTCAAGCCCGCGGTCGACGCGGCCCTGGCCAGCGGCGACTCCTCGGTGCGCACCGTGCTCGTGGTGAACCGCACCGGCGGCGACGTGGAGTGGAACGAACGCGACAAGTGGTGGCACGAGGAGCTCGCCGCCGTCTCCGGCGAGCACGAGGCGCAGGCGTTCCCGGCCGAGAACCCGCTGTTCATCCTCTACACCTCCGGCACCACCGGTAAGCCCAAGGGCATCCTGCACACCAGCGGCGGCTACCTCACCCAGGTGGCCTTCACCCACAAGAACGTCTTCGACCTCAAGCCCGAGACCGACGTGTTCTGGTGCACCGCCGACGTGGGCTGGATCACCGGCCACAGTTACGTGGTCTACGGACCGCTGGCCAACGGCGCCACGCAGGTGCTCTACGAGGGCACCCCCGACACCCCGCACCCCGGCCGGTGGTGGGAAATCATCGAGAAGCACAAGGTGAGCATCCTGTACACGGCGCCCACCGCCATCCGCACGTTCATGAAAATCGGCCGACAGGAGCCGCAGAAGTTCGACCTGACCAGCCTGCGCCTGCTCGGCTCGGTGGGCGAGCCGATCAACCCGGAAGCGTGGATGTGGTACCGCGAGGTGATCGGCAACCACGTCACCCCGGTGGTGGACACCTGGTGGCAGACCGAGACCGGCGCGATCATGATCTCCGCGCTGCCCGGCCTCACCGAGACCAAGCCCGGCGCGGCGCAGGTCGCCATCCCCGGCATCTCCATCGACGTGATCGGTGAAGACGGCGAGCACGTGGGGCACGGCAACGGCGGCCTGCTCGTGGTCACCGAACCGTGGCCGTCGATGCTGCGCGGCATCTGGGGCGACCCGGAGCGTTTCATCGAGACCTACTGGGAGAAGTTCCAGGATGCCCCGAACGGTCCGCTGTACTTCGCCGGCGACGGCGCCCGGCTCGACCGCGACGGCGACATCTGGCTGCTCGGCCGGGTCGATGACGTGATGAACGTCTCCGGGCACCGGCTGTCCACCGCCGAGATCGAGTCGTCGCTGGTGGCGCACCCCATGGTGGCCGAGTCCGCGGTGGTGGGCGCGCACGATGAGACCACCGGGCAGGCCGTGGTGGCGTTCGTGATCATCAAGTTCAGCCAGACGGATGCGGCGTCGCACGCCGACATCAGCGCCGTGCTGCGCGCGCACGTGACGTTGCAGATCGGGGCGATCGCCCGGCCGCGGGAGATCCACATCGTGAACGAGCTGCCCAAGACCCGCTCGGGCAAGATCATGCGGCGGTTGCTGCGCGATGTGGCCGAGGGCCGCGAGATCGGCGATACCACCACCCTCGCCGACACCTCGATCATGCAGATCATCTCGGAGAGCATGCGCTAGCCCCGCTCCTCGCTCGCGAACTGTGAGTTAAGCACCTTCCGAACGCCCGGGAAGGTGCTTTTCTCGCAGTTCGCGAGCCTTCGGGCGGGTGGGCTCGGAGTAAACGTTCACGAACGCCCCATACCGTGGGCCAAATGTCTCGAGATACCTCCCGCACCCGGATGGGCGGACTCGACGCCCTGCGCGGGGTCGCCGCCGTGATCGTGCTCGTGCACCACGTGTCGATGACCGCGCCGGCAATTTCGGCCGCGTACAGCTCCAGCGCCGACGTGGCCGTGTTCTCCCCCGCCTGGTGGGTCACCCTGTCGCCGCTGAAGATCCTCTTCGCCGGCCCGGAGTTCGTGCTGGTGTTCTTCGTGCTCAGCGGGTTCGTGTTGGTGCTCACCCCGCTGCGACGCTTGCAGTGGACCCGGCCCCCCGCGGAGGCGCCCGGCTACGACTGGTTGGCGTACTACCCGCGCCGCATCGTCCGGCTGGCCATCCCGGTGGTCGTGTCGGTGGGCCTGGCCGCGGTGTGGATCCTGCTCGTGCCGCGCACCGGCGCCGGCGGTGCGTGGATGGCGAAGCAGGGCAGCCCCGACCTCGGCATCGGCAATCTGCTGCGCGAGGCCAGCATCCTGGGCTTCACCGGCCGACCCGACGTCAACCCGCCGCTCTGGTCGCTGGCCTGGGAGATGTGGTTCTCGCTGCTGCTGCCCGTCGGCGTGATCTTCGCCGTGGCCAGCCGCCGGTGGACGCTGGCCTGGGTGGCGCTGCTGCTGGTCACGTCCACCTCGGGGTACCTGCTCGGCATCGAGCCGCTGATGTACCTGCCGGCGTTCGGCCTGGGTGCCCTGCTCGCGGCCAACCACGGGTCACTCCTGGCCTGGTCGACCCGGCTGGTCAGTCGGCGCGGCGGCACCCTGGTTTGGGCGGCGATCGCCGTGCTCGGGCCGGTGCTGCTCATCGCGTACTGGCTGCTGCGGCCGGCGTTGACCGAGCCGTGGAACAGCGTGGCCCTGTCGCTGCGGGTGCCGGGCGCGGTGTTGATCGTGGCGACCGTCGCGCTGTGGCCGCCGGTGCAGCGGATGCTCAGCGGGCGCCTCTTGGCCTGGCTCGGAACCATCAGCTTCAGCCTGTACCTCGTGCACTTCCCCATCGTGGTGACCTTCGCGCAGCTGTTCGGGCCGGAGCACTGGTGGTGGGGCGCTCTGGTCTCGGTGCCGCTGAGCCTGGTGCTTGCCCAGCTGATGTACCGCTGGGTGGAGTTGCCCGCGCAGACGCTGGCGGGTCGGGTCGGGGCCAGGTTCTCGGCCGGGAATCCGCGCCCCGAGGCTGTACGACAAGGTCGCGAGCTGTGAGAAAAGCACCGAAAAACTCTCTGAAAAGGCGCTTGAGTCACAGCTCGCGACGGTGAGATCAAGCGAAGGAGACGGTCAGCTCCACCTCGACGGGCGAGTCCAGCGGCAGCACGGCCACGCCCACCGCGGAGCGGGCGTGCACACCGATGCTGCCGAAGATCTCGCCGAGCACATCGGAGGCGCCGTTGACCACGCCGGGCTGGCCGGTGAAGTCCGGGGCGGATGCGACGAACCCGGTGACCTTGACCACCTGGGTGATCCGGTCCAGCGAGCCGATCACGCTCTGGATAGCGGCGAGCGCGTTGAGCGCGCACTGCCGGGCGTAGCCCTGGGCGTCCGCGGCCGACACGAGGCCCTCGCCGTCCCCGACCTTGCCCGTGGCCGGCATCACGCCGGCCACCATCGGCAGCTGGCCGGAGGTGAACACCAGCGACCCGCTCACCACGGCGGGAACGTACGACGCCACCGGCGGGACCACCGTCGGGAGTTCAATGTCCAGTTCGGCCAGACGGGCCTCGATCTGCGACACGATCAGGCGCCGGTCGAGCCGGCGACGGGGCGCTTGAGGTAGGCGACAAGTCCACCTTCCGGGCCGGTGACGACCTGCACAAGCTCCCAACCTTCCGAGCCCCAGTTGTTGAGGATGGCGGCTGTGTTGTGGATCATCAGCGGGGTGGTGAGGTATTCCCAGGCAGTCATGCGGCTCCGATTCAGGCGATTTTTCAGGTTGTGTCCCTTACGCTCAATTGTATGTCTGCCAAAAAACGTACGGTTAGTGGAGCGCTCGGCGGCCTCCTGGGCTTTATTGGGATGAGCGCCGTCGCCGGTGTCCTCGTCACCGTTGCCGTGACCCCCGCCCTCGCCGTATCGGGCATGACGGCCACCAACACGATAAACGTGTTCGAGAACCTGCCCAACTACCTCACGGTCGACCAGCTCTCCCAGAAGAGCACCATCTACGCCATCGACGGCAACGGCGCCCCGTACGCGCTGGCGTCGTTCTACGACCAGAACCGCGTCGAAGTGCCGGTCACGAGCATGAGCCAGTACGTGCAGGATGCCGCGGTCGCCGGCGAGGACCCCCGCTTCGAGGAGCACGGCGGCGTGGACCTGCAGGGCACCATTCGTGGCGCCCTGTCCACCGTCACCGGCGGCGGCACCCAGGGTGGATCATCCATCACCCAGCAGTACGTCAAGAACGTTCTCGTGCAAAAGTGCGAGGTGCTCAACGACCAGGACAAGCTGGACGCCTGCTACGACGAGGCCACCGAAACCTCTCCTGAGCGCAAGCTCAAGGAGATGCGTCTGGCCATCGGTGTGGAGAAGGAATACAGCAAGCTCGAGATCCTGCAGGGCTACCTGAACATCACTCTCTTCGGCGGCAGCGTGTACGGCATTGAAGCGGCCTCCGGGTACTACTTCAACACCACCGCGGCGAACCTCAACCTGTCCCAGTCGGCCAGCCTGATCGCCATCGTGAACAACCCGGAGAAGTTCCGTCTGGACCGGCCCGAGAGCGAAGCCAACGGCGCCGCGAACGGGTACGCCGCCAACAAGGAACGCCGCGACTACATCCTGGGCGAGATGCTGCAGTACAAGAAGGTGACCCAGGAGGAGTACGACGTTGCCATCGCGGCCCCGATCGAGCCCACCATCACCGAGCCGAGCACCGGATGCCAGACCGCCGGCGGCAGCGCCTACTTCTGTGATTACGTCACCCACGTGCTCAAGAGCGACCCGACCTTCGGCGAAGACGAAGACACCCGCATGATGAACTTCCGTCGCGGCGGCTACGACATCTACACGACCCTCGACCTGGACCTGCAGCTGGCCACCGAGACCACCATGGCCGAGAACGTGCCGCAGACCGCCAGCTGGGATGTTGGCGCTGTGGCCACCAGCGTTGAGGTGGGCACCGGCCGGGTGCTCACGATGGCGCAGAACAAGACCTACAGCCAGGACCCCGAGGTGCAGGCCACCGGCGCCCAGTACTCCGGCGTCAACTACAACACCGACTACGACCAGGGCGGCTCGAGCGGATTCCAGCCCGGCTCCACGTACAAGGTATTCACCCTCGCCGAGTGGCTGAAGGAGGGTCACGCGCTCAACGAACGCGTCGACTCGGCCCGCAAGAGCGACTGGGGCACCTTCCAGGACTACTGCGACGGCCCGCAGACCTTCCCCGGCTACAACCCGAAGAACGACGCGAACGAGCCCGGCACCGGCTACACCGCCCTGCAGTCGACCATCAACTCGATCAACACCGGCTTCATCGGAATGGCCAAGAAGCTTGACCTCTGCAAGATCCGCGACACCGTTGAGTCCTTCGGGGTGCACCGGGCGGATGGCGGCGAGCTCGAGAAGGGTGCCTCCTCGGTGCTCGGCACCAATGAGATCGCCCCGCTGAGCATGGCCGTGGCCTTCGCCGGCATCGCCAACGCCGGCAAAACCTGCTCGGCCGTGGTCATCGACCGCATCGTCGGACCGGACGACGCCGAGATCGCACCTCCCACCTCCACCTGCAACCAGTCGGTTGAACCATCCGTGGCCGCCGGCATGGCGTACGCCATGAAGCGGGTACTCACCGAGGGCTCCGCAACCCAGTCCAACGACTCCACCTACCCGAAGGTGCCGATGATCGGCAAGACCGGAACCACCGACGGCGCCAAGGACACCTGGATGACCGGCGCGAGCAGCAAGGTCGCCACCGTTGTGGGCGTCGTCGCCGTCACCGGTGAGGCCAACCAGCGGTCCCGCGACTACGCCTTCGAGAGCGGCTCCGCGGCCACCGCCCGGCACCGCATGTGGCCGGACATCATGAGCGTCGCCAACGCCAAGTACGGCGGAGACGAGTTCTCTGAGGCCTCGACCAACGTCATCCAGGGCGCTCAGGTGCCCGTGCCCGACGTGCGTGGCCAGTCGATGGCGGATGCCCAGGCCGCGCTCGAGGGCGCCGGCTTCGAGTTCGCCGACGGCGGCGTGATCGACTCCGAGTTGCCCGCCGGCAGCGTGGCCCGCACCGACCCCGCCTCCGGCGCGTCGGCCGGCAACGGCGCCACGATCACGGTGTTCTCCAGCAACGGGAACCAGATCCTGCTGCCCGACGTGACCGGCCAGAGCCTCGATCAGGCCAGGGGAACGCTCACCGGCTTCACCGTGACGACCACCGACCAGGCCGTCACCGACCCCAACCAGAACAACAAGGTGATCGCGATGACCCCGACCGCCGGCACCCCGGCATCCCGGGGCAGCTCGGTCGCCCTCGTGGTGGGCAAGATGGGAGCGGCAGGTTGAGCGCCGCACGCGCCATCGTCGCCTCCGCCGCCGCCGTGACCACGGCGGGGCTGGCGGCGTTCGCCTGGGGTTCCCTCGTGGAACGCCGCCGGTTCACCCTGCGTGAGGTGACGGTTCCGGTGCTCGCGCCCGGGTCCGACCCGATCACGGTGCTGCACCTCTCCGATCTGCACATGGCCCCGTGGCAGCGCGACAAGCAGGACTGGGTGCGCGGTCTTGCCGAGCTGAAGCCCGACCTCGTCGTGAACACCGGCGACAACCTGGGTCACGAAGACGGCATCGCGGGCGTGGAGTACGCCCTCGAACCGTTCAAGGGCATCCCGGGCATCTTCGTGAACGGCTCCAACGACTTCTTCGGCCCGCAGCCGAAGAACCCGCTGAAGTACTTCGGCGGCCCGTCGATGCTGCGCAGCCGGCACGTCGAGCTTGACACCGACGACCTGCACCGGGTGTTCGCCGACCTCGGCTGGACCGACCTGAACAACGCCGCTGAGGCGCTGGACATCAACGGCACCCACCTGGAGATCTTCGGGGTCGATGACCCGCACATCCGCCGGGACCGGCTCGACCTGATCACCGGAGCCATCGACGAGATGCGCGGCAACGACCCGCTCACCGAGGAGACCTGGCCGGACCCCGAAGAACCGGCCGGCCGGCGCTCGACGCTGACCGTGGGTGTGGTGCACGCCCCGTACCAGCGGGTACTCAACTCCTTCGTCAACCACGGCGCCCAGCTGATGCTGGCCGGGCACACCCACGGTGGTCAGGTGTGCGTGCCGAAGTTCGGCGCTTTGGTAACCAATTGTGATATTCCCCGCCGTCAGGTGAAGGGACTCAGCCTGTGGAGTGTGGGGCTGCGCACCGCGTACCTCAATGTTTCCGCGGGTTTGGGCACCTCGATCTACGCGCCGGTGCGCTTCGCCTGCCCGCCGGAGGCGACCCTGCTCACCCTCACCGCCGCGTAGCCACGACCCCCTTCTGGGGTGGCTTGGCTCGTCCGGGTCCCCCGGCGATCCCCTAGGCTCGCTCTTATGGGGGATTCCAAGAGAACTTTTTCCGGCGTCATCGGGGGACTCGCCGGTTTCGTGGCGATGAGCGCTGTCGCCGGCCTGCTGATTACCGTCGGGATCACCCCGGCGCTCGCGATCTCCAGTCTGGCCGCGAGCAGCACGATCAACGCCTTCGAGAACCTGCCGAATTACCTCAAGATCGACGAGCTGTCGCAGGTGAGCACCATCTATGCGGTGCCGAACAGCGGAGTCCCCTACGAGCTCGCCTCGTTCTACGACCAGAACCGGGTTGAAGTTCCTCTGGCGGCCATGAACCTGTTCGTGCAGGACGCCGTCGTCGCCGGTGAGGACCCCCGGTTTCGTGAACACGGCGGAATCGACCTGCAGGGCACCATGCGGGCGGCGCTGGCCAAGTTCACCGGCGGGCCCACCTCGGGCGGCTCATCGGTGACCCAGCAGTACGTCAAGAACGTGCTGGTGCAAAAGTGCGAGGTCATGCCCGACCCGGACGAGCTTCAGGCCTGCTTCGAGGAGGCCACCGACCCCACCGAGGAACGCAAGCTCAAGGAGATGCGGCTGGCCATCGGGGTGGAGAAGGAGTACAGCAAGGACGAGATCCTGCAGGGCTACCTGAACATCACCGGCTTCGGCGGCACCGTGTACGGCATCCAGGCCGCGGCCGAGTACTACTTCTCGGCCACCGCCGCCACCCTCACCCTGCCGCAGGCCGCGAGCCTCATCGCGATCGTGAACAACCCTGAGAAGTTCCGCCTGGACGAGCCCGAGAGCGAAACCAACGGCGCCGCGAACGGGTACGCCGCCAACAAGGACCGCCGCGACTACATCCTGCGCGAGATGCTCAAGCACAAGAAGATCAACCAGGCCGACTACGACACCGCCGTCGCCAGCCCGATCGAACCGGCCATCACCGAGCCCAGCACCGGCTGCCAGACCGCCGGTGGCGCCGCATACTTCTGCGACTACGTCACCTACCAGCTCAAGACCGACCCCACTTTCGGCGCAGACGAAGACACCCGCATGACGAACTTCCGCCGCGGCGGCTACCAGATCTACACCACCCTCGACATCGAGCTGCAGATGGCGTCCGAGGCGGCCATCGCCGAGAACGTGCCGATGACCTACGACGGCTGGGACGTGGGCGCCGTGGCGACCAGCGTTGAAGTGGGCACCGGCCGGGTGCTCACGATGGCGCAGAACAAGCTGTACACCCAGCTGGAGGTTGCTCCTGGCCCGGAGTACACCGGCATCAACTACAACACCGACTTCAACCAGGGCGGCTCGCTGGGCTTCCAGCCCGGCTCCACCTACAAGGTCTTCACCCTGGCCGAGTGGCTCAAGGAGGGCCACCCGCTCGGCGAGCGCGTTGACTCCGCACGCAAGTCCAACTGGGGCACCTTCCAGGACTACTGCGACGGCGCCCAGAGCTTCCCCGGTTATAACCCGCGCAACGACTCCAACGAAGCCGGCCGCAACTACTCGGCCCTGGAATCGACGATCGACTCGATCAACACCGGCTTCCTCGGCATGGCCAAGCGGCTGGACCTCTGCAAGATCCGTGACATGGCCACGTCGTTCGGGGTTCACCGGGCGGATGGCGACCCACTGCAGAAGGGCGCCGGTTCGGTGCTCGGCACCAACGAGGTCGCCCCGCTGAGCATGGCCGTGGCCTTCGCCGGCATCGCCAACAAGGGCATCACCTGCTCCCCCATCGTGATCGACCGGATCATCGGTGCGGATGGTGTGGAAATTCCCGCGCCCGTGTCCACCTGCACCGCGTCGGTGGAGCCCGAAGTGGCCGCCGGTATGGCGTACGCCATGGAGCGGGTCATGACCCAGGGTTCCGCCGGGCAGTCGTACCGCAACACCTCACCGCGGGTCGACATGATCGGTAAGACCGGAACCACCGACGGCTCCAACGACACCTGGATGAGCGGGGCCAGCACCGAGGTCGCCACCGTCGTGGGCGTGGTCAGCGTCACCGGAAAAGACAACAACCAGCGCAACCTCGACTTCGACAGCGGTTCCGCGGCTACCGCCCGGCACCGCATCTGGCCGGAGATCATGGGCGTGGCCAATGCCAAGTACGGCGGCGAGGAGTTCGAGCAGGCTGCCAACAACCTCATCCGCGGGGTGCAGGTCACCGTGCCCGACGTACGCGGTATGAGCGTGGATGCGGCTCGGGACGCCATTGAGGGCGCCGGCTTCGGCTTCCTCGACGGCGGCGTGACCGACTCGGAGCTGCCCGCCGGCACAGTGTCGCGCAGCGACCCCGCCGGTGGCGCCAGCACCAGCACCGGAGCCACCGTCACGGTGTTCTCCAGCAACGGCTCTCAGATTCTGCTGCCGAACGTGGTCGGGCAATCCCTCGATCAGGCCAAGGGCACGCTGAGCGGTTTCGGGGTGGTGGCCAGCGAGCAGCCGGTGACGGACGCGAGCCAGAACGGCAAGGTGCTCTCGATGACCCCCGCCGCCGGCACCCCCACCGCCCCGGGCGGCACCGTGACCGTGGTCGTCGGCAAGTCCGCCCCGCCCGGCTAGGCCTGGTCGAAACCCGGGTACCCGATGGGGTTATACTTGTCGAGGTCCACAGGACCATCGGGGTATGGCGCAGCTTGGTAGCGCGCGTCGTTCGGGACGACGAGGTCGCAGGTTCAAATCCTGTTACCCCGACAGAAATAAACCCCCACTCAAGTGAGTGGGGGTTTTTCTGTTCTCACCAGTTGCCGGCGTTGGAAAGGCCACGACATGACCGACTCCCCCGCATTCGCCCCAGACACCAAGGTGTCCCGTCGCGCCTGGCAGGCCCTCATCGTGCTGATGGCGGGCATGTTCATGGCCCTGCTCGACACCACGATCGTGAACGTGGCGCTGCCCAGCATCCGCACCAGCCTCGACGCCTCCGAGGCGACCCTGTCCTGGATCATCTCCGGCTACGCCCTGGCGTTCGGTCTGGCCCTCATTCCCGCCGGCCGCATCGGCGACCGGATCGGCCACAAGTGGGTCTTCTTCACCGGCCTGGCGCTCTTCACCGTCGCCAGCCTGGCCTGCGGGCTCGCCCAGAACGACCTGCAGCTGATCATCGCCCGCGTCGTGCAGGGTCTGGCCGGCGGCATGTTCGTGCCCGCGGTCACGGCCGTCATCCAGCTGATGTTCCCGGCGGCGTCCCGCGGCAAGGCGTTCGCCATCATGGGGTCGGTCATCGGCGTCTCCACCGCGCTCGGCCCCATCGTGGGCGGCCTGATCATCGAGGCGTTCGGCGTGGAAGAGGGCTGGCGCCTGGTCTTCTGGGTGAACCTGCCGATCGGCATCGTCGCGCTGATCGCCGCCGCCATCCTGCTGCCCACCGGCACCGGCACCGCCTCCGCGCCCGGCGCGCCGGCCGCTGCCCGCGTCGACGGGGTGGGCCTGCTGCTGCTCTCCGCCGGCCTGGTGGCCCTGCTGGTGCCGCTGATCGAGGGCCAGGACCGCGGCTGGCCGCTCTGGACCTACCTGGTGCTCGCCGCCGGGGTGCTGCTCATCGTGGCGTTCGGCGCCTGGGAGGTGGCCCTGACCAAACGCGGCAGCAGCCCGCTCGTGCCGCCGCATCTCTTCTCGCACCCGGCGTTCACCGGCGGCGTCATCCTGGCCCTGGTCTACTTCGCGGCATTCACGAGCATCTTCTTCACCATCTCGATCCTCTGGCAGGCGGGCCTCGGCCACACCGCGCTGGAATCCGGCCTGGTCTCGATCCCGTTCGCGATCGGCTCGATCCTGGGCGCGTCGCAGAGCAACCGGCTCACCGAGCGCCTGGGGCGCACCGTGCTCGTCGGTGGTGTGGCCCTGGTCACGGTGGGTCTGATCTGGGTGTGGCTGGTGCTGCTGCTCACCGTCCCCGCCGACCTCACCAACTGGATCCTGCTGCCGCCGCTGTTCATCGCGGGCCTGGGCAGCGGGTGCTTCATCGCGCCGAACGTGGCGTTCATCGTCGCCACCGTCGACCCCTCCGAGGCCGGCGCCGCCAGTGGTGTGATCGGTGTGATGCAGCGGGTGGGCAGCGCCGCGGGCATCGCCGTGGTGGGCAGTGTGTTCTTCGGCACCCTGGTGGTGGCCGGCCCTGGCGCGGATGCCGTCGCCGCCGGCTTCACCCACAGCGCCACCCTGGCCATGGCCGTCAGTGCCGGACTGAGCGTGGTGGCGCTGTTGCTGGTGTTCCTGCTGCCCAAGCGCGTCGAGGTGCACGGCGGCCGCTGAGCGCCATCCGGTTGGCACACCTTGGCCTCCCAGCCTCGCCTCGCTACTCTGAATGCTTGGTCCGTTGACGGTGATGACCTCCCGCTCTGAACCATGCCGGAGGCCGTGACCCGCAGCCCTTGGGAGGTCACGTGAGCGCTCTGGCACCCACCCTGGCCGATCGACGCCACGCCGCCCTCCGCCGGGCCGCCCGCTGGCTGGCGGCCGGGTATCTGCTCACGCTCACCCTGATCGCGTTCTGGCCCACCCCGGTGGACCGGGGCGCCTCGCACGGCATCGCCAGCCTGCTGGCCCGCCTGCACGCCCACGGCGTGCCGGGCTGGGTGAACTACGCGCTGGTCGAATTCACCGCGAACATCGCCCTATTCCTGCCTGTGGGGCTGCTGGGGGTGGTTCTGCTGGGCTCGGCACGCTGGTGGGTGGCCATTCTGGCCGGTTTCGCCGCGAGCGGCCTGATCGAGCTGGGCCAGCTGGTCTTCCTGCCCGCCCGCTTCGCCACCCCGCTCGACGTGCTCGCCAACACCGCCGGCGCCGCCCTGGGCGCCCTCCTGGCCCTAACTCTGCTAGCCGCCGTCACCGCCCGCTCCCCCCAGCTCGCCCTCACCCCGCCGCCTGCACCGCCGGCACCACCCCGCTGAGAGAATCACTCCGATACGCCTCCTGCAGCGCCGGCAGCGCCGCCCAGTCCAGGTTCACGATCGACTGCCCGTCCGCAGACGTCCCGGTGCCGGCGGTAGGAATGGTGAAGAAGCTCACGTCACCCTCCCGCACGTCCCGCAGCTCCACCCCCAGGGTCACCAGGTCGGTGGCCGAGAGCTCCTCATCAATCGCCAGGTTGGGGCTAACCGCCTCGATCACTCCGCCCATCGTGGTCGGGTTCCCCAGCACCGACTTGTGCATCAATCCGCTGAGCAGCGCGCTGATCAGCAGCTGCTGATTGCGCACCCGCTGAAAATCGCCATCGGCGAACGCGTACCGTTCCCGGGCGAAGGCCAGCGCCTCGGTGCCGTTGAGGTGCTGCAGTCCCTGCGGGAAGGTGCGCCCCGACAGATGGTACGACTCAAACGGGATCGGGTTGTCGATGTCCACCCCGCCCAGCGCATCCGTCAGCGCCGCGAACCCGGCAAAGTCCACCACTGCCACATGATCAATCCGTGAGCCCAGCAGCCCCTCCACCGTCTGCACCGCCAACGGCACCCCGCCGTATGACAGCGCCGCGTTGATTTTCGCTTCGCCGTAGCCGGGGATCTCCAGCCAGCTGTCCCGGGGAATCGACATCACCGACAGGGTCTTGCGGTCCGCGGGCACGTGCACGATCACGATGGTGTCGGAGCGTTGCCCGCTGAGGTTCGCGATCGACCCGGTGCTGTCACCTCGGCTGTCGGAGCCCAGCAACAGAAAATTCATCGCGGATGCCGCGGCGCCGGTCGCCGCGGGCGGTCGCGCCGTCTCATCGGCCGGGAACGCCTCGCTGATCTTCTCCACCGACTCGAAACTGCGCGACAGATTCCACACCGTCACCGCCGCCACCCCCAGCACCACCACCGTGAACACGCTGAACAGCACAAAGACAATCCGCCAGCCGTGGCGGCGGGGCGGTGGCGGAGCTTGATGGCGCGTTAGAGCATTCTGCACTTCGGGCATTCGGGTTGCCTCCTGCGGACCGGTCGGGTAACGGTGCGCACACCATAGACCGCCGGTTCGGGCCCGGATAGTGATCCGCGTTCGAGTCACGCCCGAATTGGGGGGGGGAACTCGTGGGTTCCAAACTGCCCCTTCGTCAATTAGCTTCGCTGCATGGGAATCCGCCGACGGACTCGTCGGCGCAGGCGCTGGTACCGACGACTGGAACACAGCAACGGGATGCTTGCCGTCCGCCTCTTCGTCATCATCATCATCGCCGCCGTCGGCGCGGCCGCTCTTGCCGTAGCCGCCTATCAAACGATGTGACGCCCCTCGGCCGCACTGCCATTGGTCATTACCTAGTGGGTAAGCTCGCCGAATGCGTCTTATAGCCCCGGCCACTGTTCTCCTTGGCGTCATCCTGCTTTCGGGCTGCACTGCCGCCACCACGATGGGCAAAACAACGCCAACCGCATCACCGACGCCCGCCCCGACCGCTACAGCGCTCACGGAGCCGCAGCTGCTCGACAAGCAGACCAAGGCCATGGTGAACCTCTACAGCCAGGTGGTCTGCACCAACCTGGCCGAGCGCCCTGACCTCGACCTGAACGACGCCGTCGACAAGGTACTGGCCACCTACGCCACTGAGGGCCTCTCCGAGGAATCCAGAGTAGAGCTGGCGCACCGCGTGCTCGAGCAGTCCGCCGCCAAGAGCTGTCCGGACCAGAGCGAACGCGTAGCCGCGGACCTCAACGACGAGTAGCCCTTACAGGCAGTCGTCGACCCAGTAGTCCTCGCATTCTTCGGAGCACCAGTACCTCCCCCGGTCATCAATCGGGGTGCCGCATTGGCGGCAACGATGACCGCGCTGCGCAAACAGTGAACGCGGCGATAGGCCGGCCAGGACATTGGGCATCGGGTTGCCTCCAGTCATACAGGGTGTGCGTATATCAACACACGAGTATGAGCTGGAGGCAAGCCCTGTCGACTTCTAGGTGTACTGCCCAGGCAGGTTAGTTAACCGCGTGATCGGTGGCTTGCCTCCGATGGCGGTGTGGTGCCTGTGGTGATTGTATTCGTGGAGCCATGCTGGCAGTGCTGCTCGGCGGGCTGATTCGCTGTTGTAGTGGCGGGAGAACGCCCAGCCGTCGGCGAGGGTGCGGTGGAAGCGTTCGATCTTCCCGTTGGTCTGTGGCCGGTAGGGGCGGGTCTTCTTGACCTTGATGCCAAGCTCGGCGCAGGTGTCGCGCCAGGCGTGGGATCGGTATGCGGAGCCGTTGTCGGAAAGGACACGTTCGACGGTGACACCGCGCGCTTCGAACCAGGACACGGCTCGTTTCAAGACGCCGACGGCGGTCTCGGCTTTCTCGTCGCCGTGGATCTCGGCATAAGCGACCCGGGAGTGGTCGTCGATCACGGTGTGGACGAACGCTGTTCCCAGAAGCTCGTGGTGATGTCTGTTCCGGGTGGTGCCTGGGGTCGATTGCCGGTTCTTGGCTCCTTGTTGCCGTCCGACATAGCGGTGGCCGCCGCCGTCCGGGATGTTGCCGATCTTCTTCACGTCAACATGGATCATCGCGCCGGGTCTCTCGTGCTCGTAGCGGCGGACCGGCTCGCCGGTACGGACGTCGACATGCCGCAGCCTGTTGAGGCGGCAGCGGGTCAACACCGCGTGAACGGTCGAGGCCGGCATCTCGAGACGGGCGCCGATCCCAACGGGCCCGAGGCGCTTCTTCCAGCGCAGATGCACGACCTTCCGCACCAGCTCCGGGCGAGTCTTTGTGGGGCTGCGGTGCGGGCGCGATGAACGATCCTGCATGCCGTCGCGGCCCATCGCCGCGTACCGGTCGGCCCACCGCTTCGCGGTCGGCCATGACACGTGGAAGAACACCGCTGCATGGGCGACAGGCCAGCCGTCATCGACGACCAGCCTTCCGATCCGCAGACGTTGAACCGGGGTGAGAGCAGCATTAGCGTGAGACACGAGGACCTCCGGACGGGTTGGGGAACTAGACAGCTCCACCCTCCACCGGAGGTCTTCGTCATTTCAAGACGTCACACATCAACCAACGTCCCTGGGCAGTACATCTAGCGGGCTAAGGCAGGAACGAGCGTATCCAGAAAAGCCGCGGTGTCTTCCCAGTTCTCCACAGCGACGCAGTCGACGCCGAGAGCCTTCACCGGGTAGTCGTTGCCGTTCTCGTCGAGCCGGTCTCCGACGAAGAGCATGTCGTCAAGTGGGATGCCGGTGAGCTCGGCCAGGCGCGTCATGCCGTAGGCCTTGTCGATTCCGCGCCTGGTGATATCCACCGACGTCGACCCGCCTGAGCGTACTTCAAGGTCAGGCAGCTGTGCCTGAACGGCTTCGCGCAGGGCTGTCTTTTTGGCGCCGTCGACGTCCCACTGGGTCTTCGCGGCCACCGGTGCGGCCTGACCCAGAGCCGAGAACGTGATCTGCGAGCCGCGGTCCTCAAGGATCGGGCCCCAGGGTTCGGCTTCCCAATAGCCGAGGTCACGAGCGGTGGCCTCGACGGCGGCGAGGGCACGTTGTTTCTGGTCGTCGGTGAGGTTCTCGGCGTACACCTGCTCCCACTCCCCCGCGCGGTGGCGGTAGTACTGAGTGCCGCAGGTGGGCATGAGGTGCAGGCGCGCCAGTGTGGCGTCGTCAACGTCGGTGAGGTTGTCGACGACCTGCATGGTGAACTGCGCGAATTGTCCGCCGGAAATCACGCACACCTCGGCCACGCTCAGCAGCTGCACGAAGAGCGATGCCATGCGCGGGTCGATCGGCGACTTCGAGGGTGCCAGGGTGTCATCGAGGTCGAAGGCGACCAAGCGAGGGTGGTTCAATGCCATTTAAGGTCGGCCCAATCCGTAGTAGGTCCAGCCGGCTTCTCGCCAAGCTGCTGCATCAAGGGTATTGCGACCATCGATGATGGTGCGGCTCTTCACCAGTCCGGCGGCCCACTCAGGGTCGATCGACTTGAATTCCGGCCATTCGGTGACGAGCACAACGGCATCGGCGTCGCGCAACGTCGCCTCGATATCGGTGGAGTAGGTGATCTGAGGGTGACGAAAACGGGAATTCTCGATCGCCTGTGGGTCGGTGGCCACCACGTCGGCGCCGAGGCCGCGCAGCTGCACAGCTACATCCAAGGCGGGCGAGTCGCGCACATCATCGGAGTGCGGCTTGAAGCTGAGCCCGAGCACGGCGACCTTGGCGTTGTAGACCGGGCGGTCGAGGGCCGAGACGGTGAGGTCGACGACCCGCTGGCGGCGGCGCAGGTTGATGGCGTCGACCTCCTTGAGGAAGGCGACGGATTCGCCGCGGCCCAACTCTTCGGCGCGGGCCGTGAACGCGCGAATGTCCTTGGGCAGGCAGCCGCCGCCGAAGCCGGCGCCCGCATTGAGGAAGCGGCGACCAATGCGTGCGTCGTAGCCGATGGCGTCGGCGAGCTGAGTAACGTCGGCACCCGACACCTCGGCGATTTCGGCCATTGCGTTGATGAAACTGATTTTGGTCGCCAGAAACGCGTTCGCCGCGACCTTGACGAGTTCAGCAGTGGCGTAGTCGGTCACCACCAGCGGGGTCTGGGTCGACATCGCCCTGGCATAGACCGAATTGAGCTGTTCCACCGCGCGCTCACCGGCCTCGCCTGCGGGAACACCGTAGACCAGGCGATCCGGGGCAATAGTGTCTTGCACGGCGAACCCCTCGCGCAGGAACTCAGGGTTCCAGGCCAAGGCAGCGCCCGCTCCAGCAGCCTCGATAATTGCGGCGAGCCGGGCGGCGGTGCCCACAGGTACGGTGCTCTTGCCGACAACCAGATCGCCGGCGCTCAGGTGCGGGATGAGTCCCGCAACGGCTGCGTCCACATATCGGAGGTCGGCCGCGTAGCTGAGTTTTTTCTGCGGGGTACCCACGGCGATGAAGTGCACCTGTGCGCCAGCCGCATCCGCGATGTCGGTGCTGAAACGTAAGCGCCCGGACGCCGTGGCCGACGCCAACACCTCGGGGAGGCCCGGCTCGAAAAACGGGGTCCGTCCTTCGGAAAGGGCGGCAATCTTCTCAGCGTCAATGTCGATGCCGACGACCTCGTGCCCGAGCTCGGCCATTGCCGATGCGTGAACGGCGCCCAGGTAGCCGCATCCGATGACAGAGATCTTCATTCGCAATTACCCATGGGGCTAGTGTACCGACGGCGCAGGGGCCATCCTCAGGACTCCGAGGGTGCCGGGGCTACTTGCAGCCGGGAGCGTCCACGGCGACTGTTGTCGGGTTCAGCATGGGCGTCGTGCGAAGCATGGGCTCCCCATAGGTGCCGGCCAGCCCAGCGAAGGTGGCTGTGACCTGGCTGGTTTGGCCGGGAGTGAGCATCACATTGAACTTCGCAACGGGTCTGCCCAGGTCGTCCGTGGTGGCCAGCAAGTCCGCTCCCTCGGCGACACCGGCCGAGACGAAACTCGTGCCGGGTGGCCCGTAGACATAGACCTCGGTGCGGAACTGATCGGCGCCCCAGTATTCGGTGGCCACGTAGCTGGGAAGTTTCTCCGCCAGTTCCTCGGTGAGGGTGGAGTGCAGATCAACCTTCGTTGTGAAGGTCGGGGTCGCGGCGGTGCAGACATCCGTGCTCAGCGTCGCACCGGTCTCCAGGTAGAAATCCATCTTCGAGGTCGAGGTGTCGCGGAAGAATACCCCGGTGGTCGTTGCGGCCTCGTTCGAGGCCGGCAGGATGCCGGCCATCGGGGTCCCTTCAAGTATCTTCTGCTCTTCGGGGTGCGCGCTCCACGCCATGATCCGGTGCTCGTTCACTCCCTGGGAAACCGCATTCAGCATGTCCACGGGTTCGCCTTGGGAATTGGTCACGGCATTGAACATCGTCATTGCCGCCTCCGCAAAGAAGGCGTCGGTCTGGTCGGGCCCGTTCTTGCCCTGGTAGCGGAAATAGATCTCGTTGAGCAGCAGGGCGACCGCATTGTCTTCCGTGAGAACGTCCCCGGTGCTCATGGCGACCGGGCCGGTGGCGCCGAGCATGTGTGCGAGCGCGGCTGGGTCGATCGAAATGACACCGTCGACGGTTCCGCCGAGGTCCTGTTGCCAGAACGCCTGGGTGATCTGGGCGGCAGTGGGGAAATCGGGTCGGCTCGTCGCGAGGTTCAGCCGGGTGTAGATGAGCGGGCTGTACAGCGCCGCCAGCTTGGGATCCTCCGCGATGACCGGTTCACCGTCACGCCACGGAAAAGTCTGACTCGACGCCTGCCGGGCGATGCTGATCTGCCCGTTGTCAACGGTGACCTCGGTCAGGGCGGCCGCGGTGCCACCGAGCGCCGTGGACTCAGCAAGGTTCTGGAAGATCAAAATGTAGGAGCGCGGCCCAGAAGCGCCCAGCATGTCGGGTACCACAGAGGCAATGGAGCGCACGTCGCCGACGGTGGTTGCTGCGCTGTCGAGAAGGGTTCCGAACTGGGTGCCAGCCGCGTCAACCTGCGCCACAGTGCCGTCGAGCTCGATCGCTGCCACGGATTCCGCTGCAGAATCAAGCGCGGCGCTCGCTGTGGTGAGGGCCGTATTCAGCTCCAGGATCGGCGTGAGGTTGATCTTTCCGTCAACGGGCTTCAGAGAAGCGGCGCTCAGGCCAGACGCGACTTCGGCGACGGGCGCGACAGCTTCTTTCGCAACCACATCGACCGCTTCGGCCAGCTGACGAACGGCCGAGAGGTTCGGCCCGGCGATGGGGACGATTTCTGCGGCCCGCCAGATTGGATCCTGGGTCTGGTCGACTGCCTTGCTTGTGGCCGCGGACAGCTTGGTCGATGTTGCGCCAAGACCGACAAAATCCATGGCGGTGGCCTGGGACTTGAGGGTGCCCACCAGGACCTGCGCCTGTTCGAGTTCCGCCTTCGCCGTTAAGACCCTGGACCCGACCCAGCCCGCGGCGGCTCCGACCACAACGACTAGGCCGACGCACACGGCGAGGATGATCAACGCGCGACGAGGGCGCTGCTTCCTTCGGCGCGGTCGATTGGGGACAGCGGAGGCGCGGTCAGCGATGGAATCAGTCACTTAGGAAAGCTAACCCATGAGGGATGCTTGGGTTGCATCGGGTGGCGGCGGCAGGTGGAGACGACGCAGGCTCCGACAATGGCCCACACCCCCCAATCCGGGGGTGGCACGAAGCTAAGATCGAATGCGAAGTGTTGGAAACGAGCGGGCGCAGGCGCCAGTCTCCACTTCGCAGTCGTACAGAACCAGGGAAGTCGTAGATTGAGCGCACACATGGGATTCAACGTCACAGGGGAAACGCGCCAGAATCGACCCCGCCCGGCGGCAAGCTTCGAGAGACGGCTTTGAGTCTTTCGGCGACCGCCACTCGCGGGGGCGCAGCGGTGGTTGCCGGTCAGGTAATCAAACTCGGCCTGCTCTTAGTGAATCTCGTCGTTCTCGGGCGTTTGCTTTCTCCCGCCGACTTTGGCCTGCTGGCTATGGTGATGGCTGTCGTCGGAGTCGGCGAGCTTTTCAGGGATTTCGGTCTGTCGTCAGCGGCCGTGCAGGCAAAATCCGTGACGCCCGCGCAGAAGTCAAATCTGTTCTGGATCAACTCCCTCCTTGGCCTGCTGCTCGCCGGCGCGTGCTGTGCGGCAGCCACACTGATCGCGTCCCTCTACGGTGATCCTCGGCTCGTCAACGTCATCATCGCCATCTCTGTGACGTTCCTCCTTAACGGCATCCAGACCCAGTTCCAGGTCGAGCTCACCCGAAATCATCGTTTCTTCACGCTGGCGGCAACCGACGTCGCGTCGCAGGTGGCCGGCCTGGCGGTGGCCGTGGTCCTCGCGCTCTCGGGGGCGGGATATTGGGCGCTGGTGGGTTTGCAGCTCGGAATTGCGACCACGCTCTGCCTCCTCCGCGTTGTGGCCGCACGATGGGTTCCCGGCTTGCCCTCTCGACGATCAGAGATCAGGCCGTTCCTCGAATACGGCTGGCACTTGGGCTGGGCACAAATCGTCGGCTACATCAGCTACAACATTGACAGCGTCATTCTTGGCGCTCGCTCGGGCGCTGCGGCTCTCGGTCTCTACAACCGCGCGTTCCAGATCATCACGCTTCCCGTCGTTCAACTTCTCGGCCCGCTTTCGAACGTTGTGCTTCCGCTCTTGTCGAGAGTGGAGTCCAAGGAAGTATTCGTTCGGGCAATCACGCGGATTCAACTCATACTCAGCTACACCTCAGCGATCTTCTTCGGGTTGCTGGTGGCCACCGCCTACCCGTTCGTCAGGCTGCTCTTGGGACCAGCATGGGTGCAGTCAGCACCGATCCTCCAGATCCTGAGTGTTGGTGCCCTCTTCCAGGTCATGACCTACACCGGGTACTGGGTTTTCCTGGCTCGCGCCCTCACCAGGTCGTTGCTCCGCTACAACCTCGTCACGAAAACGTTCGTGATCCTCTGCGTCATCGTCGGGAGCAGCTGGGGTCCACTCGGTGTGGCGGCGGGGTACTCGCTCGGTCTCGTGGTGTCGTGGCCCGTCTCGTTGCTCTGGCTCAGCAGGGTCAGTGATTTTCCTGTCAGGGAGACCACTCCGATTGCCCTCAGAGGAATCGGATTGGCCATCGCCGTGGCATCCTGCGGGTTATTGGCGGGAGCGCTGCTCACCGTAGACAACATACTTCTGCAGTTCGCTATCAACGGGTGTGGCGCGATTGTCGGCCTGGCGATCACGCTCCTGCACCGTCCTCTGCGGAACGAGCTTTTGCAGTTGGCCACATCCGCAACCCAAGCTGTTCGACGAAAGCTGTGACGGTCACTTCGGCCGCCGGTGAGAGAGAAAGAGGCACTTTGACGTCTGTGACGCCCCCGCGAATGACACCCCCCAAGGCAACAGCAAAATCGTTTGCCAAAGGTGCGCTCATCTCCGCTCTGGATAGCCGTGCTCTCCTTTCCCTGACCGCTCTTGCCGACTCGTTGACGGTCCGCGCGGGGTCCCGCCAGCGGCAGACCGGCCAGTCGGGCCCGCATGTCATCATCAATTCCACCGGCGGCGGGAACATCGGCGACCAGGCTATGTTTGAGAGCTTTCTGGCGAACGTCGAGGGGCCGGTGCGGGCCATTGTTCGCAGCACCGATGCGTTCGACGTGCCAGACTCGCTGGCCCCGGGACGTGTCGAGTTGGTGGTCCTTCCCCGGCTCATTTACGGGCGTGGACTGAGCCGCCTCATGGATGTTCTGACCTTCGCGCGAACACTGCGCGGCGCTCGGTCTCTTTCCATCGTCGGAGCGGACGTGATGGACGGCGGCTACGGTCGGCGCCCCTCCGCGCTCGAATGGAGCTTGGCCACCGCGGCCGCGAAGGCACAGATCCCCACGCGTGTGCTCGGCTTCAGCTGGAAGGAGAGTGTCGATCGGGCGATTCTGAGTGCGGCACGTCGGGCCGCCCGGGGCGGGGTCGTCGCGATCGCCCGCGACCCCCATTCACGAGCCCGGCTGCGAAAAAACGGAATCGAAGCGGTCGAGGCTGCCGACGTGGTTTTTCTGCACGCTGGCGTCGCCGAGCCCAACGCGCATGAAGCCTTGGTGCGGGGGTGGGTTGAGTCGGGGAAACGGGTCGCCATTGTGAATATGAGCGGACTCATCAACTCGACCCTCAACCAGAACGAAGAGTACGCCCACATTGTCGAAACGCTCGGCGAACTCGGCTACGAGATCCTCCTGCTCCCCCATGTCTCGACCGATATTCCCGTGATCGAATCGTTCAAGGCTTCCAGCCCAGACCACACGGATGTCAACCACGTGGACCGGCTCCTCACACCGTCTGAGGTCAAGGCTCTCGCCGCCCAGGCCGATGTCGTCGTCACGGGGCGAATGCACCTCTCGATTCTCGCCCTGAGCTTCGGGGTCCCGTCCATTGTCTTGGCGACGCAGGGAAAGGTTCTCGGATTGATGGAGTTGGTGGGGACTCCAGACTCGTGTATCGATCCTGTCCGGGGCTTCGCAAGCCAGGTAACGGGTCGACTGCGCGAACTCGACATCAATCGTTCCGCGACCGCGGCAGCGATCACTTCAGGTGTGCGACGCGCACGCGTGCTCGCGGCGGCTAATTTCCGTGACCTCTAAATCGGTACGTCTGGAAATCCCGCGGTCCGGGAGCACTCAGCGGGTGGTGAACTCCGATGATCGTTAGTGCGCTACGAATCGTCAGAGCTGTCATCGCTTTTCGGATGGCGGGGGCCCACGTGAATGGGACCCCCCGGGTTTTCGGTCGCCTCCCCCAGGTCAGGAACAAGGGAACTCTGAACATTGGGTCTGGGTTCCAGGTTCGCGGACAACGGTTCCGTGTGGGGATCGCTGTTGATCGCGATGGGACGCTCAACATCGGTGAACACGTGTTCCTGAACCAGGGCGTCAGCATCGCCGCCAGGACAACGATCACAATCGGTGACCATACCAAGATCGCTGACCTGGTCACCATCCAGGACACGAACTACCATCGTGTCTCACCGGACGAGCCAGTGGTTTCGGCTCCGATCACCATCGGCAGGAACGTCTGGCTAGGCCGACTCTCGATCATTTCTCCCGGGGTCACGATCGGGGACAACGCCGTGGTTGCGGCGGGTTCAATCGTCACTAAAGACGTCATGCCCAACACCGTCGTTGCCGGCACGCCGGCCAAGTTCCTGAGGTCGTTCACCACGCCGCCGGGGTGGGTACGCGACTAAAGCCGGCGCGTGCCGGCGACGTCGTCGCGGCACCCCGGGGTGTGCGGTGCTCCCACCTCAGGTCGTGCGCGCTCCGCCCGTGAGGTCAATCGTGTTGGACAAGAATCTCGTCCAACTGGCGCCGGGGAGACCTGGCCACCTTGAAGTTCTTCGGAGGAATCCCAACGGCGATCAGAGTGATGACGTCTTCGTGTGCGGGGATTCCAGACGATGCCCGGAAGGTGTCTGACTGGCTGTTCTTCATCGACCAATTGAGGTAACAGGTGGCCAGCTCCCTGGAATGCAGCGCCCAGCCCAGAGTCATCGCGAAGAGACCCCCATCAATCCACCGCTGATTGCGCTCCGACGGGCCCGAAAACAGCCGCGCGTCCACCGTCACGGCCAACACAACCGGGATGGAACTTCGAAATCCAGCATTCCCGTTCTGTTGGGCGAGAACAGAGACCGCCGCCTCACCCGTATATACATGCACTCGGAAAGCCTGTCGATTGCAGACAGACGGAGTGTGCGTCGCCATCGATACGGCCGCCTCGATATCCGCCATGTTCACGCCGATGGAATCATCGAAATCCCGCACGCTGCGACGGGACGAGAAGAAGTGCTCCCACCGCTCCTGAGCGGGCTCTCCCTGGTCAGCCTGCCGAAACACGTCATCCCTGTTCACACGAAGCGCAACGCTGTCGTCGGCGTCGCCGCCTGTGTTCCAGGTTTGAAGAGCGGCGAGGGCGGACGTGGCGAATACGCCATAGGAGTCAGCGCCGGCCTCGGAGCCGTCGAGGTTGCCAAGCCCCACGACGAGTCTCTTTTCGACCTCCACACCGAAAGGTCGCTTCGGGTTTCTCAGCGCCAGCCCCTTTTCCACCCGGTGGTAATCCTTCGTCAGCTGGGTCTCGAGCTGGCGTCCACTCCAGCCGGAGTTGAACAATCCCTCCCCCGGTCCACCGAGAAGGCGATGGCGTTTCGCGTCAAGGAGCGCCTCGTGGGTGTTGCTCAGGTTCCCTCGCAGCCTTCTCCATGTGTCCAGGGCGCCGGAGGGCAGCATGTTCTTGGCCAGAGCCTTCATGCGTTGCATCATAAGTTGGTGTACTTCCTGTCGTTGTCTAAAAATGGAGGTCGACCCCCGCAGGCAGAGAGGACTACTGTCACGACACCGTGGGCGCCGGCAATCGAACTCGCGCGTTGGTCGGAATAGACCCGTCAGGAGTCTCACTCGGACGTCTGATCTGCTCAGCGCAGAAGCCGAGCACGAACAGCCACAGGGGCAACGTGTCCGACATCATGCCCCAGCCAGTCAAGGCCACAATCATGATGCCGGGGAGGGAGGCAAGAACGGCTCGCGCGTACATCCCGCTGGGGTGCATCGCTCGTCGAGTCTTCCAGGCTCGGGCAACCAGGATGAGAATCGGCAGGAAGAGGAGCGTGGCACCGATGAATCCCAACTCCACGACGGCCAGCAGCACAGAGTTGTGTACCGGCCAGCCGGTCGCCGTCAGAGCATCGAACGGTCCGACCGCGGTTACGTAAGTCCCCGGGCCGGTTCCGATCCACCATGGCCGCATCTGGATCTGCTGGAGCGCAACATCGGTGAAGTGAGTGCGAAATCCACCGATTTCGCCGGTCTCGAACCGGCCCAGCCAAACGCCGGCCGAAGCCGCCACGACACCGAGCGCGGCGAGCGGAATCATCACGCGTCGACCGATATTCTTCGCTTCCTGCGAAGTCATCGCCCAGATCACGATCATGATGATCGCTCCGAAAAAGTTGGCCCGGCCGCCGGAAAGCACGAAGGGAATGGCTGAAATGCAGATCGACCACCAGGCGAGCTTGCGTACCGTCGTTTGAGTTGACTTCGTCAAGGGCAACAGAAGGACCAAGAGCAACAGAAGGACCTTCCCCAGTCCCGTGGGGTGGCCGAAGGAACCGTTCACCCGGCCGACCAGCCCCAGGTCCGAGGCCGCCGCAGCGCCCAACGGAAAGAGCGGAACGCCGACGAACTGTGCGACCGAGATCACCACCTGGACAGCGACCGTGATGAACAGCCAGCCGACCAGGATCCGTTCCGACTTGTCCCCGATCTTGAGGAACGTGGAGATGTAGCTGCCCGCAACCCACGCCAACGCCGCGACACCGAAATGCATGACCCCGGACCACTGCTCGTTATTGCCGTCCCACACCAAGAAAATCCAGACGAACAAGAACAGGCCGAAAGCACCGTAGGTCAGCCACTGTGTCCCTTGCCTGCGCAGGAACACTGCAGTCAGGACGACCAGGCAAATGGCGACTGTGTAGGTCATGACGCGCGGTTCAGCACCAGAGATTGAGGCTCGGGTTTGATCGGCCACCGTGGCGCCCGCCAGTACCTTCGGAAGAAAACAGAGGCTGGTGAGCATGAGCGGAAGCAGGACGTTCAGGGCACCAAGGAAATGCCCGATGACCAGGAGGACCACGAGGCTGACGATCCCCGCGACTATCAGCACGAAATCACGTTCGACTTTCTCACGCTCACCACCGCCCAAGGATGTCGTCAACCGACGAGGTAAATGCTCCCTGCGAGAAGCGGGAGCTGAGTTGCGAGCGGTCGAGCCCTGGCACGGCAGTGCGTTGGGCCGGTGCCGATCGAAACAGCTCCTCGATATTTCGGATCCACGGTCCATAGTCCGGGCTGAAGCCCGACCGAACGTGGTCGGTTCCGTACACGGTCAGCCCACGTGCGATTGCTTCGACTGCCTTGACCTTGATGCCTCCACCGTGGTCGATCGGCACGATAACGGCGTCGATGTTGTCGTAGAAGGAATCGAGATTGTCCAGAGCACCCAGGACGGTGGCGGGAACACCCCAGGTGCGTACCCGCTCGGAACCGAATCCTGCCACCACAATCTCCAGCTTCTGGGCCTTCAACAGATGACCGAACTCACGAAAGAACTTTCTCAGGGACATTTCATTGGGCTCGTATCCGAGGTTACCCAGGAAGCCGACACGCGTAACGGGTCCATGGCCGCGGTCGTGGGAAGCGAATGTCTGGGTTGGCGTCGGGAGCCACTCCGCGCTGGCGTTCGCTCCAATCGACGTCAGATCCCCGTACCCGGCAACGGTATTGAACCGCGCCTTCGACGGGAGCTGCGATTCCCGACGACGCCAGATTGCACTCTGAGTCAGGCCGCCCAGCATGGAAAGCGGCGAAGAAGCGCCCATGGTGCGCGAATTGACGCTCCACAGATCCATCCAGTCGAAAATGATCTCATCTCGAGGAAGGTCGCGGGCGGCAGCCTTGAACACGACAGGAACGGCAATGACGTGGAGATCGGCCGGCGGTAGGGGCGCGAGGGAGCGCGAGAGCGGCATCGGGGCGAGAGTTCGCTTGGCCTTGGTGCGGAATGTCGGCTTCCGGTCCAGGCTGGGGCCGCGGGTGTTGAGACCGTGAATGGTCACGGTGTAGCCGAGCGACTTCAGGGCCTCTTCCCAGGCAATCACCCGCAAACCGCCTCCGTCTCGGGGCATGTCTTCCCGGCCGTACCAGTAGACGACCGTTGCGCGCGGATTCACTTTGCACCCGCGGGCGGCAATATCTCTGACCAGAAGGAACTGAACCTGCTGTTGAATGCCTCGATCGAGTACGAACGAAGATAGGAGTCCCGGGCGGCGGCCCCCATGACCTGTGCCTGGTGACTGTCAAGGTCCTGCATGATCGATCTCAGCGCAGCGCTGTCCCGAAGTGGGAACAGGCGGCCCGTCTGTGCGTCATCCACGATTTCCGAAAGTCCGCCCCCATCGCTCCCGATCACGGCGCGCCCCCGCGCGAAAGCTTCAATTGCGATCAGGCCAAAAGGTTCGGGTTCATCAGACGGCACCACAACGAAGTCGACAGCATCGACCAGGGCGGAAATGTCTTGCACTTCCCCCTGGATAACGACGGATTCACGGTTTTTCATCCGGGAGACGATGCCCCGGACGTCCACCGGCTTGCCCATCTCCGGCGGCCCTCCAACAACGACGAGCTCGCCGAGTGGTTCCCCTGAATCCCAGGCCTCCAAGAGAGTCGAATGACCCTTCCAGGAGTTCCATCTGCTCGCAACAAGGAACTTCAGCACCCCGCCGCGAGCGATGGGATCAACGAGGGGACGGTCGTAGTCGGACACGCCATTGAGGAACACGCGTGAGCGCCTTCTCACACGGCCCCTGAGCCCATCCTGTGCCGCGTTCGAGATGCACAAGCATTCTGTGGCTGCTGTCGCGAGGGCGCCCAGTACGTGCGCTTCACGCCCTCGCCACACCTCCTGGCAATGGAGGACGACATGGGGAACTCTTAGGATCCGCGCCAGAATACCCACGGCGAGCGAGGCCGAGGTCGTCATATAGACAGTGTGCGGCTTCAGCCTACGTAGTTCGAGGAGCGTCCGAATCATCATCATCAGAGTCTTCGGGAGATGACGTGGTGAGAGGTACTTCCTCCGAAGAATTGGCAGTGCCCTAATCTCGAACCTCAGATTGTTGCGCTTCAACTCGGCATCAAGGCTGAACACGGACGGCGCCGCGTCATCGGGCAACCAGACCGTCGCGGCCCGTTTGTCAGCCTCGGGCAGAGTTTTGAGCACTTGGAGCAGTACCTTGTCCGCACCGTACATCTCGTTCGACGAGTGCACGAAGACGACACCCGTCCTATTTCGAGTCATCAGCATCTCCTCGCTTGCGAAGCACCCGGGCTGGGGTGCCTCCGGCGACGGAGTTGTCTGGGATGTCCCTGGTCACTACGCTGCCGGCAGCTATGACTACTCCGGACCCGACTCGGACGCCGGCCGTGATCGTGACGCCGCTGCCGATCCAGCAGTCGTCGCCGATCTCCACGAAACCCCGAGAGACTCCCTGTGCCTTTATCGGCACCGTCGGGTCAGCAAATACGTGGTTCTCTGAGAAGATTCGAACTCCCGGACCCATCATGACATCGGACCCTATGGAAATACGCCCGGAGCATCCGATGAACCCGTCGCAACCGATGCTCGACCTGTCGCCGATCCACAGCCCCTCACCGATCTCACCGCCGTAGTAGCTGCTCGGGCGAATGAGAGTGCCCCTGCCTATGGAGACATCCGAGCCGAAATTGATACCCTCACTCGAAATGCCTTGAACCTCCGCGTACGGTTCCAGTACGAGTCTGCCCTCATGGCTTACGTATCCCGGATTCTGTATTCGTGCCCCGCGCCCGAGGAAGAGCGGGCCCGATGACCGTTTGAGGAACGGGACTACCGCGAGGCCGCGTGCGGTCATCAACCCCACACGCAAAAAAACGCCCGCGGTCGCGTGCACGTTCCGGGATGTTGGCAATCCGTGAAAGCGTTTAAAAAGAGTCAAGATTTCCGCCCCAGAACCGAATCGACCCTGTGACGGGCAGAGCCCGCACCAGGCTCTGCCTGGAACAGCGCCCGGAGATTGTCCTCGTACGCTTGGCACACCTTCTCCCAGGTGTAGATCTCAGCCACCTGCCGACGCCCATGCTCGATCGCGTTGATCTGCCACTGAGAATCAGCCATCGCGCCAAGAACTGCCTGCTCGATGTCTGTGCTGGTGGGGCGAACGAACAGGCCCGATGAGCCCAGGACCTCACGGTTGTATTCGGTGTCCCTCGCCACGGTGGGCGCACCACACGCCATGGCCTGCACCAGAGCCGGATTAGTGCCGCCGACGCTGTGACCATGGAAGTACACACCAGCGTGCTGCCACAGGGAGAAGAGACGACGGTCGTCGCTCACATGGCCGAGCCAGGTGATGCGCTCGTTCGATTGGGCAAGAAGCTGCGCTTTCTTATCGAGCGGACCGCCATATCCCTCCGACCCCACGATGACAACATCGTGGGTCTGTGCAATCGACTCTGCGGCATCGAGGAATTCCGGGATGGTGTTCTCCGGCACAAAGCGGGCCACCACGAGCACATAACCCCGGTGGGTGAGCCCGGGTTCGATCGGCAGTTCAGGAGGGACAGCTCCTCCGTACGGGATGAACACACCATCAGTACCGAAATCCTGATTCCATCGTTGCGCGATGACGCGCGAGTCATAAACGAGACGAGTCCCGAAACGCGCAGTCAGCTTCGCCCCGGTGCGAAACATCCATTTGGCTAGCCGACCCCATTTGGCCCGGTCCCACTCGATTCCATCCACGTTTATCAGCGTCGGGATTCCCCGGGCTTTCAGGATCGGGAGCCAGAATCCGTTCGCTACGTTCATGACGAGGGCAACATCGGGCTTTCGCTTCGCGGCGTCGAGACATGCGGTCAACCCGTAGGAAAGGGTGCTGAGAGATTTCCGCTCGAGGCCCCGCGTCACTACGGAGCGCACCCGCGTGTCTACGTCCGGGTCAGAACTGCGGGTCGACCCATGCCTCCCGTAAACCGTCACGTCCCAGCCCTGTTCGGCCAGGTAGGGGGCAAGCCGACGCACCGCAGTTTCGAATCCGCCGTAGTAGCTCGGGTAGCCACGCGTTCCAATGATCACAACACTGGGCATGCTCAGTAGGCTCCATTCGGTTTCACAACTGCGCGCACAGTTCGGTACAAGATCATGACGTCGCCAATCAGTGACCAGTTTTCGACGTAGTAGAGGTCGAGCCGGATGCTGTCTTCCCATGAGAGGTCCGAGCGTCCGCTCACCTGCCACAGTCCCGTAATGCCCGGCTTGACCAGCAGGCGTCGCTCGGCATGGTTGTCGTACTGCTCGACCTCCTTCGCGAGCGGCGGCCGCGGACCGACCAAGGACATGTGCCCGAGGAAGACGTTGATCAGTTGAGGAAGTTCATCAAGGCTGAATCGACGCAGGAAACTCCCCACCTTGGTCACACGCGGGTCGACCTTCAGCTTGAAGAGCACACCGTTGCCATCCGACCTGTCGAGCAGGTGGGGAAGCTTGTCCTCAGCGTTCGTGACCATCGACCGAAACTTGATCATGCGAAAGTGGTTGCCGTTCAGGCCAACACGCTCCTGATAGAAGAACGCGGGGCCCGCGCTACCGCGACGCACCGCGACCACAATCCACGCAAACAGAGGGCTCAACAGCACCAGTCCCAGCCCGGAGGAGATCATGTCGAACGTGCGTTTCGCCGCGTGCCGGCTACCCGTGAATGCAGGAAAATCCACTTGGATCAGGGGCAGGCCCGAGACGGGGCGCGTGTGGATGCGCGGACCCGCGATATCGGTCAGTGCCGGGGCCATGATCAGGTCGATCCTCAGCGTCTGTAGCTGCCAGCCGAGCTCCCGGAGGCGCCGCGGGCCGAAAGCGTCGGCTCCGGTGAAAATCACCGTGTCCGCACGAGACAATTCGATGGCCTGGACAATTTGATTGAAATCGCCGAGCACGGGAACACCCTCAACGAGGTCTTGCTCAATGCTGCCGTTCTCGGTCACGGCACCGGCCAGGTACAGACCGGCTGCAAAGTCGCGTCTGATCCCTTCTACGACATGGGTGCTCTTCTCCCGTTCTCCCACAACTATGACCCGGTGCACGAATTGGCCGTCCCGACGGCGGGCAATCAGCCACTTCCGCCAGGCCCAGCGACCGATGAGAAGAAAAAGAAGCCCAATGGGGAGGGCCGTGAGGAAGTACCCTCGGGCCAGATCCACCTTGAGCAGAAAGACCACGATTGCAGTGAGACCGAATATCCGGGCGCTGGCGTCGATGATGCGCTTGTACTCGGTGCTCCCGGTGCCGATGATCTTGTGGTCGCGTGTTGCGTAGAACTCCAATGCGAGCATCCAGAAACCAATCAAGGCCAGGGACACAAGCGTGTAACCGATGGTGAAATCGGTGAGATTCTCGATGGGGATACGCAACTCTGAACGTCGAGCTCCGAACCACAAGACCTGGCTCCCCAAGACCATCAGCACGACGATGGTGAGATCAGTGAAGAAGAGCCGTGAGGCGTAGGCGCGCTGCCAGGAGACCCCGCTCAGACCCACGACATGCCGCCATCCGTAGACCGGGCGAATGCATCGCCTGCCCATAGCCACACGGTGCTGTCTGCTGCAACGGAGATGGCCGTCTCGCCAGGGTTGACCGTTGCGGGCAAGCAGGCCGTGTCGGCCGTAGCAACGAGGGTGCCCTCCTGGGAAACGCTGACCAGAGAGACACCGGTGCACCCAGGCGGGTTGGCCACCGCCACTGCATATCCCTCGGTCGTTGCCGCTAGGGCGGCCGCGCCCGGGACAACGGCAGGCTCAGACCACGTTGTGCCGGAATCCAGGGTTGTGACGACCGAAGCGTCGAGGCAGAGGACGGCTGCAGCGGCGTTGTCGGTTGCCGCGATGGCGGAGACCGCCGCGCACGGGGCAGCCACATCCCCGCCGGGGGTGTGCACGGTGCCTGGCGTTGCCGGGTTGATGTACCACTCCGCCGTTACGCGTTCGGGGTACGCCTTCCACGCATCGCCCGCGACGAAGGTTGTGACGAGTTGGGGTGCGCAATCCGTGTCGTCGAGGGTGACCAGGGACATCGTGTCGGCGTTGGCGACGTTGATCGCCAGGATGGAGGAGGCACCGGTCTCGTCAGAGGCGTTGAATCCCTCCCAGGTGGACCCGGAATCGGTCGTGAGTTCGGGATCGGCCGAGGTGGCAGGGCATCCACCGGTTGTGGCACGCCAGGCAGTTGAATCGTCGAGAGCAGCGAGGATGCGAGTGGGAGCGACCGTTGCTGTTGCGGCGATCTCCGCCGGCGCGACCTCAACGGTCGGAGAAGTCTCGACAGGCTCAACCTGCGATGGGGTCACGGTCGGTGCGGCCGCAACAGTTCCCGCGTTGACGGGCGGTTTTGTTGCAGTGAGGGCGAAAGCGACTAAACCGATATCGACGAGTAAGAAGACGGCCAGGCCGACGACGACTCGTTGACGAGTGCGGTTATTGCGGTTCCCTCGACTTTGGGGTGTAGAAGCGCCCATGAGACCCCCCTAGGGCTGGTGAACTTTTGCGGATCTGTGGAACAGCGAGATGACGTCATTCACGGCTGGAACAAGCTGACGAGCGGATTCGGCGTAGACCTCATCGCTGCGCCGATACGGGTCAACGACGTCATCATCGTCGGGAGACTCCGGCGGACCCACGACTCCGCGCTGTGAGGCCGCGAATCCGACCAGCGTGGAGAACCGACCAGCAACATCGTTCAATGGGAGCGCCGCGGCCTCGTCGAGGTCATCGTCAGAGACTCCCCCGACAAGCCGAGCGAATTCACGGATGGTGAACGTGTAACGAATGGCCTTGGGGAACAGCTCTACGATGGCCCGTCGGTGTTCTCGGGACATGGCGAAGACCAGGTTGGCCTCGCTGAGGTGTCCCACGGTGAGCACCTGCGCAATGTGCTCCGAGGGGTCCCCGCCGAAGTAACGGGACAGGTCGGCGGCCTCAGGAGGCATCGCCTGCCCGGTCAACCCGATGGTTCCGGCGCTGCCGAGGGTGACCTCCGGCCAGTGCGCCAAACCGACGCGGAGCAACTGTTCCGCCAGTGGTGATCGGCAAATATTGCCCGAGCACACCGTGAGGATTGTGAAGCCCGCCACTACGCGGTTCTCCGCCGGGGCTTGGTGAAGCTGTGCCGTCTGGGGAGAACGGAAGCTTCAACGCCGCTGTTTTCTTCCTCGAGAGCGGAGCCATAGCTGTACTGGCCGTAGCCGTACGAGTCCGGCCCCTTCGTCGGAAGCATCGTGATGACCATGCCCACCAGCCGGCTGCCTGCGCGTTCGAGTGCCTTCACCGCGGCGGACAGCTCGTTGCGCTTCGTACGGCCAGAGGCCACAACCATGATGGCACCGCCGCAGAGTTTGCTCAGGACCGCGGCATCCGTGACGAGGAGCAACGGCGGTGCGTCGATGAGGACGATGTCGAACTCTTCGGTCAGTGCGGCGAGCATATGCGCCATCGCACTCGAGCCCAGCAGCTCACTGGGGTTCGGGGGTACGCGTCCGCTGGGAAGAACAAAGAGTTTGTTCTTGCCCCACTTCTGCAGGACATCGGCAAGTTCTGCGCGACCGATCAGTACGTCGGTGAGACCGACGCCACCTTCGATGCCCATGTAATCGGCGACACGTGGCAGTCGCAGGTCCCCGTCGATCAAGGCGACGCGGGCACCAGTCTCAGCCATCGCGATGGCGAGGTTTGAGGTGGTCGTACTCTTGCCCTCACCCGGAATCGAGCTGGTGACGACGAAGCTGCGTGGGCCACCTTCAATATTGACGAACTGCAGGTTCGTGCGCAGGCTGCGGAAAGACTCGGCGCGGGGGTTCTTGGGGTCGGAGTGGACGACTAGCGGCCGGATCCGCGCATCGGGGTCGTTCGTGATACCGCCGAGCATGGGGGCATCCGTGACGAGGTCGATGTCGTGCAAACTGTGAATGCGGGTGTCAAGGACACTGCGCAGCACGGCAAGGCCGACGCCCAGCGCCAGACCGACGAGTAGTCCCAGCGCGATGTTGAGCGGGATGTTTGGGCTGGCGGGAGCTTCTGGCACCAGAGCCGGCTGAATCGTCGCGATCTTCACCGGGCTCAAGGCTTCACCGTCGGGCTTCTCGAGCTGGTCGACCACGATGCTACTGAAGTTCTGACCCACAGCATTGGCTATCTTTGCAGCGAGCTCCGGGTCGTGGTTCGTGACGGAGACGTCGATGAGGACCGTGTTGAGAGGTGAGGAGGACTCGACCATTTCCGCGAGTTCAGCGGCGGTGAGATCGAGCTTGAGGTCGGTGATCACCTTGTCCAGCACGATCGCGCTGTTCACCACATCAACGTAGGACGTGACGGCCTGGCGAGCGAAGCTGGTGCCGGCGACGAGCTCGCCGCTGCCAGCGTCCCCGGAGGACTTCACGGAGACGTAGAGCTGGGTGTTGGCCACGTATGTGGGTGTCGTGGCGATAGAGGCCGTGGCGGCAACGGCCACCCCGAACAGGGTCAAAGCCAGAATGAGGATCCAACTCTTGTGGAAGATCCTGAGATAGTCCTTTAGTTCCACGCGCGTTCCTTCGGTATGTACTCGTCGAGAGGAACCGCTCGAATTGCATTATCCCCAGAGTTATCCTTGCACATGTGTGGCGCAAAATGACCCTCGAACGGGAGGTGCGGCACATGGTGCTGCGGAGGGTGGCCCGGCTACTCGGGGGTCCGCACGGTGCCGTCGGGGCCGACGCCCAGGATGCGGTGGGTGCCGGACTCGATCACGAGGGTGGCCACATCCGCTCGGCCGGCCGGCAGCACACGTACGGTGACGCGGCCGTGTTCGATGGTGTCGAGCGCGTCGGCGACGGTGCGGGCGAGGGTCTCGAGGTGCTCGGGCGGGGTGTCGGCGCTGTCGTCGAGCACGGTGACCTCCACGCCGCGCAGCCGGGCCGCCTGGACGGCGTGGACGACCGGGGGCACGAACAGGCAGCGGCCGCGGATGGCGTCGCGGAGGCTGGCCTCGACGAGCAGGCACTGGGCGCGCTCCTCCGCGGTGAGGGCGTGTGGCTCGGCGAGGCGCAGCAGGGTGGGCCGGGCGAGGGCGTTGACCCGGCGGAGCTGGGCCTTGCGCTCACGGATGGCCGCCACGGTGGTGGCGTCTTGCCGGGCGCGGGCCAGGTCGTCTTGAGTGAGCACCCGCAGGTCACGTTCGGAGCGGCCGAGCCCGACGACGAAGAGGCTGCCGGCGAGCAGAGTACCGGCGTGCCGACTGACCAGGTCCACCCCGACCATGGCCGACTGGCCGGTCTCGACCGCCCAGCCCACCGTGAGAAGGGCCAGCACCGCGTAGCCCATCCAGGCCGACCGGATCTGGCCGCGGGCGGCGAGCACCACCAGGATCAGGGTGATCGCGCCGAGGTGCCAGTGCGCGAACGGAGCCTCGTCGTGGGCGGGCAGGTAGCCGAACATCAAAATGGCGCCGACGCCGCTGAGGGTGAGGGCCACGGCCACCTGCGTGCGGGGGAAAGGGCGGTTCATGGGGCGCATCAGGGTAATGGCGGAGAGCACGATCGCGACGTAGGCGCCGAGCATCAGGGCCAGCGGTCGGCCGGGGACGATGTTGATGACGGCGAGCAGGCCGTGGACGAAGACGAAGAGGGCCAGGATGAGGCGGGCCATGGGGGTGGTGAGGTCGAGGGAGCTGGAGAGGAAGGTGGGGGTCTCGACAGGCTCGACCGACGGATGGGGCTCGATCGATGGGGTCTCGACAGGCTCGACCGATTGGGGTGGCGTTGGGTAAATTGGCGCGCGATTCGCGGGCTCGCGGTCGGGGGCCCAGGCCACCACTACGTCGGTGCCGCGGCCTGGGGTGGAGCGCACGTGGGCGGCGCCGTCGGGCAACCGGGACATGCGGCCCAGGATGGACTCGGCGATGCCCAGCCGCTCGGGCGGCACCAGGGCCGGGTCGAAGCCGACGCCGTCGTCGCTGACGGTGACCTGGAAGCCGTCGGTGGTGGAGAGCACCGTGACACGGCGGTGCACCGTCCGGGCGGGGTCCTGCCCCGCGGCCGAGTTGACCGAGTTGCGCAGGGCCTCGCCGACCGCGCCGAGGATGGCCGTCACGGCCGCCGACGGTACGGTGCGTTCGATGCCCGCTTCCTGGCCGGCGCGGGCCGGGTTGTCGACCTGCACCACGGCAGCCGGGGCGATTTGATTGGCGAGCGTGCCGATGCGGGCGGCGGCGTCGGAGACCAGCAGCACCGGCTGCGGCGGCGGGGCGCGCAGCGCATCGAGCTGGGTGAGGGTCTTGGACGCGTGGCCGGAAACCACGGACGGCGGGGTGCGGCCCAGGCCCGCCATCAGCAGGGTGGAAATGACACTGTCGTGCACCAGCGCGTCGATGCTCAGTCGCTCCTGCCGGCGGGCCACCCGCGCGGCCCGGTGCGCCTCGGCCTGCCGGGTGAGCAGGGTGGCCTCGTCGACGCGGGCCGAGGCGCGTCGGGCGGCCAGGGTGAACGCGACGAACACGCTGACCAGCAGCAGGGAGTACAGGCCGTCGGCCAGGCCGATGAGGGCCGGGTCGGCCTCGGCGGAAGTCGTGAAGCGCACAAAACCGCTGAGTGTGGAGGTGAGCACCGTGAACGCCCACACCAGACGGGGCTGGGCGAAGATGGCCACGGCCACGCAAGGCACCCCGGTGAAGGTGATCACCCAGGGGATGTCGGCGCCGGCGGGCAGCGGTGTGCTGCGCACGATGAGCCAGAATCCGAGGATCCCGACGAAGCTGAGCGCCTCGGCTGCGACAATGCCCCGCAGGATGCGCGCCGATCCCCACCGGGCGGTCAGGCCCAGGGCGACCGGCAGGCCGAACGACGCGGCCCAGGCGGCCGCAGCCAACGCGGAGTTCGGCCAGGCCTGCGCCAGGAACGACGGCAGTGAGAGCAGGCCGAAGATGCCGGCCGCGGCCGCCACGGCGATGCAGAGCAGCCGGGTGAGGTTGGCGGTGGCCGTGTGGGCCGGTCGCTCGGCGACCATGGGAATCGGGACGGTCGGGTCGGTGGCCTGCAGCGCGCCGGGGCTGCCCGTCAGCGCGGTCATGAGCGGCCGGGCACCGGCAGGATGCCGTCCTCCAGCGCACGCTTGTACAGGTCGATTTTGGTGTTCGCCGGCCGGCCGACCCTCTCGTACTTCGAGCGCACCCGGCGGATGTAGTCGACCACGGTGAGCTCGGACAGTCCGGTGTGCGAGGCCACCAGCGGGGCCTTGGCACCGGCGGCGTAGAGCGAGAGCACCTCCCGCTCGCGGGGGCTCAGGCCGGCATCGGAGAGGTCGGGGTCGCCATCCAGCGCTGCCGCCCACTCGGTGGAGGCGATGGTGTCGCCGGCCGCTGCCCGGGTGACCGCGTCGAGCAGCACGTCGGTGGGTTCGGACTTGCGCACCACGCCGAGCACACCGCTGCGGGCGGCGGCGCGCATGAGACCCGCGTCGTCACCGCCGGTGAACGCGAGCACGGCCGCGCCGGTGGCCCGTAGCCGGTCGACGTTGCCGGTGACGGTGGAGCCGTCGGAGAGGCGCAGGTCGAGGATCACCAGGTCGACCGAGGTCTCCCCCACCTCGGCCAGCAGCTCGGCGACCGTGGCGACGGTGGCCACCACCTCGATCTCGGGCAGGGTGGCGAACAGGCCGGCGAACCCGCGCGCCACGATCTCGTGGTCGTCGATCAGCGCAACGCGGAACCTGTGCATATCTGCCTCTTCTGCCGTGCGGAATCGAGTGCCCTGATAAATGACGGCTTTTGCCGCCGCGGATGCTTCCCTAGGGTGATGATGGGGAACTTGCCGGGGGGCAAGCTGGGGCGCTCTCGGTGGCCGGACTCGCTTCGTGCGAATCCACGCCGATTGAGCGCCCTCGCTCCGCCGGTTCCCGGCGTCGGTTGTTGAGCACGCCGTGGCTCTCCTCGAGGTAGCAGGAGCCGCAGAGCGACTCGTAGGTCACCTCGACGCCGTCGATTGCTACCTGGTCGCCGTCGAAGACGAACGCGCCGTCGACCTTGCGCCCGTTGAAGACGGCCTTGCGACCGCACCGGCAGATGGTTTTGAGTTCTTCGAGGCTGTGCGACACCTCGAGCAGCCGGCGGCTGCCCGGGAAGGCCACGGTTTGGAAGTCGGTGCGGATGCCGTAGGCGAGCACCGGGATGTTCTCGAGGATCGCGATGCGCAGCAGGTCGTCGACCTGGGTTTCGGTGAGGAACTGTGCCTCGTCGACGAGCAGGGCGCTGACGTCGAGCCCTGTGGTTGCCTCGGTCTCGTGCCGGTGCTGCTGGAACAGGGCGTAGGCATCCGTCTCGGGGGTGAGCAGAAAGTCGACGCCGCGGGTGACGCCCAGGCGGGAGAGGATGCCGCGGTCGCCCTTGGTGTCGACCGACGGCTTGGCCAGCAACACCCGGTGGCCGCGCTCCTCATAGTTGTAGGCGGCCTGGAGCATCGAGGTGCTCTTGCCGCTGTTCATCGCCCCGTATCGGAAATACAGTTTCGCCATTACCGCCGGTACCGCCCTCTTATACGTCTTGTGCGTCTTGTTTCTTGAGGTTCAGCGTACTTGGCGGGGCGGTTGCTTGGCGCGAACCCCGGCGGGGGTAGCCGGGGTGGCCAGGGCCTCCCGGGGCGGCCCGACCTGGTGCGGGTCGCGGGCGCCGTCGAACTCGATGGTGAGGGAGGGGCGCCGCACGGTGACCCGCACATTGGCGAAGACCACCCTGATGACACCGAGGTAGGGGCGCAGCAGCGCGCGCACCTTGCGGGGCGGCAGGTCGAGGGCGGCCTGGATGGTGATGGTGTCGACCGCGACGGATGTCGGCGGTGCCGTTTTGGTGAGGGTGGGCCTGGGGGCGGTGAGGGTGGCCGGGGCGGGCCGGGGCGGCGTGGGGGTGCTCGAGCCGGTGATCTGCACGACGAGGCTGTGCGGGTCGAAGCCGGGCGCGGCGCAGAGGGCCCCGATCAGGGCGGCGGTGGCGGCACGCTGTTCGGCGCGGAACGCTGTGGCCCGGTGCTCGGGGTCGGCCACGACGAGCAGGCCCGGGGTACCGCGCTCGGCCAGGGCGGCACGTTCCCGGGTGGCCACGGAGTCCAGCCAGGTGCGGTCGATCTCGGCGACCAGGGTGCGGCGAACCTCGGCGGCGAGCTGGCCGGCCTGCGCCACGTCCAGGGCGGTGACGGTGCCACGCTCGAGGAGCTCGGCGAGGAACGGGATGACGCCTGACTTCAGGGCGGAGACCTGCTGCTCCACCACGGCCCGGGCCATCTGGCCGCGGGCTTCTTCGGTGCGGGCGACGATGGCGCGGCGGGCATCCGTCTGCCAGGCCAGGATCGAGCGCACGATGCGGCGCGAGTACGCGGCGCCGGCGGCGGTGGGCGCGAGGATCTGGGTGACCGAGACGATCGCGTACACGGCGACGGGGACGTGCACTTCATAGGAGCCGGCTTGCGGCACGGTGATCAGGATGGCGACGACGCTGGCGACGGCGCCGGAGAGGGCGATCTCCCGCCACGGCCGGTAGGGGGCCAGCGCCAGGAGGAGGAAACCGATGCAGACCGGGCCGAAGTCGTCTTGGACGAGTAGGTTGTCGCCCCACCGGCTGAGCTGCTCGCAGACGTACCCGAGCAGGGCGAAGCCGGCCATGATCAGGTGGATCCGGCGGCCGAACGGCGACCGCGCCGGTTGGGTGCCGATCACCAGGGTGGCCGCGGCGGCGGCCATGGCCAGCACGGCGAGGGTGGCCATCAGGGGGTTTCGGATCTGGTCCTGTTGCAGGACCGTGGCGATCACCGAGTAGCAGAGCACGATCGAGGCGATCGCTGGCGACAGCGGCCAGGCGGCGAGGGTGCCCAGCGGGTCGAGGCGCTGCTGCGTGGCGCGATGGGCGGTCACGGGGTGGCCTTGTCGGTGGGGGTGGTGGCTGGGTCGGTCTCGGTGGTCGAGGCGGGGGCTGTTTCGGCGGCGGCCGCAGCCGCGGCGGGGGCGGTTTCGGCAGCGACTTCGGCGGCCGCGGCGATGGTGCTCGGCACGATGGGCGGGGCGGGCAGGGTGAGTAACACCGAGGTGCCGGCGCCGGGACGGGACCAGATCACCACGGAGCCGCCGAGCCGTTCGATGCGTTTGCGTACCGACTGGCGCAGCCCGAGCCTGTCGTTGCCGGTCTCGGACTCCATGAAACCGCGGCCGGCGTCGAGCACCATCACCGAGACGTTCTGACCGTCGGCGTCGATGACCACTTCGGCGGTGACGATGCCGGCGTGCAGCAGCACGTTGACCAGGCATTGCTGAACCGCCAGGCCCAGCTCCTTGTCGCTCTGCGGGTCCAGGCGCGCCAGGGCCTCTTTGTCGCCGGTGATGTCCACGACGAGGCCACGGTCGCGCATACGGTCGATGGCGCGGAACACGGCGCTGGACAGCCATCCGTCGTTGCCCGCCGCGGCGGCGGTGCGCTCGTCGACGTGGGTGAGCCAGTCTCGCTCGGCGAGGGTCTGCAGGGTTTCGCGGAGGCCGGCCTCGAGGCCGCGGCTGAGCGGGCCGGGTTTGGCGCGGGCCACCGACACCAGCTGGTTGAGGGTGGTGTCGTGCATGAGGGCGATGGCGCGCACGTCGAAGTCGTGGCGCAGGATGCGGGACTCGTCGTCTTGCACGGCGCGGTGGATGGCGGGCTGGGCGGCGCGTCCGGTGCGGCGGGCGAGGCCGTCGAGCAGCATTACGCCGACCAAGAACAGATAGGTGACGACGGTGAACACGTCGGGGCGGTCGGGCACGGGGGTCTGCGAGATGGCAAGGGTGGCGGCGGCCTCGGCGAGGAGGAAGCCCAGGGTGCTCCACAGCACGCCGACGAGCGCGCCGGTGCCGGCGCCGCCGACCATGATCAGGGCCATCTTGGGCAGCGAGATCAGAAACATGTCCGAGGACGGGAAGACGCCGGGCATGCCCAGCACCGCGCTGGTGAACAGGTAGGTGCACAGGGCACCGACCAGCAGGTAGGCGATGGTCAGCGGCACCGTGCGCCAGCGGGCGAGGACCGCCAGCAGGGCGCCCATGCCGAGGATCGCGGCGACGGTGATCTGCAGCCGCTCGGTGACGGGGAACACGCTCAGCGCCAGGACCGAGAGCAGGGCGCCGGCCAGGCAGACCAGGCCGAACCAGTGCGACGCCCGGGCGAGGGCACGGCTGAGCGTGGCCTTGACCAGGTGGTCGGGTAACCCAAGTGACATTGCGCCCTCTCCGCGTCTGATTATCTCAGGTGTGCGGGGGTTGGCGGGCAGCCGGTTCGACGGTGGTGTGTGCTCGGTGAGGGTCAAAACAGAGTGGGTGAGAATTCGGGCGGGAGTTCGGCGGCGATGAGGGACGGCGGCGGGGAGTTGGGGTTGCTGGGCGCGGTCAGCGCCTTGGAGAGGATGCCGCCGGTCGCCGGGTCCTCCCGGCGTCGCTGCAGGCCGTGCGCGCGGATCAGCGGCTGGATGCGCTCGGCCAACCACTGGCGGTACTCCTTGGGCGCGTAGGTCCCGCGTTTGTAAAGCTCGCGATACTGGGGCATGAGCTCGGGATGATCCTGCTCGAGCCACTGGAAGTACCACTCCTTGACCCCGGGCTTGAGGTAGAGGGCGCTGTAGAGCACCCCGGTGGCGCCGGCGGCCTTGGCCTGGCGCATGGCCTCGTCGAGGTGCGCCTTGGTGTCGGTGAGGAACGGCAGGATCGGCATCAGGAAAACCGAGCAGTCCATGCCCTTGTCGCGGATTGCGCTGACCGTGGCCAGGCGCGCCTTGGTGCTCGGGGTGCCCGGCTCGACGGCCTGCTGCAGGGCGTCGTCGTAGATGGCGATGGACATGGCGAGGTCCACCGGCACCTGTTGGCTGGCCTCGTGGAGCAGGTCGAGGTCCCGGCGCAGGAGGGTGCCCTTGGTGAGGATCGAGAAGGGGGTGCCGGAGTCGGAGAGCGCGGCGATGATGCCGGGCATCAGCCGGTAGCGGCCCTCAGCCCGCTGGTAGGGGTCGGTGTTGGTGCCTAGCGCCACCGGATGCTTGCCCCAAGTGGGTTTGGCGAGTTCCTTACTGAGCACCTCGGCCACGTTGACCTTCACGATGATCTCGTTGTCGAAGTCCTTGCCCGCGTCGAGGTCGAGGTAGTTGTGGGTGGGGCGGGCGAAGCAATAGGTGCACGCATGAGAGCAGCCGCGGTACGGGTTGATGGTCCAGCCGAAGGGCATCGCACTCTGGCCGGGCACCCGGTTGAGGGCGGACTTGGCGAGCACCTCGTGGAAGGTGATCCCGTCGAACTCGGGGGTGCGGACGCTGCGCACCAGGTTGTTCAGCCGGGCCAGGCCGGGCAGCGCGCCGGCCTGCTCGGTCGTTAGTTCCTGTCCACTCCAGCGCATGCATCCAGTCGAACACATGTTCGAGTGGGATGCAAGGTGGTGGGTGTCATGCGGGGTGGCTCAACCGGCGGGGCGCCGCATCCGCCGGTCTTGACGTTATGCGGGGTAGGCGCCGTTATGCGGGGGGCACGCCACCCGCACAGCGGCGCCTGACCCGCATAGCTCGCGGTCGGGCAGCGGATGCGGGGCGCAGGCGCAGGCGCAGCGCAGGCCGGCCGGCCGCGCCTACGCGGTGAGGTGCAGGGTCTTGGCGGTGGCGGCCAGGGAGGCGGCGGCCGCGGCGGGATCGTCGGAGAGTTTGGTGCCCAGGCTCGGGACCATCTCGCGCAGCTGCGGCTCCCAGCGGGAGTACTCGCTCGGGAAGCAGCGCTTGAGGAGGTCGACCATGATCGGCGCGGCGGTGGAGGCTCCGGGCGAAGCGCCGAGGAGCCCGGCGATGCTGCCGTCGGCGGAGGTGATGACCTCGGTGCCGAACTGCAGGATGCCGCCGGCCTTGGCGTCCTTCTTCATGACCTGCACCCGCTGGCCGGCGGTGATCAGCTCCCAGTCCTCGGCCTTGGCCGTGGGCATGAACTCGCGCAGCGCGTTGAGCTTGGCCGTGCGGGAGGCAAAGACCTCGCCGACCAGGTACTTCATCAGGCCGAAGTTGTTCTTGGCCACGGCGAGCATCGGCACGAGGTTGTGCGCGCGCACGGAGAAGGGCAGGTCGAACCAGGTGCTGGTCTTGAGGAACTTGGGGCTGAACCCGGCAAATGGGCCGAAGAGCAGTGAGGTCTCGCCATCCACTACCCGGGTGTCGAGGTGCGGCACCGACATCGGCGGCGCGCCCACGGCGGCCTTGCCGTAGACCTTGGCCTGGTGCTGCTTGACGATGGCGGGGTTGTCGGTGCGCAGGAACTGGCCGCTGATCGGGAAACCGCCGAAACCCTTGATCTCGGGGATGCCGCTCTTCTGCAGCAGTGCAAGGGCGCCGCCGCCGGCACCGACGAAGACGAAGCGGGCCTCGACGGTGTTCGTGTAACGACCCACCAGGCTGAGCAGTTTGAGCTTCCAGGAGCCGTCATCCTGCTGCTTGAGCGCGGTGACCTGCTGGTTGAGGTGCACGTCGGTGCCGCGCTTCTTGAGCGAGGCGAACAGGTAGCGAGTGAGGGCGCCGAAGTCCACGTCGGTGCCGGACTCGATGCGGGTCGCTGCGATCTTCTGCTTGGCGGCGCGCTTCTTGGTCAGCAGCGGGGTCCACTTTTCGATGACGGCGGGGTCCTCGCTGTATTCCATCCCGGCGAACAGCGGCTGGTCGGCGAGCACGGCCATGCGCTTGCGCAGGTAGTCCACGTTGGCGGTGCCGTGCACGAAGGTCATGTGCGGGGTGGAGTTGATGAACTTCTCCGGCTCGGGCAGCACCTCGGTCTCCACCAGGTGCGACCAGAGCTGGCGGCTGATCTGGAACTGCTCGTTGATGGCGACGGCCTTCTCGGCCGTGACGGTGCCGTCGGCAGCCTGGGGCATGTAGTTGAGTTCGCAGAGCGCGGCGTGGCCGGTCCCGGCGTTGTTCCACGGATTGGAGCTCTCCTGCGCGAGCTCACCGAGGCGCTCGTAGACCTGGATGTTCCAGTCCGGCTGCAGTTCGGCGAGCAGGGTGGCCAGGGTGGCGCTCATGATTCCCCCGCCAATCAGGGCGACATCGACCTTTTCTGAATTCACGCTCTAACTCTAACCCGCCGCGCGGGCCGCTCCGCCGGGGCGCAGCAGCCCCCGGCTGCGAACGCCGGATGCGGGCGATAAGGTTGCAAAATGGACTCGACCGGTAGTCGTCTCGGCCTTTCCCTGGGCATCATCACCCTCGCTGCGCCCATCGTGGCGCTCGGCCTGTTCATCGGCAGCTTCGCGGTCACCGCCACCAGCGCAGCCGCCGGCAACCCTCTCGCCGGCCGCTCCTTCTATACCAACCCGAACTCGACCGCGCAGGTGGCTGCCACCGCCGCCGCGGTCGCCGACCCGGACTCCGCCGCGGCCGCCACCCTCGGCAAGCTGGCCGAGCAGCCCTCCGCGATCTGGCTGATGCCGGAGAAGTACCCGCTGAACACCGTGCAGGCCGACGTCACCGCCATCGCGGATGCCGCCGAAGAGGTCGGGCAGACGCCGGTGTTCGTGGTCTACGGCATCCCCGACCGCGACTGCGGCAACTTCTCGGCCGGCGGCCTCTCGGAGACCGACTATCCCACCTGGGTGGCCTCCATCGCGACGGCGCTGACGCTGAAGGCATCCGTGGTTATTCTCGAACCGGATGCGCTGGCGCTGGCCACCGAGTGCGGCAACGTGGAGCAGAGGGTGGCACAGATTCAGCAAGGCGTGGCCGCTTTCGCGCCCACGGTCGCCACGGTCTACCTCGACGCCGGCCACTCCGACTGGCTCACCCCGGCCACCGCCGCCGATCTGCTCAACCGCGCCGGCGTCGCGCAGGTGCGCGGTTTCGCGACCAACGTCTCGAACTACAACGACTCGGCCGCCGAGCAGGCCTTCGGTGAGGCGGTCTCCGCGCTCACCGGCGGGGCCCACTTCGTCGTCGACACCTCGCGCAACGGCCGGGGCGGCAACGGCGAATGGTGCAACCCTTCCGGGCGGGCCCTGGGCGGCACTCCCGAAGCCACAACGGATGGGGCCTTGCGCGACGCGAATCTGTGGGTGAAGGAGCCGGGCGAGAGCGACGGCACCTGCAACAGCGGTCCGGCCGCCGGCGAATGGTGGAACGAGCGGGCCCTCGAGCTCGCGGCCGCTGCCGGCTGGTAGCCGGGCGGCGGGCCGAATCGGGCCTATCTGATGGATGCTCGACCCGCGTAATATACTCAGGTATGTCGACGACCGGGGAAATACGCAGGGTAGCGGTCATTATCGAGGACGACGCAGACATCCGCCATCTGCTTGAAGCCGTACTCACCCAGGCCGGGTTCAAGACCATCGCCACGAGCAACGGGCTCGACGGGGTGCGTGCGGTTCGCGCGTACGACCCGATCGTCACCACGCTCGACGTGAGCATGCCGGGCATGGACGGGTTCGAGACCGCCAAGCGGATTCGCGCGTTCAGCGCCACCTACCTCGTGATGCTCACCGCCCGCGACGAAGAGATCGACACGCTGCAGGGCCTGGAGTCCGGCGCCGACGACTACCTCACCAAGCCGTTCCGGCCGCGCGAACTGCGCGCCCGCATCGACGCCATGCTGCGCCGCCCCCGGCTGGCACTGCCGCCGGAGGGTACCGAGGTCATCACCGAGCCCGCCGCCCCCGCGTTCGCACCGGCCGCCGGCGCACAGCTCGCCGCGGAACCCGAGTACACCCCCGCGTACGTTCCGCCGGTCACCGCGCCCGCTCCCCCGGCGGCCGACCTGCCGCCGAGCCTGGCCCCGGTTGCGATGAGCGGGCAGCACGTCGCGACCGTGCCGCTTCCCCAGGCCGGCACCGCCGAATCCGCCAGCAGTGACGCACGCGCCGACGACTGGATCGAGCACAACGGGCTGCGGCTGAGTAACGACATGCGCCTGGCCATGCTCGGCACCACTGAGCTGGACCTGACCCGCACCGAGTTCGACCTGCTGGCCGCACTGCTCGAGTCGAAGCGGCGGGTGCGCAGCAAGGCCGACCTGGCGCTGCTGCTGCGCGGCGAGAGCTACGTGACGTCGTACTACGTGAACGAGGCCGACAAGCGTGCCGTCGAGGCGCACCTGAGCAACCTGCGGCGCAAGCTCGGTGACAGCCTCACCGCCCCGCGCTGGCTGGAGACCGTGCGCGGCGTGGGCTACCGGCTGGCGGCGTCGGATCAGGCCGGGCGCGACTCGTACTAGGGGTCGCTTTCGGGTCGCGGGGTCTCGACAGGCTCGACCGACGGGATGGGCGCGTCTTGTAGGCACGTCACGGGGTCTCGACAAGCTCGACCGACGAGGCGGGCGGGGGCTTAGCGCTGCAGGGCGAACATGGCGGCCAGGTCGGAGCAGGCCAGCTCGCCGACCTCGTTCAGCCTGGTCATGTGACTCACCGAACCCGCGATATCGCCGTCGCGCAGGGCGTCGTGCATCATCGCGGCGGTGGCCTCCACCGTGACCGCCCCCACCATGGTGCTGCTCGAGCGGATGCTCAGCAACACCACGTGGGCTTCCTCGGCATCCGGGAATCGCTGGGTCAGCGCCACGGCCAGCCGCTTGGACCGGCTGTGCCACAGGTGCACGAAGTCGTGCACAAAGCGGCGCTGCATATTCTGGTCGCCGCCCACCTGGGCGAGCAGTTTGCGCAGGGCGAGGGCCTCGATGTGGGCGCTCACACCCGGTAGCCGCGGTGGCGCTTGATCAGTGTGAAGAACATAGTCAAAGTCTGCAGCACTGTGGTCACTCCAAGGATCGGCCATCCGATCCACAGGATGGTGGACTGGACCATGATGGGTAGCTGCAACCAGATGAACACCATCGCGGCCGCCGCGGCGAGTCCCACTAGGAGGGGTACCAGGTAGGCGTTGCCGGAGCCGCGCTCGGCCTTGGCCTGCTCGGCCCAGTTGTCGACCTGCTTGTTGCTGGCGAATTTGGTCCAGGCGCGCACGAAGTGGCCGATCCGCACCCACATGTAGATCTCGGCGGGGAGGAACCCGATTGCGAAGACGATGTCCTTCCAGGTGCGGCTCTTCATCGACATGGCGGTGCGGAAGTTGAGCAGGATGGCGATGACCGGCGGGATCAGCCAGATCGGGCTGAACACGAACGCGTCGATCGACAGCGAAGCGAACAGCAGGATGAAGAACATCACCCGGGTGATGACGTTGACGATCATCGAGAAGTTCTCGAGCCAGCGCAGGCGCAGGTTGGGGTGGAACGGCTGCCCCTTGGTGTCGCCGCGCTGACCGGGCCACATGAGCTCGATGGCGCCGAAGTTCCACTTGACCTGCTGGGCATCCAGGCCGCGCAGCGTGGTCATGCCGCCCACGTTGGCGCGGGCCTGGGCGCTGATCTTGGTGAGGTAGCCGGCGCTCTTGATCTGCAGCGAGAGCAGGGAGTCCTCCACCTCGCTGTCCTTGACCCACGGGGTGGCCTGGTGGCTGTCGACCATGACCTCGCGCAGGGCCTTGATGGAGAAGATCGAGAACTGGCCGCCGAGCACGGCCATGTTGCGGCCGCGCAGCATGTTCTGCATGTTGAACGCGGCGAACTGGGCGCGCTGGCCGGCGATGAGGAAGCTGGGGACGAGGCCCTGGATCACGGTGTCGTCGATGCTGTAGATCGCGGAGATGCCGCCGACGCGGGTGTCCGAGGCGATCTCGGCCTCGAGTTGCTCGACGGCGTTCGGCGCCGCTGTGGTGTCGCCGTCGACGCCGAGCAGGAAATCGCAGCCCTCGATGAGTGAGAAGCCGTAGTTGAGCGCGCCGACCTTCTTGTCGGGGTTGACCCCGATGTCGTGCACGAACACCTCGGTGAACTGCATCACCCCGTCGGTGACGACCTCGTGCGGGCCGGCGTACTGGCTGGCGATCTTCACGGTGTCGTCGGTGGTGTTGTTGACCACCACGTGGATGACGTCGGGCAGCCGGGTCTGGGCCAGCAGCGAGTCGAGCACGCCGGCGATGGAGTCGGCCTCGTTGTACGCGGGAACGATGCAGCCCACGGTGGACCGGTACGTCGGCAGGCCCGCCACCATCGAATTGAACTCGTTGGCGTGGGCATCCGGGCTGGGCGCGGTCTGGGTGGCGTTGTTGCTGTCATTCACAGTCCCCACTGTGTCAGGGCAAAACACGGTCTGACCCCCGGTCGGGGGCAAGGTTTTCACAAGATATGCTCAAGACCAGCGCACCAGCCGCGCGCACCAGTGCACCCCCGGGGGATCCCATGACGACGTCAACCCGTACCCGCCTTGCGGCGCTGGCCTGTGCGGCCGGCCTCACGATTACTCTCGCCGCCTGCGGTCAGGCCCCCTGGGCCGGCCTCGAGGCGAGCCCATCCGCGACCCCGAAGGCCAAAGCCACCATCACGGCGATCGAGAACGATTTGGCCACGGGATCGACCCGGCACCAGATCACGGCCGGGGATGCGGCTCTCACCGTGGACTACTCCTCGAGCCTGAACATGGGCGAGTGGACCGCGGGCGCGAACAAGCCCGTGAGCCTCTCCCTCAGCGCCACGCTCGGCACCGACGACGGCCAGGACGTGTTCCTGTCCAAGATGACCGTCATTACGGCCGTCACCGGGCCCACGGGCGCGCTGGAGCCGCCCGCACCCTTCGTGGACCAGACCACCATAGTGCCCGGCTACCTCATGAAGGCGCCGTACAGCTACGGACAGACCTACGTGCTGTCGGCCCTCGACCCGACGGCCACCAGCGTCACACTGTCGTTCACCTACGAGCTGCTCATCCAGACCACGCCCACCTCGGCCTCATTCGCGAAGCAGACCGCCAGCGACCAGATCACCGTCGCGATCGTGCCCTAGGCCGCCGCCGGCTGTTTCGAGGTTAGGGTTCCCGGGTGACGGCGGCTTCGGTGGTCACGGCGATGTCGTTGCCGCCGCGGCGCTTGACCACGTCGATGGCCCGGCCGGACGCGGCGGTGAGGGCCGCGAGGTCGTACCCGTGGTCGAAGGTGTCCGCGATGCCGAAGCTCGCGGTGAGCCGGATTTTGTAGGACTCCCCCATCGGTCCGTCGACGAGGGCGTTCTGCATCCGCTGCACGATGGTGAGAGCCTCGGTCGCGGATCCGACGGCAGCCAGCACGTAGAAGCGGCCGGCAGCCGGGTGTCCGATCTGCGCCAATAGTGGCGCGCTGCCGCGGAGGGTGTCCGCAAAGCGGGCGATGGCCTCGTCACCGGTGACGCGCCCGAACGCCGTGTTGATCTCGGGGAGGTTGTCGATGTCCGCGCCGATCAGGGCCAGGCCCAGCTCGGCCCGTTCGGCCCGCTGCAGATGGTCGGTGGCGGCCTGCTGGAACGCGGTGCCGGACAGCACGCCCGCGGCCGAATGGATGCCCACGGTGATGTCGCCGACGGCGTTGCTGCCAACCCGCTCCGCGCGCAGGATCGACGTGGCGACGCAGGTCGTCACGATGAGCGCCATGTTGAGGATCGAGGTGGTGCCCGAGTTGAAAAAGGTGATGAAGGTGGCGCTGTCGACGCCGTCCACGGTGAAGACGATGGCGCGGCCGGAGTAGAAGAGGGCGACGACGAAGAGCACGAGCGCGAAGATCCGCCCGTTGACGTTGCGGCGGAGACGGCCGCGCAGGGCCTCGGTGCCGCCCAAGGCGCCCATCAGCGCCACGACGAGCCAGAGCGGGGCAGCCCCGGCCCACTCGCCGCCGTCAGCGCCGGGGAGGAGGCTGATGACGCCCACGACCAGGGCCAGGCCCCCCACCACGGCGAAGCCGGAGCCGCGGCCGTTGTAGACCCTGCTGCCCGACCAGAGCGCGCCGACGGCGATGACCAGGGACACGTTGGCGAACGTGATCGACCACCATGCCTCGGCGCTGACGATGTAGACGCCGTAACCGACGGCCACCATGATGCCCGCCACGAACGCGAGGCTCCACAAACGGCCCGGCGGGTCGTTGCGGTTCAGCGCGGTGTTGAAGATGAATGAGACCCCGCACAGGATCGTGATCAACCCACTGATCATCTGCAGGGTGGGTCCGTCTAGGTGCATGTTGTCCCCCGTTGAGCGCGGCGTGCCACGCTCAACCTCTGTTTACCGGGAGCGTGGCGATTGCCGTCGTCCCCTTGCCTTTGGTCGACTCCAGGCGCAGATCGCCGCCGTGTTCGCGCATGATGTCCCGGCTGATGCTCAGGCCCAGTCCCGTGCCGTGCACGCTGGAGCCCCGCACCGAGTCGGCCCGGTAAAACCTGTCGAAGAGGTTGCCCTGTTCGTCTTCGCTCATGCCCCGGCCGGTGTCGGCGACGCGCACCTCGATGCCGCAGGACACCTCCAGCACCTCGACGCTGACCTTGCCGGACTCCACGTTGTACTTGATCGCGTTGGAGAAGATGTTGTCGATCACCTGGCGCAGCCGAAAGGCATCCGCGGTGACCGTGATCGGCGCCAGCTCGGCCAGTTCGAACCGGATGCCGCGTTGCGCGGCGAGCGGCTCGGCCGACTCGACGGCCTCCGTGATGATCGCGGACAGGTCGCAGGGCGCGACGGTGAGCGCCAAACCCTCTTTGGACTCGCTGGCCGCGGTGAGCAGGCCGGAGACGATTTCGAGGAGCCGGTCGGAGTTCTTCGACGCGATCTCGAGCATCCGACGGGTGTCGGGGTCGATCGTCTCGTCGTCGAGAGCGAGTTCGAGGTAGCCCAGGATCGAGGTGAGCGGGGTGCGCAGCTCGTGGGAGACCGAGGCGACGAGGTCGTCCCTGGCCTGCACGGCCCGCACCTCGGCGGTGACGTCGCGGGTCACGATCACGCCGCCGTCGTACCGGCCGGTGTGGTCGTGGATGGGCCGGGCCGACACGAGCACGGCGGCCTGCGGCTGGTCGGGGGAACCCAGCCACACCGTGACCCTGTCAACGGTTTCACCGCGGATGGCGCGCTGGGTGGGCCGGTCGGGACCGTCGAAGGGCGTGACACCGTCCTCCTTGTAGACGATGGTGGCCAGGCCGATGCCGTCGCTGACGCCGAACCGGGTCAGCATGGACCGCTGGGCCCGGTTGACGAAGTTGACCCGTCCGTCGCTGTCGTAGCCGACCACACCGAAGTCGACGGTGTTGAAGATCTCGTCGAGGGTCTGCTCCTGGCGCCGGGAGCGCTGCAGGGCCGCCTCGAACAGACCGGCCTGTTGGGTGAGCAGCACCCGCTGGGCCAGCGCTCGCCGGTTGGTGGTGTAGGTGACGGAGGCCACGAACGCGAGCATGATCGTCACGACGGCCAGCAGCGGCGCCTGCGAGGTGGCATAGCCGGTGGCGTTGTTCGGGTCGGTGAAGAGCTTCAACGGCAGGCCGGCCCAGAGCAGCACGCTGGCGAAGATGACACTGCCGGCGGCGCCGGCCTGACCGAAGTGGGTCGACAGCCAGATCACCGGGAACACCAGCAGGAAGCTGACGCCGAGCTGCGGCTGCGCCTCGCGCGCCAGGGTGAGCCCGACGATGTCGAGCAGTGGCAGGACGATGATCCAGATCTTGGGCAGCCGGCGCCAGGGCACGGCGGCGGCCAGTCCGGTGGTAGCGAAGATGACCATGACGCCGAGGAAGTAGAGCGGCTCCACGAACATGGACGCGTCCTTGGCGACCGTGACTGCGACGAGCAGCAGGGTAGCCGCGGCCAGGAGCAGCTGGGAGAGGAAAACGGACCGCTCAACGCGCTCCCGCACGCCGACGTGCGGCAACCTCAAACTCTGCTCGACCATACTGCGACCCTAGCGTTCAGAGGGGGAGCTCAGACGCGGCGCGCACGGGCAGTACCGCGGCAGCCCCGAACTCTTCGAGGCGGGCGAGGGTCTTTTCAAAACTGCGCGGCACGCCGTAGTGGAAACCCTGGGCGCTGCGGATGCCCAACGCGGAGAGATGGGTGGCCATGGCCTCGTTCTCGACACCCTCCACGATCATCGAATACTCGAGGTTGTCACCGAAGCCCTGCAGGGCCGTGAGCACCTCACGCTGGCGCACATCGTCGAGGTCGTCGACGAGGCTCTTGTCGATCTTGAGGATGTCCATCGGCATCCGCACCAGCGCGTCGACCGAGGAATCCTGGGAGCCGTAGTCGTCCAGGGCGATCATGATGCCGATGTCGCGGAGGTGGTCGGCCTGGGCGCGCACCGCGGTGGACACCCGGGCGACAGAGCGTTCGTTGAGTTCGAGGCAGAGCGAGATGCCCGGGTAGCGGTCAGCCAGTTCTTCGACGAAGCTGCCGACCCGCTGCGGCAGGATCTGGCCGGCCTCGACGTTGATGGTCATGCAGACGATGCGCGGTTCGATCAGGCGGAAGTCCGCAGCGGCGGCCATCGCCTTCAGGGCCACCTGGCGGGTGAGCGCGTCAAGCCGGCCGAGGCTCTTGGCCTTCTCCACCAGCGACGGCGGTGACAACGGGCCGAGCTCGGGGTCGGAGTACCGCACCAGCGCCTCGAAGGCCCAGATCTGGCCGGTGACCAGGCTCACGATCGGCTGGAAGGCCAGTTCGAGCAGGTCTTCGTCGATGGCGCGAGCGACAATGTCGTTCATCTGCGACGAGCGGTGCCCGGAGATGTTGATGCTGCTCTCGTTGGCCGGGCCGCCGCGGCGGCGGGACTTCTTGATCGCGAGCATGCTGCGGTCGGCGTCGCGCAGCAGCTGGTTGACATCCGTCTCGCGGTGCGCGGAGTAGGCCAGACCGATGCTGAGGATCGGGTTGAGCACGGTGCCACTGACGGCGAGGGGCTCGCCGGTGGCCTCCATGATGTTCTCGGCCAGCAGCTTCGCCTCGGCCAGCGACGACAGCCGGGTGAGGATGACGACGAACTCGTCACCGCCGACGCGGGCGACGACGTCGTAGGGGCGGATGACGGCGCTGAGTCGACGACCGATCTCACTGAGAATCTCATCGCCGGCCTGATGGCCGTAGCGGTCATTCATCCGTTTGAAGTCGTCGAGGTCGATGAACAGCACGGCCAGCGCCTCGGAGTAGTCGCGGTGGTCGTTGATGTTGGCCAGGGCATCCTGGAAGGCACCATAGTTGGGCAGCCCGGTGAGAGGGTCGGTGTTGGCGCGAATGGTGAGGCCGCCGATGCTCTCCCGGGCGGCGTAGACCACGTCGGCGGTGTGCGCGAGGGCCTGCAGGGCGCGTCGGTCATCCCCGGTGAACGGGTAGTCCATCACGTCGCGGCGGGCCACCAGGTATTGGCCGAGCGCGCCGATCGACAGCGGGGCGTCGATCTCGCCCAGGCCGGCCGGCTCGTGCCGGATGCCGGCGGATTCGACGCCCACCGTGGCGATGGCGGCGCGACGCAGCACGCTGGCGAGGTCGACGCTGCTGCTGGCCGGGCTGATGGTGATGGGCGTGGCCTGCCCGCCGGACTTGACGAAGTGGTTCGTGGCGTTGAGGTCGATGACCCCGTCGACCACGCCGGCCAGGCGGCGGCGCATCGCCTTGGCGCGTACGAGCAGGATCGTGCCGACGCCGACGATCGCAAGGGGCACCAGGGTGACGGCGGTGGCGAGGGTATCGGTGCGGGTGTCGAAGAACGGATGCGTCCACTGGCTGATCAGTGAGCAGAACCCGGCGAACCCGCCGCCGATCAGGGCCAGGCGGGCCACCGAGTAGTGACGTCCTGGGCCAAGGTCGAGGCTGGGCCGGTCGAACCGCCGGCGGAGGGCCTCCAGGACCACCACCGTGGTGAGGTAGGCGACCGCTGCGGCGGCTGTTGCGCCGGCGGCGGTCACATCGAGGGACTTGAGCAGGCCGAGGACGCCCGCGAACGCGGCACCGCCCAGGCCCGTGAGCCCGGCCGCGTACAACGCCAATTCGGGCCGGTGGGCGCGGACCCAGACCACGATCAGAACGCCCAGGCAGACCAAGCCCACCGACATCAGCGGCGCGAAGACCGGGTCGAGAGCCAGGACGACCACGATGGGCAGGCTGACCACCGGGCTGCGGTGCGGCACCGTGCCCAGCCGGAGCCGGGGGATCTCGAGGACGCCCGTGACGGCCACGGCCATCAGGGCGATGAACAGGTGTTCAGCGTTGCCGCCGAGAACGAGCTGGATGAGTGCTGAGCCGATGAGCGCCAGCGCGGTCGCCGCGAATACGGCGAAAGCCACCCGGCTCCCGGTTCCTGCTGCCCTGATCGTCTCCACAAGCTCTGACAATAGCGGAGCGGACCCGGCGGCGTGCCCGCGGGGCTATCCGATGTCGACGTGGGTCGCGAGTTTCGCGGCGATGAGCTCGGCGATCTGCACCGCGTTCAGCGCCGCACCCTTGCGCAGGTTGTCGTTGCTGATGAACAGCGCCAGGCCGCGGCCGTTGGGCACGCCGGGGTCCTGACGGATGCGGCCCACGAAGCTCGGGTCGGCGCCGGCGGCCTCCAGCGGCGTCGGGATGTCGCTCAGCTGCACGCCGGGCGCGTCACTGAGCAGCTCGGTGGCGCGGGCGACGGAGATCGGCTTGCTGAATTCGACGTTGATCGACAGCGAGTGGCCGGTGAAGACCGGCACCCGCACGCAGGTGCCGCTGACGAGAAGCTCGGGCAGCTGGAGGATCTTGCGGCTCTCGTTGCGGAGCTTCTTCTCCTCATCGGTCTCGAACAGACCGTCGTCGACGATCGACCCGGCCAGCGGGATGACGTCGAACGCGATCGGCCGCTTGTAGATGGTGGGCTCGGGCATGCTCACCGAGGAGCCGTCGTGTACCAGCTGGAAGAGGTTGTCGTCGCCGGCCGCGGCGCGGATCTGGCTGGCCAGCTCCTGGGCGCCGGCCAGGCCGCTGCCGGAGACCGCCTGGTAGGTGCTCACGATGAGCCGTTCGAGGCCGGCCTCGTCGTGCAGCACCTTGAGCACAGGCATGGCGGCCATGGTGGTGCAGTTCGGGTTGGCGATGATGCCCTTGACGGCCTGGTCGATGGCTTCCGGGTTGACCTCGCTGACCACCAACGGCACGTCGGGGTCCATCCGCCAGCCCGACGAGTTGTCGACCACGGTGACGCCGGCCGCGGCGAACCGGGGCGCCTGGCTCTTGGACAGGGTGGCGCCGGCGGAGAAGATCGCGACGTCGAGTCCGGTGGGGTCGGCGGTGGAGGCGTCTTCCACGACGATCCGCTCACCCTTGTAGGGCAGCACGGTGCCGGCGGAGCGCGCGGACGCGAAGTAGCGGATGCTGGCGACCGGGAAGTCGCGCTCCTCGAGCAGGCGCCGCACGACGGCGCCGACCTGGCCGGTGGCGCCGACGACGCCGATGTTGATCCCGGCGCGGCGGGGTGCTGCGGTGCTGGTGGCTGCGGTGCTGGTCACTGTGTGGTCCTTACTCAGTCAAGTCTGGTGCGGGTCGGTCTCGTGCCGGTGATCTTGTGCCGGGATGCGCATAACTCCTGCAATTCTCCCCGGTTGGAGCCCAAACGGGACAAAACGGGGGTTTTTGGCAGAAATTGCAGGAGTTATGCCGGGGGTGCGCGGGTTTTGGCATCCGGTGGGCTGGCGGGCCGGTGGGTGCCCGCGGGGTTCAACTGTTGCCGATGCGGACAAATGGTGCCGGCGTACCGGGCGCAGAAGTCCGCATGGGCAACAGTTGGCTGCCGTGCGGGCGGGACGGGGCCTTAGCGGCCGGTGCCGCCGTGCACGACGGCGTCGTCGTCGCTGTCGAGCCCGAAGGCCGTGTGCACCACGCGCAGGGCCTGGTTGATGGTGTCGGCGCGGGTGACAACGGAGATGCGGATCTCGCTGGTGGAGATCATCTCGATGTTGATGCCGGCCTCGAACAGCGACTCGAACAGCTTCGCCGAGACCCCGGTGTTGGTGCGCATCCCGGCGCCGACCAGGGCGAGCTTGCCGATCTGGTCGTCGTACTGCAGGCCGGCGAAACCGACGTTGGCCTGCTCGTTGGTGAGCGCGGTGAGTACCTGCTGGCCCTCCGACTTGGGCAGGGTGAACGAGATGTCGGTCAGACCGGTGGATGCGGCCGACACGTTCTGCACGATCATGTCGACGTTGGCGTTGGTCTTGGCGACGATCTTGAAGATCTGCGCGGCCTTGCCGGGGATGTCGGGGACACCGACGACGGTGACCTTGGCCTCACTGAGGTCGGCGGCGACCCCCGCGATGATGGGCTCTTCCACGGGCTCTCCATTCAATATTTCGGTGGCGTACGGGCTGGTGGCGCCCGGGTTGTAGACAATGGTGCCGGTGTTGTTGTTGAACGACGACCGCACGTGCAGCGTGACCCCGTGCCGGCGGGCATATTCCACGGCGCGAATGTAGAGCACCTTGGCGCCGGCGGCGGCGAGCTCGAGCATCTCTTCACTGGAGACCCGCTCGAGCTTGTGCGCCTTGGGGACCACGCGAGGGTCGGCGCTGAAGATGCCGTCGACATCCGTGTAGATCTCGCAGATGTCAGCGCCGAGCGCGGCGGCGAGGGCGACGGCGGTGGTGTCGGAGCCGCCGCGGCCGAGGGTGGTGATGTCCTTGGTGTCGCGGTTGAAGCCCTGGAAACCGGCGACGATGGCGATGGCGCCCTCGTCGAGGGCATCCCGCAGGCGTCCGGGGGTGACGTCGACGATGCGGGCGGCGCCGTGCTGGGCATCCGTGATCATGCCGGCCTGGCTGCCGGTGAACGAGCGGGCGTCGTAGCCCATGCTCTTGATCGCCATGGCCAGCAGGGCCATTGAGATGCGCTCGCCGGCGGTGAGCAGCATGTCGAGCTCGCGGGGCGCCGGGATCGGGGTGACCTCGTGGGCGAGGTCGAGCAGCTCGTCGGTGGAGTCGCCCATCGCGGAGACGGCCACGACGATGTCGTTGCCGGCTTTCTTGGTGTCGACAATGCGTTTGGCAACGCGTTTGATGCTCTCGGCGTCGGCAACGGATGATCCGCCGAACTTCTGCACGATCAGGCTCACGTGGGCACTCCTGGCTTCCGGGTACGCGGCGACATCCCGCGCTCCCATCCTAAATGCGTTCGTATTCTCGGGCGTTCATGTGACGCCGTGTGCGAGGCGGGGTGGCGTGGGGCTCCCGGGGCGCGGCGGAGCCCGGGCGACCGGGCGGAGCGCTAGCTGGTGACGGTGCGGCGGCCCTCGAAAGCACGGCCCAGGGTGACCTCGTCGGCGTACTCGAGGTCGCCGCCGACGGGCAGGCCAGAGGCCAGGCGGCTGACCTTGATGTCGAGGGTGGTCAGCAGGCGGGAGAGGTAGGTGGCGGTGGCCTCGCCCTCGAGGTTGGGGTCGGTGGCGATGATGACCTCCTGCACAGTGTTGTCGGCGAGGCGCGTCATCAGCTGACGGATGCGCAGGTCGTCGGGGCCGATGCCGTCGATGGGGCTGATCGCCCCGCCGAGCACGTGGTAGAGACCCTTGAACTCGCGGGTGCGCTCGATGGCGACGACGTCCTTGGCCTCTTCGACCACGCAGATCGAGGTGGGGTTGCGGCGCGGGTCGCGGCAGATCATGCAAGTGTCCTGCTCGGACACGTTGCCGCAGATCTCGCAGAACTTCACCTTGTCGCGCACCTCGAGCAGCACGTTGGCCAGGTGGGTCACGTCGAAGTTCTTGGTCTGCAGGATGTGGAACGCGATGCGCTGCGCCGACTTGGGGCCGATGCCGGGCAGCCGGCCGAGCTCGTCGATGAGTTCCTGAACGATGCCTTCGTACATTTAGTTATCGTTCCTCTGTCGCGAGATCGGGTCGTGCGGTTGTTCCTCGATGAAGGTGGCGCCGAGGATCTCGCGCACCACGGCCTCGCCGTAGCGCTGCTTCTCGGCGAACGCGGGCGAACGCCGGCCGGGGGCTTGCTGGCGGGGAGCCTGCTGGCCTGGGGCCTGCTGGGTGGCCGGCCGGGTGCCACGGGGCGGTTCCGGGGGTGCGGCGAACTGCTGCGGGTCCGGCGGAAGGTCGTCGTAGGGCGGCGGCTCCTCGTCGAAGGGGGGCTCGAAGTCGGGCTCGGGCGCGTAGTCGTAGGACGGCGCGGACTGCGGCGCAGACTGCGACGTGGCAGATGTGGGTGCGGCGGCTGGTGCTGACGACGGTGCGGTGTCGGCCGGGGCGCTCCTGGCGTCCGGGGTGCCGGCGGGGGCGGAAGGTGTGCCGGTGGGGGCGGAGGGTGTGCCGGTGGGGGCGCTGGTGGGTGCACTGGTGGATGCACTGCCGGGTGCCCCGAGGACGGGCGGGACAACGATGGGTTCACCGGCCGCGGTCTCGGCAGCGGCCAGGGCGGCAGCGGATCCGGGGATGACCACGGTGGCCCAGCCTGTGGAGGTGGCCGGCGGTGCGAGGGTCGCCGTCGCGGTGCCGGTGGATGTGGCCGATGCCGGGCCGGTACCGGAGGTGGAGCTGGAGGTGGCATCGCCGGACGGGCCGCCGAAGACGGCGGGACCGGACGAAGGCAGATCGACAGCGGCCGAGGTCGGCGTGGTGCTCGTCGCGGAGGCAGCGGGCGCTGACCCTGTCGTCGAGGCGGTTGGCGTCGCGCCGGCCGGGGAGTTCCCCTCCGGGCCTTGCCCTGCTGCGGACGAGTTACCCTGGCGCACCGGGGCAGCTGGTCCGGAGGTGGGCACCTCGGCAGAGGACGCGGGTGCGGAAGTGGGCGCGAAGGTTTCGGAGTCGGCGCGGGCGATGAACTTCACCCGCAGGCCGAGCACCTTCACGATGGCGCCGCGGAGGAACTCGCTGACGCCCTGGCCTGGAGCCTGCTGAGCTTTGAAGCCCTGCATGTCCTGCTCGCTGGGGAAGGACAGCACGAGAATGTCTTCGCCGCGCAGATCGAGCACACGGGCGGTGTAGACCACGAGCCAGGCGCTGAGCTTGACCTCCTTGACGGCCTCGAGGATCTGGGGCCAGGCGTCCTTGATCTGGGCCAGGGTGACCGGACCGACGGGCACGACGGGGGCGGCGGGCGGCGGCGTCTCGGCGGTCGGATCGGGACGGTCGGCTTGGGCGCGATCGGGGCTCACGTCGGCAGCCGGGCTGGTGGCGACCGCCGCGGCGGGCTCGACCGGCATGGCAGCGGGGGTGCCCGGCGTCCGGGTGGCCCAGCCTGGGGCGGCTGGAGGGACGGTCGTCGCAGCCGGCGGGGTCGCGACCGGAGGGGAAACCTGTGCGGCGGGAGGGCGCGGGGCCGATGCCGCGGCCGGGGTGCGCGGCGCCGGTGCAGCAGCCGGGGTGCGTGGGGCCGTGGCGGCGGGAGCGGGCTCAGCCGGCGCATCCGTGCTGCCGCCGTCGACGCCGATGCGGCGTTCGAGACGTTCGACGCGGGCGAGGGCGCCGCGGGTGCTGTCGTCGGCGGCGGGGATGAGCACGCGCGCGATCATCAGCTCGAGGTGCAGGCGCGGCGAGGTGGCGCCCGTCATCTCGGTGAGGGCGGCGTTGAGGATGTCGGCGGTGCGGCTCAGCTCGGCGGGACCGAACTTGGACGCCTGCACGTGCATACGGTCGAGTTCGTCCTGCGGCACGCCGCGGAGCACGGCCGCGGCGGCGGCGGCGCTCGTGGCGGCAACGATGATGAGGTCGCGCATGCGCTCGAGCAGGTCTTCGACGAAGCGGCGGGGATCCTGACCGGTCTGGATGACGCGGTCGACGGCGTCGAACGCGGCCGAGGAGTTGCGGGCGGCGATGGAGTCGATGGCGTCGTCGAGCAGGGTCGCGTGGGTGTAGCCGAGCAGTGCCACGGCGCGCTCGTACTCGATCGCGTCGGTCTCGGAGCCGGCCATGAGCTGGTCGAGCAGCGAGAGGGTGTCGCGGGGCGAGCCGCCGCCGGCACGCACCACGAGCGGCAGCACGCCGGGCGCCACGGTCATGTTCTCGCTGTCGCAGAGCTGCTGCACGTAGTCGAGCATGGGCGCCGGCGGCACCAGCCGGAACGGGTAGTGGTGCGTGCGCGAACGGATGGTGCCGATGACCTTCTCGGGCTCGGTGGTGGCGAAGATGAACTTCACGTGTTCCGGCGGCTCTTCCACGATCTTCAGCAGCGCGTTGAAGCCCTGCGGGGTGACCATGTGCGCCTCGTCGAGGATGAAGATCTTGTAGCGGTCGCGGGCCGGCGCGAAGATGGCGCGTTCGCGGATGTCGCGGGCGTCGTCGACACCGTTGTGGCTGGCCGCGTCGATCTCGACCACATCGAGCGAGCCGCTGCCGTCGCGGGAGAGCTCAACGCAGCTGGGGCAGACGCCGCAGGGGGTGTCGGTGGGGCCCTCTGCGCAGTTGAGGCAGCGGGCGAGGATGCGGGCGGAGGTGGTCTTGCCACAGCCGCGGGGTCCGCTGAAGAGGTAGGCATGATTGACCCTGTTGGTGCGCAGGGCGGTCATGAGCGGATCGGTCACCTGGGACTGACCGATCATTTCGGCAAAAGTCTCTGGCCGGTAACGGCGATACAGGGCGGTAACCACGAGGTCAATCGTACTTGCTGCCACTGACACCCCGGGTGGATGGTGCACAGGGCGGCGGAGGCGCATCCGCCCGGCTCGGCCGGCGGTACCTAAAGGCGAGCGCGGCTGGGGCGAGCCCGCGCGGATCAGGAGTAGTAGAGGGCGACCGGGCGGCCGTCGATCTGGCGCACGTCGACCTTGGTGTCGTAGACCGCCTCGAGAACCTCCGGGCGCATGATCTCGGCCGCGGCGGCATCCGCCACGACCCGGCCATCGCGGATGGCGACGATGCGGTCGGAGTAGGTGGCGGCGAAGTTGATGTCGTGCAGCACCACGATGACACGTTTGCCGAGCTCGTCGGCCATTCGGCGCAGCAGCTTCATGATCTCGGTCATATGGCGCAGGTCGAGGTTGTTCAGCGGCTCGTCGAGCAAGATGTACTTGGTGTCCTGCGCGAGCACCATCGCGATGAACGCCCGCTGCCGTTGCCCGCCGGAGAGCTCGTCGAGGAACCGGTTGCGAAAGTCATCAAGCTCGAGGTAGTCGATGGCCCGGTCGACGTGGTCGCGGTCGGTGACCGTGAGTCGTCCCTTCGAGTGCGGGAACCGGCCGAACTCGACGAGGTCGTGCACGGTGAGGCGCGCGGCGATGTGGTTGTCCTGACGGAGCACGGCGAGGGTCTTCGCGAGGTCGCTCGACCGGGCGGTGGCCACGTCCGAACCGTCCACGGCGACGCTGCCCGCCTCGGGACGGATGAGGCGCCCCACGACACCGAAGAGGGTTGACTTGCCGGCACCGTTGGGGCCGATGAGCGCGGTCACCCCCTCAGCACCGAACGCGATGCTCACCTCATCGAGCACGGTGTGACCGTTGTAGCGCTTGCTGACGCCGTCGAGCACGATCATCGCGCCCCCTTTCGCAGAACCAGGTAGAGGAAGAAGAGCCCGCCGGCGAACTCGATGATCATCGAGAGGCTGCCGCCGAGGTTGAACACCTGCTCGAGCACGATCTGCCCGCCGAGCAGGCAGATCACCCCGATGAGCACGGCCGTCGGCAGCGTCCACACGTGGCGGAAGGTGCCGGCGTAGGAGTACGCGAGGTTAGCGACGATGAGGCCGAAGAACAGGATCGGCCCGACCAGAGCGGTCGACGCGGCGATCATCACCGACACGATGGTGAACAGCATCAGCAGAGTGCGCCGATGGTTCACCCCCAGTCCGACCGCCGCCGGCTCCCCCAGGGTCAACACATCGAGGATGCGCAGCAGCGGCAGGACGGCGGCGCAGGCGAGCAGCACGACGGCGCCGGTGAGCAGCAACAGGGTCTCGTCGGGGCGGGTCAGCGACGCGAACATCGCGTCGGAGAGCACCTGGAAGTCCAGCGGGTCGAGCATCCGCTGCATCCACTCGGTGAAGCTGCGGAAAAAGGTGCCCAGCACAATGCCGACCAGCAGCATCAGGTGGATCGAGCGGCGTTTGCCGCCGAACAGCCAGGTGAACAGGAACACGCTGAACGCCACCATCACCACGACCTGTACGAGCCAGAGGGTGAGTGGGTCGGCGCCCAGGAACGACGCCGAGCCGAAGAAGAACACGATCACCGTGGAGATGAGCACGTAGAAGGCGTCGAACCCCATGATCGACGGGGTGAGGATGCGATTCTGTGTGATGGTGTGGAACACCACGGTGGACACGCCCACCGCGGTGGCGACGAGCAGCATGGCGAGCACGGTGAGGCTGCGGATCTTGACCGCGAAGGCCAACGAGCCGGGCACATCCGTGAAGAAATACACCGCGACCAGGGCGAGCGCCACGATCGCGAGCAGGGCCAACCGCAGCCCGGGGCGGGCCCAGAGCGGGCCGAGCCGGGCGGGCGCCGGCGTGCGGCCGGTGACGGTGTCAGTGAGCACGACCCCTCCTTCGCAGTAGCAGCCAGAGGAACAGGGCGGCGCCGATGATGCCCACGATGACCGACAGCGGGATCTCGTAGGGGAAGCGCACCACCCGGGCGACGATGTCGCAGGCGATCACGAACACGGCGCCGAGGCCGGCGATCCACGGGATGGACCGACGCGCGTTGTCGCCGATGATGAGGCTGACCACATTGGGCACCACCAGGCCGAGGAACGGGATCACCCCGGAGGTCACGAGGACCGACGCCGTGATGAGGGCGACGATGACCATGCCCACGGCCACGACGCGGCGGTAGTCGAGGCCGAGGTTGGTGGCGAAGTCCTCGCCCGTGCCGATGACGCTGAACCGGTCCGCGGCGAACCAGGCCACGACCACCATGGCCCCGGCGATCCAGACGAACTCGTAGCGGCCCTGCATCACCGAGGCGAAACTGCCCTGTGACCACTGCCCGAGCGACTGGAGCAGGTCGAGCCGATACGCGAAGAACACCGTGACCGACCCGACGATGCCGCCGAGCATGATGCCCACCAACGGCACGAGCACCAGCTGGCGCACGGGCACCGCGCGCACGACCCTCAGGAACACCCAGGTGCCCAGCAGCCCGAACACCGCGGCGACGGCCATCTTGCCGACCACCGCCATCCCGGGCCAGAAAACGGTGCTGATCAGCATTCCGAGTGTGGCGAATTCGGTGACCCCGGTGGTGCCGGGCTCGACGAACCGGTTGCGCACCAGCATCTGCATGATCAGGCCGGCGATGCCCAGGGACGCGCCGGCCAGGAGAACGGCGACGGTGCGTGGGATGCGGCTGGTCACCAGGAGGAACGCCGCACTGCTGTCGGGCCCGCCGGTGAGCAGCGCAAGCGGCGAGACATCGGAGACCCCGATGAACAGGCTCGCGCTCGCAAGGATCACGAGGATGGCGCCAATGAGCACCCCCACCCCGGTGCGCCGCGGACGGGCGGACACCGGGGTGGGGGTGCGACGGGTGAGGAGGTCGGTCACAGTGTGCGGGCGATCCCGGGGGTCACTCGGCGATCTGCAGGACGTCGTCGATCATCAGCTGCGTGGTGGTGATGCCGCCGAACACGATGTACCAGGCGGTGGGGTCGAGGTAGACGATCTGGTCTTGCTGCGCGGCGGTGGTCTGCTTGACGATCGGGTTGTCGAGAACGGTCGCGGCCGCCTGGGCGTCCTCGGTGCCGGTCGCGGCGTCACGGTCCACGACCCAGAGGTAGTCGGGGTTCTGCTCGAGCAGGAACTCGAACGAGACCGGCTCACCGTGGGTGGCCGCCTCGATCTCTTCGACGACGGGCGTGACGCCGAACACGTCGTAGATCAGCCCGCCGCGGGCGTTGCGCCCGGTGGCGTCGGCGCCGGCGGGGGCCATGGCGTTGAGCTTGCCGCCGGAGACCATCAGGCCCAGGCCGGTGCCGGCATCCGCCGTCACGGCCTGTGCGTCGTCGATACCGGCCTCGAGGTCGGCCAGGGCGGCCGCGGCCTCGTCCTGAGCGCCGAGCACCTCACCGAGGAACTCGGTGTTGCGCTCGAGAGTCTCGAGGAACGAGCCGCTGATGCTCAGGTCGACGGTGGGCGCGATCGCGCTGAGGTCTTCGTAGAGCGCCGCCGAGCGGCCGCCGATGACGATGAGGTCGGGCTGCTCTGCCTCGATCGCGATGAGGTCGGCCTCGAAGAGTGTGCCCGCGTTGAATGCTTCGCTGGCCAGGTGCTCCCGCAGGTAGTCGGGCACCGAGTCCAGCGGGGCGCCGGAGATCTCGCCGCCGAGGGCTCCGATGGTGTCGAGGCTGGCCATGTCGAACACCACGATGTTCTGGGGGTTGGTGGGCACCTCGACCGTGGTCGCCTCGTACTGCGGGTCTTCGCCTTCGCCGGCGATATTGCGGTCCCACGAGAACGACACCGTCGTGGCCGCGGGGGTTGCGGCGGTGCCGGCAGTGCCGGCGTCGGCCTCGGTTGACGCGCAACCGCCGAGGATCAGCGCGGAGGCCAGGGCGAACGAGAGGGTCGCGAGAGGGCGGGTGAGGGACATCGGCGGGGCCTCCTGGGGCACTTAGGTTAGGCAATCCTTACTGGACCTTGGTTAGGGTAACCTAAGCACTCCGGGATTGTCCAATGCGCACCCATGGCGCCGGGCCTTCCGGACCCGCCGAGCACGCGAGGCGGCGCAACTGTGCCCGAATCGGACAATTGCGCCCGGCGTACCGGGGGTGGATTCAACTGGTCGATGCAACACCGCTGTTTTCTTGGTCTGAGAGTAGCTGATGCAGGGCTTCTCGCGGGGTGGCTGCGTCGAGCCGTTTTCGTGGTCGGTCGTTGAGCTTGTCGGTGACGAATTCGAGGTATTCGGGGTGGTAGCCGGAGAGGTCGGTGCCCTTGGGGAAGTACTGCCGTAACAGCCCGTTGGTGTTCTCGTTCGAGCCGCGCTGCCAGGGCGAGTGCGGGTCGCAGAAGTAGATGTCGATGCCGGTGGCGATGGTGATGTCTCGGTGCTTGGCCATCTCGATGCCTTGGTCCCAGGTCACTGTTTTGCGCAGTTCTGCGGGCATCTTCTCGATCGCGATGATCATCTGGTCGCGAACCTCGATCGCGCCGTGTTTCTCGGGGAGGTGCAGCAGCATCAAATATCCGGTTGCGCGCTCAACCAGGGTGCCGATCGCTGAGGCGTTTCCGGCGCCGGTGATGAGGTCGCCTTCCCAGTGGCCGGGAACGGCGCGGTCTTCGACCTCCGCGGGCCGGTCGGTGATCATGACCATGTCGCGGATGCGCGATCCGGGTTGTTGCCGACCCTGAGATTTGCGCAACGTCCGCCCGGTCCGCAGCGCCGTAACCAGGTCGCGGCGCAGCTGGCCGCGCCCTTCAACATAGAGGGCCTGATAGATCGTCTCGTGAGACACCCGCATCTCCATGTCGTCGGGGAAGTCTCGCCGCAGCCGCAGACTGATTTGCTCCGGGCTGTGTTCGGCGCTCAACCCAGTTTGCACGTATTCCAGCAACCGGTCGTTATTGGCCAGCTTCCCGCCGCGGGGCCGGCGCGCTCGATACCGGGACTGTTGCTCAGCGAACGACGGACGATACCCGCGCCTCGTCATCCCGCCGCGCAGTTCGCGGCTGATCGTGGACGGCGCCCGCCCAAGCCGGGCCGCGATCGAGCGCATGCTTTCGCCTTGAGAACGGCCAAACCAGATCTCCTCCCGATCGAGGAACGTCAAACGGCTCGACGGGTCAACGCGCGGGGGAACCATCCCGCCAGCCTGACTTACCCAGTTCGCAGCCGTCGACCGATTCACCCCCGCGCCGGCAGCCGCATCCGTGACCGTGCCGCCGACCCTGAGCTCCTCCCAGAACCGACGACGAACCTCACGCGGAAACCCAACACGACCACCCATAACCAACACCTCAATCAATCAGGTGTTGCAACGACCCCCTGAACCCAAGGGGTGCAATTGTCCGCTCGGGGAACAGTTGGGCGGGCTAGAAGTCGGTGTGGCCTAGGTCGGGGCGGGGGACGAAGTGGGCGAGGGTGCTCTCGGTGCCGTGCAGGCAGAGGATGACCAGCTCGTTGTCGGCCCTCAGCACCGGACCGGGCACGTAGAGGGTGGTCTGCGGTCCACGGTCCCAGAACCGGCCGAGGTTGAACCCGTTGATCCAGACCTGGCCCTTGCCCCAGCCGGCGGTGCTGAGGAACAGGTCCTTGCCGGGCTCGGCGGTGAACCGGCCGCGCACGAACGCGGGACCGCTGAGCGAGCCGGAACCGGCGAGGTCGAGGGCGAAGCGGGCGCTGCCGGATGCGACGAACCCGTCGACGTCGAGCGGCAGCACCTGCCAGTCGGCCAGGGTGACACCGTCGAGGGTGGCCGGGCCGATCAGGCCCTTGTCCTCGCCGATGCGCGGGCCGTAGTTGACCCTGCCCTGGTCCTCCACGAGCAGGTCGAGGCGCTCCCCCGGCGGTAGGCCGATCGAGCGGTCATGGTGGTCGCGCTGCAGCACACCGACGGGGTTGCCGTCGACGAAAACCTGGGCGCGGTCGCGCACCTCGCCGAAGGACAGCACGCGGGCACCCGGAGTCAACCGGCTGCGGTACAGGGCGAACCCGGTGTACTGGCCGAGGGCATCCATGCTGGGCAGCCCGGCGGTCGGAGCGGCGCTTATGTCGGCCAGCTCGGGTAACGCGTCCCACAGCGAAACGAACTCGTCGAGGGCGACCTCGAAGGCCGGCGCGGGCGCGGCCGGGGCCGGCAACGACCCGGTCACCGGCGCGTACTTGGCGAGCACCTCGCGGAAGGCGAGGTACTTGGCTGTGACCTCACCGCTCTCCGAGAGGGGCGCGTCGTAGTCGTAAGAAGTGACCGTGGGCTGGAAGACACCCTTGTCGTTGGCGCCGTTGGTGAAGCCGAAGTTGGTGCCGCCGGTGAACATGTACAGCGACACACTGGCGCCGGTGGCGAGCAGGTCGTCGAGCTCGCGGGCGGAGTCCTCCGCGGAAGTGGTGTGGTGGTGCGCACCCCAGTGGTCGAACCAGCCGTTCCAGAACTCGGCGCACATCAGCGGTCCGGTCGGCTGGTGGCGGCGGAGCACGGCCAGGCGCTCGGTAGCGCGGGAGCCGAACGAGCCGGTTTTGTGCAACTCGGGCAGGCTGCCGTCGGAGAGCATCTGGTCGGTGGGCTGGTCGATGGTAGTCAGCGGCACCGTGATGCCGCCGGCCCGGTTGAGCTCGACGAGCGCGCGCAGGTAATCCTTGTCGTCGCCGTAGGCGCCGTACTCGTTCTCGATCTGCACCAGGATGACCGGGCCGCCCCGGTCGATCTGCCGGGACGCCACGATCGGCAGCAGCTGCTCGAAGTACTCGGCCACGGCCGCCATATAGAGCGGCTCGTTCCGCCGCACCCCCACGGCCGGGTCGGTGAACAGCCAGCCGGGCAGGCCGCCGTTGTCCCACTCGGCGCAGATGAACGGGCCGGGCCGCACGATGGCGTACATGCCCTCGGCGGCGATCAGGTCGAGAAAACGGGCCAGGTCGAGCTGGCCCTCGGTGTCGAAACCGCCACGAGCCGGCGAGTGCGCGTTCCAGGCCACGTAGGTCTCGATGGTGTTCAGGCCCATCAGGCGGGCCTTGTGGATGCGGTCGGCCCAGTGATCCGGGTGCACCCTGAAATAGTGGATGGCCCCGGCGAGCACCCGGAACGGCTCACCGTTGAGGAGGAAGTGCTCGTCGCCGATCTCGAACGCGCCCATGATCAGGCCGCCGTTCGGGCGCGGCCGAGCACGGCGACGCCGGTGGCCGGGAGGGTGAGCGAGTCCGCGGCGAGGGTGCTGCCGCCGAGGTCGACGGCCACGAGCGTGCCATCGGCCTTGCCCAGCGGCACGGTCACGGCCTTGTCGGAGTGGTTGATGTAGAAGAGATAGTCCATGTCGTCGGACTGGCGCACGGCGAGCTGCACGATGCCGTGCGCGTCTCTCGGCAGCGGCGAGACGATGTGGGCGGCGGCGGCGAACCGGCCGACCAAAGCCACCAACGCGTCGGGGTCGAGGACCGTGGCGACGAAGCTGGCCCGGCCGCCGGACTCGGTCGAGACCACGCGGCTGGTCACCGCCGGCACACCGGGGAACGGGCCGTCCTGGAAGCGGGCGAGCACCTGGACATCGGAGGCCACGGTGACGTCGTGGGTGAGCAGCGACCCGGTTGACCCGGCCGGCAGGTCGCCGGACAGGCCGACGGTCTGGCCCGGCTGCAGGCCGCCGAACTCCTCGGCGCGCACGCCGAGCAGCTCGCGGAACGCGCCGGGGTAACCGCCGGGGTGGATGTGGTCGTCGGCGTCGGCAATGCCGGAGAACACGCCGACCACCAGGTGGCCGCCGGTGCGGGCGTAGTCGGCCAGGGCATCCGCCAGCGGCTGCGGCACTATGTAGAGCATCGGCGCGATGACGAGGTCGTACCCGGCGAGGCCGTGACCGTTCAGCACCGACCGGGCCGGCACAATGTCGGCCTGCAGGCCAATGGTGAGCGCGGCGGTGTACCAGGCCATGGCCTCGGCCTTGTAGCGCAGCAGCTCGGTGGGGTGCGAGTCGAGTTCGGAGGCCCACCAGGAGTCCCAGTCGAAGAGGATTCCGATGCGGGCCTGCTTGGTGCGGCTGCCGGCGACCTCTGCCAGGGAAGCGAGTTCGCCGCCGAAGCGGGTGACGCTGCGGAACACCGAGCTGTTCTCCCCCGCGTGCGGGAGCATCGCGGAGTGGAACTTCTCGGCGCCGGCCAAGGACTGGCGCCACTGGAAGAAGCAGATCGCGTCGGCGCCGTGGGCCAGGTGGGTGAGGCTGTCCCGGCGCAGCTGGCCGGGGGTTTTGGCCTGGTTCACCGGCTGCCAGTTGACGGCGCTGGTGGAGTGCTCCATCAGGAACCACGGCGCCCGGCCGGATATCTGGCCGGTGAGGTTGGCCGAGAACGACAGCTCCTCGAACGCGGCGGGGTCGGCCACGAGCAGGTAGTGGTCGTTGGAGACCAGGTCGATCTCGCCGGCCCAGTCGGCGTAGTCCATGCCGCGGGACTCGCCCATCACCATGAAGTTGGTGGTGATCGGCACGTCGGGCGTGATCTGGCGCAGGATCTCCCGCTCGGCGACGAGGTAGCCCTTGAGGGCGTCGCTCGAGAACCGGGCGAAGTCGAGCTGCTGGGTGGGGTTCGGATGCGTCGCGGCCAGCCGCGGCGGCAGGATCTGGTTCCAGGAGGTGTAGTTCTGCGACCAGAAGGCGGTGCCCCAGGCCCGGTTGAGTTCGGTGAGAGTGCCGTAGCGGGCCTCGAGCCAGGCGCGGAACGCCGCTGCCGCGTCGTCCGAGAAGTCGTAGACGTTGTGGCAGCCGAGCTCGTTGCTGATGTGCCACATCGACAGGGCCGGGTGGTTGGCGTAGCGCTCGGCCATTTTCTCGACCAGGGCCAGCGCGTAGCGGCGGAACACCGGTGAGGTGGGGCGCCACTGCTGGCGGCCGCCGGGCCAGATGGTTTCGCCGACCCGGTTCACCGGCAGCACCTCCGGGTGCAGCTCGGTGAGCCACGGCGGCGGGCTGGCGGTGGCGGTGGCCAGGTCGACGGCGATGCCGTTGGCGTGCAGCAGATCGATGGCGCGGTCGAGCCAACCGAAATCCCAGCTGTCCGGGGTGGGCTGCAGCAGCGCCCAGGAGAAGATGCCGACGCTGACGATGTTGACACCGGCCTCGCGCATCAGGCGCATGTCTTCGGCCCAGACCTCTTCGGGCCACTGTTCGGGGTTGTAGTCGGCGCCGTAGCCGATGCGGGCGGCGTCGGCGGGCAGGCTCTCGGTGCCGTCGGCGAGGGTGTGCGCCTCGGGCCAGCGCACCCAGCGATGCTCGTTGGTCGAGACCGTGCTCACGGCGCTCATGCTGCAGCCTTGGCGGCCAGACGCACGATCGACCAGGACAGCGCGGGCAGCACGACCGTGGCGGCGGTGCCGTCGTCGGCCAGTGTCACGTCCGTCAAGTCGACCGGGTGCACGGTGTCTTGATGATCAACAGTGTTGGTGGCGAACCGGTCCCCACCCTCCGGCGCGAACAGGCTCTGCGCTGAGAGCACCGAGCCGGCGGGGGCGCCGGCCAGGTCTACCTCGAGGGTGAGCGGGTCGGAGCTGGAACGGTTGACAAGGAACAAGACGATCTCCTCGTCGGTAGCGGTCACCGCGGCATCCGATAGGTCGACGGTGCCGTGTTCCCTGGTGTCGTAGGTGTCGGAGTGGATGGTGGCGGCCAGCACGTCGCCGTGGGCGGCGGTTGCGGTGAGGGCGAACGGGAAGAAGGTGGTCTGGCGCCAGGCCGGACCGTTGGGCTCGGAACGGATCGGCGCGATGACGTTCACGAGCTGGGCGAGGTTGGCCATGCTGACCCGATCGCTGTTCCGCAGCAAGGAGATCAGCAGGGACCCCACCACCACGGCGTCGCTGACGTTGTATTCGTCCTCGATCAGGCGCGGCTGCGTGTTCCAGTCGCCGGTGAACAGGGGTTCCTTGTCGACCTCGTTGAACCGGGTCTGATACCAGACGTTCCACTCGTCGACGCTGATGCCGATGGATTTGTCGAGGCCCTGCGCCACGGTGACCTCGTCGATGATGTGGGCGACGTCGCCGATGAAGCGGTCAAGGCCCACGCCGGAGGCGAGGAAACTGCCGAGGTCGCCGGGCTTTTCCTCGTAATAGGCGTGCAGGGAGATGTGGTCGACGAGCTCCGCGGTGTGCTCGAGAACGGTGCGTTCCCAGCTGCCGAAGGTGGGCATCTCGGCGTTGGAGCTGCCGGCGACGACGAGTTCGATGGTGGGGTCGACCCACTTCATCACGCGGGCGGTTTCGGCGGCGAGTCGGCCGTATTCCTCTGCGGTCTTGTGGCCGATCTGCCAGGGGCCGTCCATCTCATTGCCCAGGCACCAGACGCGGATGCCGAACGGTTCGGTGCGGCCGTTGGCCTGGCGCTGGCCGCTGAGCGCGGTGCCGGCCGGGTGGTTGGAGTATTCGAGCAGGGCGGCGGCCTCGGTGATGCCCCGGGTGCCCAGGTTCACGGCCTGCATGATCTCGACGCCGGCGCTCTCGGCCCAGTCGGCGAATTCGTGCAGGCCAACTTCGTTGGTCTCCACGGAGTGCCAGGCCACGTCCAGGCGCGTGGGGCGGTCGGGGCCGACGCTGTCTTCCCAGCGGAAACCCGATACGAAGTTGCCGCCCGGGTAGCGGATCAGGCTGGGGTTCAGCTCACGCACGAGGTCCAGCACGTCTTGGCGGAAGCCATCCGCGGTCGCGGTGGGGTGCCCGGGTTCGTAGATACCCGTGTACACCGAACGGCCCATGTGCTCGACGAACGAACCGAAGAGCCGGGGTGAGACGGGGGCCACGATGTCGTCGCGGGAGATGCTGAGCCGGGCGTGAAACACGAAGGAGATCCTCTGGTTGGAAGCTGATGGTGCGCAAAGGGTGGGCCGTCCGGTCGGACGGGCCCACCCTGTGCCGCTGCGTTACTCGGTGACCGTGAAGCCCTGCTCGTTGCCGTAGGCGACGATGGCCTTCTGCCAGTCGGTCAGGCCCGTGTTGAGGTCGGACTTGTCGGCGTAGGACTGGCCGACGGTGTCGGAGAAGATACTGTTCGAGTAGACCTGGAACGGCAGGTAGCTCCAGCCTTCGACGACGTCCTTGGCGGACTGGACGAGGACCTCGTTGATCTTCTGGCCGCCGAAGTACTCGCTCTCGGCGCCGAGGAACTCCTCGGACTCGAGGTCGGCGACGGTGGAGGGGAAGCCGCCGGCGTCGATGGAGATCTGGGTGCCTTCACCGGAGTTCATGAACTCGACGAAGCCGGCCGCGGCGAGCTTGTTCTTGCTCTGGGCGAGCACGGCGTCGCCGCCGCCACCGTTCTCGGCGCTGGCGGTGTCGCCGGCCTCATAGACGGGCAGCGGGGCCACACGCCAGTTTCCGGAGGCTTCCGGCACGCCGGATTCCAGGTTGCCGGGCATCCAGGCGCCGATGTTGAGGGTGGCGATGGTGCCGTCGCCCAGACCTCGGTACCACTCGTCGCTCCAGCTGGTGGTCGGTGCGATGAGGTCCTTCTCAATCAGCTGGTTCCAGGTGTCGGCGAACTTCTTCGACCCCTCGTCCTGCAGGTTGATCTCGACGTTCGTGGAGTCGGTGGTGGTGAACGGCTGGCCGCCGGCCTGCCAGATCATGCTGGTGGCGAAGCCCGCGTCGCCGGTGTCGTTGGTGATGTAGGCGTTCGGGTTGGCCGCGTGGAGTTTCTCGGCGGTGGCGATGTACTCGTCCCAGGTGGTGGGCACGGTCAGGCCGTACTGGTCGAACACGGCCTGGTTGTAGAACATGGCCATGGGGCCGGAGTCCTGTGGCAGGGCGTAGACGCCGCCGTCGAGGTTCACCGATCCCCAGGTGCTGGCGGTGTACTGGTCCTCGAGGGAGTCCAGACCGAAGTCGCTCAGGTCGACGAGGGCCTCGGAGAGAGCGAACTGCGGCAGCGCGTAGTACTCGATCTGGGCCACGTCGGGTGCGCCGGAGCCGGCCTTGATGGCGTTCTGCAGCTTGATGTACTGGTCGTTGCCGGTGCCGGCGTTGACCACGTCGACCGTGACGTTGGGGTACTTCTTTTCGAATGCGGTGGCGATGTCTTCCACGGCCGGGGCCCAGGCCCAGACGGTGAGGGTGGTCTCCTCCTGCAGAGCGGCCTCGATGTCGGCGGCGGTGCCGGTCTCGGCTCCGCCTCCGCCGGTGGAGGCGCAGGCGGCCAGGGAGACGCTCAGGGCGAGTCCGGTGGCGACGGCGAGTGCGGTGCGGCGCAGGCGCGTGTTGCTGTGTGGTGCTTTCATTGGGGTGCCTTTCACTTCCTTGTAAACGGATGTTCGGTGCTGCGGATGACGGATGGTGCGGGGGTGGAACGGTAGTGGGGCTACGACTTGACGGAGCCGGCGGCGAGGCCGGACTGCCAGTAGCGCTGGAGGAACAGGAACGCCACGACGATCGGCACGATCGTGAGCAGCGACCCGGTGATGACGAGGTTGTAGATGACGTCGCCGCCCACGGTCTGGGCCTGCATGTTCCACTGCTTCAGGCCCACGGTCAGCGGGTACCAGGTGGGTTCGCTGAGCATGATCAGGGGCAGGAAGTAGTTGTTCCAGGTGGCCACGAGGGTGAACAGGAGCACCGTGACGAGGCCGGGGGCCAGCAGCTTGAGCGAGATGGTGAAGAAGGTGCGGAACTCACCCGAACCATCCATTCGCGCGGCCTCGAGAACCTCGGTGGGCACCGCGTCCATGGCGTAGGTCCAGATCAGGTAGAGGCCGAACGGGCTGATCAGCGAGGGCAGGATGACCGCCCACGGGGTGTTGGTGAGGCCCATCTGGCTGAACATGAGGAAGGTCGGCACCGCCAGGGCCGTGCCGGGGATGGCCACGGCGCCGAGCACGACGGCGAAGACGGCCTTCTTGCCGGGGAAGTTGAACTTGGCCAGGCCGTAGCCGCCGAGCGCCGCGAGGAAGGTGGCGCCGCCGGCGCCGACGACGACGTAGAGCACCGTGTTGCCGAACCAGCGCACGAAGACGCCGTCGTTGTAGGTGAGGGTGGCGACGATGTTGTCCCAGAGGGCGAAGTCGCCCGAGAACCAGAGGCCGAACGAGTTGAGCAGCTCGGCCTGGGTCTTGGTGGAGTTCACGAACAGCCAGAACAGGGGCAGCAGGCTGTAGATCAGCAGGGCGCCCATGATGATGGTGAGAATGATGGACTTCTTGGTGTGCAGGCCCTGGGTGGACTTGCCGGCCTTCTTCTCGCTGGTGTAGCGGGACATCCGCGGGGCTTTCGCCCGTGCGGCGGGGGCGTGGGTCTGGTCAGTCGTCGACATGTCAGGCCTCCTTCCTGGAACCGGAGTTCTGCACGATGTAGGCGATCACGGCGGTGATGAGGCCGACGATGATCGCGATGGTGGCCGAGTAGTTGTACTGCTGACCCGAGAACGACAGGTTGTAGGCGTACATGTTCGGCGAGAAATAGGTGGAGATGGTGTTGGGTGCCAGAGACTGCAGGATGCTGGGCTCGTTGAACAGCTGGAAGCTACCGATCACGCTGAAGATGCCGCCGATGACGATGGCGGGGCGGAGCGCCGGCATCTTGATGCTGCGGATGATGCGGAACGCGTTGGCGCCGTCGAGCGAGGCGGCCTCGTAGAGATCGGTGGGGATCACTCGGAGGGCGGCGTAGAACAGGATCATGTTGTAGCCGATGAATTCCCAGGTGACGATGTTGCCGATCGCGGCGAGCACCCAGGTGTTGCCCAGCGGGTTGGGGATGGCGATCGAGAAGAACTCATTGAGATTGCCGACCAGGCCGAACTTGGTGCCGTACATGAAGCCCCACATGAGCGTTGCGACCACGGCGGGAACCGCGTACGGCAGGAAGATCGCGATGCGGAAGAAGCTGGACAGGTGCAGGCGGGCACTGTCGATGGCGAGGGCGGCGAAGAGTGCGATGCCGAGCATGATCGGCACCTGCACGACGAAGAACAGGGTGACCCGGCCCATCGACTCCCAGAACTTGGGATCGGTGAGCGCCTGGCCGTAGTTCTCGAAGCCGACGAAGGAGTTGCCGCCGACCAGCTGGTCCTTGAAGAAGGACAGGTAAATCGAGTACAGCACCGGGGCGATCAGCACGAGGGCGAAAACGATCATGAACGGGCCGATGAACTTCCAGCCGGTCCAGTCGCGCTTCTGCACGTGGGGCTTGGGCTTGCGGCGGTTCGGCTGGGCCCGTGCACTGCGTGTCTGGCCACTGGGGGGGAGTGTTGACAGCGTCGTCATGCCTTTTTCTCTGACTCGGTATGGTGATGCAACGGACGGTGAATCTGACGGCATGTTTACGTAAACATGACGTGTAAGCACGCTAGCATGTTTACGTAAACATACGGAAATCTTTTTTCGGGACCGGGGAGGGCACGTGGCAACGGCGAGCACGACAGACAGTTCTTCGGCCGCTCCCACGGCCCGCGCGCAGCGCCTGCCGTCGATGGCGGATGTGGCGGCGCTGGCCGGCGTCTCCTCCCAGACCGTCTCCCGGGTGGTGAACGGTCGCAGCAACGTCGACGCCGACACCCGCGACCGGGTGCTCGCCGCCATGGACGAGATCGGCTACCGGCCCAACAGCGCCGCCCGCGCGCTGAAGTCGGGCAAGTTCAGCACCATCGGCGTGATCATGTTCGGCCTGTCCAGCTTCGGCAACATGCGCACCCTCGACGCTGTTGCCACGGCCTCCGCCGAGGCCGGCTACTCGATCACCCTGATCCCGGTGGCGCTGCCCACCCAGGGCGCCGTCGCCGGCGCTGTGAACCGGCTCGCCGAGCAGGCCGTGGACGGCATCGTGATCATTATGGAAGCGCACATCCTGGACCGGATCGACGTGACCGTGCCGACCGGGCTGCCCGTCGTGATCGTCGATTCCGATGCCGGCGAACGCTACACGGTGGTCGACACCGACCAGACCGAGGGTGCTCGGCTGGCCACCCAGCACCTGCTCGACCTCGGGCACCGCACGGTCTGGCACATCGCCGGGCCGGAGTCGTCGTTCTCGGCCGGGCGCCGCACGGCATCCTGGCGGGCCACGTTGAAGGCGGCCGGCGCCCCGGTGCCGCCCGTACTCGAGGGCGACTGGAGCGCGCAGAGCGGCTACCGGCACGGGGTGGCGCTGGCCGCCGACCCGTCGGTGACGGCGATTTTCGCCTCCAACGACCAGATGGCCCTCGGCGTGATGCGGGCGATGCACGAGGCCGGCCGCTCGGTTCCGGCTGGCGTGAGCGTGGTCGGCTTCGACGATATGCGCGAGGCGGATGCCTTCTGGCCGCCGCTGACCACCGTGCACCAGGACTTCGGCCAAGTGGGGCGGCTCTGCATCGAGAAGCTGCTGCGCCAGATCGACTCCCCCGCGGCCGTAGGCCCCGGTACGACAATCGTGCCCACGCACCTCGTCGTGCGGGCGAGCACCGCGCCACCGCCCCGCTAGGCACCCGGCCCGGGGGTCCCGGGCGGCCGCGCGCCCGCAAAGGCGGAGTTTTGCGGGGCACGCCGCGCCACGGGCCGGCGGATGCGGCGGGTCCGCAATTCCTCCACCCGCTACCTCCTCTACGAGGGGCTCGGTCGCCGGGTGTTGCGGCTCACGCAGCGCCACATTCTCGACGAGTGGGAGACCACGTTCCTCGTGATCAAGCGCGTCGTCGAGGATGCTCAGCGGGAGCAACAGAGGCGACACGAGCGCCCGCTGGAGTGACGGGAGGATACCCCCCATTGTGGGGTATCCGCTACCCCCTCCAACGTTGCTGCGTAAAGTCCCGCACCCCTTAAATAGACGGCAAAATCAGCGATTCGTCACGGAAAAAACTTAATTTCGCGGGTTCTCTCAGAGTGCTTGTAATCGCGGCTCGCAAGACAAAGGATATTCCCGAACACGACACTGACGTCGATGCCGGGCGTCGTGCACACCCCGATCTATCTAGGAGAGTCATGTCGAATACATACCCAGCATCCGTCCCGGGAAACCCCGACCTGGACACCAGCACGGCGTCCGACAGCGGAGCCGGCCCCGATGCCAAAGAACGCGCCACCGAGGTGAAGGACACCTCGGTCGCCGCTGGCCAGCACGTCGCCGGCGTCGCCAAGGACGAGTTGCACAAGGTCGGCAGCGAGACCAAGCAGCAAGCCAAGGACCTCTATCGCCAGACGCAGGGCGAACTCGCCGACCAGGCGGCCGCACAACAGAAGCGGGTCGCCGCCGGTCTCCGTTCCCTGGGCGACGAGCTGGGTGCGATGGCCGATAAGTCCGATACTCAGGGTGTAGCCAGCGATATCGCCCACCAGGCCGCCTCGCGTGCTGCCGGAATCGCCGACTGGCTCGACCAGCGCGACCCGGGCGCCCTCCTCGACGAGGTCAAGGGCTACGCCCGGCGCAGCCCCGGCATGTTCATCGGCATCGCCGCCGTCGCCGGTGTAGTGGCCGGTCGCCTGACCCGCTCGGTCATCGCCGAGGCCAAGGACTCCTCCGAGACCGCCTCGACGGGCAGCAGTACCCCGGCCACCGCGCCCACCGGCGTCGGAACCGAGTTCGGCACCGGCGCCACCACCGGAATCGACACGGCCTTCGACACCCCCACCACGCCCACCGGCACCGCCACCGGCGTAGGCACCCCGCTCACGGCGGAGTACCCGAATTACACGGAGAACCGCAATGACTGACATGCCCACGCCTTCTGAACGCAAGGCCGAAGAGACCTCGCTGGGCGATCTGCTCAGTGAGGTGACACGCGACGTGTCTACTCTCATGCGCCAGGAGGTCGAACTGGCCAAGGCCGAGTTACGGCAGTCGGCCACTCGCGCCGGCAAAGGAGCCGGACTGCTCGGCGGAGCCGGCTATGCCGCCCACCTGACGGTGTTGTTCCTGTCGTTCGCGGCCTGGTGGGGGCTCGGACACGCCATCGACATCGCCTGGGCGGCCGTGATCGTTGCCGTCGTCTGGGGCATCGTGGCCGCCGTGCTCTACTCGCGCGGGCGCAAAGAGATGAAGACCATCACGGGAGCGCCCAAGACAGTCGATTCCCTGAAGCAGATTCCTGACGCACTAAAACGAAATGAGGAAAACCGATGAGCACCTATGACGAATCCAGCACCGACCCCGAGGTTCTTCGGAGCCAAATCGAAGACACCCGACGGGGCCTCGGCGCCGATGTCGACGCCCTTGCCGACAAGGTAACGCCCAGCAAGATCATGGACCGCCAGAAGGACAAGGTGCGGGGCGTGTTCAGCTCGGCCAAGGACAAGGTCATGGGCACCGCTTCCGACCTGGGCGGTTCGGTGAGCGGAGCGACCGGTAACGTATCGGGCGCCGCTCACGACGCGGCCTCCCAGGTCAAGGGCAACCCGCTGGCGGTGGGTCTCATCGCATTCGGCGTGGGTTGGCTCGCGTCGTCTCTCCTGCCCGCCAGCACCGTCGAGAAGAAGGTCGCGGCGAACGTGAAGGAGGCCGCTGAGCCACTGACCCAGGAGGTCACCGACGCGGCGAAGCAGATGGGCGAGAACCTCAAGCAGCCCCTCGCCGACGCCGCCGATGCTGTCAAGGGCACGGCCACGGATGCCGCCGACACCGTCAAGTCCGAGACGGGGTCGTCCGCTGACGAGGTGCGCGACACCGCCAAGCACGCCGGGCAGGGCACCGTCGGCTGACGGAGTCACCCGCACCAACCGCTAGATGATCACGAGGAGTAGTACCGGTGGCCCGCAACGACGCCCGTAGCAAGAGGAACAGCGCTCCCTCGCCCGACGATCCACGCAAGCCGGATTCGCCGGGCGAGGTGAAGAAGCCGTCCTGGAAGTACGCGATGCGCAAGACCATGCGCGAATTCACCGCCGACCAATGCACCGACATCGCCGCGTCGCTGACGTACTACGCGGTGCTGGCGTTGTTCCCGGCGCTGATCGCGTTGATCTCTCTGCTGGGCGTGTTCGGTCAGGGCGAGCGGTCCACCGACACCATCCTCGACCTCGTCAACGAGGTCGCCCCCGGCGGCACGGCCGACGTACTGCGCGAACCGCTCGAACAGTTCAGCTCGTCACCGGCCGCCGGGTTCGCCCTGGTCTTCGGCATCGTGCTGGCCATCTGGTCGGCATCCGGCTACGTCGGCGCGTTCAGCCGGGCCATGAACCGGATCTACGAGATCGAGGAGGGCCGGCCGTTCTGGAAGCTGCGCCCGATGCAGCTGGTGGTGACCATCGTCACCATCCTGCTGATCCTCATCATGGTCGTGGTCCTGATCGTGTCGGGGCCCGTCACCGATGCCGTCAGCAGTGCCCTGGGCCTCGGCGAAACCGTGCAGATAGTGTGGTCCATCCTCAAGTGGCCGATCCTGGCTCTGGCCGCTGTGCTGATCATCGCAATCCTCTACTACGCCACCCCGAACGCCAAGCAGCCGAAATTCCGTTGGATCAGCTTGGGCGCGCTGCTGGCGTTGGTGGCCCTGGTGATCGCGTCGTTCCTGTTCGGTCTCTACGTCACCAACTTCTCCAACTACGACCGCACCTACGGCTCGCTCGCCGGTGTCGTGGTGTTCCTGCTCTGGCTCTGGATCGCCAACCTTGCCCTGCTGTTCGGCGCCGAGTTCGACGCCGAACTCGAGCGGACCCGCCAACTGCAGGCGGGTATCAAGGCGGAGGAAGACATTCAGCTGCCACCGCGGGACACCCGCAAGAGCGACAAAACCGCCGAGAAGGAACGTGCCGACATCATTGCGGGGCGGCGCCTGCGCGAGGACAGCGCGGAACGCCACGACACCAAGACCTGATCCCGACACCATCCGCATCCGACCGTTGATCCACCACGTCCCAGGAAAGGACAATTATGTATTTCCACGTGCAACGACTCATCCACGACATCGCGCAGGACGAGCCGGATCCGGCAGCGGCCAACGCACTGCAGGAGGGCCTCGGCGGCCAGTTCGGCGAGATGCGCACCATGATGCAGTACTTGTTCCAGTCGATGAACTTCCGTGGGCCCGCGGCGAAGCCGTACCGCGACCTGATTCAGGGCATCGGCACCGAAGAGATCAGCCACGTGGAACTGATCGGCACCACCATCTCCCGTCTGGTGGACGGCTCGCCGCGCTACCAGGGCAAGGTCACCGACCCGCTGGACAAGGCCGGCTCGGGCGGAGCGATCCCGCTGGAGATCGCCCTCGACCAGGGCAACATCCACCACTACCTGGTGGGTGCGCAGGGTGCGCTGCCGGTGGACGCCGTGGGCAACCCGTGGAGCGGCAGCTACGTGTACAACTCCGGCAACCTGGTGCTCGACCTGCTCTACAACCTGATGTTGGAGTCCACCGGCCGACTGCAGAAGTGCCGCATCTACGAGATGACCGCGAACAAGACTGCACGCTCCACTATCGCTTACCTCATCGTACGGGACCAGGCTCACGAGAACGCGTACGCCAAGGCGCTCGAGACCCTGGGTGTGCACTGGAACACTCTGCTGCCGATCCCGAAGACCAACGCGGAGAAGTTCCCCGAGGTGAAGAAGCTGCTCGACCTCAACCTGCACAGCAAGCAGTACACCTTCGACCTCGCCGGCCAGTCGGAGGCGGGCAAGATCTTCCAGGGCATGTCCCCCTCCAAGGACGGCACGAACCTGGTCGCCGACGAACAGGCTCCTGAGGGTGTGCCGTCGGTGATCGCCGGCGAAAGGATGGAGGAGTTCGCCCCCGGGTTGGATCCGGCTCTGATGGAGCTGATCCAAGCCACCGCCGACATGGAGATGGCCGAGGTGGACGTGTCGTTCGGCCCGGCGAAGGCCGCGCCGAAGACTAAGTAAGAGCCGATGCCGCCTTACCGGCCGGCAGACCAAAGGGCCCCGGGACTGTGTCACCGGGGCCCTTCACTCTCGCCAGGGTGGGCGAATCAGCTCAGTGTGAGCGGGCTCCGCTCACTTGCCGAGGCCGACCTTGTCGACCCTGTGGTGGAACCGCATGCCGGCGAGGCCGCCGAGCATCGCGCCGCCGAGGCTGACGATGGCGATCGCAACGGCCGTGAGGATACTGCCCAGGGCCAGGTCGCCCTCCTGGACCGGGATCCGCGGGAAGCTGTTGAGGTTGGCGAGCACATTGAACTGGCTTCCCGCGATAGCGGCCACAATGGCCAGAACCACGGCCACGATCAGAGCCCACAGCCACACGGCGATGCCCTGCTTTGCGCCACTGAACCGCGCCATTCGGCCGGCGACATAGCCTCCGCAGAAGTAGGACACGAAGACGACGACGGCCAGGGCGATGGCACCGATCAGGCCGACGGTCGAGGCGTTCTCGGCCGCGGCATCCGCCGTCTGAGCGGGGTCGGCCTGGTTTCCGAGGCCGACGGCTGCGCCGGCACCGGCTACCAGCGCGGTGAGTAGCACGGCTGCGCCGGTGGCGGTGAGCCAGCCGAAGAAGGCCGTGCCGAACTTCATGCCGCCGAACTGCGCCTTCTGCTTGGCGACGACTTCCTGGCGGATGGTGGTGCCCGAGGTCGCCGGCGATGCGACGGGTTCGAGGGGGTCGGGTGCCGTGGGGCGCTGGTCGTTGGGTGCCGTGGGGCGCTGGTCGTTGGGTGCCGTGGGGCGCTGGTCGTTGGGTGTCATGGGGCGCGGGTCGTTGGGTGCTGACGTCATGATGTTCTCCTCTGAAGGATGGTGCGGGGTGCGGTGGGAAATCCTGTCGGGCATCCGCCTGACATGCTCTGCTGCTTCTTAGACGGTCCGAACCCCGCACCTGTCATGCTCCAGCGTGAAGAAAACTCACTCCGGCCTGGTCAGTCGGTGTGATTCTGGTCGGCATCCTGACCACGCGGTTCGCTGCTCAACAGCAACCCGTCTGCACTGTCGGCCGACGTCGCGAGCACCTCTATCCAGGCCCGGTTGAGCCCGGGGGTCGTGGTCCCGGTGAACTTGAAATACAGCGGGATGCCGGGGTGCAGCCACAGACTGGGCTGCGCCTCGTCTGGCGCGGCCGGGTCGCTCCAGAAGAGGGCGAAGCTCTCGCCGCGGCGAAGCTTGGAGCCGATGACGCTCTGCAAGTGCACCAGCGCGCGGTCCTCGAAATCGACCTCGGTGGCGCCGGAGATGAGCTTTCCCATGTCCATTTCCCCTTAGGGCTCTCGCTGCCCTGTCCTGGATGGCGGGCACCGCTATGGGTAGGACGGTGGCGGGTCGTCAAACGTCACGCCGAACCGGAAAATCGCCCACCGGGCACGGCGGTCCGGTGCCTCCGGACGCGCGGCTTGCGCTGGCCCGCCGGGGTGGTTCGGCTAGGCCGCGGTGCGCTGGGCCCGGGCCTGGTCGAACGCGCCGCCGCCGATGGGCACGATTTCCTTGCCGAGCGGCGCGAGGGAGATCGGCACCATCTTGAAGTCGGCGATGCCCAGCGGGATGCCGATGATGGTGATGCAGAGTGCGATGCCCGACACGATGTGGGCCAGGGCGAGCCACCAGCCGGCCAGGATCACCCAGATCACGTTGCCGAGGAACGAGAAGGCTCCGCTCGACGGCTTGGCGACGACGGTGCGGCCGAACGGCCAGAGCGCATAACCGGCGATGCGAAACGACGCGATGCCCCACGGAATCGTGATGATCAGGATGCAGAGCACAATGCCGGCGGCGACATAGCCGAGGAACAGCCAGAAGCCGGAGAGGACGAGCCAGATCAGGTTGAGGAGTGTGCGCACGCCGGAATTCTACTCGCGGTCGGCCCGTCGGCATCCGTTGCTCGGCGTAGACCGACAGCAAAGGCGGAGATTCTCGGGACACGCCGCGCTGCGTGGCAGCGGTGCGGCGTGTCGGGTGAATCTCCGCCTTTAGGTCTGGACGAGCTCGACCAGCGGCCGAGCTCGTCCAGCGGCCGAAGAGTTAGATGACCGCGCGGGTTTCGCGGGCGATCTCGAGCTCCTCGTTGGTGGGGATGACGAGCACGGTGACGCGGGACGCATCCGTCGACACAACACGGGCGACGCGCGAGAACGGGTCGTTCTTCGCCGGGTCGATCTCGATGCCGAGGCCCTCGAGGCCGCGCAGGGCGCCCTCGCGGATGATGCCGGAGTTCTCGCCGACACCGGCGGTGAAGACGATCACGTCGAGGCCGCCGAGCTGGGCCATGTAATTGCCTACGTAGCCCCGGATGCGGTGGTAGTAGACGTCGAGCGCGGCCTGGGCCACGGCGTCGCCGGCCACGGCCGCGTCTTCGACGTCGCGCATGTCACCGTTGCCGGTGAGACCGAGCATGCCGCTCTTCTTGTTGAGCAGGGTGTCGAGCTCTTCGATCGACAGGCCGGCCTTGCGGTGCAGGTGGAACAGCACGGCGGGGTCGATGTCGCCGGAGCGGGTGCCCATGACCAGGCCCTGCAACGGGGTGAGGCCCATCGAGGTGTCGATCGACTTGCCGCCGTCGACGGCGGTAGCGGACGCACCGTTGCCGAGGTGCAGCACGATGGTCTTCAGCTCGCTCAGGGGACGGCCGAGGAACTCGGCAGCGGCCTCTGAGACGAACTTGTGCGACGTGCCGTGGAAACCGTAACGACGGATGTCGTGCTTGGCGGCCAGCTCGGTGTTGATCGCGTAGGTGTACGCGGCCGGCGCCATGGTGAGGTGGAACGAGGTGTCGAAGACGGCCACGTGCGGCACGTCGGCGAAGTTGGTGCGGGCGGCGACGATGGCCTGCACGTGGGCAGGGTTGTGCAGCGGGGCGAGGTCGGCGAGGTCGCTGATCTGCTGCTGAACGGCGTCGTCGATCACGGTGGGGCCGGTGAAGATGGCCCCGCCCTGAACGACGCGGTGGCCCACGGCGATGAGGTTGGCGTCGGACAGCTGCGGGCCATGCTCGGCGAACGCGGCGATCATGACGTCGAAACCGGCGGTGTGGTCGGGGATCGGCAGGTTCGCTTCCTGGCGGCCGGCCTCCGAGGCGGTGTTGGTGTGCCGGGCGTGTCCGCTGGCCTCACCGATGCGCTCGACGAGTCCGCCGGCCAGTTCGGTCTCGGTGTCGATGTCGATCAGCTGGTACTTGAACGAGGACGAACCTGAGTTGATGACGAGGATGGCGGTCATACGGCTGCCACCACCGCTGCGAGAGATGCGGCCTGAATGGCGGTGATCGCCACGGTGTTCACGATGTCCTGCACGAGGGCTCCTCTGGAAAGGTCGTTGATGGGTTTGCGTAGGCCCTGCAGGACGGGGCCGATCGCCACGGCGCCAGCGCTGCGCTGCACCGCCTTGTAGGTGTTGTTGCCGGTGTTGAGGTCGGGGAAGATGAAGACGGTGGCCTTGCCGGCCACGTCCGAATCCGGCATCTTGGCGGCGGCCACGGCGGCATCCGCTGCGGCGTCGTACTGGATCGGGCCTTCGACGGCGAGGTCGGGCCGGCGTTCGCGAACGATCGCGGTGGCCTCTCGCACCTTTTCGACGTCCGCTCCGTTGCCGGAGACGCCGGTGGAGTACGACAGCATCGCGATGCGCGGCTCGATGCCGAACTCGATGGCCGTCTCCGACGCCGAGATGGCGATGTCGGCCAGCTGGGCGGCGGTGGGGTCGGGGTTGACCGCGCAGTCGCCGTAGACGAGGACCCGGTCGGCCAGGGCCATCAGGAACACGCTGGAGACCACGGACACACCGGGGCGGGTCTTGATGATCTCGAAGCTGGGCCGGATGGTGTGCGCGGTGGTGTGCGATGCGCCGGAGACCATGCCGTCGGCCAGGCCGAGCTGCACCATCATCGTGCCGAAGTACGAGACGTCGGTGACGACGTCGCGGGCCTGGTCGATGGTGACGCCCTTGTGGGAGCGCAGGCGCGCGTATTCCTCGGCGAAACGCATCCGCAGCACGTCGTCGAACGGGCTGACGACCTGCGCCTTGGCGATGTCCAGGCCCAGGCCGATGGCGCGCGAGCGCACCTCGAACTCTTCGCCGAGAATGATCAGGTCGGCCACATCGCGGGCCAGCAGGGTGGCGGCGGCGCGCAGCACGCGGTCGTCGTCGCCCTCGGGCAGCACGATGCGCATGCGGTTCTGCCGGGCACGCTCGAGCAGGGTGTACTCGAACATCAGCGGGGTGACCACGTCGGCGCGGCTCACCTTGAGCCGGTCGAGCAGGGCGGCACCGTCGACGTGCTGCTCGAACAACGCCAGGGCGGTGTCGTGCTTGCGCTGCGAGTCGGCGGCCAGGCGGCCGCGGGTGTGGGTGATACGGAGGGCCGCCTCGTAGGAGGCCAGGTCGGTGCGGATGATCGGCACCGACGGGGCGAGGCCTTTCATGAGCTGCTCGATCGACTCGGGCAGCGCGAAACCGCCGACGAGAACCACGCCGGCCAGCGACGGGAAGGTCGCGGACGAGTTGGCCATCAGGGCGGCGAGGAGCACCTCGGGGCGGTCGCTGGGGATGACGACGACAGCGCCCTCGGCCAGGCGGGGCAGCACGTTGACCATCGACATGGCGGCCACGACGACGCTGAGCGCCTCACGGGAAAGCAGCTCCGGGTCACCCTGCACCAGGGTGCCGTGGGTGGCTTCGAGGATGGTCTTCATGCTCGGGGCCACGAGGAACGCGTCCTCGGGGATGGCCCAGACGGGCACAACGGCGGCGTGCAGCGCATCCGCGGTGGCCGGGGTGTTGTCGACGCCCTCGCGCACCGCGGCGATGAGGCCGTTGAGGTTGGCGGGGTCGGCGCGGTTGACCACGACGCCCAGCAGCGAGACGTGCTCTGACGCGAGTTCGGTCAGGGCCACATCGGTGAGCTGGCGGATGTCGTCACTGGTGCGCGGTTCGCTCTGGCCGAGCTGGTCGCTCTGGTTGAGCCCCTCGCCCTGACCGAAGGCCACCCGGCCGGCCAGCACGAGCAACACCGGCACGCCGAGGTTCGCGGCGATGCGGGCGTTGTAGGCCAGTTCGGTCGGGCTTCCGACGTCGGTGAAGTCGCTGCCGATGACCACGACGGCGTCACACTGCGCTTCGACGGCCTTGTAACGGGCCACGATGCGCGCCAGCGCGGCATCCGGGTCGGCGTGCACGTCGTCGTAGGTGACGCCGACGCACTCGTCGTAACTGAGCGCCGGCTGCGCGACGGAGTGGGTACCGACGGGCTTGCGGGCCTGCAGGTGATTGAGCAGGAGTTCCAGCACATAGTCGGGCTTGTGCTTGGAGCGAGCGATCGGACGGAAGACACCCACCCGCTCAATGGAGTGCAACAGGGTGTCAAGAACACCCAGGGCGATAGTAGATTTGCCGGTATTTCCCTCGGCGGAGGTGATGTAAATGCTTCGAGCCACGGTTATACGTTATCCCCGCCGGTGGTATCTAGTGCGCGCGCAGCGGCTGCCGCGGCATCGTTCCCAGCCCACACCCAGTCGGTGACCTCGGGAATGTCTTCTCCGTGATCGCGGGTGTACTGCCGGGCACGCAGGCGGGCATCCTGCATCTGCTGGCGAAGCAGTCCGGCACGGGCTCCGAGTCCGGGCACCCGGTCGATGACATCCATCACCAGGTGGTACCGGTCGAGGTCGTTGAGCATGACCATGTCGAACGGCGTCGTCGTCGTCCCGTTCTCCTTGTACCCGCGGGCGTGCAGGTTGCCATGGCCGTGGCGCTTGTAGGTGAGCCGGTGGATCAGCCACGGGTAGCCGTGGTAGGCGAACACGATGGGCTTGTTCGCGGTGAAGTAGGCGTCGAACTCCCGGTCGCTCAGGCCGTGCGGGTGGTCGTCCTCGCTCTGCAGGCGCATCAGGTCGACCACGTTGACCACGCGCACGCTGAGGTCGGGCATGGCCTCGCGCAGGATCTTGGCGGCGGCGAGCACCTCGAGGGTGGGCACCTCGCCGGCGGCGGCGAGCACCACGTCGGGTTCGGTGCCGGGAATCTCGGTACCGGCCCACTCGAAGATGCCCAGGCCCCGCTCGCAGTGCGCGACGGCCTGATCCATGGTGAGCCAGTTCGGCGCCGGCTGCTTGCCGGCGACGACCACGTTGACGTAGTCGACGCTGCGCAGGCAGTGGTCGTAGATCGACAGCAGGGTGTTGGCGTCGAAGGGCAGGTACACCCGCACGACGTCGGCGCTCTTGTTCACGACGTGGTCGATGAAACCGGGGTCCTGGTGGCTGAATCCGTTGTGGTCCTGGCGCCAGACGTGCGAGGAAAGCAGGTAGTTCAGGCTCGAGATGGAGCGGCGCCACGGGATCTCGCGGGTGACCTTGAGCCACTTGGCGTGCTGGTTGAACATCGAGTCGATGATGTGGATGAATGCTTCGTAGCAGTTGAAGACGCCGTGCCGGCCGGTGAGCAGGTAGCCCTCGAGCCAGCCCTGGCACTGGTGCTCGCTGAGCATCTCCATGACCCGGCCCGCGCGGGCAAGGTTGGTGTCTTCGGGCAGGTATTCGCCGTTCCACTGCTTGTCGGTGGCGGCGTAGACGGATGGTGCGAGCCGGTTGGATGCGGTCTCGTCGGGTCCGAAGATACGGAAGTTGTCCGGGTTCTGGCGGATGACGTCGGCCATCCAGATGCCGAGCACCTTGGTGGCCTCGTCGACGGTGGCGCCGGGGGTCGGCACCTCCACCGCGTAGTCGCGGAAGTTGGGCAGCTTGAGCTCGCGGCGCAGCAGCCCGCCGTTGGCGACGGGGTTGGCGCTCATGCGCAGGTCGCCGTGCGGGGCGAGCGCGGTGATGTTGGCGGCGGGGGCGCCGGCGTCGTCGAAGAGTTCCTCCGGACGGTACGAACGCAGCCAGGATTCGAGCACGTCGGTGTGCGACTGGGTGTCGCGGGCGTTGACGAGCGGCACCTGGTGCGAACGCCAGGAGTCTTCCACCTGCACGCCGTCGATGACGGGCGGGCAGGTCCAGCCCTTGGGGGTGCGCAGGATGATCATCGGCCAGCGCGGCCGGCTGGTGTCGCCGGCGAGGGCGGCGCGCTTGATCGAGGCGATTTCGTTGAGAACCTCGTCCATGGTCTGCGCCATGCGCTGGTGCACGGCGAGGGGGTCTTCGCCGTCGAAACCGCCGGAGACGATGTGCGGGTTGTGGCCGTAGCCGCGCATGAGTTCGAGCAGTTCGCTCTCGGGGATGCGGGCCAGGATGGTGGGGTTGGCGATCTTGTAGCCGTTGAGGTGCAGGATCGGCAGCACGACGCCATCCTGCAGCGGGTCGACGAACTTGTTGGAGTGCCAGCTGGTGGCCAGCGGGCCGGTTTCGGCCTCGCCGTCACCGACGACGGCGGCCACGAGCAGGTCGGGGTTGTCGAACGCGGCGCCGTAGGCGTGGCTGAGCGCGTAGCCGAGCTCACCGCCCTCGTGGATCGAGCCGGGGGTCTCGGGTGAGGCGTGGCTGGGGATGCCGCCGGGGAAGGAGAACTGGCGGAACAGGCCCTTGATGCCGTCTTCGGACTGGTCGATGCTCGAGTAGACCTCGGAGTAGGTGCCGTCGAGGTAGGCGTTGGCGACCATGCCGGGCCCGCCGTGGCCGGGGCCGGTGATGTAGAGGGTGCTGATCTCGCGTTCGCGGATGACCCGGTTCAGGTGCGCGTAGAGGAAGTTGAGGCCGGGGGTGGTTCCCCAGTGGCCGAGCAGCCGCGGTTTGATGTGCTTTTTCTGGAGCGGCTCCCGAAGCAGCGGGTTGTCGAGCAGGTAGATCTGCCCGACCGAGAGGTAGTTCGAGGCTCGCCACCACGCGTCGACGCTGGCGAGAGCTTCGGCGCTCAACGCGTGCGGCAGGCGGCTGGGCCAGGTGAATGAGGTGGCGTTGGACGAATGAACCATCACGGACTCCAAGTGCTCTATGGGCGCCACAGGCGCCGTCCAAGTCTAGGAGCGACGATTCCTGCTCCGGGGGGACGTTGGTCCCCTTTGCTCGCCGGCGATAGGGCTAGGCTGACCGGTTCGCATCCGGGGCGCACTCGGGGGCGCATCCGGGCAGCATCCGGGCAGCATCCGGGCAAAGTAAAACTCCTCGCGCACCCACCAGAGCCCAGTTACCCTTGCTACGTTTCCGTCCTGGGGGAGTTGGCTGAGATAGCGCCACGCGAGGAGCCATTGCCAGTTTAGGGCGTCCGGGCCCCGGGCCCAAAACCAGCGGTTTGGTGACGTGTCACTCGGGGCCCCCGGAAGCAGGTAAGATTTTCCCTGGTCGTTGTCTTCACGAATCGGCCGGCTCAGGAGAATTCGCCTAGTGGCCTATGGCGCACGCTTGGAAAGCGTGTTGGGTGAAAGCCCTCGGGGGTTCGAATCCCCCATTCTCCGCCAGTGAAACGCCCGCTTTCGAGCGGGCGTTTCCGTTTTTAACGCCCAACTGTCGCCGAAGCTACAGTCAGTGCGGGCCGGAACGGTTCGGCGGGTGTGCGGCGGGCTGCTGCCGGCTGTCGTTGTGGCCGCATCCGCTCGGGTTGACCTCAACCACGGTTGAGGTCTTACTATCGCTCTCGTGCCCCTCCCCTCCTTGCCGCCTTCGGTCCCCCTGCGCCCGGCCTCGATCTTCGGCCGGGAGCACGTCTGGGTCACCGTCGGGATCCTCGCGCTGATCTTCCTGGCCGCGTTCGAGGCCTTGGCCGTGACCACGGTCATGCCCATCATCAGTGCGGCGCTGGACGGCGACTCGTTGTACGCCCTGGCGTTCTCCGGTCCGCTCGCCGTGGGCGTGGTGGGCATGGTGGCCGCGGGCAACTGGGCGGACCGCTCGGGGCCGGTGCCCGTGGTGCTGACCGCCGTGGTTCTGTTCGTGGTGGGCCTGGTGATCGCCGGCACCGCCGCATCCATGCCCGCCCTCATTGTGGGACGCCTGGTGCACGGCCTCGGTGGCGGGGCGCTGAGCGTGTCGCTGTACGTGGTCGTCGCACGGGTGTATCCGCAGCGGATGCATCCGGCGATCTTCGGCGCCTTCGCCGGCGCCTGGGTGGTGCCGTCGCTGATCGGGCCGTTCATTGCAGGTCTGGTGGGCGAGTACACCAGCTGGCGGTGGGTGTTCCTCGGCGTAGTGGTGCTGGTGGTGGCGGCGATGGGGATGCTGCGGCCCGGGCTGGTTGCGATCGCGGCGGCGGAGCGGGAGCGGCCGGTCGGTGTGCGGGAACCGTGGCGGCTGTCGCGAACGCTGTGGTCGCTGGGTGCGGCGGCGGCGGTGCTCTGCGCGTCGATGGCGGCGCAGCTGCCCGGCGCGCTGCTGTGGGTGGGCACCGGCGCCGCGTTCGTGCTGGCCGGGGTGGCGCTGCGTCCGCTGCTGCCGGCCGGGACGCTCAGCGGCCGGCGTGGACTGCCCGTGGTGATGACGATCCGCGGGTTGGTGTCGGGGGCGTTCCTCTCCACCGAGGTGTACCTGCCGGCGCTGCTCACCGGCGAGTACCGGCTTTCCCCCGTGTTGGCCGGGCTGGCGTTGAGTTGCGCGGGGGTCACCTGGGCTCTGGCGTCCTGGTTGCAGGGGCGGTATGCCACGGTTCTCAGCGATGCGGGCAGCATGCTGCTGGGCAGCGCGTTGCTGCTGGTGGCGATCGCCGCGTCGGCGCTGACCAGCGCCCTGGGCCTGGCGCCCGCCGTCGCCATCGCCGGCTGGGCCGTTGCCGGGGCCGGCATGGGCACCCTTGTGCCGCGGCAGAGCGGCCGGGTGCTGCGGCTGTCGGCGCCCCAGCAGCAGGGCTTCAACTCTTCCGCGCTACTGATCGCCGACTCCATCGGCGCGGCGCTGGCCCTGGCGGCCACGGCCGTGGTGTTCGTGGCCTTCGCGCCGCTGGGCGGCACCGCCACCTACACGGCCTCGTTCACGCTCTCGGCGCTGCTTGCGGTCGGCGGCGTGCTGCTGGTGGGCCGGGTCGGCCGCGACGAGGCGCCCGCGGCCGTGGCGGTTCCGTCCGCCTGAGCCGCGCGGCGGCAGCAACTGTTGCCGAAGCGGACAAATGGTCCCGGTGCGCCGGGCGCAAATGTCCGCACGGGCAACAGTTGCGGGGCGGATGTCGATTGGGGACTGGTTCAGTCGTCATAGGGGTGTCAGTATCCGTAACGCGTGAAAGGACAGCTCATGCAATATTCGCTTCTCGTCATCAGCCAGGAGTCCGGGGACGCCGGAATCACCGAAGAGGACATGGAATGGGGCCGGGCGGCGTTCGACGCCTATGGAAAGGCCCTCGACGCGGCGGGCGTGCTCGTGTCCGCCGACATCCTGCAGCCCGTGTCGGCCTCGACGACGGTGTCGCTGCGGGATGGCGCCCTGCAGATTCAGGACGGCCCGTTCGCCGACACCAAGGAACGTCTGAACGGCACCTTCGTGATCGAGGTGCCCGACCTCGACGCCGCCCTCGACTGGGCCGGGAAATGCCCCGCCGCCCAGTACGGGGCGATCGAGGTGCGCCCGTCGGCGATCGTGTTCACCGACGGCGAATGGCACCAGGTAGCGTGACCGCCCTGGCGCGGGCGGAATTGGCCGCCCGCGCCTCCTATGGGCGCCTGCTCGCCGTGCTGGCCGCGCCCACCGGCGACATCGCGGCCGCCGAAGACGCGCTCTCGGACGCCTTCGAGCGTGCGCTCATCACCTGGCCACGCGATGGTGTTCCCCACAATCCGGAGGGATGGTTGCTCACCGTGGCCCGCAATCGGCTCAGGGACCTGTGGAAATCCGCGGCGGTGCGGCTGAGTGCCCCTCTGGCGGAGGGCGCGCTCGACGGCACCGCGCGGGACGGCGCCCGATCGACAGCAAACGGACCCGGGCGCACGGGGCCGGACGCCTGGGTCGGCAGCGCCGGCACGGTGGGGATTGATGCGCTCGAGTCCCTCGACACCGAGGCGATTCCCGACAAGCGCATCGAGCTGCTCTGCGTGTGCGCGCACCCGGCCATCGACCGGGCCGTGCGCACCCCGCTGATGCTGCACACCGTGCTCGGCCTGACCGCGGCCGACATCGCCGCCGCATACGCCGTGCCGGAGCAGACCATGGCGCAGCGGCTGGTGCGGGCCAAGCGGCGCATCCGCGCCACGCGCATCCCGTTCGTGCTGCCGTCGCTCACCGACCTGCCCCAGCGGTTGCCCGCCGTGCTCGAGGCTGTCTATGGCGCCTACGCGATCGACTGGGCCAGCGCCGAGCCGGATGCCCGTGCCGTGCCGGACTCATTGGCCGGCGAAGCACTGTACCTGGCCGAGACCCTCGCCGCGCTGCTGCCCGAGGAGCCGGAGGTGCTCGGCCTGGCCGCCCTGCTGGCTCTCTCGATCGCGCGGCTGCCGGCCCGGATGAGCGGCAGGGGTGAGCTCGTCGCCCTCGACGACCAGGACCCGGCTCTGTGGGACACCGCCCTCATCGAGCGCGGGGAGCGCTACCTGCGGCGAGCCCAACCGTTGGGCCGGATCGGCCGGTTCCAGCTGGAGGCGGCGATCCAGTCGGCGCACTGCGACCGGGCGCGCTCGGGGGTGACGGACTGGGCGGCGCTGAGGACCCTGCACACCGCGCTGGTGCGCCTCTCCCCCACCGCGGGCGCCCGGGTGGCGCTGGCCGCGGTCATCGGCGAGGTGGACGGGCCGACGGCCGGGCTCGACGTGCTCAACGCGGTGGCCCGGGACCGCCCGGACACGGCGTCGTTCCAGCCGTTCTGGGCCACTCGGGCGCACCTGTGCGCCGAGGCCGGGCGGGTAGCGGATGCCCGCGCCGCGTACGACCGGGCGGTGGAGCTGGCCGGCGATGAGCGGCTGCGCGCGGCATTGCGGCGCCGGGCGGGGGCCCTGCCGCCCGGTTGAGCCGCAACCCGTCCGCGGGCCGCGCCCAGTTCACGCCCCGGCAGCAACTGTTGCCGAAGCGGGCTTCTGCGCCCGGTGCGCCGGACGCAGAAGTCCGCACGGGCAACAGTTGTCGGGCGGGGCTACTCGCCGACGTGGCGGCGGGGGCGGGGTGGCGGGGGCGGCGGCACCTCTTTGGCGGCGACGACCTCGGCGAGCGCCAGCGTCAGCGTGCCGCGCTTGGTCTCCACTGTGCAGTGCGTGGTGTCGCAGGAGCGCAGGTAGCCGAGGGCATCCGTGTAGCCGCCGGCGATGCGGGTGCGCACCACGACCCGGGTGCCGAGCGCGGTGCCGGTGAGAAACTCGACGGGACCGGTCACGGCAGCCGGCTGAACGATTCGACGCGCTCGGTCTGCCCGGCGACCAGGATGATGTCGCCGGCGAGAATCACGGTCTCCATGGTGGCGTAGCTCCAGCCCTGGCCGGCCCGGTGGAACGCGGTGACGGTGATCCCGTGCACCGTGCGCACCCTGGTCTCGCTCAGCGGTTTGCCGAGGATCTCCTGGGGCGGGGCGGTCTTCACCAGGGCGAAGTCCTCACCGATGTCGATGTAGTCCTGCATCACCCCGCGCACCAGGTGCGCGACGCGCTTGCCCATGTCTTTCTCCGGGGAGATCACGTGTTTGACCCCCAGCTGGCGCAGGATCTCGCCGTGCGGTTCGCTCACCGCCTTCGCCCAGATGTTGGGGATGCCCATCTTGATCAGCAGCGACGCCGTGAGGATGTTCGCCTGGATGTCGCTGCCGATGGCGACCACCACGCTGCTGAACTCCGGTACCGACAGCTGCCGCAGGGTCTCCTCCTTGGTGGAGTCGGCCCGGACCACGTGGGTGAGCAGCCGGTTGTGCGCCTGCACGATCTCCTCGTCGCCATCGATGCCGAGCACCTCGGTGCCGCTGTCCATCAGTTCCAGCGCGAGGGCGCTGCCGAATCGGCCGAGGCCGATGACCACCACGGAGTCCTCCTCGGCCAGGCGGGCGGTCTGCCGCTGGCCGAACAGGGAATACGATGACGACCTGAACTTAGCCAATGATGGGCCTCTCTTTCGGGAGTTCGTACGTTACCGGGTGCTCGCGCAGGGCGAGGGCGGAGGCGAAGGTGATCGGCCCGAGCCGGCCGATGAACATCAGCATGATCAGGATGGCCTGACCGGCCGGCGGCAGATTCGCCGTGATGCCGGTGGACAACCCGACGGTGCCGAACGCCGAGATCGCCTCGAACAGCAGCACGTCGAGGGTGAGGTCGGTGAGCACCATCAGAACGGCCGTCGACGCGACGACCACGAACACGGCCAGGAGCACCACCGAGATGGCCTGTCGGTGCACGGCCCTGGACAGCCGCTTGCCGAACACGTTCACCACACCGTCGCCGCGGATCTCGGCGACGAGGATGAAGTACAGCACCGCGAAGGTGGTGATCTTGATGCCACCGGCGGTGCCGGCCGGGCCGCCACCGATGAACATCAGCACATCCATGCCGAGCAGGCTGGCGGAGTCCATCGCCCCGATGTCCACGCTGTTGAACCCGGCGGTGCGGGTCTGCACAGACTGGAAGAAGCCGACCAGGATCTTCGCCGGCCAGTCCATCGGGCCGAGCGTGGCCGGGTTGGACCATTCGACGGCGGTGATGTACACCGTGCCGGCCACGAGCAGGGTGATGGTGCCGGCGAGCACGATGCGGGTGTTCATGCTCCACAGGAGCGGCGACCGCAGGTGCTTCCGCAGTTGCACGATCACCGGGAAGCCCAGCCCGCCCAGGATCACGGCCGCCGCGATCGGTAGGCAGATGAACGGGTCGACGGCGTAGCTGATCAGGTTGTCACTGAACAGCGCGAAGCCGGCGTTGTTGAACGAAGACACCGCGTGGAACACCCCGAACCAGATCGCCCGGCCGAGCGGCTCGCCGTAGCCGAACAGGAACCGCAGGCTGAGCAGCACCGCTACGACACCCTCCACGATCAGCGAGATGGTGACGACACCGAGCACCAGGCCCTTGACGTCCTCGAGGCCCACACTGCGCACCTCGGATGCGGCGGTGACGCGGGAGCGCAACGACAACCGTCGCACCACGGCCAGCCCGATAACCGACGCGAAGGTCATCACGCCGAAACCGCCGATCTGGATCAGGACCAGGATCACGACCTGGCCGAACGGGGTCCAGAAGGTTTCGGTGTCGACCACGGTGAGCCCGGTGACACAGACCGCGGAGGTGGCCGTGAAGATCGCCTCCGCGAACGACGCCCCGCCGGGGCCGACCTTGGCGATCGGCAATGAGAGCAGTCCGGTGCCGAGGAGGATCGTGAGGGCGAAACCCGCGGCCACCGCCTGGGCGGGGTGCAGGCGGAATCTCGGCCGGCCGAGGCCCGGCCCCGTTTTCGCCCGCGAGTTCACTGTGTCACTCTACGACCCTTGGGCGACCCCGTGCGCACGAGATTTTCGCCCTGCCCTATCGCGCGTACCCCCCGAACGGTGTCTACTGGGATGCCGGGGCATGGGGCATACTCTGTAGTACACCGGGGGGAGGGGATACGAGGGTGGGCAAAATCACGGGTACGGCCTTGCGTGTGCAAGTGCTGCGACCCCACGGGCATCTGCTGCGTCAGACGACCCTCTCGATACTGGCCTTCTTCGCCCCCGTTTTCGCCGTCCTTTACTGGCTCACCATCCCCCTCGGGGAGTGGATTCCGGTCCTCATCGTGCAGCTGTTGGTGATGCTCGGGGCCGCCGTCGGCATCGTCGGTTTTCTGCGCACCTGCGTCTGGGTCGACGACACCGGCATCTCCGAGCGGGGCTTCTTCGGCCAGGTGACAAGTTTTCCGGTGGAGCAGGTCGCCAGTGTCGTGGTTCTCGAGCTGTACCAGAGCGGTGCGATCGACACGCACCCGCAGCTTTTCGTGACCGGCGCCGACGGTCAGCTCCTGGTGCGGATGCGCGGACAGTTTTATTCTCGCGGCGCGATGGACACGGTCGTGGACGAGCTGGGCGCCCCCGTGGTGCGTGTGCCGGACCCGATGACCCTCACCGAGCTCAACCGGCTGCGCCCCGAACTCCTGTACTGGTTCGAACGCCGGATCACCGGCCGGGCACCGCAAGACTTCGACCCGGGCGCCGACCTCGGCCGTTGACGGTTCCTGACCGCCGACTCCCCCGGCGGCCGAACCCTAGCCGAGCGGGTCGCTGGCGTCGGTGGTGAAGACGTAGTCGTTGTCCGCCGTGAGCTCTGGCCGGAGTTCGCGGCCGAGCGCCTCGGTGAAGACCAGCCTGGAGTCCTCCCGGCGTCGGGCGGCGCCGACAGGGTCGTCGGCCCGCAGCTGCTCGAAATCCACGTCGAGCGGCCAGCTGGTCACGGCGGTCCAGTCCCGGACGGGTCCCCCGGCGAGCGCGTGCAGCACCCTCGGGGAGTCCAGACTCCAGCGCACCTCGAACCTGTCGCTGCGGTCGCTGCCCGAGATGACGTCGTCGAGCCGGCCGTAGAAATCGGGTAGGAACCCGGTCACCTCGGCCCCGAGCTTGACCAGGTTGAAGTGCGCGTTGCGGCGGATCAGCGGGTCGAAGGTCCAGCGCATCTCGGTGATGCCTTGCTCGAGGCACAGTGCACGCTGGAGGAGTTTGAGGGCGTAGCCCACGCCGCCGCCCCGGTGCCACGGCACCACCGCGGCCATGTGCGAGTGCAGGTGCACCCCGTCGGTCCAACCCAGGAACCCGAGCGTCGCGCCGACCGGCTTGCCGTGCTGGGTGGCCAGCAGCACCGGGTTTCCCGCGAAGTCGAGCGCGAGCAGCATCGCCCGGTCGGGGCTGCGGCCTACCCCCCAGGTGCGTTCGAAGAGGCCGATGATGCTGTCGAGGTCGCGCGGTTCCGCCGTCCGCACCGTCACCGCGGCCGACGCCGCGGCAATGGTGGCCAGCCTGTAGGCCTCGGTCACGCTCTGCTCAGCAACGCTCATTCCACGAGTACACCACAGGACGGCGCCCGAATCGAGGGTTCGGCGGCGCGGGCAGCGGGCGGATGCCGAGCTAGTGGCCGCGGCCGGAGACCCGGTCGGCGAGGGTCGCCAGGGGCGAGGTGCTGCGGCGGCGGGTGAGCTCGGCCCGGTCGGCGTGAGTGTAGGCCTGGTACAGGGCGGTCACGGCCAGCCAGCGCAGCGGCTCCGGCTCCCAGTTGCGCACCCGGTGGTTCACCCACGGCAGCGCCGTCAGGGCGCTCTCGCGGCCGAGGATCAGGTCGGTGAGCGTGCGGCCGGCCAGGTTGGTGGTCGCCACGCCGGTGCCCACGTAGCCGCCCGCCCAGGCCAGACCGGTCTGCCGGTCCAGGCCCACCGTCGCGGCCCAGTCGCGGGGAACGCCCAGCACGCCGCTCCAGGCATGCTCAATGGCCGCATCCGCGGTGCCGGGGAAGAACCTGTGCAGGATGCCGGTGAGCGCCTCGATGGTGCTCGCCGGGGTCTGGCCGTCGGAGTCGGTCTGGGAGCCGAACCGGTACGGCACCCCACGGCCGCCGATGGCGATGCGGTCATCCGCTGTGCGCTGGGCATACATGTAAGCGTGCGCCATGTCGCCCAGGGTGGCCCGGTCGTCCCAGCCGATGCCGGCCCAGACGGCGGCGGGCAGCGGTTCGGTGACGATCAACGAGGAGTTCATCGGCAGCCAGGCCCTGTGCAGTCCGGCCAGGCCCGCGGTGAAGCCCTCGGTGGCGCGCACGATGAACTCGGCCTGCACGGTGCCGTGTTGGGTGCGGGCGGTCTGCGGGGTGATCTCGCTCACCCGGCTGTCGTCGTAGATCTCCACGCCCAGCGCCAGGACGGCGCGGGTGAGCCCGGCGACCAGCTTGGCCGGCTGGATGCGCGCGCAGTGCGGGTGCCACATCGCGCCGGTGCTGCCGGCGACATTGATGCGCGCCGTGGCGGCCTCGGCGCTCAGTAGCTCGACATCCGTGTGCGGCCAGGCCTGCTCGGCCCGCACCGCGGCCTCGAGGCGTCGCTGTTGCGGCCTGTCGTAGGCGACGGTGAACTCGCCGCCCTTGACGATGTCCGCGTCGATGCCCTCGACCGCGGCGACCCTGATCACCTCGTCGACGGTGTCGTTCATGGCGGCCTGGAAACCGGCGGCCGCGTCACGGCCGTGGCTCCGCAGGTACTGTTCGCACCCACCGGTGACCGAGTTGGTCAGCCAGCCGCCGTTCCGGCCGGACGCGCCGTAGCCGGCGAAACGCTGCTCGAGGATCACGATGCGCAGCTGCGGGGCAGCCTTCTTGAGGTAGTAGGCGGCCCACAGGCCGGTGTACCCGGCGCCGACGATGCACACGTCGGCGCGGGTGGAACCGGGCAGCGGCGGCCGCGGCGCCGGCCGGCCGATCTGGTTCCACCAGAAGGAGACGTCTCCGTTGATCATGGCCGCACCGTTCACCGCATCCGTTGACCGGGGCCGGGCTCAGGACAGGGTCTGCGTGGGCTGCCAGGCCGGGGTTTTGGAGCCCAGCTTCTCGACGGGGTCGAACCGGGCGCCGGCCGGCTTGCTCGGGAGTAGGGCGAAAACCAGGGCCACCAGGGGGCCGAAGCCGGGGATGACGGTGAGGAAGTAGAACCAGCCGGAGAAATCGATGTCGTGCAGCCGTCGCACGAAGACCGAGATGTTGGGGATGATCACGCCCAGGCCGAACACCAGGATGAGAAGGCCGCCGACGATGGCGGTGGGTTTCGGTTCCTCGAACGGAGGCGGGTTGATGATCACGGGGAGGAACCCGACGGCAAAGATCACCAGAACTACCACGACCTGAAAGAGCTGGAACCACCAGTACTCGCTGCGTGTGGCCCGTCCGGCGAAGGTGGCGTAGTTGCGGAAAACCGACACGATGGCCGCTTTCGGAGTGAGCATTGTGAATCCCCCAGGATGTCGCGCTGTGCCTCGGACAAGGCGATCGCGTGGCTCACCCTAGCAGGGCATCAGCCCGCGCGCCGCGCGGTGGCGCCGACCCGCAGTTCAGTCCAGGTCGGCCGGCAGGCCGAACGCCTTCTCGCCCGCCTCGACCATGGGGAACATCGACTGCTGGAAGATCCAGCCGGCGAACGGGATCACGAAGATCGCCGGCGCCAGCAGCAGCGGATGCCCCACGAGGACAGCGCCGACCGCAGCGAGGGCCACGATGCCCTGTAGGACCAGTGCTATCGCCGCGCCGCCTCGGGTGCCGTCGGCGGCACGGGTGCGGAAGAGGTCTCCGGCTCCTCCGACACGCTCGCGCCGGCAGCTGCGGCCGGGCTGTCAGACGAGCTGTTCTGTACGAAGGCGGGCCGCGCCATGTCGCCGATCTGGGCCTCCGCATCCGCCCAGTCGAACGCGTCGCCGCTGGCAGCGGCACGCCCCTCGAGGGCGGGCAACGCGGCGTCGGCGAGGTCGAGCCGGCGCACCTCCGCGAGGTGCACCCGCGCCGCCGCGGCACGGCCGGCATCCAGGAGCAGGCCGGCCAGATGCATCCGCAGTGCGGCGTTGTCGGGCGATGCGGCGACGGACTGCCCGATCAGGTCGATAACTGAGCTGTCTGGCATGGCGTTTTCCCCCTGAACTGAGCCGAACCCCGAGCCCAGCGAATTAGTGCAGGCCCGAGCCCTGGAAGGAGAGTCCGGGAACGCTGGGCTGTCGGTCGAACCGGGCGCCGGCGGAGTTGCTGGGCAGCAGCGTGAAGACCAGCACAACGACGGCTCCCACGAGCGGGAACAGGGCCAGCAGGGCGAACCAGCCGGAGAAGTTCGCATCGTGCAACCGCCGCACGAGCACCGCGAGGCTGGGCAACAGCACGCCGATCGCGACGATCGGGGCCACCAGCATGAAGACGAGCTCGAAGTTGTGCGAGGGATACCCGTTGCGGTCGGTGCCGGTCGGGATCAGCTGCAGCAGCGAAAGCGCCACGAAGACGACCCAGAGGATCAGCCCGAACCACCAGTATTCGCTGCGCGGCGCCCGGCCGGTGAAGTCGGCGTACTTGCGGAAAACGGAGGCAATCGCCGCGGCGGGTGTCAGCATGGGGGTCTCTTTCGTCGGCTTCAAGAAGTCGGCGCAGGCCGACGGAGGCCGTGCGCCCCCACGCTCAGGCTACCGGTAGCCGGTCTACTGAAAGAGGAACAGCAGGGTCGTGGCTCCGACGGTGATGGCGACCAGGGAGAGGATCAACACCCAGGTGAGCCCCTTGAAGTTTCGGAGTTTGCCCATGAAGCCGACCGGGCGGCCGTCGTAGTCGTCGTTGTCATTCATGGGGCGACTCTAGCGCCGCAGCTCGGGCGTGGCCTGTGCGGCCGACGTCAGGAGAGCGTCTTGCTCGGGTTCCACGCCGGCGTGGCGCTGCCGGTGTTTTCGACGGCGTCGAATCGGACGCCGGCCGGCTGGCTGGGCAGCAGGGCGAAGATGAGCACGACCAGAACACCGGCGTACGGGATGCAGGCCAGGAAGTAGAGCCAACCGGAGAAATCGCCGTCGTGCAGGCGACGCACATACACCGTGATGTTCGGGATGGCGAGACCCAGGCTCAGGAGCAGGGTGACGCCAATGGCGATACCCATCGACACGGGCATCTCGCCGCGCTCGGGTGTGCCGATGCCGAGACCGCCGAGCAGGACCACGACGGTGAACAGCACTGCCTGGAACAGGGCGAACCACCAGAATTCGCTGCGCGGAGCCCGCCCGGCCAGGGTGGCGTAGTTGCGGAAAACAGACTTAATGGCCGCTTGCGGAGTCAGCATGGTGTTCTCAAATCCCCCATTTGATAGGCCGTCCAGAGGGGACGACCGCAGGGGATCACCCTAGCAGCGGCGCCGAACGGGCCCGGCCCCGGCATCCGCGGCCTGCTGCGATTGACTTGCGGATGCCGGCGAGCCCGGGCGGGTCAGGCGGCGGGGGTACGTTCCTCCAAGCCCCAGGGCTGGCCGTAGCCGGCGGGTTCGGGGGCACTCATCAGGTCGAGGTAGGGCTGCGCGTCGAACGCCTCCGGCCCGAGCACCCCGGTGCCGGCCCACACTCCGGTCGCGAGCAGTTCCAGGGCGATCGCGGGGTTCAGGGCGGTCTGCCAAACCACGCACTGGGCGTCGTACTCCGCCATCGTCCACTCGTTGTCGCTGACGTGATAGAGGTAGACCTCCCGCGGCGCGCCATCCAGGCCGGTACCGGTCACCCAGACGCCGGCGCAGGTCTTGCCCGTCATCCGTGGGCCGATCGTGGCCGGGTCGGGCAGGCTCGCGGCCACCACGTCGCGCGGGGCGACCATCGCCGGGCCGTCCGCGGTGCGCACCCGCACCGGCGCGACGCTGTCGAGGCCGAGTAGGTGCAGGGTGCGCAGAACCCCGATGAACTCCTCACCGAGCCCGTACTTGAAGGTGACCCGCTTCGCGTCCAGCCAGCGGGGCATCAGCAGCACCTCTTCGTGCTCCACGTTCACGCACTCCACCGGGCCGATGCCCTCCGGGAAGTCGAACACCTCGGGCTCGCTGAACGGCGGCGTCGTGAACCAGCCGCGGTCCTTCTCGAAGATCACCGGCGGGTTCAGGCACTCCTCGATGGTGGTCCAGATGCTGAACGACGGCGCGAAGATCTCGTTTCCGGCTTCGTCGCGCACAACCAGGTTGGCGCCATCCCGGGTGCCGAGCTCGTCGATCTCGCTGAACAGGTGATCGGACGCGTACCGGGCGAAGACGTCGCTCAGGCCGGGCTCCACGCCCATGCCCACCAGCGCGAGCCGGCCGCTGGTCTCCCAATCACTCGCCTGTTCGAACTGGTCGTCGCCGAGCTTGATGCCGGTCTGCGCGTGCGGGTCGGTCGGATGCGGCTCGCTCAGGCTCATAGCCATGTCGAGGTAGTCGGCGCCGGCGGCCAGCGCACCCGTGAAGATGCTCTGCACGAACTTCGGTTCCACGGCGTTCATCACGTGGGTGACCCCGTGCTCGCGTGCCACCCGGGTCACCACCTCGGGGTCGGATGCGTCGATCTGCGCCGCTGTGAACCGGGCGGCGGTCTCCCCGCCGTGGCGGGCGGCGATCGACGCGATCGTGCGCTCCGCCCGGCCCAGGTCGTAGTCGCTCACCACGACGTGCTCGTAGAAGGAGCGGCGGGCAATGATCTTCGCGAAGGCGTCACCGACGCCACCCGCCCCAACGAGAAGGATCTTCATTCCCCGAAGCTAGCGTGCGGCGGCCGGGATGTCAGCCCTCCGGCCCACATCCGTCTGCCAGCCGGATGCCAGGTGGTGGTCGCGGTCACCTGCCGGAGGTCGGACACCTCGCTCTCGTCAACGGTCACCCGCCAATCCCACGCACGCCCATAGCGGGAATACGGAAGCACGACGGAATCGTCGGTGACGGTCTGGCCCCGACCTTTCTTTGCGACGATCTCGCTCCCCGGGGCCGGCACCGGGTCCTCGCCGGGCCCGGATGGCCCTGCGGGGCGCGCGACCAGCGCATAACGCCCCCGCACCAGGCCCACGCAGTCGGCCACGACTCCGGCACCCAGCGGACGCTGGGTGGAGGTCCACGACCGCAGGCTCAGCTGCTCGAACGGAACGACGGCCGACCAGCCGCTGTGGATGTTCTCGGCACGCGCGATCTCTGGAGCATCGCACGGCGGCAACCCGCCCTTCGGCGCGAAGATCACCGCCCGTCCGTTGCGGATGGTCGCCACCTGACGTGCGGGTCAGCCAGAACCGGCTCAGCCAGCCGAAGTCCACCCGGCCGAACACCCCGTTCACCCGCGGGTCGTCGTGGCGCCCGTCGACCCCGTGTGGCGGGAGATCACCGAAAATTTCGATCTGGCCCTGGGAACTCAGCCCATCCACCCGCACGCGCACGGTCTGGAAGGTCGCGAACCCGCCGACCTCGACTCGGCCACCCGGGATTGCCCGGGCCCGCAGAACGTACAGCCCGGCGGGATTGACCAGGGAGCCATCGGCAGGGTCGGGCAGCCCGGCGCCGCCCTATGCGGTCATCTCCGGTTCCCGGCCGGTGAGTCCCGGTGGATCACCGGTTGGACTCTGGTGCCTTCGCTGGTGCGGCCGCCCGCCGCCTGGCTATGGTGTTCTCGCCGTCGAGCTTGGCCGCCAGCGGCGCCCACAGGACCACAGCCACGCCCGCGCCGAGCAGCAGCCCGCCGATGGTGTCGGTGAGCCAGTGCGCGCCGAGGTAGGTGCGGCTGACCATCATGGCGACGGTGTACACGGCGCCGGCTATCCACACCCACAGCCACGGGAAGATGATCCCGAGCGCGACGGCCATGGTGGCGGCATTGGCGACGTGCCCGGAGGGGAACGATCCGAAGTCGGAGGTGATCAGCATGTCTTCGGGGCGCGCCCGGCCGAAGAGGGTCTTCAGCAATTGGACGAGACCGGCGCTGACGATGGTGGCGATCACGAAGTACCCGGCCGCCCAGGGCCGGCGCAACACGAGCAGGAGCACAACAATGGCGATCGGGATCACGAACACCCCGGCGATGCCGGCGCCGAGGAAGTTCATCACCAGCGCCGGAACCTCCCAGACCGGGGACCGGTGCTCGAGGATCTCCTCCATCCACTCCGCGTCGGCCTCGATCGGGCGGCCGTTGCCGCGGGTGAGGATCAGGGCGCCGAGCAGGAACGCGAGGACGACGGCGACCGCACCGCTGATCAGCGGCCACCGCCGGGCGACCCGGCGGGCGGGCGCATCCGCCGCGGCCTCGGCCCGGCCGGGGGCGGGTGGGGTGGGCTCAGTCTCGGGGTTTCGGGAGGGGTCCATCAACCCATGGTAGATCGGACGCCGCGGGCGGGGCGCCCTGCCCCGGACCGCCCGCCTGCCCGACCACCCCATGACTGGCCCACTTTCGCTAGTGCCCGACCCCGACAACTAGCAAAAATGGGGCAGCCTTGCTGAAGCGAGTGGTGAGTTGCCCGGATTCGCCAGTGCAGCAGGCGCTGCAACTAGCGAAAGCGGGCGAGTCTCCGCTTGGCCGATGAGCAGTGCGGCCTCGGGTGCCGCAGCCGGGTCAGTGCGTGAGCGCCGACACCGTTCGCGGGCGCACGATGGACCAGAGGCTGAGGATGGAGATGATCGCGCAGACACCCATCACCGAGGCCATCGGGACGGCGGTGCCGACCCCGAGCAGGCCCACGACCGGGGAGATCAGCCCGGCGATGCCGAAGTTGGCGGCGCCGAGCACGGACGCGGCGGTGCCGGCCTCGCTGCCGTGCGAGTTGAGGGCGATGACCTGCACGGTGGGGAAGGTGAACCCGCAACCGGCGATGAAGAACCACAGCGGGATGAGGGTGCCCCACAGGCCCGCGCCCAGCAGGTCGAGGGTGAGAATCGTTGCCGACGTGATCACGAGTACCGTGGTGGCGCCGATCAGGATGTTCTGCGGCCCCACGTTGTAGCGGTGCATCAGCCGCGAGCTGGTCTGCACGCCAACGACGATGCCGAGGGAGTTGACGGCGAAAAGCACCCCGTACTGCTGGGCACTGAACTCGTAGACCTGCTGGAACAGGAACGGTGAGGAGGAAAGGTAGGAGAACAGCCCGGTGAAGGTCATCGCGCCGATGATCGCGACGCCCACGAAGGTGCGGTCGCTGAGCACGGCCCGGTAGCGCTGGCCCAGGCTCGAGTGGCCCGGCACCGTGCGACGATCCTGCGGCAGGGTTTCCACGATCCAGATCGCGACGGCCACCATCACCACGATGCCGTAACCGGCGAGCACCCAGAAGATGCCGCGCCACGGCATCACGAGCAGCAGCTGCGAGCCGACGACGGGGGCAATCACCGGCGCCAGGCCGCTGACCAGGGCCAGGCGGGAGAGCATTTTGACCAGCGGCTTGCCGCCGAACAGGTCGCGCACCATGGCCATGGCCACCACCGCGCCGGCCGCGGCGCCGAAGCCCTGCAGCACCCTGAAAATGCCCAGCGTCACGATCTCGGTCGACAGTGCCGCGCCGACACAGGCGAGCACGTGGAAACCCGTGGCCAGCAGCAGCGGCAACCGGCGGCCGACCTTGTCGCTCCACGGGCCCACGATCAGCTGGCCGAAGCCGAAGCCGATCATGGTGCCGGTCAGGGTGAGCTGGATGGCGGCGGCCGAGACCCCGAGTTCGCTTTCAAGGGTGGGGAACGCGGGCAGGTACAGGTCGATGGTGAACGGGCCGAGGGCCGTGAGCGCGCCGAGGATGATGATATAGACGATGCGCTGCCCGCGGGAAAGCGCGTCACCCGGGTGCCGGGCGGTGGAGGCGAGCTGCGCCTCAGAGATCACGGGGATGACGGCAGTAGTCACGTTGAAGAGTCCTCGGTCGGAGTCGTGCGAAAGGAGTGCGGGCGATCGCCCAGTAGCGAAAAGCGTGCGCCGCTCGGTTCTATTCCACCTCAGCGGCATCCCGGCAAAGATTGCGCGGATCCGGCCTTTTCTGCACGTTCCCGGGCGCCGGGTGCGTCTGAATCCGCCCGGCCTGGTGAACCCTGGTCCGTCCCGGGTCCGGTAGGGAGGGGGCAGGGTCAGGGAGACTCGGCGGGCGCACCGGCGGGCGCCGTGGCCGGGAGTCCGGCCGGGTCGTCGAGCAGGCCCTCGAAGGCCAGCTCCGCGGCGCCGATCATCAGCAGGTTCGAACCGAGCTCCGCGGCGCTGAGCCGCACGGTGCCGAAGGCGGCGTCGAGCGAGTGCTTCGCCACGGCGGAGCGCAACCTGTCGGCATCCACCGCCAGCAGCGCGGCAAGAAACCCGCCGAGCACCACCACCTGTGGGTTGAGGATGTTGATCGCCCCGGCCAGCGCCACCGCGAGGTGGTCGATCTGACGGTTGACCTCGGCGCGCACCTCCGGTGACGTGGATGCCCGCAGCGCCTGTTCGAGCTCGTCGGCATCCGCTCCGGCCAGGCCGAGCACCTCGAGCAGCTCGCGCCGGGTGACCTCGGCCTCCAGGGTGCCGCGGATGCCGGCGGAGTCGACCCGTTCACTGTCACTGACCCTGGTGTGCCCGAACTCGCCCGCGTATCCGGCGATGCCGCCGGCAGGCGCACCCCCGACGATCATGCCGCCGCCGATGCCGCTCGCACCGCCGTTGAGGTAGATGAGATCGGTGATGCCCTTGCCAGCGCCGAAAAACCGCTCGGCCATGGCGCCCAGGCTGGCGTCGTTGGCGGCGAGAACCGGGTAGCCGGTCGCGGCCTCGAGCATTTCGGCGAGGGGTTCGTCGATCCAGCCCAGGTGCGGCGCGTGCCGTACGAGTCCGTCGTGGGCGCGCACCAGGCCGGGCACGGCCACGCCGATTCCCACGACCTTGAACCTGGCCTCGAGTTCGCCGCGCATGCCGTCGATCACGGCTGCGGCGATGTTGACGGCCTCGAGCACGCTCGGGGACTGGTCGGTGGGGTAGCGCACCCGGCGGTGCACCTGACCGTCGAGGCCGACGATGCCGATGGTGACGGCGTCGATCTCCGGATTCACGGCGAGCGCCACGACCTGCTCGCTGACACTGACGATGGGACTGGGCCGGCCGACCTGATTGGTGGAGCTCGGTTCGCGCTCGACGACCAGCCCGCGATCGACCAGCTCGGCGACGAGGGCGGCGATGGTGGACCGGTTCAGTCCGGTGACCCTGGTCAGCTGGGACCGCGACGCCGCCCCACTGCGGTGCACGAGTCGCAACACCACAGACAGGTTGTGTCTGCGCACGTCGTCATGGCTGCTGCCCTGCACGGTTCCTCCGTCTGGCTGACGCCCGATTCTGCGAGCGTGAGTCACTCTGGCCCCCAGAATACCCGGCATCTCCCCCGACCCGGCGTGATACGTTGCAGAACGCTACAAATCGACCCAGACAAGGAAGTCCATGGAATTCCCCAGCATGAGAATCGCCCTCACCGGCGGAAGCGGCAAGCTCGGCAGGACCGTGCTCGCCCGGCTCCGCGCCGAGGGCCACCACGTGATCAACTTCGACCTGGCCGGCAGCCGCGAAGCCGGCTTCGTGCGCATCGATCTCACCGACTTCGGACAGGTGGTCGACGCCTTCGCCGGCGTCAACGACCAGGTGGACGGCTTCGACGCCGTGGTGCACCTGGGCGCAATCCCGGCGCCGGGCCTGGCGCCCGATGTCGCCACCTTCCACAACAACATGCTCTCCAGCTACAACGTGTTCCAGGCCGCCCGCCGCAATGGCATCAAGCGCATCGTGTACGCGTCGAGCGAGACGGTGCTCGGCCTGCCGTTCGACGTCGACCCGCCCTACATCCCGATCGACGAGGAGTACCCGGCCCGGCCGGAGAGCACATACTCGCTGGTGAAGCACCTCGAGGAGCAGATGGCCATCGAGCTGGTGCGCTGGGATCCCGAGCTCTCGATCACGACGCTGCGGTTCTCCAATGTGATGGACCCGGAGGACTATGCCAGGTTCGACGGGTTCCAGACGGATGCGACGCTGCGCAAGTGGAACCTCTGGGGCTACATCGACGGCCGCGACGGTGCCCAAGCCGTGCTCAAGGCGCTGCAGACCGCCCCGCCCGGCTTCGAACGCTTCATCATCGCCGCCGCGGACACCGTGATGCGCCGGCCCAGCGCCGAGCTCGCCGCCGAGGTCTTCCCGAACGTGCAGCTCACCCGCCTGGTCCCCGGGACCGACACCCTGCTCTCCATCGACAAGGCCCGGCGCCTGCTCGGCTACTCCCCCGAGCACTCCTGGCAAGACCCCCGCTGACCCCTCGTGGATCTTTAGGGGAGGGTGCGGGTGGCGACCAGCTCCGCGTACCAGTGGGCGCTGTCCTTGGGCGTGCGCACCAGCGTGTCGTAGTCCACGTGCACGATGCCGAACCGCTTGGAGTAGCCGTAGCCCCACTCGAAGTTGTCCATCAGCGACCACACCTGGTAACCCCGCAGATCGACGCCGCGGGCCAGTGCCCGGTGCGCGGCGGTGAAGTGCCGGCGCAGGTAGTCGGTGCGGTCCACGTCGTGCACGCGGGGTCCGTCCTCCGTCTGCACGACCGTGTCGGCGAACGCCGCACCGTTCTCGGTGACCATCAGCGGCTGCGCCGGGAACTCCTCGTGCAGCGCCACGAGCAGCTCCTCGAGGCCGGCCGGTTCGATGTTCCAGCCCATCTCGGTGTACGGGCCGGGCTGGGCGAGGAACTCGACCCTGTCGGCGCCGGGCCACGGCGAGGCACCGACATCCTTGTGCCCGTCGGCGTTCTGGCGCGGTGCCGCCCCGTCCCACAGCCGAACCAGGGTGGTGGAGTAGTAGTTGACACCGAGCACGTCCAGCGGCTGGTGGATGATCTCGGTATCACCGGGCAGGATGAACGCCCAGTCGGTGACGTCCTTGGTGTCTTCGAAGACATCCGCCGGGTAGGCGCCGGTGAGCAGCGGGCCCAGGAACACCCGGTTGGCGAGGGCGTCGATCTGCCGCACGGCCTCCGGCCCGGTCTCGCCCTCGCCGCGCAGCACGTGCAGGTTGAGGGTGATCGAGAAGTCGGGGTCGTTGGTCACCAGCGGCTTGAGCGCCAGGATCGCCAGGCCGTGCGCCAGGTTGAGGTGGTGCACGGCGCTGAGCGCCTCGGCGCCGTCGGTGCGGCCGGGCGCGTGCGAGCCGGAACCGTAGCCCAGGTAGGCGGAGCACCACGGTTCGTTCAGGGTGGTCCAGGTGTCCACCCGGTCGCCGAAAGCCGCGCCCAGGATCGCCGCGTAGTCGGCGAACGCGTACGCGGTGGCCCGGTTGGTCCAGCCGCCCTCGTCCTCGAGGGCCTGCGGCAGGTCCCAGTGGTACATGGTGACGATCGGGCTGATGCCCCGGGCTATCAGACCGTCGATCAGGCGCCCGTAGAAGTCGAGCCCCTTCTGGTTGGCCGGGCCGCGGCCGGTGGGCTGGATGCGCGACCAGGCGATGGAGAACCTGTAGGCCTGCAGGCCCAGCGTCACCATCAGGTCGAGGTCCTCCTCGAGCCGGTGGTAGTGGTCGGCCGCGACGTCGCCGGTGTCTTCGTTCCAGATCTTGCCCGGAGTGTGGCTGAACGTGTCCCAGATCGAGGGGCCGCGGCCGTCTTCGTCGAAGGCGCCCTCGATCTGGTAGCTCGCGGTGGCGGAACCAAAGATGAACGATTCGGGGAAGACGAGTCCGGCATCCCGGTAGTCGGCGTTGCCGGCGGACACGGCCTGCGTGGAGGTGCTGGTCATCGGAGAAGTGCCTTTCGGTCAGTAGCGACAACGGTAGTGCCGCCGGCCAGGCGAGCGCGAAAAGACGCCGCCGAATCGCTGGTGACAACGGTGTGGTCGCCATCGGTAGTGACGGTCACGGTGAGGTGAGTGCCGTCCAGAGGGTTGCTGATGTCGACGGACCGGTCGGCGCCGCCGCCGCCGGGGTACACGGTGACGAGGGGCTCGTCGGTGTAGTCATAGTCGGGCCTGTCGTCGCGGGACCCGGTGACCAGTACCGCTCCCCCGCGCACCCACAGCGGGATGCTGTCGAACGCATGGGTCTCCCGGCGCCAGACGGGTCCGGTGACAACCTCATCGGTCAGATAGTTTGTCCAGGTGCCCGCGGGCAGGTAGTACGACACGTCGCCGGCCTCGCTGAACACGGGTGCCACCAGCAGGTCGCTGCCGAGCAGGTACTGCCGGTCGAGGTAGTCCACGGCGGGGTCGCCGGGGAACTCAAGCTGCATCGGGCGCATGAACGGCGCCCCGCTGGCGTGTGCCTCCAGGCCCACCTGATAGAGGTAGGGCATCAGCGCGAGCTTGAGCTTGGTGAACACCCTGGTGACGTCGACGGCGCTCTGGCCGGGCTCCTCCCGGCCGTCGTCGAAGAGCCACGGCACCCGGTAGCTGGTCGACCCGTGCAGCCTGGAGTGGCTGGAGAACAGGCCGAAGGCCAGCCAGCGCTTGAACACAGCCGGGTCGGGCATGCCCTCGAAGCCGCCGATGTCGTGACTCCAGTAGCCGAAGCCACTGAACGCCAGCGAGAGCCCGCCGCGCAGGGTCTCGGCCATCGACTCGAAGCTGGAGGAGTTGTCTCCGCCCCAGTGCACCGGCTGCATCTGGCCGCCGACCGTCGCGGAGCGGGCGAACAGCACCGCATCGCCCTCGCCGCGGTGCTCCTGGAGCACCTCGAAGACGGCCTTGTTGTAGAGCTGGGTGTACAGGTTGTGCATCACCTCGGGCGACGAGCCGTCGTGCCACACGACATCCGTGGGGATGCGCTCGCCGAAGTCGGTCTTGATGGCGTCGACACCCTGCGCGAAAAGCCCGCGCAGCTTGTCCTGGAACCAGGTGACGGCGGCGGGGTTGGTGAAGTCCACCAGTGCCATGCCGGCCTGCCAGAGGTCCCACTGCCAGACGTCACCGTTGGCCTTTTTCACCAGGTAACCGGCGGCGGCGGCCTCGGCGAAGATGCTGGCCCGCTGGGCGATGTAGGGGTTGATCCAGGCGCTCACGTGCAGGTTCTTCTCGTGCAGCCTGGCGAGCATGCCCTCGGGGTCCGGGAACACCCGCGGGTCCCACTCGAAGTCGGTCCAGTTGAATTCGCGCATCCAGAAGCAGTCGAAGTGAAAGACGGAGAGCGGCAGGTCGCGCTCTGCCATGCCGTCGATGAAGCTGTTCACGGTGGCCTCGTCGTACTGGGTGGTGAACGAGGTCGACAGCCACAGGCCGTACGACCAGGCCGGCACCCGCGCGGGGCGGCCGGTGAGGCGGGTGTAGCGCTCGAGGATCTCCTTGGGGGTGGGTCCGTAGATCACCAGGTATTCGATGGCCGGGCCGGCGACGGAGAACTGCACCCGTTCGACGGCCTCGGTGCCGACCTCGAAGGAGACGTGCTCGGGGTGGTTGACCAGTACGCCGTAGCCGCGGTTGGTGAGGTAGAACGGCACGTTCTTGTAGGACTGTTCGCTGGAGGTGCCGCCGTCGGCGTTCCAGATGTCGATGGTCTGGCCGTTCTTGATCAGCGGGCCGAAGCGTTCGCCCAGGCCGTAGACCAGTTCGCCCACGCCGAGGGAGAGCTGTGCGTGCGTGTAGCTGGGCGCCGGTGCGAGCCCGGTGGTGGTGACGCCGGAGACCCCGGCCGGTTCGGCGGCGATGGGGGCACCTGGGGCGAGCTGCATGTGCCCGATCGACTTGTGGCCGCTCTCGGTGAGGGTGCGTCCGTCGGCCTCGAAGCTGAGGTTGAACGGAGCGCCCGGGGCGATGCGTGCGGTGAGCGGGCCGGCCGTGAGGGTGCCGCCGGTGACGTCGATCACAATATCGCCGGCATCCGGCTCGGCGCCGACGAGGTCGAAGCCGGGACCGGTCGACGCGCCGGTGTGCTGTTCGACGCGCACCTTGACGGTGCCCTCGAGGGGCGACGATAGCGTGACGGTGAGCAGGGCGCGGTTGAGCACATCTCCGCGTCGTTCGATCACCTTCGTCGGCGCGGTCACCCGCAGCGAGCTGCCGGCCTGTTCGATGTCGTACGCCTCCTGCGCGTACAACGCGGTGACGCCGGGACGGGTGTGCCAGAAACCATCGGTGAATTTCATAACTACTTGACTGCTCCTGCGGTGATGCCCCTGGTGAGGGTGCGTTGGAAGATAAGGAAGAAGATCAGGGTGGGCAGCAGGCCCAGCAGTGCCGAGGCGCTCGTGGTGGTGACATCCATCAGCCGGTCGCCCTGCAGTACGGCGATCGACACCGGCACGGTCTGGCTGGCATTGCTGACCAGGAAGGTCAGCGGGATGAGGAACTCGTTCCATGTCCAGATGAAGAAGAAGATCACCAGCACGCTCAGGGTGGGCTTCGTGATCGGGTAGACCACGCGGTAGAGGATCGTCCAGCGGCTGGCGCCGTCGAGCGAAGCCGCCTCGAGGATCTCCTTGGGGAAGGTGCCCAGGACGCTGGCGAGTAGGTAGGTACCGAATGCGCTCTGGATGACCACGAAGATGATGATCACGGCCAACTGGTTGTCGTACAGGCCCACCGACTTGAACATGAAGTAGAGCGGGTAGAGCAGCACTTCCTGCGGCAGCATGTTGGCCAGCAGGATCAGCAACACGATCCAGGTGCGGCCGCGCACCCGGCCGATCCCCAGAGCGAACGCGTTCAGCAGCGATATGGCCACGGCCAGGATCGCGACGACGCTGGAGATGAAAAAGCTGTTCCACAGCTTCTCCGGGAAGTTCACCCGCTCCCAGAAGTTGATCATGCCGTCGAAGTACAGGTCGGTGGGCAGGGTGAGCGGGCCGGCCTGGTTGTAGTCGGCCGGGGATTTGAACGAGTTGATCAGGATGAGGAAGAACGGCACGGCGATGAGCAGGCCGATCAGCACAGCGACGAGCAGGATCATCCAGTCGCCGAAGGTCTTGCGGGTGGTGCTGCTGCGCCGCTTCCTGGGCTGCCGGGCCGGCGGGCCCACGACGGGGGCCTTTGCGGACTCGTCGATGATGGTGGAGGTCATTAGCGTTCCTCTTCCTTGCGCTCGAGTCGTGTCTGGGCGAGCAAGAAGACGACCGAAACGGCGGCGATGACGATGGTGAGTGCGGTGGCGATGGTGGCGCCGTAGCCCACCTGCTGGGACTGGAAGAACTCGCTGTACGCGTAGTACGCGGGCACGATGGTCGAGGTACCCGGGCCACCACCGGTGAGGGTGTAGATCGGGCCGAAGACCTTGAGGGCCGCGATGGTGCAGGTGAGGGTGACCACGAAGATCTCGGGGCGGATGATGCTCACCGTGATCGCTTGGAAGCGCTGAATCCAGTTGGCGCCGTCGAGTTCGGCCGCCTCATAGAGCTCAGGATCGACCCGCTGAAGGGCGGCCATGAAGATCACGATCGGGTAGCCGAGCTGCACCCAGATCATGATGACCATGATGCTGGGCAAGGCCGTGTCGGGGTCGCCGAGCCAGTTTTGGGCCAGGCCGCCGAGGCCGATGCCGTCGAGCACCTGATTGAGGGCGCCGTTCTGCGGGCGCAGGATCCAGCCAATCACGATCGCGGCGACGACACCGGGAAGGATCTGCGGCAGGTAATAGGTAGCGCGCAGGAAGCTGGCGATCTTGCCGCCGAACTTCTTTCCGATCAGGTCGAAGAGCATGGCGGCGAGAACCAGGCCGAGCAGGGTGGGAACGACAACCATCGCCACGATCATTGCGATGGAGTTGCTGAACGAGGTCCAGAACGTGGTGTCGCCGGCCAGCTTCGCCCAGTTCTCCAGGCCCACCCACTCCGGGGGCTTGATGCCGCGGTAGTCGGTGAAGGTCAGGTAGATGTTCCAGACCAGGGGAACCACGATGATCAGCGTGAGCAGGGCGAGGCCCGGAATGAGGTAAATCCAGAATGTCTTGGGATTGCTTCCCGGGATGAGGCTCTGCCGCACCGGCTTGTTGCCTGCGGGAGCATCAACGGGGGCATCGGCTACGGATGCTGTCGTCATGCGATTTCCTTCTCTGCGAGTGGTGGCCGGGGGCCGTGACAGCCCCCGGCCGGGTACTGCGAGGGTGGTGCGGTGGCGGATTTAGCCGACGATGTCTTCTACGCCGGACTGGTACTGGCCGCCGAGCTGCTCGTTGACGTCAGCGGGCGACTTCGTGCCGTTGATGAGTTCCTGCAGGCCGGCGTTCAGCTCGTCATAGAACGTCGCGGTGGGCCAGTCCGGGTAGAACGCGATGCCGTCCCTCTCGGTCAGGGTATTGAAGTTGCCAATCAGTTCCTGGCTCTTCTCATCCGTGATGTCTTCGGTGTTCGCGGCGACGGGAATGCCACCGTTGTTGCCGATCAGCGCCTGGATCTCCGGGCGCATCGTGATGTCGATGAACTCGGTCGCGAGGTCCTTGTTCTTGGCCTTCTCCGGGATGACCCACATGTTGCCGGCGGAACCGGGCGCCATCTCGGCTTCGGGGAAGAGGAAGGTGCCCCACTCGAAGCCGGTGGCCTCGGTGGTGAAGCGGTTGTGCCACCAGGAACCCGAGTAGAAGATCGGGTAGGTGCCGTTGATGAACGCGGTACCGGCATCCTCTGCCTTGAAGCCGCTGGCGTCGGTGGAGATGTAGCCGGCGTCTGTCCAGTCCTTGATGGTCTCGGTGGCGTAGCTCACCTCGGGGCCGGACCAGTCCACCTCACCCGTGTAGAGCTGGTAGTCGTCGACGAAGCCGCGATCGGCCTGGGTGAGTGCGAGCTGGTACCAAAGCTGGCCCAGCGGATATTCTGCAGCGGACTCGGCCAACGGGGTAATGCCCTGGTCAACGAAGGCAGCCATGACGGCTTCGAGCTCGGCGACGGTGGTCGGCACCTCGAGGCCGGCTGCGGCAAACATGTCCTTGTTGTAATAGACCTCCACGAACTCGCCGTAGTTGGGCACTCCGTAGAACGCGCCGGAGCCCATGATGCCGTCTTCGTCGTAGCGCGCCGTGGTCTGCAGCGACGGGGCCAGCGCATCGTCCCAGCCGAACTCGGCGTACGCGTCATCGAGGTCGGTAAGCAGGCCCTGGCTGGCCAGGAGGCCGGCGGTGGCGTTCCCCTTGTTGTACTCGAGGATGTCAGGGGCTTCGTCGGAGTTGAGCACCTGGCTGGCCGTCGAGCGGATCTGCTCGAAGCTCTTCTCCTCGAACTCCACTGTGGCGCCGGTCTCTTCTTCGAAGACCTTGATGGCTTCCTCCCAGGCGATGCCCATCGCGCTGGTGTCGCTCTCAAAGTGCCAGAGCTTGAGGGTGTTGCTCTCGGCTTCGCTGGCTCCGGCGGAGCAGCCGGAGAGCAGGAGGGCGCTGACGCCGAGCACGGCAATGCCTGCGAGGCTTCTCTTGGTTTTCTTCACTGTTCTACTTCCTTGTAGTGATGCGTCGGATGCTGCATGGTGCTGTGCGTACAGACTGTCGAAACGTTTCGACAGTGGCGCTGCCGAAATCCTTTCCGTTGAGTTAGAGGCGGGTGAGGGGGGCTGTCGAACCGAGTTCGACATACGTCGGTTCGATGAACTCGACGTGCGGCTCGGCGTCGCCGTCGAACTGGGCCATCGTGAGCTCGATTGCTCGAGTGCAGGACTGGTCAGCCGGCAGTGGGATGACGTCGAGAGGCGGGGTGAGATGGTCGGTGGAGAAGCTGGAGCAGGCCGAGACCACGGAGAGGTCGGTCGGCACTCTGATACCGCGCTGGCTGAGCAACTCGAGCACCATTGACTGCACGGGCTCGTTGCTGTGCATGACCAGCCCGGTCATGCCCGGCAGCGCGTCCGTCAGGCTGTCGAAGGCCGACCGCACGCCGGCGGATTCTTCCGCCGCCGGGGTGAAGGCCGCAGTGACGCCCAGGCGGGCGGCCTCAGCCAGGAAGGCATCGCGAAAACGCGGCGGAAAGTTCGAGCCGCGCTGGTAGACCGCGGGAGCCTGGCCGACCAGGCCGATCACGCGGTGACCGAGGTCGACCAGACGCTGCACGGCCATCACAGCCGCGCGCTCGAAGTCGAGGTCGACGCAGGTGAGCCCGTCGGTGTCCTTGGGGATGCCGATCACCGTGGCAGGCAGGCCCAGCTCTCGTACCAGGTCGGTGCGCGGGTCGGCGGTGGAGACATCCAGCAACACGATGCCGTCCACGAGAGAGCTGCGCACCACCCGGCGGAGGCCGCTTGTTGCCTCGTCCTGGGTGAGGAGCAATACGTCGTAGTCGTAGAGCCTGGCGGCCGTGACCACGGAGAGCACGAAGGTCATGTGGGCCGGGGCGTGGGTACCGGCGTGCAGCGGGGCGCTGAGCGCCAGGATGTTGGTACGCGCGCCCTTGAGCATCCGCGCGCCGGCGTTGGCCCGGTAGTCGAGCTGAAGAACGGCCTGGTCGATTCGCTGTTTGGTGGATGCCGCGATCGAGCGCTTGCCGCTGAGGGCATACGAGACCGTGCTGATCGACACTCCGGCGACGCGTGCCACGTCGTGAATGTTGGCCACCTGGACTCCATCGTCGGTCGGATCTTGCGGTATCGATTGCGGTTCTGCAACGGAGGAGCGGCCGGTTCATCTAAACGTTTCGACTGCCTCGCGAAGGAGCCTACGACAAACATCCTCAGTTACGCAAGCAGTTTGTGGTCATTGACGACAAATGCCAGATCAGCGAGTTGTCCATCCCCGCGAGCCGCCGCGATCGCCTCCTCACCACACCAACTGTTCCCGAAACGGACTTCTGCGTCCGGTGCGCCGGGCGCAGAAGTCCGATTGGGCAACAATTGCCGGTCAGCGGCGGGGAGCACGACCGCGCACGAAGCCGGCCGGGTCGTCGAGCAGGTCGGCGAAGGCCAGCTCGGCGGCGCCCACGAGCATCAGGTGCGAGCCCAGGCTGGCCCGCTCGATGGCCACGGTGTGGCCGATGCTGCTCATGGAGCGCACGATCATCGCCGCGGTCAGCTGTTCCCGGCCCACCGAGAGCAGCGAGCCGAGGAACCCGCCGAGCACCACCATCTCGGGGTCGAACAGGTTCACGAAGTTGGAGATCGCCTCGGAGAGCAGCTCGATCTGCCGGCGCACCTCGGCCAGCACGGCCGGGTCGCGGGAGACGCCGAGCGCGATGTCGAGGTCGTCCAGGTCGGCGCGCGGCAGCTTCAGCACCGCGAGAAGCCTGGCCATGCTCACCTCGGTCTCCAGGCAGCCGATCCGGCCGCAGTGGCAGCGCACCCCCGCGCTGTTCACCAGGGTGTGGCCCAGCTCCCCCGCGTAGCCGCTGGTGCCGCGGAGCGGTGTGCCGCCGATGATCAGGCCGCCGCCGATTCCGCTGGCGCTGCCGTTGAGGTAGACCAGGTCGTTGATGCCGCGGGCCGCGCCGAACATGCTCTCGGCGATCGCGCCGAGGCTGGCGTCGTTGCCGGCGAAGACCGGGTAGTCCAGCACCCGGGCCAGATCGCGGGCCAGGTTGACGTCGCGCCAGCCCAGGTGCGGGGCGATCAGCACCCGGCCGTCCGCGGAGTTCACCAGCGCCGGCACCGCCACGCCGACCCCGGCGATGCTGTAGCTCTGGTCGATCTCACCGCGCATGCCGTCGACGATGGCCTTGACCGCGTTGATAGCCTCGGCCACGGTGGGCACCCGGGTGGTGTCGAAACGGATGCGCCGGATCACCTCACCGCCGAGTCCCACCAGTCCCACGGTGATGGCGTCAATATCGGGGTTGACCGCGATCGCGGCCAGCCCCGGGTTCGGCACCACCTGCGGGCTGGGCCGGCCCACCCGGCCCACCACGCTCTCCGGTTCCACCTCGAACGCCATGCCCAGGTCGACGAGTTCGGCCACCAGGGCCGCGATCGTCGACCGGTTCAGTCCGGTGCGCTTGGTGAGCTCGGCTCGGGAGCAGCCACCGGCGTGGTGCAGCATCGTCATGACCATCGACAGGTTGTACCGCCGGAGCTGGTCGTTGCTGGTGCCGCCCCGAACACCCAGGGTGGGTGACGCTTGGCTCACGGGTGGGTCACGGTCCTTTCGGGTGCGGGCCCGACAGAGCACCGCCGGGTGGCGTCAGTGCTATCGTCCTCCGGCGCGCCGCTTGTTGAAGATATCAAACGCGACGGCCAGCAGCAGCACCAGGCCCTTGATTGTCATCTGCCAGGCGGCATCCACCGAGAGAATCGACAGGCCCATGTTGAGCACGCCCATCACCAGACCACCGACCACGGCACCGACCACGGTGCCCACGCCGCCCTGCACGGCCGCACCACCGATGAAGACGGCGGCGATGGCGTCGAGCTCGTAGTTCTGGCCCGCCGAGGCGACGGCGCCGCCGGCTCGCGCGGTCGAGACCACACCGGCCAGGCCGGCCAGCACGCCCATGTTCACGAAGATGTAGAAGTTGACCCACTTGGTCTTCACCCCGCTCATCACGGCGGCGAAGAGGTTGCCGCCCATGGCGTAGACGTGGCGGCCGAACACCGTGCGGTTGAGCACGAAGTTGTAGATCAGGATCAGGGCGGCGAGCACGATCAGGATGATCGGGGTGCCGCTGTAGTCGCTGAGCAACCAGGCGAACCAGACGATCGCGATGGCGGCGATGCCGTTCTTGGTCCACATCGAGGCGAGCGGTTCGCGCGGCAGGTCCAGCCGGGCCAGGGTAGCGCGGGTGCGCAGCTGGAAGACGATCAGGGCCACGGCGGTGAGGATGCCCAGCGCCAGGGTGAGCACGTCGCGCCCGGCCAGTTCGCCCAGGTACGACGGGAGCCAGCCGGCGCCGATCGCGGTGAATTCGGCGGGCAGGCCACTAATGGTTCCGCCGGTGAGCAGTACCAGGGTGAGGCCGCGGAAGATGAGCATGCCGGCCAGGGTGACGATGAACGCCGGGATGCCGACGAACGCCACCCAGTAGCCCTGCCAGGCGCCGACCAGGGCGCCGACCAGCAGCGACACGAGGACCGCGCCCCACCAGGGCAGACCCCAGTTGTTCATGCTGATCGCGGCGACAGCGCCGACCATGGCCACGACAGAGCCGACGGACAGGTCGATGTGGCCGGCGATGATCACGATGACCATGCCGATCGCGAGGATCAGCACGTAGGCGTTCTGCTGGATGAGGTTGTTCACGTTGCCGGGCAGCAACAGGCGCCCGTCGGTGAGGATCTGGAACAGGATGACGATCACGGCCAGGGCGGCGACGATGCCGTACTGGCGAAGGTTGATCGAGAGCTTGGGCATCCGGCGCTTGACGGGTGGTTCTGTGGGCGCCTTGCTCGCTGGCGTGGTGGTGGTCATCGCGCTCAGTCCTTTCCTGCGGTCATGTAGTGCATGAGTGTTTCCTGCGACGCGTCGGCCTTGGCGACCTCGCCGGTGAGTTTTCCTTCCGAGATCGCGTAGATGCGATCACAGATGCCGATCAGCTCGGGCAGTTCGGAGGAGATCACAATGACCGCCTTGCCCTGCGCCGCGAGCTCGTTGATGATTCCGTAGATCTCGTACTTGGCCCCCACGTCGATGCCGCGGGTCGGCTCGTCCAGGATCAACACGTCGGGGCCGGAGAAGATCCACTTCGACAGCACCACCTTCTGCTGGTTACCGCCGGAGAGCTTGCCGGTGATCGAGGTGACCGACGGCGCCTTGATGTTCATCTTCTGCCGGTAGGAGTCGGCGACCTTGTACTCGCGGTGCTTGTCGATCACGCCGTACTTGGCCAGCTTGGCCAGGGCGGCCGCGGACACGTTGACGGTGATGTCGCCGATCAGGTTGAGGCCGTAGCGTTTGCGGTCCTCGGTGGCGTACGCGAAGCCGTGCTCGATGGCCTCCCCCACGGTGCGCATCTGGATTTCGGTGCCGTCCTTGAAGACCTGCCCGGAGATGTTGGTGCCGTAGGAGCGGCCGAAGATGCTCATCGCCAATTCGGTGCGGCCGGCGCCCATCAGCCCGGCGAAGCCGACGATCTCGCCGGCGTTGACGGTGAAGGAGGCGCCGTCGACGACCTTGCGGGCCACGTCGACGGGGTGGTGCACTGTCCAGTTCTCCACCCTGAGCACCTCGGCGCCCACGGCGGGCTCCCGCGGCGGGAACAGGTTGTTCAGGTCCCGGCCGACCATGGCGCGGATGATGTGAGCCTCCGTGGCATCCGGCCCTGCCATGTCGATGGTCTCGATGGTCTTGCCGTCCCGGATCACCGTGACGGTGTCGGCGATGCGTTTGATCTCCTTGAGCTTGTGGGAAATGATGATGCAGGTGATGCCCTGCGTGCGCAGGTGGTCGATCAGGCCCAGCAGATGGGTGGAGTCCTCGTCGTTCAGGGCCGCGGTGGGCTCGTCGAGGATGAGCAGTTTGACCCGCTTGGAGAGCGCCTTGGCGATCTCCACGAGCTGCTGCTTGCCCACGCCGAGCTCGAGGATCTTGGTGGCCGGGTTCTCGTCCAGGCCCACCCGGGCCAGCAGCAGGGCGGCCTCACGGTTGGTCTTGTTCCAGTCGATCACCCCGCGGGTGGCGTTCTCGTTGCCGAGGAAGATGTTCTCCGCGATCGACAGGTACGGGCTCAGCGCCAGCTCCTGGTGGATGATGACGATACCGTCGTGCTCGCTGTCGTTGATGGTCTTGTAGGCCACCTCGTGGTCCTCGAACTCGATGCTGCCGTCGAAGCTGCCGGCCGGGTACACCCCGCTGAGGACCTTCATCAGCGTGGACTTGCCGGCGCCGTTCTCCCCGCAGATGCCGTGCACCTGCCCCCTCGTGACCTCGAGGGAAACACCGTCGAGGGCCTTCACCCCATTGAAGTCCTTCACGATGTTGTTCATCCTGAGGATGATCGAATGCTCCACTGCGCTCTCCTGTTTGCTGATGGGCCGGGCACCCGGTTTCCCGGGTGCCCGGCTAGGAGGTCGGCCTGCTCGGAACGAACAGGCCGGCCAGGGTCGGCTCGTTAGAGGCCGACATCCGATGCCTTGATGAAGCCGGAGTCGACGAGCTTGGTCTGCACATCGTCCTTGACGACGACCTCGGGGTCGAGCAGGAACGACGGCACGACCTTCTCGCCGTTGTCGTAGGTCTCGGTGTCGTTGACGGTGACCTCGTCGCCGGCCACGATCTCCTCGATCATGGTGAACACCTGCTCGCCGAGCGTGCGGGTGTCCTTCCAGACCGTCATGGACTGCTCACCGTCGAGGATCGCCTTGACGTTGGCCTTGTCGGCATCCTGTCCGGTGATCAGCGGGTAGTCGGTGCCCGGTGCGTAGCCGGCCGATTTCAGCGAGGCGATGATGCCGATGGCCAGGCTGTCGTTCGGGGAGAGCACCACGTCGACCTTGTCGCCGCCGGTGTAGAACGACGACAGACGGTTGTCCATTTCGGACTGCGCCTTGTCGCTGGCCCAGCCCTGGATGCCGATCGAGGCCCAGTCGTCGTTGGAGGCGGGTGACTGGCCGCTCGGAACGACGAGGACGCCGCTCTCCACGTAGGGCAGCAGAACGTCCCAGGCGCCGGAGAAGAAGAACTTGGCGTTGTTGTCGTCGGGGCTGCCGGCGAACGGTTCGATCGAGATCGGCCCGGTCGCGTTGGCCAGGTCGAGCTGGGTCTCCAGGAACTGGCCCTGCAGCTGGCCGACCTTGTAGTTGTCGAAGGTGGCGTAGTAGTCGACGTCAGGGGTGCCGTTGATCAGGCGGTCGTAGGCGATGACGGTGGCGTCCTGCTTCTTGGCCTCGGCGAGCACCGGCGCGAGCACCTGGCCGTCGACGGCGGCCACAACGAGGATCTTCGATCCGCCGGCGACCTGGTTCTGGATCTGGCTGATCTGCTGGTCGGTCTTGTTGTCGGCGTACTGCAGGTCGACGGTGCAGTCGGCCTCTTCGAGCAGCGCCTTGAGCTGCTCACCGTCGTTGATCCAGCGTTCCAGGCTGCGGGTCGGCATCGAGATGCCGACGTTGCACTCGGTACCGCCGGCGGCTGCATCGCCGCCTCCGGTGGTTTCACCGTCGCTGGCGCAGGACGCGAGCGACAGGGCGAAGATGCCTGTGGCCGCGAGGGCGAGAATTTTCTTGGTCTTGGACATAGTTGGAGCTTTCCTCTCTGAGAGCTGCCAGTCACCGCAGTCACCGGTATGCCGGTGGACTGCCAGAGGAGGAAATCTTGTCGCCCGCTCCCCCAGCACTGGGCGAACGCGTGTCAGGGTTACCTCCTTGTAACGGGACATCGCTGTGATTGACCCACCGCGCAAATGCGGCCTTTGTTGACGGACAGAACTTATCTCGTACCTTCTCGGTTTGCCTAGGGGCAAAACAGGAAATGCCCCTGTTTGGGGGGTTGGCATGATGACGCACCCTCTCGAGGGCTCCAATTGCGACGGGAATCGTCGAAACCGTTCGACAGGGTCAGTGGCGGGAGGAGGCGCAAAAACCGACTTCCGGCGAATATGTTGTGGCCGGGGGTTTTCCTGCGGCCCGTGCGGGCAACTGTACGGATGGGCCGCGGGTGTGTAATATGTTGGTCATAGCAACAAATCGCCAATGAAGCTGAATCGGAGCACAGTCATGTCACTCACCCCCACCCCCGCCGACAAGTTCTCATTCGGCCTGTGGACCATCGGATACAACGGGTCTGACCCGTTCGGCGGACCCACTCGCCCGCAGCTGGACACCGTCGAAGCCGTCACCCGCCTCGCTCAGCTCGGCGCATACGGCCTCACCTTCCACGACGACGACCTCTTCGCCTTCGGCTCCACGGATGCCGCCCGCCAGAAGGAGATCGACCGTCTCAAGCAGGTCCTCGCCGACACCGGCATGATCGTGCCGATGATCACCACCAACCTGTTCAGCGCCCCGGTCTTCAAAGACGGCGGCTTCACCTCCAACGACCGCGCCGTGCGCCGGTTCGCCCTGCGCAAGGTCATGCGCAACCTCGACCTCGCCGCTGAGCTCGGCGCCAAGACTTTCGTGATGTGGGGCGGCCGTGAGGGCGCAGAGTACGACGCGGCCAAGGACATCCGCGCCGCCCTCGACCGCTACCGCGAGGCTGTCAACCTGCTCGGCGACTACGTCACCGACAAGGGTTACGACATCCGTTTCGCCATCGAGCCCAAGCCCAACGAACCGCGCGGCGACATCCTGCTGCCCACGGTCGGCCACGCCATGGCGTTCATCACCACCCTCGAGCGCCCCGAACTCGTCGGCGTCAACCCCGAGGTCGGTCACGAGCAGATGGCCGGGCTGAACTTCACCGCCGGCATCGCCCAGGCGCTCTACCAGGGCAAGCTGTTCCACATCGACCTCAACGGTCAGCGTGGCATCAAGTACGACCAGGACCTGGTCTTCGGCCACGGCGACCTGCAGAACGCGTTCTCGCTGGTGGACCTGCTCGAAAACGGCGGCCCGAACGGTGGCCCGTCCTACGACGGCCCGCGTCACTTCGACTACAAGCCGAGCCGCACCGAGGACATCAGCGGCGTCTGGGACTCCGCCGCCGCGAACATGCGCACCTACCTGCTGCTCAAGGAGCGTGCCGCGGCCTTCCGCGCCGACCCCGAGGTGCAGGAGCAGCTGGCCGCATCGCGCGTGCCGGAACTGTCGCAGACCACTCTGTCCGACGGCGAGAGCTACGACGACTTCCTGGCCGACAAGAGCGCCTACGAGGACTTCGCTCCGGAGGAGTACTTCGGCGGCAAGGGCTTCGGCTTCGTTCGCCTGCAGCAGCTGGCCCTCGAGCACCTGCTCGGCGCCCGCTAACCAGCAGGTTCGTTCGACCGTTCCACCCGCACCATCTGCCCCGGCCGGGACCTTCCGGCCGGGGCTTTCTCGCATCCCCCACCCGCGAACCGTGAGGTAGGCACCTTCGCCCGAGGCAAAGTCATACGGTCGTAGCAACGCTCTGATTCAAGGAGTGTTGGATGGTCAAGCTTTTTCCGGCGGGAACGCGGACGAGGTTCGTGGATTTGGTCTGCTCTGGGGGTGGTTTGCGGGTGTCTGCGGCCTCGTTGGGCGCGTCGGTCAATACCGCGACGCAGTGGTGGCAGCAGTCTGGCGGCATGGCCCTAAGTGCTCCGAGATCCGTTGTTGGTGGCGTCGCCGATCCCGCACCGGGCGGTGGTGTGGAGGGCGGTCGGGCGTTGACGTTGGCCGAGCGCGCGATGATCCAGTTCGGCCGTCGCAAGGGCCTGAGCTACGCCGAGATCGGCCGGGAAATCGGTCGGAACAAGTCCGTGGTCTGGCGGGAAGTGCACCGCAACACCAGCCTTGATGGCGTCTACTACGCGTCCGTCGCGCATACCAAGGCACACCAGGCCCGGCATCGGCCCAAACGGCTGAAGTTGGTCGACAACGCGGCGCTCTGCGAGTTGATCGAGGTCTGGATGGATGACGGGTGGAGCCCGAAATTGATCTCGGCGATGTTGGCGCATTACTTCGACGGTGACGAGACTATGCAGGTGAGCCACGAAACGATCTACCATGCGCTGTACGTGCAAACCCGCGGAGAACTACGAGCTGATCTGGCTAAAAGTCTCTCGACGAAGCGCACGAAGCGTGTTCCGCACTCCACGGACCGCAAATCGAACAGTCCCTATAAGGACGCGTTGAAGATCAGCCAGCGACCGGCGGAAGTCGCCGATCGGGCCGTTCCGGGGCATTGGGAAGGTGACCTCATCATCGGCGGCGGAGACGATTCGTCCGCGATCGGGACCCTCGTAGAACGCAGCACCCGGTTCACGATCCTGCTGCATTTGCCCGGGCCTCACACGGCCGACGAAGTCGCGACCGCGATGATCCGCGAGATGCGCCACCTGCCCGATCACCTGCGCCGTTCAGTGACCTGGGACCGCGGCACGGAACTGGCCGACTACGAGCGCATCCAACTTGCCTTGGACACCAAGCTTTACTTCTGCGACCCGCACTCGCCCTGGCAGCGCGGAACCAACGAGAACACGAACCGGCTGCTGAGGTTCTGGTTCGAGAAAGGCTCGAACCTCTCCGGCCACACCGCCGACGATCTGGCTCGCGTCGCAGCGAAACTCAACCGCCGGCCCCGACCCACCCTCGGCCTCGAAACCCCAGCCAACCGGCTAGCCCAGCTGCTCACAGCAGCACAAACCACCGGCGTTGCTTAGACCGCTTGACTTTGCCCGAGTTGTGGGTGCTTTTCTCTCAGTTCGCGAGGATGGTGTCCAGCTCGGCCCAGACCGCATCCGGCACGTCGATCGCGGCGTGGGCGACGGCCTCGTCGAAGCGCTCCCTCGTGCGCACGCCCAGCACGGTCGTGTCGACGAGCGGATGCCGCAGGCTGAATTGCAAGGCGAGCGCGGCCAGCGGGATCCCGGCGTCGGCCGCGATGCGGGTGACGGCGTCCACGGCGGCCTGGGTCTCCGGCCGGATCGGGCCGTAGGCGTAGGTGCCGGCGAACCGGGGGTCGCCGGTGAGGATCCCGGCGCCGAACGGGGCCGCGTTCTCCACGATCATGCCCCGGTCCCTGGCCGCCTGGTACAGGCCCAGCGCCGAGCGGTCCACCAGGGTGAAGCGGTTGTGATTGATCAGGACGTCGAAGAGGCCGGTGTCCACGAAACGGCGCATCATCGCGACAGGTCCGCCCGAGATACCGATGTACCGGGCCACACCGCGGTCCCGCATGGCCACGAGCGCATCCACGGCACCGCCGGGCTGCATGACGCTCTCGAAGCCGACGTTTTCGGGATCGTGCAGGAAAAGGATGTCGACGGATTCGAGGCCGAGCCGGTCGAGCGACTGCTGCAGAGATCTCTCCATCTGCGCCGCCGAGAAGTCGTTGCGCGCCACGTCGCGGTCGAGCTTGGTCTGCACGACCAGTCCCGGGCCGACAGTGCCGACCAGCGCCTTGCCGATGACCCCTTCCGAGTGTGAGTCGCCGTAGATGTTGGAGGTGTCGATGACGTTCGTGCTGAGCCGGCCGGCCGCCCAGGACGCGGCCAGGGCATCCATGGCGCTGGTCTCGGCAGCACTCCGCGGCGACCAGCCGGACGTGCCGAGGGTGAGAGGAGACAGGAGGAGCGCCTGCGAGCCGGTGGGCCGGGGATCAAGGGAAACCATGAGGCGAGGCTAGTCCGTTTCTGCCGAGGGGCGTGGAGCGACAACCCACTGACGAACCGGGGATCGGCATGCGGTACCGTGTCGAGAACCGGGCGTCCGGGCGGGAAGAGGGTCGCCCTCGTCCCTGCGTTCGTCGCTTCCACAGAGGATCGATCCCATGAAATTCGTTCTGGCCCCCGACTCGTTCAAGGAATCGATGACCGCGCCCGAGGCCGTCGCCGCCATGCGACGCGGTGTGCTGTCGGTGTTTCCCGACGCCGACTGCGTGGCCGCGCCGATGGCCGACGGTGGGGAAGGCACCACGGAGGCCCTCACCGATGCCCTCGACGGTGTGCTCGTCAGCGCCCCGGTGCACGACGCCCTCGGACGTTCCGTTCGGGCCCGGTACGGCTACGTCGGCTCCGAGCACCTCGCCATCATCGAAATCGCCGCCGCCGCCGGGATCGACCTGGTCGCCGTCGCCGACCGGGACCCGAAGATCACCAGCTCCTACGGGGTCGGCGAGTTGATCCGCCACGCCCTGGACCGTGGTGCGACGCGGTTCATCGTGGGTCTGGGCGGCTCGGTGACCAACGACGGTGGCGCCGGGATGCTCGAGGCCCTCGGCGCCCGCCTGCTCGATGAGGCCGGTGCGGACTTGCCGCGCGGCGGTGCGGCCCTGGCGCGGCTGCACCGGATCGACCTGTCCGCCGTCGACCCGCGGTTGGCCGGCAGCACGTTCCAGATCGCCAGTGACGTCACGAATCCGCTGCTCGGAGCCGCCGGCGCCAGCGCCGTCTTCGGCCCGCAGAAGGGCGCCGACCCCGCCACCGTGCACCAGCTCGACGCCGCGTTGGGCGTGTACGCCACCGTGATCGTCGCCCTGACCGGCACGGATGTGTCCAACCAGCCCGGCGCCGGAGCTGCCGGTGGACTCGGGGCCGCCTTTCTGGCGTTCTTCCCGGCCGAGCTGCGCCGCGGTGTGGATGTCGTGATGGATGCCGTGCACCTGGCCGACCGGATCGCCGGTGCCGATTTCGTGTTCACGGGCGAGGGCAGCCTCGACGCCCAAACCCTGAGCGGAAAGACCCCGCTGGGTGTTGCGGAGGCCGCCGGCGTGCACGGTGTCCCGGTCGTCGCCTTCGCGGGCCGGATCGGCCCCGGCGCCGAGGTGCTCTACGACCACGGCTTCGCCGCACTGGTGCCCATCCTGCCGGGTGTCGCCGACCTGCCCAGCGCCCTCGCCGATGGCGCGGCAAATTTGGAGCGCGCGGTCGCCACCGTCTGCCGGCTGCTCACCCTGTCCTGAGGGTGCCGCCCGCCCGCTGCGGGCGGCACGGAGCCCCTTGCGTGATGCCGCGGGGGCCCGCAAGCGTTTGAACATCCCCGCTAGACCGAATATGTTTAGACCCAGAACATTTTATGTGTGAGCCCCCGGGCGACGGCGAGGACGCCGCCGACCCACCGCGGATTTTTGAGGTTTGGAGTGCGCCATGGCGCTGGTTGCCGGAGTCGACTCGTCGACGCAGAGTTGCAAGATAGTGGTGCGGGATGCCGAGACGGGCGCGCTGGTGCGCACCGGCAAGGCGAGTCATCCCGTGGGCACCGAGGTCGATCCGGCCGCCTGGTGGGATGCCCTGCTGGCCGCCGTCGAGAAGGCCGGCGGTCTCGACGACGTCGCCGCCGTGTCGGTGGCCGCGCAGCAGCACGGCATGGTCGTGCTCGATGAGGACGGCCGCGTCATCCGCCCGGCCCTGCTCTGGAACGACACCCGAAGCGCGCAGGCCGCCGCCGACCTGATCGATGAGGTCGGCGCCGCCGAATACGCCCGCCGCACCGGCCTCGTGCCGGTGGCCTCGTTCACCGTCACCAAACTGCGCTGGCTGCGGGAGGCCGAACCGGCCAACGCCGCCAGGGTCGCCGCCGTCGCCCTCCCGCACGACTGGCTCAGCTGGCGGCTGCGCGGTTACGGCCCGGCCGGTGAGAGCGAGCTCGGCCCCGTGCTGACCGCGCTGACCACCGACCGGTCGGATGCCAGCGGCACCGGCTACTTCTCGGCCGCCCTCGATGACTACGACCGTGAGCTGCTCGTGCGCGGGCTCGGCCACGACGCCGTGCTCCCCCGGGTGCTCGGCCCTGGTGAGACCGCAGGCACCACGGTGGCCCTGCCCGGGGTTCCCGCCGGTCTCGTCGTGGGTGTGGGAGCCGGCGACAACGCCGGAGCCGCCCTGGGCCTGGGCGCTGCGGCCGGCGACGTGATCGTGTCGATCGGCACCAGCGGCACGGTCTTCGCCGTTACCGCGGTGCCCAGCGAGGATGCCTCCGGCGCCGTCGCCGGGTTCGCCGACGCCAGCGGGCTGCACTTGCCGCTGATCGCCACGCTCAACGCCGCCCGCATTCTGGACTCCATTGCCGGCCTGCTCGGCGTCGACCACCACGAACTGGGCCGGCTCGCGCTGGAGGCCGAGCCCGGCGCGCAGGGCCTGGTCCTGCAGCCGTACTTCGAGGGCGAACGCACCCCCAACCTGCCCGACGCCACGGCCTCCCTGTTCGGGATGACCCTGACCTCGACCACCCGGCCGAACCTGGCCAGGGCTGCGATCGAGGGGCTGCTGTGCGGCCTCGCCGACGGGCTGGACGCCGTGCGCGCGCAGGGAGTCAGCGTCGAACGCATCCTGCTGATCGGCGGAGCGGCGCAGAACCCGGCCGTGCAGTTCATCGCCGCGCAGGTGTTCGATGCACCGGTGGCCGTGCCCACCCCCGGCGAGTACGTCGCCGACGGCGGTGCCGCCCAGGCGGCCTGGTCGCTCACGGGCACCCGCCCGGCCTGGTCGGTGGCGGTCGAGGCGCACCCCACCCCGGACTTCCGCCCGGTCATCCGCGCCCAGTACGCCGCGCACCGCGCCTAGCTCCGCACCCCGCTTTCGTACGTTCGCTGTGTCGCGAAAGCGGGGAAACGGTCACTTCGCGCGACCCGAAGCAACCACATCACCGCTTTCGCGACCTACTTGGGGTCTCATTGGCCGAGGGCAGGGTGCGGTTGTTTCGCGAAAGCGGGGAAACGGTCAGCTCGCGCGAGCTGAAGCAACCACATCACCGCTTTCGCGAGGTGGGCCGAGTGCGCGGATGGCGGGGTACGGCTAGCTGGTGGGGATCCAGACGCGCATGCCCCCGGGCGCGCGGTTGCCCCACCGGTAGTACGGCACCGCGGTCACGGTGATGGCATCGCCGCCGGGAGACCGGTCGCCAGAAGCCACCGGGTAGAGCTCCCCCGCGTCCGGCGCCCGCCGCGCCCCGGTGATTCGCACCAGCGGCACGCCCAGATCCGCGTCGACCGGGCCCAGCTCGGCGGCGGCGGCGGCATCCACGACGAAGTCCTCGAGCACCAGCGACCCGGGCAGGTCGGCCTGTTCGAGCGCGTAGACCAGCGGCCCGCGCGTCACCACGACGCAGCCGCGCACCGCATCCACCTGCGGATGTGCCCGCCGCAGCCGCACGGGCATGTCCAGCACCAGCTCGATCGAGCGGATGCCCGCCCCCGGCACCCGCAGGTAGCCGGCCGACACCGCCGCAGAAGCCGCCTCCCCGTTCACGGTCAGCCGCCAGGACTCCGCCCAGGCGGGCACTCGCAGCGCCACCTCGCCACCGGTGAACGGCGCGTCGAACTCGATCGCCACGACACCGTCGACCGGGTAACCCGTGCGGATCCGGGCCACGGTGGCCGCCCCGCCGACCCCGCCGAGGTCGATGGTGCCGGTTTCGTAGAGGTGCAGCTGCAGGGAGCCCGCAGCCGTCGTCGCCGCGTAGTGCTGCAGCGACGAGACCAGTCGGGCCAGGTTGGGCGGGCAGCAGGCGCAGTCGTACCAGCCCACCCGGCGGGCCGGAGCCTGCTCGTGTGCGCCGTCCCGGTGGGTGCGCACCTGCAGCGGGTTGGAGTAGAAGAACGCGGTGCCCTCGCTCGTGGTCGACCCGGCGACGGCGTTGTACAGCGCGCGTTCGATCTCGTCGGCGAACCGGCCCTCGCCGGTGAGCAGCAGCATCCGCCAGTTGAACTGCACGCTGGAGATCGCGGCGCAGGTTTCGGAGTATGCCCGATCCGGCGGCAGCTCGAACGGGTCGCCGAAGGCCTCGTCGCGGTGCCGGGAGCCGAGCCCGCCGGTGACGTACATCTTGCTCCGGTGCACATCGGACCAGATTCGTTCGAGGGCGGCGAGCAGCTCCGGCTCCCCGTTCTCGGCATAGACGTCGGCCACGCCGGCGGCCAGGTACAGCTGGCGCACCGAGTGCCCGGTGGCGCCGGGCACCGTGCGCACGGGTTCGTGGTCCTGGAAGTACCCGTAGCCGAACCGGTCCTCGCCCACGCTCCGGTGGCCGCGGAGGTCGACGAAGCGCTGGGCCAGCTCAAGCCAGCGCCGCTGCCCGGTCACCCTGTACACCTCGACCAGGGCTGTCTCGATTTCCGGATGCCCGCAGACCGCGTCCACGCCGCCGGCGCCGAGGCGCTGCTCGACCAGGCCGGCGAACCGCAGCCCCACCTCGAGCAGGTCGGTGCGGGCACGGGTGCGCTGCCACGCCACCCCGGCCTGCAGCAGGTGCCCGAGGCAGTACAGCTCGTGGCCCCAACGAAGGTCGGCGAACTTCTCGTCGGGCTTGGCCACCTGGAAGAACGAGTCCAGGTAACCGTCGTCCTGCTGCGCCGCCTGCAGCAGCGCCACGGTGTCATCGACGAAGGAGACGAACACCTCGGCGCCGCCACCGGCCCGCCCGGCCTCCCAGCCGATGGCCTCGAGCACCTTATAGACGTCGGAGTCGGCGAAGACGAAGCCGCGGAAGACCCCGCTCTCCAAGCCGGCCGCGATCCGCAGGTTGGCCAGCGCCCCCGACTCCTCGAGCTGCCGCACGCAGTGCGCCAGGGTGGCGTCCCGGTTCACCCGCTGCCAGCTGGCGAGCTGCCCGGTTCCAGTGAGGCTCACCGCGTCGAGGGGCAGCGGACGGAGGACGCCGTGTGCCCTGGCGAGGGGGCTGACGGGTCCGGTGATGGGCATGAGGACTCCTGTGGCTAGTTCGGAAGAAATGGGCGGCTATTCCCAGGCCACGACCGGCCAGCCGTCGTCCCAGCCGAGCGGAATGAGGCCGAGTTGAAAGGCGCCGTCCAGGCTGGCGTCGTAGTAGTGGAACGCGAGGGTGCCGCCGGACACCGACTGGCCGCCGGGGCCGACCCGGTCCCCGTCGCCGGAGAGCACCGGGGTGCCGCCGTCATCCAGCAGCGCGGCGCCGTTGGCGTCCAAGTACGGTCCGTCCACGGTCTCGGACCGTCCGACGGCGATGTTGTAACTGCTGTCCACGCCGCGGCAGCAGAAATCCCGCGAGAAGAACAGGTAGTAGAAGCCGTCGTGCGCGAGCAGGAACGGCGCCTCGAGAGCGTTCACGGCCAAGTTGCGGTCCGCGATCAGCACCGGGTCGGCGTCGTCGGCGCGCAGCCCGCTCGGCCAGTCGAGTTCGACGAGGTGCAGCCCGGACGAGAACGAGCCGAAGCTCAGCCAGGGCGTGCCCTCGGCATCCTCGACCACCCCGGCGTCGATCGCGTTGTAGTCGGTGCCCACGGAGGTGATCACCTCGCCCCGGTCCACCCAGGCGTAGTCGGCCGCATCCGGATCGAGGGTGCTGTTGGTCGCCAGCGCGATCACCGAGGTGTTCGTGCCGAATAGCGACGCCGAGTAGTAGAGGTACCAGGTGCCGTCGTGCTGGTAGAGCTCCGGCGCCCACAGGTTGTCCACCCCGGGCACCGCCTCCACCAGCCAGTCCGGCTTCTCCTGCCAGACCTCGCCGACGTATTCCCAATCCAGCCCGTCCATGGACCGGCGGATCTGGATGTTGCCGTCCGCGACCTGCCCGTTGCCGGTCGAGTACACGTACGACGCGTCCCCCTCGACCCCGGCCACGTAGGCGGGGTCGTGAGTGGCGATGTCACCGCTGAGCTCGCGGGCGCCCTGCTCGGCCGAGCATCCGCACAGCACGAACAGGACGACCGCGGCCAGGGTCAGGACGAACAGGCCCGCGGGCGTGCCCGCCTGACCCGCTCGTCCTAACCGAGCGCGATCGCCGACCATGAGACGGGCGGCAACGTCACGGTGAGCGTGCCGTCGGCGAGGACCGAACCGGTGAGGTCCTTCAGGCCCACCCGGTTCTGGTCGGCCAGCGTGTTCTTCGCGTACGGGTCGGCGTCGTTCAGGGTGACGGCTTCCGTGATGACGGATGCGCCGAGCCCGGACACGTCGATGGCCACCTCGATCGACTCGGTCTGGCTGCGGTTCACCAGGAACACCGCGCTCGTGCCGGTCTCGGCGTCAGCGGTCACGACCGAGTCCACCAGCGGTGCGGCGCCGTACACCGCGGTGTCGTAGGTGTCGACGGTGATGCGGGGCGTGAGCACCTCGCCGCGGGCGAGCCTGGAGGTCACCGAGAAGGGGAAGAATGTGCTCTGGCGCCAGGAGTCTCCGCCTGGTTCGGTCATGATCGGGGCGATCACGTTCACCAGCTGTGCCAGAGAGGCCGAGCCGACCCTGTCGTGGTTCTGCAGCAGGGTGATCAGCAGGTTGCCGAGCACGACGGCATCCGCCACCGAGTAGACGTCCTCGAGCTGACGCGGCGCGAAACGCCACTCGTCGTTGACCTCCTCGGAGGCCTGGTGCTCGTCGAGGTACCAGATGTTCCACTCGTCGAAGGAGAGCTGGATGGTCTTCTTGCTGCGCAGCTTGTGCTTGACGTGGTCGGCGGTGGCCACGACGGTGTCGATGAAGTACTTCATCTCCAGCGACGACGCCAGGTAGGAGGCCAGGTCGCCGTTGCGTTCCTGGTAGTAGGCGTGGCAGGAGATGTAGTCGACCGACTCGTAGCTGTGCTCGAGCACGACCCGCTCCCACTCGCCGAAGGTGGGCATCGCCGAGCCGGAGGATCCGCAGACCACGAGCTCCAGCGACGGGTCGGCGGTCTTCATTGCCGAGGCGGTGCGGGCCGCGATCTTGCCGTAGTCGTCGGAGGACATGTGGCCGACCTGCCAGGGGCCGTCCATCTCGTTGCCGAGGCACCACATGCGAATGTCGTACGGTTCGGTCTTGCCGTTGGCGACGCGCTCGTCGGCCAGGGCGGTGCCGGCCTCACCGTTGGCGTATTCGAGCAGGTCGAGCGCCGACTCGATGCCGCGGGTACCGAGGTTCACGGCCATCATCAGTTCGGAGCCGGTCAGTTCGCACCAGCGGCCGAACTCTTCCAGGCCCACCTGGTTGCTTTCCAGCGAGTGCCAGGCCAGGTCGCGGCGCACCGGGCGCCGGTCGCGGGGTCCGACGCCGTCTTCCCACTTGTAGCCGGAGACGAAGTTTCCGCCGGGGTAGCGAATGGTGGTGGAGCCCAGCTCCTTGACCAGGTCGACCACGTCAAGGCGGAAGCCGTCCTCGTTGGCGGTGGGGTGGTCGGGCTCGAAGATCCCGTCATAGACGCAGCGACCGAGGTGCTCCACGAAGGAGCCGAAGATGCGCCGGTTGATGGTGGCGACCACATTGGTGCGGTCGATACTGATTCGTGCGGTGGTCATGGAGATCGTGTCCTATCTGTGCAGCGTTGACGAGGTGGGGCGAAGTCGAGTGAAACGAGAAAAGGCGGTGGGGTGGGCTGTTCAGGCCGGCGACGCACGCCGGCTGGGCGCGAGTGACAGTGCGCCGTCTTCGTTGCGCACCGCGCCGTGCGCGGGGTGCGCCGCGTCGAGGGCGGCGAGCCGGTGGTCGATGAGCCAGCCCGCCACGAACAGAGGCGCCGAGGCGCCGATCAGCGGCACCAGCACGCCGAACTGGAACAGGGCCAGCGTGAGCGCGCCCAGCGCCAGGATCAGCGACAGGCTCAGCAGCGGGGACACGAACGGCAGCACAAACGCGTACCGCCAGATCGAGCGGGCCGAGTCGCGGTAGCGGGTGCAGATGATGATCGCGGAGAACGCCGCCAGCAGGGTGCCGACCGAGACCACGACCAGCAGCACGAGCAGCACTGCGCTGACCGGGCTGCCCGCCACCGCAGTGGTCTGGAAAGCCACCAGGTCGAGGAACACCAGTACCGTGGCGAGCTGGAACGGGATCGCGACGACCGCGAGGTGCCAGAACTGGGCGCGGTAGGCGGTGATGAAGTCCCGCACCAGCCTGTCGCTGGGCTGGCCGGCGCGCAGCCTGCCGAGCAGGATCGCCGCGGCCGTGGCCGCCGGGAACACGCCCAGCACGATCAGCCCGGCGAGAGTGCCCGCGAGGAAGAGCAGGTTGATCACCACGAGCGCGATCGCGAACCGCAGCCAGTGCATCACCTTCCCGGCCCAGCCGATGGCGTAGTCGTCCATCTCAGGCGCCACTCGTGCCGAACCAGGCCACCCCGTCGGCGGTGAGGCCGCTGAAGGAGAGGGCGGGCCGGGCGTTCGCCCAGTCCCAGCTGGTGAAGACCACGGCGTCGAGTTCGGTGCCGGATGCGCCGCCGACGACCAGCCGCACGCGTTCGGTGCGCCCGTCGAAGAGCCGCTCGGGCGCATCCGTGGGAACCAGAACCGTGGGCGCCGTTGCGACGGTGACCGGGTCGGCATTCACCAGCGCGGTCGACTCTGGAGCCAGACGCACCGCGCGCCACGGGCCGGCCAGGCTCACCGGCGCGGCCAGGCGCTCCGCATCGACGCCGGCGAACGGCTGCGGCGAGACGACGGGCCACCCCGCTTCGGTGAAGAAGGTGCGCCGCAGTTGCACAACGTGCTGGCTGGGGTCGTCGGCGAAGCGCACGTGGTGCACCATGAAGTACTCGTCGGCGCGGCAGGCTGACGCTGTTGCATCGGCGGCAGCGCCCGTGCCGGGCAGGCCCGGCTCGGTCAGGATCGAGTTGTGCCCGGGGGCGAGCCAGCCGGTGTCGTCGCCGAACCGGTGGCTGCCGAGCACCTTGGTGCCGATCAGCGCCGGATCGGTGTCGAGGTCGGTCATCGAGTGGCCGAGCAGGTCGGTGTACGGGCCGGTGATCTCCTCGGCCACGGCCACCCGTACGTTGTAGCTGTCGAAGAGCGAGTCGTAGGAGGAGAACAGCACGTAGCGGTCCTCCTCTCGGCGGTAGACGATGAAGGCGCCTTCGATCGCCCGGTCCACCGATACCGGCCGGCGGGCGATGACGGTGCCCAGGTCGCCCGGCGTCTGTGGCCGGCCGGTCGCCGGGTTCAGCGGCAGCGTGTAGATGCCGGAGAAGAACGACCCGTAGGTCAGCCACGGGGTGCCGGACCTGTCGACGGTGACGGCCGCGTCGATCGCGTTCTGGCTGTCGGTTCCGGCGCGGGTGGCCACGACGATGCCGCGGTCCTCCCACGGTCCGGCCAGCCGGCTCGCCACGGCCAGGCCGATGGCGGACGTGCTCGAACCGAAGGTGGAGGCCGAGTAGTACATGTGCCACTTCACATCGGATGCGGCGGCGGTCGAGGCGCCGGCCGTCGGCCAGCGCACGACCTCCGGAGCCCAGAGCCCGGGCGCCTGGCTCCACTCGAAAGCGGGCCCGGGCACGCCGTCCAGGGCGGTGCCGACGAAGGACCAGTGCACGAGGTCGGTCGACCGGCGCACGTGCACGCCGGCCGCCACCGCATCGGCGCCGGCGGCGGCATCCGTGGAGAACATGTACCAGGTGCCGTCGGTGTCGCGCACGACGGTGGGGTCGTGGGCGTTGCGGGTGCCCCAGTCGGCCGGGTCGCCGGCGGGCGCCGGGGTCAGGCTGCGCAGCGCCTGGCCGGGTCGCGCTTGGCCGGGCAGGGTCTGGTCGAGAACCGACATGATCAGCCCTTCCCGCCGGTGAGGGCGACGGATTCGATGATCTGGCGCTGGAAGATGATGAACACGATCAGCACGGGCAGCAGGGCGATGAAGGACGCCGCCATGATCAGCGGGTAGTCGGTCTGGCTGGCGTACTGGGCGTTGAAGCTCGCGATCACCAGCTGCAGGGTCTGCTTCTCCGGCGTGTTCAGGTAGATGATCGGGGCCAGGTAGTCGTTCCAGACCGCCATGAACCAGAGGATGAACTGCGCCGCCATGGCGGGCCGGATGGCCGGGAAGATCAGCTTGAAGAAGATCTGCAGGTAGGAGGCGCCGTCGAGCTTGGCGGCCTCGATGATCGAGTCCGGCACGTTCTCGAGGTACTGCTTGAGGAAGAAGATCATGATGATGTTGCCGAACAGGCCGGGCACGATCAACGGCAGCAGGGTGTCGACCCAACCGATCTCGGCGAAGACCATGAACTGCGGAATCATGATGGTCGGGAACGGGATCATCAGGCCGGCCAGCAGCATCAGGAATGCGGCGTTCTTGAACGGCATCCGCATCTTCGCGAAAGCGAACGCGGCGATCGAGGAGGTGACCGATCCGACCACGGTGACGGTACCCGCCACGATCAAGCTGTTCCGGATGCCGCTGAGCAGCGGACCGGCCGACCAGACCCGCAGGTAGTTCTCCCACACCATCGGGTCGGGGATCCACTGCGGCGGCAGCGAGAAGATCGCTTCCTGGGTCTTGATGGAGGTGGAGAACGTCCAGAGCAACGGGCCGATCATGACCACAGCGCCGATGGACAGGATGATCGTGACGATCACATTGCCGATCGAATAGCTGGTGGTGCGCGAGACGCCGCGCTTGCGGTTCGGCGCCGGGAGACGGCGGCCACCTGAGGTCGGTGGGAGTGCCCCGTCGGGGGCCAGGAGGGGAGCTGCGCTCGGAATGGAGCCGGGCAGGGAGGTTGATGTAGTCACGGTGGCGGCCTCAGTCGATCGAGAACTGGTTGCGGCGGTTGAGCCTGAATTGGATGACGGTGATCACGAAGATGATCAGACCGAGCACGATCGACATCGATGACGCGTAGCCCATGTGCAGGTTGTTGAAGGCCTGCCGCCAGATGTACCAGACGATGGTCGCCGAGCTGAATTCCGGACCGCCCGTCGGGGTCATGATGTTGACCTCGATGAAGATCTGCGAGCCGCCGATGATGCTCGTCACCACGAGGAAGAAGGTGACCGGTCGAACCATCGGGAGGGTGATGTGGCGGAACTGAGCCCAGGTGCCGGCGCCGTCGAGCGCTGCGGCCTCGTAGAGGTAGCGCGGCACCGATTGCAGGGCAGCCAGGTAGAGCAGCATCGAGTAGCCGAGCCCCTTCCAGGTGGCCATGATGATCAGTGCCGGCTTGACGGTGTCCTTGTTCGCCAGCCAGTTGGGTCCCTGAATGCCGAACAGGTCCAGAACCTGGTTGACCAGGCCGAAGTCGCCGTTGTAGGCCCACTGCCAGAGGATGGCGATTGCGGCGATCGAAGAGATCACCGGCACGTAGTAGACGGTGCGGAAGAACGTGGTGCCGCGCATCTTACGGTTGAGCCCGAGGGCCAACGCCATCGAGAGCACCAGGCCGATCGGGATACCGATCATCATGAAGAAGGTGTTCCACATGGCCTTGGCGAAATACGGGTCGTTCCACATCTTGATGTAGTTGTCGATCCCGTTGAACTTCGGAGCGGCCAGCCCATTCCAGGCCGTGAAGGAGGCGTAGACGGAGAACAGCAGCGGGTAGAGCGTGAAAAGCAGGAAGCCGATCAGGGGGATCGCGATGAACGCGAGGGCAACCTGGTGCTCGCGCCTGTGCAGTCGAGAGCGGCGCGGCTTGGTGCGAAGAGCTGTGGTGGACATCAGTGATCTTCCTTGACGTGATTCCATGAGCGGGGGGCCGGCCGGGGCCGGGGGCGGATGCCGCGGCCACGCGTAGAGAGCGCGGCCGCGGCATCCGGGCGGTGTTAGCCGATACCGGCCTGGGCGTTGGCGTCGTCCAGGAAGGCCTGCATCTTGGGCTGCGCCTCCTTGAGGTAGTCGGCGGCGGTCTGCTTGCCGTCGAGGACCGGCTGGATGTTGGTGAACAGCTCGTCGTACCACTCGGCGTTGTAGGTGTTGTTCGCCGGCAGCGCACGACCGTAGTCGTTGACGATGTCGAGGAATTCCTGCTTGTTGGCCGGCTTGGTGGTCGAGTCGGCCACCCAGGTGTCGGCCATGTCCTTGAGGTTCGGGATCTGCACCCCGGCGTCGACCAAGGTCTGCTGCGCCGTGACGTCGGCAGAGAGGTACTCGACAAGCTTGGCGGACAGCTCAGGGTCCTCGGTGGTGCTGCCGACGGCGATGCCGAGCGAGCCGACCCAGGTGGCGGACTCACCGGTCTTCCCGGCCGGGTAGGGAATCAGGTCCCAGTCGAAGTCGAGCTCGGCGTACGTGGAGACGTCCCACGGGCCCACCGGGAAGAACGCGATCTGGCCACTCATCCAACGCTGGTAGGTGTCAAGGGTCTGCGCCTGCGCGGTGGAGGGGGTGACGCCCTCCACGTTGGACAGGTCCGCGAACCACTGCAGCGCCTCGGCGAACTCGGGCGTGTCAACGGTGACCTTGGTGCGGTCCTCGTTGAGGAAGTCGGCGCCGTTCGACCATGCGAACGACTGCAGGCTCCACTGCACGTTGAGGCCGGTGCCCCACTGGTCCAGCTCGCCGTCACCGTTGAGGTCCTTGGTGAGCTGCTTGGAGATGTTGACGAACTCCTCGAGCGTCAGGGGAACGTCCACGTCGGGCAGCGGAATACCGGCGGCCTCGAACATGGTCTTGTTGTACCCGAACGAGAACGGTCCGACGTCCTTCGGCAGAGCGTAGATGGCGCCTTCGCCGACCAGGCTGCCGTCGAAGCGGTAGCTGTCGACGCCGTATTCCCAGATGTTGTCGAGGTCGAGGGTGTCCGACCCTTCGACGTACTCAGTGATGTCGAGGACGACACCGTTGTTCACGTAGGCCTGGATGTCGCCCTGCGCGATGTAGAACACGTCCGGGATCTGCTTGCCGGCGATGGCCGCCTTGAGCTTGGTGGCGTAGTCGTCTGCGGTGGTCGAGATGATCTTGACCTTGACGTCGTTGGCTTCTTCGAAGGCCTTGATGGCCGTCGTGTATGCGGCCTTCTCGTCTTCGCCGCCGCGGAACATGAATGTGAGCTGCTTCTCACCGGTGTCTGCTGCTCCTGCCGAGCATCCGCTGAGCAGAAGGCCGGTCGTAGCGATCATTGCTACGGAGGCGGCGATAAAACGTGACCTCTTCATCACGTAGTTCCTTCCCGATTGGCTGTGCTGTGAGTGGTGGATGCCACGGCCCGTCGGGTCGGACATCCGCGTCCTGAGTGATTTACAACGTTGTAACAGTATGACAGGCTCGGTGCATACGCAACGAATCCCGGTAAAAAATTCCAACGTTGCAATAAATGTTATCGTCCCGTTACCGGCCGTGGCCGGGGCGGCCCACCGAACCGGAGCCTCCCGATGTCCCTCGAATTCCCCGCTGACCTGGCCATGCACGACACCGTCGCCCCACTCGCCGACCGGCCTCCGATGGGCTGGAACTCCTGGGATTGTTACGGCACCACCGTCACCGAGGCCGAGGTGCTGGCCAACGCCGAGTTCATGGCCGAACACCTTCTGCGCTTCGGCTGGGACACCATCGTGGTCGACATCGCCTGGTACGACCCCGCCGCCCGCGCGGGTGGTTACAACGAGAAGCCCGGCATCGAGATGGATGCCTGGGGCCGCCAGCTGCCCGCCACCAACCGGTTCCCGTCGGCGGCCGCCGGCGCCGGCTTCGCCCCGCTCGCCGCCCGGGTGCACGCGCTCGGCCTGCGTTTCGGGCTGCACATCATGCGCGGGATCCCGCGCGCCGCGGTGGAGCGGGCCCTGCCCGTCTTCGAGCGTGCCGGGGTGACCGCCGCCGACATCGCCGACCCGGCCTCGGCCTGCACCTGGAACCCGGACAACGTGGGCCTGAACCACGACCACCCCGGCGCGCAGGCCTACTACGACGCCCAGGTGGCCCAGTTCGCGACCTGGGGCGTGGACTTCATCAAGGCCGACGACATGCTCGCGCCGTACCACTCCCGCGAAATTGCGGCCTACGCCCTGGCCATCGCCCGCTCCGGACGCCCGATCACCCTCAGCCTCTCCCCCGGCACCGATCTCTCCCAGGCCCACCGCGAGCACCTGGCCGCAAACGCCGAGCTCTGGCGAGTGTCCGACGATCTCTGGGACCGCTGGGAGGACATCCTCGACCAGTTCGGCCGGCTCGCGCGCTGGGCACCGCACCAGCGCCCCGGAGCCTGGGCCGACGCCGACATGCTGCCGTTGGGGCGCATCGGCATCCGGGCCGAACGCGGCGACGACCGGATGAGCCGGCTCACGCCGGACGAACAGCGCACCATGCTCACGCTGTGGTGCCTGGCCCGGTCCCCGTTGATGTTCGGCGGCGACCTGCCGTCCACCCCATCCCAGACCCTGGCCCTGCTCACCAACCCGGCGGTGCTGCGCATGCACCGCGACTCGCACGGCCAGCGGGAGCTCTGGCGGGAGGGTGACACCATCGTGTGGAGTTCGGTTGCCGGGGCCGAAGTCGAGGAGCCGGCGGCGATTTACGTGGCCGTGTTCAACACCGCGGACGCCGCCAGGGAGATCCATCTGCCGTTGTCGGCGCTGGGCGCACCGGCCGGGGCGGCCACGGCCACCGACCTGTGGCACGGCGATCAGGTCGCGGTGACGAACGGCGGCCTCACCCTGCGGGTGCCGGCACACGGCTGCCGTCTTATGCACCTCGACACCCCCCTCGAGCACCAGTCCAGTCAGCCTGCCGTCGACTCCCGGTCGATCACGGTGTAGTCGGCCAGGTAGACCTCGGGCACCCGCGGGGTCACGCCCTCCTCGATGCGCTGCACGAGCAGGCGCACCGCGGTGTCGGCGATCTCGTCGCGGCCGGGGTCGATGGTCGACAGGGTCGGCAGGGAGTACTTAGTCTCGTCGAGGGCGTCGAAGCCGATGAACATCACGTCTTCCGGTACCCGCAGCCCGGCCACCTGAGCCACCCGCATGGCGCCGAGCGCCAGGGTGTCGTTGAGCCCGAACACCGCGTCGAAACTGACGCCGGTGTCGATCAGGGCGCGCATCGCCTCGGCGCCGTCCGCCCGGTGCCACCGGCCCACATTGCAGATCAGGGCCGGGTCGAACGGGATGCCGGCCTCAGCGAGGGCCTCGCGATAACCCTGCACACGCAGCACGGCGGAGCCCACCACCTCGCCCTCGTGCGCGCCGATGATGGCGATCCGGCGCCGGCCCCGGCTGATCAGGTGCAGGGTCGCCGCCTTCGAGGCTTCCACGTTGTGCATGGTGACGTGGTCAACGGGTCCGCCGAAGACCCGCTCACCGAGCAGCACCATCGGGTAGCCCACGTTGAGCATGGCGGCATCGTCGGTGCTCAGGCCCAGCGGGCTGAAGATCAGGCCGTCGGTCAGCTGTAGCCGCGGGCTCGAGAGCATGGCGATCTCGCGGCCGCGGTCACCGCCACCGGTCTGCTCGAGCAGCACCACCAGGTGACGGCGCTCGGCGGCCTGGATGATCGCATCCGCCAGCTCGGCGAAGTAGCTGAGGCTGAGCTCGGGCAGGGCCAGGCCGATCACACCGGTGCGGCCGGAGCGCAGGCTGCGTGCCGAGATGTTGGGCTTGTAGCCGAGCTCGTCGATGGCCGCGCGCACCCTCTCCCGGGTTGCGGGCCGGATGTGCTGAAAGTCATGGACCACATTGGAGACGGTCTTGATCGACACCCCGGCCAGCGCCGCCACATCGCGCAGTGTTGCTGCCAATTTCGCTCCCTGTCGGTCAGTGCCGCGAACAGTCCGTGCGCGCGGTCGCGGCGCCGCGCGGCCACACACCGTCCTCGGCGCGTCGGTCTGCTCACGTCCGAACTTACCGCCTCCATTACAACGTTGCAGCCGCCTGGCGCCTCTGGCGCGGTCCATTCCCGGCGGGGCCTCGCCCCGCTTCCGGCGCCGCGGGCCTCTCGGCACGCGCCAGTCCCGGCGGCACAGGTCAGTCCCGGCGGTACACGCTAGAACCCGTGCCGCCGCGAAGGACACCTGCCTGCGGGAGGAAAGTGGTCCACGAGACGTGGAGGGCACTCGCCTGCGCCAGGAACACCATCCCGGTACCGTCGCCGCCGACGACGTCCGCATCGGTGACAAGCGGGCCGCCACCCACCCGGTCCGCGCCGGATCGGCGTGAGTAGGCTGGATGGGTGAATGCCTACGCCTCCGCACCCGTCGACCCCGAATCCACCGCAAACCTCGCCGAACGCGGCCTGAGACTGGCGGTGCTCGACGCCGACGACGAGGCGGGCCTCAAGCGTTGGCTGCTGGCGGATGCCCGCGGCTTCCACGAGGTCACGCCCACCGAGGGCACCCTCGAGGTGCAGGTCGAGGACATCGCCACCGACAGGGTCACCGGCGTCTGGGACGCCTCGCAGGCCGACCCGGAGACCCCGGTCGCCACGATACGGTCCTGGGAGATGGGCCTGACCGTGCCCGGCGGCACCGCCCTGGGCACCTGGGCGATCAGCTCGGTCACCGTCTCCCCCACCCACCGCCGCCAGGGCATTGCCAGGGCCATGCTCACCTCGGAGCTCCGCACCGCCCAGCGGCTCGGCCTGCCGATCGCCATGCTCACGGTCTCCGAAGCCACCATCTACGGCCGGTACGGTTTCGGACCGTCGGCTCGGCAGTCCTCGTACGTCGTCGACACCCAGCGGGCCCGCTGGACCGGCCCAACCCCGGCCGGCCGCGTTCAGTTCGTCAGCCCGGAATCGCTGCTCGCCGACGGCCCCGAAGTCTTCGAACGCACCCGCGATCGCTCCCCCGGCGAGGTCGACCGTCGCGAGATCTGGTGGAAGCGTACCCTTGGCCTGCTGCCGAACGAACCCGACGCGCACAAGCGCGGCATCCGCGCGGTGCGCTACGACGATGCCGACGGCGCCATCGCCGGATTCGCGCTCTACGAGATCGCGCTGCAGAACGTCAGCCACCCCGGCCAGCTCAAGCTTGTCGACCTCGTCGCGGCCACCGACGACGCCTATGCCGCGCTCTGGCGGTTCGTGATCGAGATGGACATGGTCAGCGAGATCAACGCGGGCCTCCGCAGCGTCTCCGAGCCGGTGGCCTGGCAGGTCTCCGACCACCGCGCCGTGCGCAAGACCAGCGAACGCGACCACCTCTGGCTGCGCATCCTCGACGTTCCGGTGGCGCTCGGCGCCCGCAGCTACGCGGCGCCGGGCGACTACCTGCTCGACGTCACCGACGACCTCGGCTTCGCCGAGGGCCGGTTTCTGCTCACCGTGGCCGCCGACGGGTCGGGGCAGGCGCATCCGCTCACCGGTACGGCCCCGGCCGGCGCCGTCGAGGTGGCCCTCTCGGCAGCGGACCTCGCGTCGCTGTACCTCGGCGGCACGAGCGCGGTCGACCTCGCCCGCGCCGGCCGGATCACCGAGAAGTCCCCGGATGCCGCCATCCGGCTGGACACGGCGCTGCACTCCGCCTACGCCCCGCACCTGAGCACCTGGTTCTAGCCGATCGCTCCCGGCGCACCCCGATCTGGTCTTAGGCTGATCTGGGTGCCCGGCTCGGGCTGCCCTCCCAGCTAGCTCACAGCACCCGGCAACCGGCCTCATAGGCCGGGTCGATATCGTCGGGGTGAGAACCAGTCCCGACGAAACGGCACAGATAGCCCATGAACTCAAAAACCCCCGGCCAGGCGCTCCCCCCGAAGAAGGATCGCCGTGAGGTCGCGCGCGAGACCGCCCGCATCCAGCGGGAGGAGCAGAAGAAGCGCGAGACGCGCAATCGCTGGTTCCTCCGCGGCGGCATCGGCCTGGCCCTGGTGGCCGTGGCCGTCATCGTCGCCGTCCTGATCGTGGGCAGCGTCAAGCCGCCCTCGCCCGGGCCGCTCAACATGGCCAGCGACGGCATCCTGATGCAGGGTGACGGCACCACCATCAGCGCCGTGACGACCGCGGCGACCGCGGCCGACGCCGAGCCAGTGCCCACCGATGTGAGCGAGCTCACCAGCACCGTGAACATCGCGGTGTACCTGGACTACCTGTGCCCATACTGCGGCCAGTTCGAGACCACGAACGGCGCCCAGCTCACCAGTTGGCTCACCGCGGGCAACATCACCCTCGAGACGCACCCGATCTCGATCCTCGACCAGTCCTCGAGCGGCAGCAAGTACTCCACCAGGTCGGCCAACGCCGCCGCCTGCGTGGCCAACTACCAGCCGGACAGCTTCCTCGACGTGAACAGCGCCCTGTTCGCGAACCAGCCCACCGAGGGCACGACCGGCCTCAGCAATGCTGAGCTCGTCAGCCTGGTGGAGGAGGCCGGCGTCACCGACGAATCCGTGGCCACCTGCATCACCGACCAGGAGTTCGCCGACTGGGTGGGCGACGCCACCGACCGCGCTCTGGACAACCCGCTGCCCAACACCGACATCGGCGCGCTCGCCGGCACCCCGACGGTCCTCGTGCAGGGCGTCAAGTATGAGGGCGACCTCGGCGACGCGGCAGCCTTCGAGGCGTTCGTGTTGGAGCAGGCCACCGCGACGACCGACACCAGCGGCACCGACTCGGGCGAGTAGCCACTGCCCGCGCGGACTCCCGCGACGGCATCCAGCTCGGCTACTGTGGCCGGTGCGGACAAGTGCACCCGGCACACCGGGCGCAGAAGTCCGCACCGGCCACAGTTGTTCTCCGCGCACGAGAGCGGATGCGAGCGGATGCGAGCGGATGCGAGCGGATGCGAGCGGATGCGAACGGGTGACCGCGCTGTTGGACCCGAAGGAGACGGCATGTTGCACGAAGTCCCGGCCGACCGGCACCCGGCCAGGCCGCGCGTCTACGGCGCCACCGTCGATGCGAACACCCGGTGCGTGCATTACGCCGGGCCCACCGACATCGTCGCGATCAGGTTCCGCTGCTGCGACAGGTTCTACCCGTGCTTCCAGTGTCACGCCGACGCCGAATCGCACCCGGCAGCGCAGTGGGAGCCGGCGGAGTGGGCCGAGCGGGCGATTCTCTGCGGGGCGTGCGGGCAGACCCTCACGATCGAGGTCTACAGGTCCGTGTCCGCCTGCCCGGCGTGCGGGTCGCCCTTCAATGACGGATGTCGTCTGCACGCCCACCTGTACTTCCAGGTGACGCCGCCGACGCCCTGACTCCCGGCCCGGGCGACCGGCGCCGTATGGCCCCGGGGTCGGCTACATCGGCCCCGCGTGCTCGGTCAACCAGGAGTACGGGTCGATGGCGGTGACGCCGTCGAGGTGCAGCTCCAGGTGCAGGTGCGGTCCCGTGCTCTGGCCCGTGCTGCCGACGTTGCCGATCACCTGACCGGCCGTGACGGACTGGCCCACACTCACGGCGGCGGAGCCGGCGAGCATGTGCCCGTAGGTGCTGGTGACGTTCTGACCGTTCACGACGTGATCGATCATGACGTGCACGCCCAGGCCGCCGTTGTCGTACGCGGTCACCGAGCTCACGACGCCGTCGGCGACGGAACCGATCGGGGTTCCCTGGCCGGGGTTCATGTCGAGGCCGTCGTGGAAGGTCGAGCATCCCGCGCAGGGCGCCGAGCGGGGGCCGTACCCGTCGGAGATGCGGATGGAGCCGGGGAACGGCCAGCGCACGCTCGCCCCGGCGGGGGCGGCGGCAACGGCGGTGGCCGCGGCCGCGGCGGCGGGGGCGACGACCACGGGTGGTGGTGGCGGCGCGACCTCCTTGGCCGTGTAGGTGTCCACCTGCACGGGGACGGGCGCTGCGGCGGTCACGCTGATGCTCTGTGCCGGTGCGGCCTCGGCCTGGGCTACCCTGGCGGCGGACGCCTGAGCCGCGCTGGCCGGAGCACCGTCGGCATCCACGTAAGCGGCCTGCGCGGGCAGCGCACCGGCCGTGGTGAGCAGCGCCACAAAGGTCATGGCGGTGACGGCGGTGACCTGCCGGCGGCGGGAGGGCGGCTTGATGAATCCGCTGCGCCTACGCATGAAACTCCCCGGCCGAAACGTGGGCAAGGATGTGCACGGTGCAAATGGACATGGCAAAAGCTTTCTGGTCGATGCGGGATCAGGATGCGGATCCACCAGGCCTCGAAAGGGTCACTCACCGGCAGCGGCCCGCGTCAGGTGACAGGGCAGGCCGGATAGGGCGTGGAGCGGGCGGGAACCGTGAAGGTGGCACCGCCGAATGGGAATCCAGCACACGGCGACGACGTCGGCCCCGCGCGCAGGTAAATGACGTTACGTCACGTTTCTGGGTAAACCGTGTGCGTGCATGCGTACGCACACATCGGCGGGGGTGTCGCTAGGGTCGTCTGGCGCGGAGGGCCAGGCCGCCGATCGGCAGGATGACCAGGCCTGCCGCGCACAGCAAGGCGATCCACTCACCGGTGGCCAGGCTCACCCAGAGGCCGAGGCCGAGAACCGCGACGCTCCACAGCCAGCCGAACAGCGCGCTGCGGCGCACGGCGTGATCGGGTGCCATTGTCATGCCTTCACTCTACAAAGCGCGGCTGGGTGGTTCCAGTGGACCCGAGGGCTCAGACGGTGACGACCGACTGGGCCAGGGCGTCGAGAGCGCCGGGCACCAGTCGGTAGTACGCCCAGGTGCCGCGCTTGTCCCGGGAGAGAATACCGGCATCCACCAGCACTTTGAGATGGTGGGACACCGTGGGCTGACTGAGGCCGAGGGGTTCGGTGAGGTCGCAGACGCAGGCTTCGGAGTCGTCGTGGGCGGCGACCATCGAGATCAGCCGAAGCCGGGCCGGATCGGCGATGGCCTTGAGGGTCTTCGCAAGCTTTTCCGCGCCGTCCGCGGCGAGCGCTTGGCGGGCGGGCGGCGCGCAGCACTCGACCGCCGCGGGGGCCTGCAGAAGTTCGACGTTCACCATCCCCCCATTCTGACACGCGAATTGACATCCATCGATGCTGTCGCCACACTCAATATCGACGTTCATCTATTTCCCAGCCGCGACCGATGGAGCACCATGACATCCGCCGACCAGCCCGCCCCTGCCGCCGCGCAGCTCGGCACCACCGATCGGCTGCTGCCGGTCTGGATTCTCCTCGCGATGGGGCTCGGGCTACTGCTCGCCGTCTTCGCGCCCGGCGTCGGCGACCTGCTGCACGCGTTCTCGATCGGCTCGGTGAGCGTGCCGATCGCGGTGGGCCTGTTGGTGATGATGTATCCGGTGCTCGCCAAGGTGCGGTACTCGGATGCCCGCGCCGTCGCCGGCGACCGGCGCCTGCTGGTGTCCTCGCTGGTGCTGAACTGGCTCGTGGGCCCGGCGCTGATGTTCGCGCTCGCCTGGGTCTTCCTGCCCGACCTGCCCGAATACCGCACCGGGCTGATCATCGTGGGTCTGGCCAGGTGCATCGCCATGGTGCTCATCTGGAACGACCTGGCCTGCGGCGACCGGGAGGCCGCGGCGTTCCTCGTGGCGATCAACTCGGTGTTCCAGGTCATCGCGTTCGCCGCCCTCGGCTGGTTCTACCTGCAGGTGCTGCCGGCCTGGCTCGGCCTGGCCACGACCAGCGCCGAGTTCTCCATCTGGGCGATCACCGCGAGCGTGTTGGTGTTCCTCGGAATTCCGTTGCTGGCCGGCTACCTCTCCCGTCGCATCGGCGAGGCCGCCCGTGGCCGCGCCTGGTACGAGAGCCGGTTCCTGCCGCGGGTGGGCCCATTCGCGCTCTACGGACTGCTCTTCACGATCGTGTTGCTCTTCGCCCTGCAGGGTCAGCAGGTCATCGACCGGCCGCTGGACGTGGTGCGCATCGCCCTGCCGCTGCTGGTCTACTTCGCGGTGATGTTCGGGGCGGGCTTTCTGGCCGGCCGGCTGGTCGGGCTGTCGTACGCCCGCACGGCCACGCTGGCCTTCACGGCGGCGGGAAACAACTTCGAGCTGGCCATCGCGGTGGCCATCGGCACGTTCGGCGCCACGAGCGGTCAGGCCCTGGCCGGCATCGTGGGCCCGCTGATCGAGGTGCCGGCTCTGATCGCCCTGGTCTACGTGTCGCTGTGGCTGCGCCCGAAGCTGTTCGGCCACGAGCCGGCGCCGCGGGCAGCAGCAGCCGGCGAACCGGCATCCACCAAGGCGGCGGCGACGACCGCCGTCTGACCCGTCAGTGCCAGCGGTGCAGGCTCAGCCGCGGGTCACCTGGATCTTCGACGTCGTCTGCTCGCGCTCGGCGACGGGCACCCGCACCTCGAGTACGCCGTCCCGGTAGCTGGCCGAGACGTCGGAGTCCTTGCTGCCGCTGGGCAACGGGATGTCGCGGGCGAAGGAGCCGTAGCGGAATTCGGTGCGGTAGCCGCCCTTCTCCTTGTGTTCGCTGGTCTCCTGGCGTTCGGCCTGGATGTGCAGGACCCCGTCGGACACCGAGATGTCCACGTCCTTGTCGGGGTCGATGCCGGGCATCTCGGCTTTCACCACGAGGGTGTCACCCTCCTGGTATTCCTCCACCCGCAGGGCTGCGGACTCCCAGTCGCCCTCAAAAAAGCGTCGCACCGAGTCGGGCAATTCGAATCGGTCGCGGCGCGCTACTCCACCAGCCATGATGCATCTCCTTGGGGTTCGGCCTGTTTTCGCTGCACAGAGTACCCCCGCGCCGTGGCCCGCGCAGGCCGCGCGACGGGCGCTAGATCAGCTGCGCCGCGCGCAGATCGGCCTTCAGCCGCGGGGTCAGCGGGTCGAGAATATCGTCGTACTCGCGATGCCCGCGCAGGTAGGCGGCCGTGAACGGGCACAACGCCACAACCCGCAGCCCGCGCGCCCGCACATCGGCGAGCGCGGCCGCCACCAGCGTCGACGCCAGGCCCTTGCCGGACTGGTCCATGCTGATCTCGGTGTGCACGAACACCCGCTGCTCGCCGTGATCGGCGTAGACGGTGTGGCCCACCTGCACCCCGTCGAGCAGCAGCACGTACCGGCGCTCATCCTCGACGAGTTCGACGGTGCGCTGCTCGCCGGCACCGGGCTGACTATCGCCATGTGTGGGGATGCTCATCCCCCCAGTCTGCCCAGCGCGCCGACGGATGCAACCCCTCGCGGCTGCCCATCCGGCGCTACTCGGTGGTCGGCACCGCGCCGGCCGCCGCCGCGGCATCCGCACCCGCCTGAGCGACGCTGCGCCGCGCCCGCCGGTAGGTTGACCGCTTCGGCTGCTCCTTGAGCTGGCGGCGCACATCGTCGAGGATCTCGGTGACGGTCATCAGGTCGGCATGGCTGAGCCTGTCGAAGAGCATCTCCCGCACCAGGTCGACGTAACCGGGGATGCCCGTCCGCAGCAGGTCGAGGCCCGCCGGAGTGATGTGGGCGATGACCGACCTGTCGTCGTCGGGGGCTGGCTGCCGAAGCACCAGCTCCTTCCGCTCCAACTGGCCGACCTGGTAGGTGAGCCCACTGCGGGAGACCGTGAGTGAATCGGCGATGTCGGTCATGCGCCGCCCAACGGTGCCGGCTTCGCCGATGCGCAGGAGAATCTCGAACTGCGCGAGGGTGAGGCCCACGGAGTCGCGCAGATTGCGGTCGGCCGCGTACTGCACGATGTTCGACGTCTCGAACAGGGCCGCCCAGGCACGCATCTCATCGGCCGAGATGGATGGTTCGGGAATTCCCATGGTCGGTCCTCCGTTAGGGTGAGAAAGAAGTTGTTTCGAATACGAAGCACTTGTCGGCTCGATGTCGAACACTCTGCGTGTTTACGACTGAGTCCAGTGTGCTCCGCTCTACCCGAAAGAAGACAATCATGACCAACGCCATTTACACCGCATCCGCCACCTCCTGGGGTGGACGCACCGGCAAGGTCGTCACCAGCGACAACAAGCTCGACCTCGACCTGTCCATCCCCAAGGACATGGGCGGCGACGACGGACCCGGCACCAACCCCGAGCAGCTCTTCGCCAGCGGCTGGGCGGCCTGCTTCCACAACGCCCTCAAGGCCACCGCCCGCCAGAACAAGGTCGACGTGTCGGAATCCGCCGTCACCCTCACCGTCAACCTCGTCGGCAGCATGGCCACCGGCCTCGACTTCGAGGTCACCATCGAGGCCCAGATCCCCGGCGCAGACCCGGCCACAGCGCAGGCAGCCATGGAAGCCGCACACGCGGTCTGCCCGTATTCCCGCGCCACCCGCGGCAACATCGCCGTGAAGCTCACCGTCGTCACCGACGAGGACTAGCCACCACCTTCGCTCTGCGTCCCGTGCGGACAATTGCGTCCGGCACACCGGCACCAATTGTCCGCACGGGCACCAGTTGCGCCACCGGCAGGCTCTACCCCCAGACGTCGGCCATCTCCGCGGGCAGGGTCCGCAGCACGTCCCACCGCTCAGGCACCACCAGGCTCGGCAGCACGAACGACCACATCTCCACGAGCCGCTGCATCAGGTCCGCCCGGCCGGTGAGCACGCCGGAGACCACCTGCACACCCGTGAACGCCGGGCTGATGAACCGGGCGGCGGCGGCGACATCCACGTCGGCGCGCACGTCGCCGTCGAGGATTGCGCGCCGCAGCAGCAGCTCGCAGGCCGCGATCCAGTCCTCGTATGGCGTCACTACGGGCACCGAGAGGTTGCTCGATTCCATCGTCAGGCGGATGCCTGCCCGCGACACCGGATCGTCGCGCACCTGCTTGCCCAGCTCGAACGCCATCCGCAACAGCACGTGCAGGCCGGGCTGCTCGCTGTGCAGCAACTCGTCGCCGAGCCCGAGCGCCCGCTCATGCTGGGCGTCGATGACCGCCAGCGCCAGCGCCTCCTTGGACGCGAAGTGGAAGTACAGCGCCCCCTTGGTGAGCCCGGCCGCGACACAGATATCCGCCATCGAGGCACCGCCGTAGCCCACAGCGCCGAAGACATCGGCGGCGGCGCGGATGATCGCCGCCCGGGTTTCCACGGCGCGAGCCTGTTGGGTCATGACGCTCCTCGACTGGAAACGGGCACCCGGCACGGCACCGAGACCAATTCCGACTTCGTCTCACCAGAAAGCATACCGTTTGGTATGCTTCCATTAGGCCGGGCGAGCATTCCGGGGGGAACCTGTTTTCCCGGCCGACGACTACCGCACGACCGCACCACCCGCCCAGCGCCGCCGCCGGGCACCATCTGCCGGGATCGAGGGGAATCCGACGAATGAACAGCACAGGAATACTCGGCACCGCCTGGCAAGGAACGCTCGGGCGCACAGATGTCCTGGACGGCGGCGCTATCGACGGCGCCACGCTGGGCGCTCTGATCGGCGTGACGCTCATCGTCCTGGCCGGCCTGGGCGCCCTCGTCCTCATCGTGGCCGCCCTCGCGCAGGTGGTCCGCGCCGTGCACCTGAGCGAACCGGCCCGCACACGGTGGGTGTTGACCGTGGTCTTCGCACCGGTGTTCGGCGCGCTCGCCTGGTTCGCGGTGGGCAACCGCCTCCAGGCCGGCTGACCCGCACCCGGCAGCCCCGCACCCGGCAGCCCCGCACCCGGCAGTCCCGCTTCCGCGGGTCAGGACCGGGGCCGCACTACGAGCACCGGGCAGTCCGCGTGCCGCACGCACTGCTCACTGACCGAGCCGAGCAGCATCCCGGCCAGTCCACCGCGCCCGCGGGAGCCGACCACCAGCATCCGGGACCCCCGCGAGACCTCGATCAGAGTCTTGGCCGGCCCGCCCAGCGCCACCCGGTACTCCGCCGTGAGCCCCGGATGCTCGGCGACGACGTCCCGGGTGTCGTCCACGAGGCGTTCCCGCACCGCGCCCGCGTAGTCCGAGTACGACGACACATAGCCGAACTCCCAGTTCGCCGGGCGCGGAGCCGTGTCGATGGTCCAGGCGCGCACGATCGTCACCGGCACCTTGAGGTCGGCGGCCAGGTCGAGAGCCACGGTCAGGGCGTGATCAGCGTCGGCCGATCCATCATGCCCGACGACGATGCCCGTGCGCGGGCCGGGCTGCTGTGCCGGTTGCGCGGCCGCTTCGGCGTGCACCGCCGCCGCGTCGCCCGCAGCGGGCCGAGGGTCCTTACCTGTGCCGGTGTCAGCGTCCATGGTGACCTCCTGCCGCGGAAGGCGGAGCGTCCGACTCCTGCGGTTCCCTCCCATTCAACCGTCCCGAGCCTGCCGCCGGAAGAGCGCGGGGCATCTCGGGCGAGGAATTCCGGCCGCCCTCCGCCGCTGAGCCGCGCCGGCGCGGTCTCTCGCAGCCGCCTCCCACCCGGCGCCCCAACGCCTTCGATAGTCTCGGGGGATGAGCTACTTCGAGCGCCACCGTTTGTCCGCGCTCGCGACGGCTGCCGTTCTCGTCGTCGTCCTGGCCGGCGCAGCCCTCGTCAGTGCCGCCCTGCGCGCCGACCCCGCCACCGCGGCCCCCACCGCGCCCATCGCCACGAACACGATCGACCTGGCCGGCTTCGAGCCGGGCCGCATCGTCAGCGACTACACCTTCTTCAACGCCGACGCCATGACCGAGCAGCAGGTGCAGTCGTTCCTGCTGTCGCGCAGCTGCATCCGCACCGACAGCTCACCCTGCCTCTGGGAGTACCGCGAGAGCACCGTCGACCAGCCCGCCGCGGGTGCCGGCCACTGTGCCGCCTACCCGGGCGCCGAGAACGAACACGCGAGCACCATCATCAGCAAGGTCGCCGAGGCCTGCGGCATCAGCCCCCGCGTTCTGCTGGTGCTGTTGCAGAAGGAGCAGTCCCTGCTCAGCCGGCCCACCGAGTCCGGCTACCTGCGCGCCACCGGCTACGGTTGCCCCGACACGGCCGACTGCGAGACCGAGTACTTCGGTTTCTTCAACCAGGTCTACAACGCGGCCTGGCAGTTCCGTCAGTACACCCAGGAGCCCGAGCGCACCTACAAGATCGGCGACACCGAGGTGGGCTACAACCCCGACGCCGCGTGCGGCGCGAGCACCGTCGACATCCAGAACCAGGCCACCGCCAACCTGTACAACTACACCCCGTACCAGCCCAACCAGGCGGCCCTCGCCGACCCCGACAGTGATGGCGACGGATGCTCCACCCACGGCAACCTCAACTTCTGGCTGTTCTACACGGCCTGGTTCGGCTCCGGCAACCCCGACCCGTACCCGGATGCCCTGGGCTCCTGCCTCAACTACGCCCACGGCCAGCCCTGCCGGGTGCCCGAGCTGATCCCGTCGCTCTAACCCCACCGCACGCTTAGGAGGAACCATCGTGGACGTCCCCGCCGGCCGCCATCTCGTGTACCAGACCAGCCTGATGAGCGCCCTGCTCGACGGCATCTACGACGGTGACACCACCGTGGCCACCCTGCTCGAACACGGCGACTTCGGCCTGGGCACCTTCAACGCGCTCGACGGCGAGATGCTGATCCTCGACGGTGTCTGCTACCGGATGCGGGTCGACGGCACGGTGGCACCCGCCGCGCCCGGCGACCTGACCCCGTTCGCCGTGGTCACCGAGTTCGTCCCCACGGTCACCATCCCCGCCACCGGGCCTGCCACCCGCGATCAGGCGGTGGCGCTGATCAACGAGACCCTGCAGAGCGCGAATTACCTCTACGCGGTGCGGCTGACCGGCGAGTTCGAGTGGGTGCGGGTGCGGGCCGTGCAGCGGCAGGAGAAGCCGTATCTGCCCATGTCCGAGGCCATCCGGGGCGAGAAGACCCTGGAGTTCGGCCGTTCCACCGGCGTCGTCGCGGGGTTCCGCACCCCGCTTTACGGGCAGGGCATCGGCGTGCCCGGCGGGCACGTGCACTTCGTCGACGCCGACCGGCAGCACGGCGGCCACGTGCTCGACTTCGCGTTACTCTCGGGCACCATCGAGATCTGCATCGGTACCGACCTGCACCTGGAACTGCCGCTCACACCCGAGTTCAAGAACGCGGACCTCAGCCCGGACAATCTCGCCGACCAGATCGAGCAGACCGAAAACCACCGCTGAGCAAACCAAAACGACCCGGTCAGGTCCTCGTCACGTGCCCCGGCCAGAGCGCCGCATCCAGCCCACGTTCGAGCTTGGCGATGGTCTCCATGTCCGGCCAGGCCCGCCCGTCCAGGATGCCGATCAGGGTGGCGTGGTTCACGCCGCAGGACTCGGCGGCATTGCGGATGCTCCGCGAACCGATGGCACGGCGCAAGTTGCCCGCGAACGTCCGCGCGACCTCGCCGATGGCGTCGCTGGCCGGGCCATCCGGCCACTCGTGAACCAACTCGTTCGGCTTCAGGCGCTTGGTGCGTGACATTCCCCCAGCGTAGGCCGCTCCAGGAGCCGTGCGGGCCGCACGAACGGCGACTACGGGGTCCACCAGGGCCGCAACGGCAGCTCGCCGGCAGCGCCCGGTTTGTCGGGCCGGGACATCAACACCTGGTGCAACTGGATGCCATTGTTCTCGAACCCGAGCCGCGATCCAGCCATATACAGACCCCACACTTTCGCGGTGGGGAGCCCGACCTCGGCGACCGCCTCGTCCCAGTGCTCGACGAGATTGGCGCACCAGTCGCGTAGCGTCAGCGCGTAGTGCTGCCGTAGGTTCTCTTCGTGCAGAACCTCCAGACCGGCGTCCTGCGCCTCGCTGATGATCCGGCCAGACCCTGTGAGCTCCCCGTCGGGAAAGACGTAACGATCGATGAATCCGCGCGGCTGTGGTGGTTTGTGATTCTCCGGCCAGGTGATGGCGTGATTGAGTAGCAGCCCGCCGGGGCGCAGCCGGGACTGCAGAAACCCGAAGTACGACGGATAGTTGCGCACGCCGATGTGCTCGAGCAGCCCGATCGACGACACCGCGTCGTACCCGGTTTCCGTGACATCGCGATAGTCGGCGTAACGGACCTCGGCCAGATGGCCCAGGCCCTCGTCTGCGATGGCCCGCTGTGCCCAGCCGGCCTGCTCGGTCGATAGCGTCACACCGGTCGCTCGCACGCCGCGGTGGGCGGCGTAGCGCACCATGCCGCCCCAGCCGCAGCCCACGTCGAGCAACCGGTCGCCCGGTTCCAGTCGCAGCTTTTCGAAGACGAGTCGGTACTTGTTGTGCTGCGCCTCCTCGAGGGATGCGCTCCCGCGCGGGTAACACGCGCAGGTGTAGGTCATGGACGGCCCGAGAACCCACTCGTAGAAGGTGTTCGAGACGTCGTAGTGGTGGTGGATCGCTTCGGCATCCCGGGTCTTGCTGTGCCGGAGCCCTCCGGTGATCCTGCGCCACCGGGGCTGCGCTTCCTCGGGCGGCGGCGCTATCGGGCGCAGGTGCCGGGCGCCGATGGAGCGGATCATGTCGACCATCATCCGTGCCGGTGGGCGTGCGAAGACGAGGCTGTCGGCGAGGGCCTTGAGCAGCTCATAGGGGTCCCCCGGGTGCACCCCGCGGATGTCGAGGTCGCCGGCGATGTAGGCGCGGGCAAAGCCGAGGTCGCCGCGGCCGGTGGCCAGGTAGCTCGTGCCGCGGGGGGTTCTCAGATCCAGCCCGAACGACGCGTCCGTCGGCCCGGTCGAACTCTCGTCATAGGCCGTGAACCGCAGCGGAAGCCGGCCGCCTGCCAAGATCTCCAGCACCTCGGCGAGGGTGTATTTCCCCGCCGATCCGGTTTTCCCTGGTGCATCCGTCAGCGAAGTCGACTTCGTCGAGCGTTCCCGGTACGTGGTCATCGTCGTTGCACCGCCTTGGCATAGAGGTCGAGGAGACGTGAATCAGGGTCGTATCTGTTCTTCACTGCCCGGTAGTTTTCTCCGCCGTAGAGTTCGTCGAACTCCGCCCGGGAGTAGTAGGAGTCGGAGTACAACGACTTGTGCCCGTCGAAATCACGCACCGCGCGTTCGATCAGGCGGTTCGTCGCCCCCGCGGTGGACCCGACCGGCACCGTCGACCAGAAGCCGACGTTCACGTAGTTCTGGCGCGGCCCGATCGGGTAGAGCGGCCAGCCGGTGTCATCCTGCAACCGCAGCGGACACAGCCAGACCGGTGTGATCGGCACGGTGTCCAGGAACCAGTCCAGAAACTCCGCGCACCGCTCTATCGGCACCTCGATGTCCTGGACGACGCGCTCGCGGGGCGGCCGGCCGGCCAGTTTCTCGATGCGATCGCCGATGTGGAATCGTTGTTCGTATTTCATCAGCTTCCCGTAGACGCTGCTGCGCCGGTAGCGTTGCGGCCACAGCCGGCGGACCCGCGGATTCTGCGCTCCGAACGCCTCCGAACACCAGAACCAGTCGGTGTCCCAGCGCCAGAGGTAGTCGTGGATGGTGAGGCGGTCGTCCGTCACCCCGCTGTCGTGCTGAATGGAGCGGTAGTAGATCTGTTGGCCGGTGTAGTCGCTCACGGGGCCGGGCGCACTGGTCTTCCTACCGAGGCAGAGGTAGCTTTCCGCCGCGTTGAACACCACGCCGTCGAGGTAGTCGACCACGTCACCGTCGAACATCCCGGTCTCGATGATGCCGTGCATGGCCCGGATCAGGTCGACGAGCGAGTGGAACCGCAGATGGCTGAGCGCGACGAACGGTTTCACGGGTTCGAGCTCGATGCGCAGGCGCACCGCGTACCCCAGCGTCCCGTAGGAGTTGGGGAAGGCCCGGTACAGATCCGCGTGCTCGGTGGGCGAGACGGTGAGCACCTCCCCCGTGCCGGTGAGGATGTCCATCTCCCGCACCGACTCGTGCGGCAGGCCGTTGCGGAACGACGTCGACTCGATGCCGAGGCCGGTGACTGCGCCGCCGAGCGTGATGGTCTTCAGCTGCGGCACCACCAGCGGCGCCAACCCGTGGGGCAGCGCCTGGGCGACGAGGTCGTCGTAGGTGCACATGCCGGCCACGTCGGCCGTCCGCGCCTCTTCGTCTATCGCGATGACGCCGGTCAGCCCGGAGGTGTCCAGGCCCGGCACGGTGTTCTTGGCGCGTGCCCGGAACAGGTTCGACGTTGGTTTGGCCAGCCGAATCGGGGCCCCGTCGGGGACGGCCCGATAGCTCTCGAGTAGGCGCTGCACGCCGGCGGCGTGAGCGCGCTTCGCGTCGACAAGTGCGGGCACGCCCACACGATAGCCCGCGGTCGCCCCGGACGCGACGGCCACGTCCCCTCCCCGTGGCGATCGGTACCGGCTCAGCCCTGCCGGGCCTTCAGGCGCGGGTTCTTCTTGTTGATCACGAACACCCGACCCCGCCTGTGCACGATCTGGGCGCCGGGGAGCTTCTTCAGTGCCTTGAGCGAATTGCGTACTTTCATGGCCACACCTTCCTTAATGAGAATGAATATCAATAGACTATCAACATGACACCGCCCACCTTCCTCACCGTGAACCTCGTCAGCGGACTCACCGGCTCCGGCAAGTCCTCCATCGCCCGCGCGAGCGGTTGCCCCAGCATCGGTCTGTTGAGCTCAGACCCGGAGTCCGTGAGCCTGGCCATCGCGGGCACCCTCACCCCGGCCGACGTGATGCTCGAGGTGCATCCGTCGGCGATCCCGCTGGAGGTGGCCATCTCGCTCATCGCGGCCGGCGGCGACCCAGCACTCCGACCCGACGCCGCAGCCATCCGGCTGGGGAATTTCGTGAGCGTGCTCGACGCGTCCAGCTTCTGGCGGGACATCCGCAGCGAGAGGCTCGCTCCGGGACCGCCGGTGCCCTGCCTCACACACGGTGACCACGACCGCACGGTGGCCGACGCCCTCGTTCAGCAGATCGAGTGGGCCAGCGTGGTGGTCATCAACAAGACCGATCTGGCCACCGCGGCCGACTGCGCGGACCTGCGTGATTTCGTGCGGCTGCTCAACCCGTCCAGCCACGTCGTCTTCGCCCGGCACGGCCACAGCCCGGTCAGCCCCTGGCTGCTGCCTCCGCGGGAGGACATGCTGAAATGGTTGCAGCAGAGCCCGGGCTGGATTCGACAGCTGAACGGCGAAGGGCTGCTGGCGTCCAGCCGCACCGGTCTCGGCTGCGTCGTCTACCGCGATCCGCGCCCGTTCCACCCGGGCCGCCTCGCCGCGTTCCTCAGCGACAAGGCGACCAATTCGGGTGAGATCCTGCGCTCGCGCGGGCTGTTCCGCCTGGCGTCCCGCCCGCACGTGGTGGGGTCCTGGAACAGTGCCGGCCCGACCATCGAGTTCGAGCCGACCAGAATGGGCAGTCACGACCCCGATTCGCCGTGGGGCCAGGAGATCGCCTTCTTCGGCCGGGACCTCGACGCCTCCCAGCTGACCGCGAACCTCGATGCCTGTCTGCTCGACGACCGCGAGTTCATCGGCGGGCCGCTCGAGTGGCGAACCCTGGCCGACCCGTTCCCCGCCTGGGACCTCAACAGAGACGAAGACTAGCCCCACACCATCACCGACCGCACCGTGAAGGACACGCCCATGACCAGCCCACACGCCCAAACCTCGGCCGCCCCCGGCGCGAGCGGCCCTCTTGTCGCCCTCTGCGCGGGCCACCGCTGTGAGGCCCTCCACCGACTGGCGGATGGCCGCACCGGCGCGGAGAGATTGCGCGCCACAGTGGCCGGCGGCCGCGGTACCGTACTCGTGGCCACCCCATGTCTGGGCGCCTGCGCCAGCGGGGCCGTCGCCGCGGTCGCCCGTCGCGATGACGCCACTGGTACCACCGGCCCATCCGTCTGGTTGGGCGGCGTCGACCAGGCGGCGGTGCTGGGCGCACTGCTGGACTGGATCGGCTCCGGGGGGCCTCCCCGCATCGAACTGCCGGCCGACGACCTACCCGGCACGCTGCACGACGCCATCCTCGGACTCGGCCGGCCCATCCGGACGCACCGCACCGGGAATTGAACAGTCGACAGTCGGGTACCGGCGCAGGGAAATGGGCAGACGATTGAGGCAGGTTCCGGTGATCGCTCTGACCGGCCACCTCGGCGCCGGCAAGACCACCCTGCTCAACCACCTGCTGCGCGCGCCCGGCGCACGCCTGGGCGTGGTGATCAACGACTTCGGCGAGATCAACGTCGATGCCGGGCTCACGTTCGGCCAGATCGACGAGGTCGCCGCCATCAGCGGTGGCTGCGTCTGTTGCCTGCCGGACGCGGGCGGCCTCGATGGCGCCCTCGACAGGCTGACCTCGCCCCGGCTGCGTTTGGACGCCGTGATCGTCGAGGCCAGCGGCGTGGCCGAGCCGACCGAGCTAGCCCGGCTCATCCGCTACAGCGGCGTCGCGAACGTGCGGCCCCGCGGGCTCATTGACGTTCTGGATGCTGTGGAGCACTTCACCACCGTCGACACCGGAGGACTGGCGCCGGCACGCTACTCGACGGCGTCCCTTATCGTGATCAATAAGATCGATCGCCTCCCCGCCGGACAGCGGACCGCCGTGCCGGCCCGCATCGAGCAACGGATTCGGGAGCGCAATCCGCTGGCGCGCGTAATCGCCACCGCCCGGGGTCGCATCGACTCGGCCCTGGTCTTCGACGCCGCACTCGGGCCAGCTCCAGACGGCGAGTTGAGCTTCGCCGCCCTCGCCGACCCGGGCGGCGACCAGGACCGGCACCCGCACGCCGACACCGTGACGGTCCTGGCGCGGGGGCCGGTCGATGCCGGCCGACTGGTCGACCTCCTCGAGGACCCGCCGGACGGGGTATACCGGCTCAAGGGAGCGATCATGGTCGGTTCCGGAGCGAGCATGCGCCGGTACGCCGTCAACGTCGTCGGTCGCTACATCCACCTGGCCCGGCACGCGACCGAGGCGGGCGCGGATGCCCTGGTGGCCATCGGCATGCACCTTGACACGGCCGTCGTACGCGAGCGCCTCAAGCGAACCGTCGCTCCGTCCTCGTCCGGCTCGGCCGGCATCGGGCTCCGCCGACTCACCAGACTGCGCCGACTCAGCGCGTGAGACCCTCAGCAAGTTGATAACGATAACGCTTATCAATAACGTGGGACGGGTCGTTCTGAGCGAACGCACCACTCCCGGAACGGAAATCCCCACGTGCACCCCGCCCTCACAGCGCAAAGCCTCTCGATCACGGCCGGCACCACCGGGCTCGTGCACGATCTGAGTTTTCACGTCGACCCCGGCGAGCGGGTCGCGCTGCTGGGCGCCTCCGGTTCCGGCAAGTCCCTCACCGCGGCCGCCATCCTCGGCTCACTCGCACCAGGCATCGCGGTCGCCGGAGAGATCACGCTGTTCGGCACGGCCCGCCCGACGCGCACCGTACGAGGCCGCGGCGGCAGTGTTGCGGCCGTCTACCAGGACTCGCTGTCGGCGCTGAATCCACTCGTGTCCGTGGGCGGCCAGCTGATCGCCACGCTGCGGGCCCAGTCCAGGCGCGTCGCCGGCAGGACGGCGACGCGGGATGCGCGGGGCACCGTGGCCGACCTCCTGGAGTCGGTCGGAATCGACGACCCCCAGCGCACCATGCGCGGGTACCCCGCCGAACTCTCCGGCGGCCAACGCCAGCGCGTCTGCATCGCCCTCGCGCTGCTCTGCCAGGCGCGGTTGCTCATCGCCGACGAGCCGACCACGGCCCTGGACGTCGTAACCCAGGCCAGGGTCATCGAGGTCCTCCGCGACTACGGCCAGGTGTCCGGAGCGGCCATCCTGTTCATCACCCACGACCTTGCCGTGGCGGCGTCCCTGTGCGATCGGGCGCTCGTTCTGGAGAACGGCCGCCTCGTCGAGTCTGCGTCGATGGCCGACCTGATCGGCCGCCCGCAGCATCCCTACTCCCGCGCCCTGGTGGCAGCCGCCACTCCGGCCCGGGATCTGGTCGGAGCCACTCAGTGATCGAGACCCTCGGCGCCATCGGCCTCACCCACCGCTACCCGCGCCCGCGCCGTTTCACCGTCGAATCCTCGGCACCCGCGCTGGACGACGTGAGCTTCCAGATCACCCGCGGAGAAACCGTCGGCGTCGTCGGCCGGTCCGGCTCGGGAAAATCCACCCTGCTGACGACCCTGCTCGCGCTCGCCCGCCCCGACGCCGGCCGGGTCTTCCTCGGCGAGCGCGACGTGCGGCCGGGCAGCGCGCGTTCCCTGCGCTGGTACCGCCGCCGGGTCCAGTACGTGCCCCAGGATCCGGCCGCGAGCCTTGACCCGCGGATGACCGTGGCCCAGTCGGTGGGGGAACCGCTCAGGCGCCTCGGCATCGCCGGCGACCATCGCGCTCTGATCATCGCGGCGCTGGATGATGTCGGCCTGGCCGCGGCGGTGTCCGACAGTCGCCCCCGGGAACTGTCCGGCGGGCAGGCGCAGCGCGTCGCCATCGCCCGGTCCATCGTGACCTCGCCGGACTTCCTGCTCGCCGACGAGCCGATCAGCGGGCTCGACCTGCCCATGCGCAACCGAGTCATCGGCCTGCTGGCCGGCCTCGCCGCGCACCGCTCGCTCGGTCTGGTCTTCGTCTCCCACGACCTGGATGCCGTCGCGCGCCTGTGCCGGCGCAGCGTGGTGCTCGCCAACGGTCAGATCGTCGAGGAGGGCGAGACCGGCCGCCTGCTCGGCGCCCCAGAGCACCCGGCCACCCGTGAGCTCGTCGACGCCATCCCCCGTCTCCCCGAGCGGCCCACGCCGTGACGGTACTGACCGAGGTGCGCGCATCCGCCCCACCGCGCGCCTCGACGCTCCTGCTGAGCCAGCTCGTCTTCAATCTCGGCTTCTACGCCGTCATCCCCTTTCTCGCCTCAACCATGCGCACCGACTTCCAGCTCACCGGCGCCGCGATCGGCCTGGTCCTGGGCGCTCGCACCTTCTTCCAGCAGGGCCTGTTCCTGGCCGGCGGGATGCTGACAGACCGGTTCGGTGCCCGGGCCCTGATCGCGGCCGGGATAGCGGTTCGCGTGGCCGGCTACCTGCTGCTGGCGACCGCGGACGGATTCGCCGGCTTCCTGGCCGGCGCCGCGCTCACCGGCCTGGGCGGTGCGCTGTTCTCGCCGGCGGTGGAGACCCTGGTCGCCGCCGCGGATGCCCGTGCCCGCTCGACCCGGCCCACCCACCGGCCCTCCCTGTTCGCCGCGCTGATTGTCGTGGGCGAGGTGGGCGCGGCGGTCGGTCCCGTCGCCGGGGCCCTGCTGCTCGGCCTGGGCTTCTCCGCCGCCGTCCTGGCCGGCGCCGCCGTGTTCACGGTCGTCGGCATCGTGCTGTGGCGGCTCGTGCCCGCTGAACCGGGGCGCGCCGACCAGGGCGGCGCCGCGCCAGACGCCGGCGTGATCGACCCGTGGGCGAGTATCCGCCATCGCCGTTTTGTCATCTTCGCGGGTCTGTTCAGCGTCAACCTGCTCGCGTACAACCAGCTGTACCTGGGCCTGTCCTTCGAGGTGGAACGCACCGACGGCGGTACGGGCACCCTCGGCGCTCTGTTCCTGCTGGTCTCCCTGCTCACCGTGGCCCTGCAGTGGCCGGTAGCCATCCTGGCCCGCCGCATCGGCACGGCCCGAGCGTTGACGGTGGGGTTCGCCGTCATGGCCGCCGGGTTCGTCGCGGTCGGCGCGGCCACCCGGATGCCGCCCGCCGGCAGCGTCCTCGGTACCCTTCCCGCCGCGGTGCTGGTGACCTGCCTGGCCCTGGGGCACATGCTCGTGCTGCCCGTGGCGATGGATCTCGTGCCGCTGTTCGCCGGCGGCGACCGCTTGGGCTCCTTCTACGGTCTGCTCGCCAGCTGCGGCGGGGTGGCGGTGCTGCTCGGCAGCGTGCTGTTCGGATCGCTCTTCGACGACTCCCCCGCCGTGGCGTGGGGCCTGCTTGCCGCGCTCGCGCTGCTGAGCGGCCTGGCCCTGCCCAGATTCCTTCCCATCCACCCGAACATCCCAGAGGACTCATGACTCACACATCGATCCGCCCACTCGCCGCCACCGCCCTCGCGGCCTGCTTGGCCGTTGCCCTCACCGGCTGCTTCTCCGCCGGCACGCCGGAGGCCGAGGGCAGCGACAGCCGCATCAGCCTGGCCATGCTGCAGCCGCCCCGGTCGGGGCTGTCGCCGCTCAGCGACGACGCCTTCAAGCTGTCCCGATGGAGCACCGCCGAAACCCTGGTGACCCTGGACGCCCTCGGCGACCCGCAGGCGGCACTGGCCACCGAGTGGACCCAGTTGGACGACCTCACCTGGCAGTTCGACGTCCGCCCGGACGTGACCTTCCACGACGGCACCGCTCTCACGGCCGAGCAGGTCGCGGCCGCGTTGACCGCCGCCGCAACCGCCAGCCCCAAGCCGCGCATCCTCGACGGCGTGGAACTCACGGCCACCGCCGACAATGATTCGGTGCTCATCGGCACCGACACCCCCGACCCGCTGATCGCGCAGCGGCTGTCCAGCCCGCAGCTGGCCATCCTCGCCGCGTCGGCGTACGGCAGCGACGGCATCGTCGACCCGATCGGCTCCGGCACCGGCCCGTTCGAACTCGTCGCCGTGAACGGCACCTCGTCGGCAACTCTGGACCGTTACGACGACTACTGGGGCGACGTGGCCGTCTCCAGCGGCATCGACGTGGAATTCGTGCCGGACGGCACCGCCAGGGCCGCGGCTCTCCGCACCGGAACGGCCGACATCGTCGAGGCGATCCCGGTGGGCCAGGCCGCGCAGATCGACGAGGACCTGATCTACGAGGTGCCGATGCCCCGCACCAACACCCTCTACCTGAACACCGAAACCGGGCCGTTCAGCGACCCGGCCGTGCGCGCCGCAGCCCGCGACGCCATCGACCGTGCCACGATCGTGGAGCTCGTCTACGAGTCCCGCGCCGACGAAGCCGCCGGGCTGCTCGGTCCGGCCATCGACTGGGCCGCCGACCTCCGCGACGACGACGCCTACACGGATACCCTCAACACTCGGAGCGACGCCGGCCCGGTCCACGGCGTGCCCATCACTCTCGGCACCTTCACCGACCGGGCGGAACTGCCCGAGGTGGCGGTGCTCCTCGAACAGCAGCTCGAGGCCGCCGGCTTCATCGTGCAGCAGGACGTGCGCGAGTACCAGTACATCGAGGCCGACGCCGTCAACGGGGTCTTCGACGCCTTCATCCTGTCCCGCGCCACGGTCCTCGACTCCGGCGACCCGGTCGCCTACCTGTACAGCGACTTCACCTGCGAGGGCTCGTTCAACCTCTCGCAGTTCTGCGATCCGGCCGTTGACGCAGCGCTCATAGCGGCCGGCGAACTGCCGGCGGGCGCGGACCGTCGTCAGGCCATCATCCAGGCCGAGGCGCTCATTCTCGCCGCCGATGCCGCCATCCCGATGCTGCACGAACGTGTCATCCAGGGTGAGGCGGCCGGTGTCACGAACGCGGTGCGGGACCCCCGTGAGCGCGCGCTGATCACCAACCAGACCAGCGTGGACCGCTAGTGAGCCGCGGGTGGGCCGCCACCCTGGTCGCGCTCTCCCGAACGATCGCGATCGCGGCGGTGGTGCTCCTTGTGGGCATCCTGCCGTGGCTGAGCGGGCGGAGCCCCGAGTATACGATCCTGCGCGCCCGGTACGCCGATCTGGAGGCGACCCCCGAAGCCCTGGCGGCCGTGCGCACGGAACTCGGCCTCGACCGCGGCCCGGTCGTCGTCTTCATCGACTGGGTCGCCGCGCTCTTCCGCGGCGACCTGGGCACGTCCTGGATCAGCAACCGACCGGTGCTGCCGGGCACGCTGAGCGCCCTGGGCGTGTCGGTGACGCTGATGGGATTCGCGATCATCGTCGCCATTCTCATCTCGGCGCTGCTCTGTCTGCCGGCCCTGCGGGCGGGCCTGCGGGGGCGCAGGTCCCGCGGCTCCGGGGTCCTCGGGGCCACGTTCACGGCGCTGCCGGAGTTCCTGCTCGCGTCGACGTTGCTCATCGTCTGCGCGGTCTGGCTGGGCTGGTTCCCGCCCTACGGCTGGACCGGTCTGGAATACGCGGTCTTACCCGCCCTGGCCATGGGCATCCCGGCCGGCGGCCTGATCGGCCGACTGTTGGCGGATGCGATCACCGCCACCTTCGCCGAGCGCTGGGTGGCCACCTGGGCGATGGCGGGGCTCTCCCGCCGCCGTACCGTCGCCGCGGTCCTCCGCCGCGCCCTGCCCTCGGTGCTCAGCCAGATCGGGCTGATCCTGATCGGCCTCACGGGCGGGGCGGTGGCGGTGGAGCAGGTCTTCGCGATCCCCGGCCTCGGCCGCGCCACCCTCGGGGCCGCGAGCAGCCAGGACATCCCCGCGCTGCAGGCCGGCATCCTCGCCCTGTTGGCGGTCGCCGTGATCGTGGGTGCCGCGGTGGGGCTGGGTCGCCGACTACTGCTCGGCCCGGCCCTCCGGCTCGGCTTCCTGCCCGTTCCCGACGCCCGGCTGCCGTCGCGGCTGCGCGACCTCACCGTGCCGGTGGCGTCGGCGGTGCTGCTCGCCGTGATCGTCGTCGCGGGGCTCCTCTGCGACCCGTTCGCTTCCGCGCACCAGCGGCTGCAAGCTCCGTCGTGGGCCCTGCCGTTCGGAGCGGATGCCAGCGGCCGTGACCTGCTCGGCCGGGTCGGCCACGGCGCGGTCACCACCGTGGGGGTGGCCCTCGTCGTTGTGCTCATCTGCCTGGTGGTGGGCATCGTTGTCGGGCTGTTTCCGCACGCCTCGATCGGCCCGCTCGAGGTCACCAATGCCGCCCCTCCCATCCTCGCCGGCATCATCGTCACCGCGTTGTGGGGGCCGTCGATCGAGGGCGCCGCGATCGCGGTAGCCCTGGTGAGCTGGGCTCCCCTGGCGGCGCACACCGGTGCTCTGGTGACCGAGGCCAAAGCACAACCGCACATCCGCATCCTGCCGGTGCTCGGCGTCAGCCGCACGCGGGCACTGCTCCGATATGTGTTGCCGGCGGTCGTGGGGCCGGTCTTCCGGCACGCGATGCTGCGCCTGCCCGGCATCGCGCTCACCCTGGCGGCCCTCGGCTTCCTCGGCCTCGGCAGTGACCAGCCCACACCCGAGTGGGGCCTGATCCTCGCCGAGGGCAGCGGTTACGCCGAGCGTGCCCCGTGGGCGGTCCTGGCGCCCGCCGCGGCCCTCATCCTCGCGTCCGTGCTCGCGGTCTCCCTGGCCTCCCACGACTGGTCAGCCCTCCCCCGCCGCTCCCGCCGCCCCCGCTCCGTCGCAACGACTCCGGCGGGTTGAACGCCGAAGCACCCGGCGTTCGCGAACGCGGGTGCTTCGGCGGATGACGCGGGTGGGGCTAAAAGTCCCAGTCGTCGTCTTCGGTGTTGACGGCCTTGCCGATGACGTACGAGGAGCCCGACCCGGAGAAGAAGTCGTGGTTCTCGTCGGCGTTCGGCGACAGCGCCGACAGGATCGCCGGGTTCACGTCGGTGACGCTCTTGGGGAACATGGCCTCGTAGCCGAGGTTCATCAGCGCCTTGTTGGCGTTGTAGTGCAGGAACTTCTTCACGTCTTCGGTCAGGCCGACCTGGTCGTACAGGTCCTGCGTGTACTGCACCTCGTTCTCGTACAGCTCGTACATGAGGTTGAAGGTGTAGTCCTTGATCTCATCCTTGCGCTCCTGGGTGGCGCCTTCGAGACCCTTCTGGAACTTGTAGCCGATGTAGTAGCCGTGCACGGCTTCATCCCGAATGATCAGACGGATGAGGTCGGCCGTGTTGGTGAGGCGGGCGCGGCTGGAGAAATACATCGGCAGGTAGAAGCCGGAGTAGAACAGGAACGACTCGAGCAGCACCGAGGCGACCTTGCGCTTCAGCGGGTCGTCACCCTGGTAGTAGTCCATCACGATGGACGCCTTCTTCTGCAGGTTGACGTTCTCGGTCGACCAGCGGAACGCCTCGTCGATCTCCTTCGTCGACGCGAGCGTAGAGAAGATCGAGGAGTAGCTCTTCGCGTGTACCGACTCCATGAACGCGATGTTCGTGTAGACGGCTTCCTCGTGCGGGGTGATCGCGTCGGGGATTAGCGAGACGGCGCCGACGGTGCCCTGGATGGTGTCGAGCAGGGTGAGTCCGGTGAACACGCGCATGGTGAGCTGCTGCTCCACCGGGGTGAGCTGGTTCCAGGACTGCACGTCGTTGGAGAGCGGGATCTTCTCGGGCAGCCAGAAGTTGTTGACGAGGCGGTTCCAGACCTCGACGTCTTTTTCGTCTTCGATCTTGTTCCAGTTGATCGCGTCAACGTGGGAGACGAGCTTGAGCTTGTCAATCATTTCTTAGTCCTTTGTGGTGGTGCACCGTTGGTCGAGCTTGTCGAGACCTCGTGATCTCGAGATCTGCTTGCGTGGTCTCGACAAGCTCGACCACCGATTATGTCGCTATTTACTCATAACGCACAGGAAACACAGCCCTCAACCTCGGTCCCCTCGAGGGCCATCTGGCGCAGACGGATGTAGTAGATCGTCTTGATGCCCTTTTTCCACGCGTAGATCTGGGCGCGGTTGATGTCGCGGGTGGTGGCGGTGTCCTTGAAGAACAGCGTCAGCGACAGGCCCTGGTCCACGTGCTGGGTGGCAGCGGCGTAGGTGTCGATGACCTTCTCGTAGCCGATTTCGTAGGCATCCTGGTAGAACTCGGTGTTGTCGTTCGTCATGAACGGCGCCGGGTAGTACACCCGGCCGAGCTTGCCTTCCTTGCGGATCTCGATCTTCGAGGCGATCGGGTGGATCGACGCGGTCGAGTTGTTGATGTACGAGATCGACCCGGTCGGCGGCACGGCCTGCAGGTTCTGGTTGTAGATACCGTGCTCCATGACGGATGCCTTGAGCTCGGCCCAGTCGGCCTGCGTCGGGATCTCAACGGCCGAGTTGGCGAACAGCTCGGCGCCGCGGGCGGTGGTCGGCTCCCAGACCTGGTCGGTGTACTTGTCGAAGAAGGCGCCGGAGGCGTAGGTGGAGTCCGCGAAGCCCTCGAAGGTGGTGCCGCGTTCGATGGCGATCTTGTTCGAGGCGCGCAGGGCGTGGAACAGCACCGTGTAGAAGTAGATGTTGGTGAAGTCGATGCCCTCTTCGCTGCCGTAGTACACCCGCTCACGGGCGAGGTAGCCGTGCAGGTTCATCTGGCCCAGGCCGATGGCGTGGGACTTGTCGTTGCCGCTCTCGATCGAACGCACCGACGCGATGTGGCTCTGGTCGGAGACCGCACTGAGTCCGCGGATCGCGGTGTCGACGACCCGGCCGAAGTCGGGCGCATCCATGGCCAGCGCGATGTTCATCGAGCCGAGGTTGCAGGAGATGTCCTTGCCGATGGTGTCGTAGGAGAGGTCCTCGTTGTACGTGGTCGGGGTGTTGACCTGGAGGATCTCCGAGCACAGGTTCGACATGTTGATGCGGCCCTTGATGGGGTTCGCCTCGTTCACGGTGTCTTCGAACATGATGTACGGGTAGCCGGACTCGAACTGGATCTCGGCGAGGGTCTGGAAGAAGTCGCGGGCCTTCATCTTGGACTTCTTGATGCGCGAGTCGTCGACCATCTCGTGGTACTTCTCGGACACCGAGATGTCGGCGAACGGCACGCCGTAGACGCGCTCGACGTCGTACGGGGAGAACAGGTACATGTCCTCGTTGTTCTTGGCCAGCTCGAAGGTGATGTCGGGGATGACCACACCGAGGGAGAGGGTCTTGATGCGGATCTTCTCGTCGGCGTTCTCGCGCTTGGTGTCGAGGAAGCGCATGATGTCGGGGTGGTGCGCGTGCAGGTACACCGCTCCGGCACCCTGGCGGGCACCGAGCTGGTTGGCGTAGCTGAAGGAGTCTTCGAGCAGCTTCATCACGGGGATGATGCCGCTGGACTGGTTCTCGATCTGCTTGATCGGCGCGCCGGACTCACGAATGTTGGAGAGCAGCAGGGCCACGCCGCCGCCGCGCTTGGACAGCTGCAGCGAGGAGTTGATACCGCGGGAGATGGACTCCATGTTGTCTTCGATACGCAGCAGGAAGCAGGAGACGAGCTCGCCGCGCTGGGCCTTGCCGGAGTTCAGGAAGGTGGGCGTCGCGGGCTGGAAACGACCGGCGATGATCTCCTCGACGAGGGCGACCGCGAGCTTTTCGTCGCCCTGGGCCAGGCCGAGGGCGGTCATCACGACGCGGTCCTCGAAGCGCTCGAGGTAGCGCTTGCCGTCGAAGGTCTTCAGCGTGTACGACGTGTAGTACTTGAACGCGCCGAGGAAGGTCTGGAAGCGGAACTTCTTCGAGTACGCCAGGTTGTTGAGGCTGGTGATGAACTCGAAGCTGTACATGTCGAGCACGGCCTGCTCGTAATACTCCTTCTCGACCAGGTAGTCGAGACGTTCACGCAACGAGTGGAAGAACACCGTGTTCTGGTTCACGTGCTGCAGGAAGAACTCCCGGGCAGCTTCGCGGTCCTTGTCGAACTGGATCTCCCCGTTCGGTCCGTACAGGTTGAGCATGGCGTTCAGGGAGTGATAATCCATGTCCAGGCCCGACGGCGGGCTGATCGGGGTGACCTTCACGGCTGTTGCTTCCAAAATTCTTCCAATCCTTCGTGAACGGCGGCTACGTCGTCCGGTGTGCCGAATACTTCAAAGCGATACAGGTGGGGCACACCGCACTTCTGCGCGATGATGTCCCCGGCGAGGCAGAAAGCCTCACCGAAATTCGTGTTCCCGGCGCCGATGACGCCGCGGATGAGTGAGCGGTTGCGTGTGTCGTTGAGAAAGCGGATGACCTGGCGCGGCACTGCCGGCCCCAGATCGCCGCCGCCGTAGGTGGGTACAACGAGCACAAACGGATGCCGGGCGACAAGGGGCGCATCCTTGGCGTACAGCGGGATGCGGGCGGCGGGCCGGCCGAGCTTCTCGACGAACCTCTGAGTGTTTCCGGAGACGCTCGAGAAGTAGACGATGTCCACGTCTCCGGCATCGACTTCCGCGCCGGCACCCTGTCCTGCCGCGCCGGCGGTGGACTCGCGAGTGGAATCAGCCTGAAGCAGCATGGGTTCCCCTTTTCGTGCGAGTTGAACGGTCGGCGCCCCCCAGGCGCAACGCTGGTTACGCCAGGCGCGCGGCGAGCTCGTTGATCTTGTCGGGGCGGAAGCCCGACCAGTGGTCCTCATCGGTGATGACGACGGGCGCCTGCAGGTAGCCGAGCGCCTTGACGGCCTCGAGTGCGTTCTCGTCGGCTGACAGGTCGAGGATGTTGTACTCGATGCCCTTGTTGTCCAGGGCACGGTAGGTCGCGGTGCACTGCACGCAGGACGGCTTGGTGTAGACGGTGATTGCCATCGAAGAGGCCTCTCGTATCGTTCTCGTCGTTTCGGACCATAGGCAAAGCTGTGCGAAATCCGTGGTGAAGACGTAGTGGAAATGTGGTGGAAATGCACCCGTAAAGTGCGAAGTTCTTTTTCAAGCGTTGTGCGATTGCTTGGACTTCAATACTACATCTAGTGATTGCCAATGGGAACAGCCACTACATGCGGGAATTACAATTATGTACTTATCCACCGACATTCCACCGGTTGTCAACAGGGCGGCACCACCGATGACCGCAGGAATACGCGGTCGGACCCGAAGTTATCCACAGGTCGAGCGGGGACATGATTTTGCCCTGTGGAATCCGCCGCCGGGCGCGTCGATCACCCGGTCGGCGGATCCGTCCCCCTTCTGGGGCTCAGGATTTGCGCTTGCGCGAGACGACGAATCGCTGCAGCAGCACGAAGGCGAGGAGAATGCCGCCGGTGATGATCGTGGTGGCTTCAGGCGGGATGCCGCCGTCGCGGGTGATGAGCACGTTCATCAGTCCGAGAACCAGGGCGCCGATCACGGAACCGAGCACAAAGCCGGCTCCGCCGGTGAGCAGCGTCCCACCGATGATGACGGCGGCGATGGCGTCCAGCTCCCAGCCCACCCCGGTGATGTTCTGCGCGATGCCGAGCTTCGAGGTGTACACGACGGCGGCCAGTCCCGCGAGGGTGCCGCTGATCACGTAGATCAACAGTTTCGTGCGCACCACCGGCAGTCCCATCAGCAACGCCGACTGTTCCGAACCGCCGATCGCGTAGACCGTGCGACCGAATCGGGTGCGGTGCAGCATGAAGAACGCCACGATGACGACGAGGGCGGCGATGAGCACGTTGGGGGTTGTCACGAGGTCGTCGATCTTGGGTCCGTCGTAGACCTTCCACTGCGTGGACAGGCTGCGGATCACCGAGTCGTCGTCGAGCCGCTGCGGGGTGGTGCTGAGGATGGACGCGAGGCCGCGGGCGAGGAACATCATCGCGAGGGTCGCGATGAAGGGTTGCACGTTGAAGTACTGGATCAGCACCCCGGAGGCGACGCCGAAGACCGAGCCGATCAGGATCATCAGCACGATCACGATGAGCGGATTCCAGCCGGCGTTGGCCAGCATCACCCCGACCAGGCTGCTGATGGCGATCACCGCTCCGACCGACAGGTCGATCCCGCCGGTGAGGATGACGAAGGTCAGGCCCACCGCCAGGATGATCAGATACGCGTTGTTGATCAGCAGGTTCGAGATCGTGCTGAACTGCACAATCCGCCCGTAGGCGACCTCACCGTAGATCAGCATGGCGATGAAGATCGCCACGGCGGCCAGGGTCGGCAGGGTTTCCAGGTTCGGCTTCATTCGCGACAGCAGCGAGGGTGCGGCCGGCCGATCGAGCTCGGTGATGGTCATACCGGCACCGTTTCCTTATCCGTGATGATGACGCGGGTTCTGCGCCGGTTGAACATCGAGCGCACCCTGGGCGACTGCAGGAGGCAGATGATCACGATGACGACGGCCTTGAAGGCCGGCGTCGCCGACGAGGGGATGGACATGTAGACGATGGTCTTGTCGAGTGTCGCGATCAGCAGGGCCCCGATGATGCTGCCGGTGAGCGAGAATTTGCCTCCGGCCAGCGAGGTCCCGCCGATGACCACGGCGAGGATCGCATCCATTTCGGCGGTCATGCCCGTTTTCGCCACCTCGACCGTCATGACGCTGGCGGTGCTGAAGATCCCGGCCACGCCGGCGAGCACAGCGCTCACTATGTAGACGGAGATGAGGATGCCGACGGGGCGGATCCCGGCCATCCGGGCGGCCTTGGGGTTGATGCCGATGGATTCGATCATCAGGCCGAGCGCGGTGCGGCGCACCAGGGCGGCCAGGACCGCCACGATCAGCACCGCGATGACGAACACAACGGGAAAGCCGAGGAAGGTGCCGTTGGCGATCCAACGGAAGGTCTCGTTCGTCGCCGAGGTGTTCTGGCCCGAGGTGATCACCTTGGCCAGGCCGCGGCCGGCGAGCATCATCACCAGGGTCGTGATGAAGGGTTGCAGGCCCACGATCGAGACCAGGATGCCGTTGAGGGTGCCGAGTAGCGCGCTGATTCCCAGCGCCAGGAGCACGGCCACCACCGCGGTGCCGAACGATCCGGTGCCGGTGTTGCGCATGAATTCCATTGAGACGGCACCGGCCACAGCCATCACCGACCCGACCGACAGGTCGATGCCGCGGGTGGCGATGACCAGGGTCATGCCGACCGCGATCATCATGATCGGCGCGCTCGCGCGCAGGATGTCGATGACGTTGCCAGAGAGGTTGCCGGTGGCGGCGTTGACCGATACCCCGAGGTAGGCGGGGTTCTTGGTGAGATTGACCACGAGCAACAGAAGCAGGGCCACGATCGCCCAGACGTACGGTTGGTGGAACAGCCCGGTGATGACGCGGATGGCTGCGGACGGACGTGCGACGGGGGTGCTCATACGCCGCTCCCTTCTGAAGCGATGAGATCGACGATGGCTTCGGCGGTCACGTCGGGTCCGTTGACGATCTCGCCGATCTTGCGCCGGTCTTTCAGCACGATGATGCGCTCACTGAGGCGCACGACTTCCTCCAATTCAGACGAAATGAAGATCACCGACATGCCGTCATCGGCGAGCGCCACAATTGTCTCCTGAATCTCCGCCTTGGCCCCCACATCGATTCCGCGGGTCGGTTCGTCGAGGATCAGGAGTTCCGGCTGGGTGGCCAACCAGCGGCCGAGCAGGACTTTCTGCTGGTTGCCGCCGGATAGATCCCGCACGGCCCGCTCCGGGTCGGCGGGTCGCACGTTCAGCTCCACCAGGTACTTGTCGCAGATCGCGGCCTGTTCCCGGCGGGACAGCGGCCGGGCCCAGCCGCGGCGGGCCTGCACGGCCAGGACCAGGTTCTCCCGCACCGTGAGGTCGCCGACGATTCCCTCGTCGCGCCGGTTTTCGGTGGAGAAGGCGATCTTGCGCGCCAGGGCGCCGACCGGGCTGGTGACCTCGGTGGTTTTCCCGTCGATGGTCACGATGCCGGCATCGGGTTTGTCGGCACCGTAGATGAGCCGGCCGAGCTCGGTGCGGCCGGAACCGAGCAATCCGGCCAGGCCCACCACTTCGCCGGCGTGCACCTCGATGTCCACGGGTTCGATGGAGCCCTTGCGGGTCAGGTCTTTCGCGCTGTAGTAGGGCGCGCCGCCCGAGTGCACGGCCCGGGATCGCTGGGAGCCCAGGGAGTTGAGGGTGTCCACGTCCTTGCCGATCATCTCGGAGATGAGCTGGTTGCGCGGCAGCGCAGCTGTCTGGTGTTCGCCGACCACGACGCCGTTCCGCAGCACGGTGAGCCGGTCGCTGATCGCGTACACCTGGTCGAGGAAGTGCGAGACGAAGAGGATGGCAACACCCTCGTCGCGCAGGCGGCGGATGACCGTGAACAGGCCTTCAACCTCGTTCGCGTCCAGGCTGGAGGTCGGTTCGTCGAGGATCAGGACAGTGGAGTCGGTGACCATCGCGCGGCTGATCGCGACCAGCTGCTGCAGGGCGAGCGAGATGCTGGAGAGCGGTTGTCTGGGGTCGAGGTCGCCCAGGCCCAACCGGATGAGGGCCTCGTGGGCCGCCTCGTGGGTCTTGCGCCAGTTGATGCCGATCGGCCCGCGTACCTCGTGGCCGAGCATCACGTTCTCCCCCACCGTGAGGTTGTCGCAGAGGTTGACCTCCTGGTAGACGGTGGAGATGCCGGCGCTCTGCGCATCCGCGGTGCCCGCGAACCGCCTCGGAACGCCGCCGACGGTGATTGTGCCGGAGTCGATCTTGTACACACCGGTGAGCGCCTTGATGAGGGTGGATTTGCCCGCCCCGTTCTCGCCCATCAGGGTGTGCACTTCGCCAGGGAAGAGTCGGAAGTTCACGTTCTGGAGAGCCTTGACCCCCGGGAACTCGATCGAGATGTTCTCCATCTCGACGATCGGCTCTGTCACTGCCGGCGCTGTCGCTGCCATGTCTCTGCCTGGTCCTGCCGGTGTGTCGGCCTCGAAAGTTGAGTGGCGTGGCGAACCTGCCACGAAGGGGGTGTTCGTTCCTGCGGCCGGATGGGCCGCAGGAACGAACACGTTCGGGTCGTGCTGCCGGTCAGTACTGGCGGTCGGGCAGGGCCGCGGTGGCCGCCTCGGGCGAATCGAATGTCGTGCTCGGCACGACGATGCTGGACTCGACGTCCTCGCCCGCCAGGGCCGCGTTGACGACCTCGATGGCGTCCTCTCCGAAGAGCGGGTTGTATTCGGCCACGAAGCTGAGCCGGCCGGCCGCAAGGGCTTCGAGGGCGGCCTGTGTGCCGTCGATGGTGATGATCTTCACGTCGGTGCCGGGGGTGAGTCCGGCCTCCTCCACCGCGAGAGCGGCGCCCAGGCCCATTTCGTCGTTCTGGGCGAAGACGAGCTGGATGTCGTTGCCATTGGCCTTGAGCATGGTCTCGAAGACGCTCTTGGCCTCTTCGGTGGACCAGTTCGCCGACTGGCTCTCCAGCTTGGTCAGGTTGTCGGCGACGGCCTCGTCCCATCCCTTGTTGCGGTCGTTCACCACCGAGAGTCCGGGCGGGCCTTCGAGGACGACGTAGTTCGCGCCATCCGGGAACTGCTCGTTGGCCCATTCGGCGGCCGAGGCGCTGATGCCCACGTTGTCCGGAGCGATCCGGCTCGTGTAGAGGCTTTCGTCGTTCGGCTCGATGCCGCGGTCAAGCAGCACCACCGGAATCTCGGCCTCCTGTGCCCGCTCGAGCACGTCTTCCCAGCCCGTTGCCTCGGTGGCGGAGAGCAGGATCGCGTCTACGCCCTCGTCGATGAACGAGGTGAACGCGGTGATCTGGGAGTTCTGGTCGCCGTTGCTGGACGGGGCATACTTCAGGTCGAACCCGTTCTCGGTGGAGAACGCATCCTGAATGTTCTGCTCGTTCGCGGTGCGCCAGCCTCCCTCAGGTCCGACGGCGACAAATCCGACGGTGGTGAGCTCGCCGCTGTCGTCACCGGATGCGGCCGGTTCGTCCGACCCCGATGAGCAGGCGACCAGACTGAGAGCTAGTGTTCCGGCCAGGGCCAAACCCGTGAACGCTCGGAACCGTGATGTGGGTGCCATGTGATCTCCTCCTTGAGATCTGCGGGCACGAGCGTCGTGCCAGCAGTATGAATGTGTTCAATGAACGACTGCGGTGCCTTGGACGATGTGTGATCGCTAACAATTCGCTACTAGCCAGCTGCTTGATAGTTTCTGACTTCGTCGTCGGGATCAATTGTTAGCCTTCACAATCGCTCTTTTCGGAGGCTAACCGCGTTTTGCCGGTGTTGTCAAGGGCTTTTTACTGGGATGCAGCCCTGCGGGGCTCCTGTTGCGCCGAACGAGTTGTGAACCCTAACATTCAGGGGGACGAGGAGGTTCGCGAGGTGCACAGAATCGAAGCCGAACCGATCGTGGTGATGACCGGCGTCACCGTCACGTTCCCGGGCGTCACGGCGTTGGATTCCGTGGACTTCAGGCTGTTCCCCGGGGAGGTTCACTCGCTGCTGGGCGAGAACGGCGCGGGTAAGAGCACCCTGATCAAGGCGCTGACGGGTGTGTACCGCATCGACGGCGGGCGGATCGAGGTCGATGGGGTCAGCGTGGCCTTCGCCAGCCCGGCCGACGCGCAACGGTCTGGCGTGAGCACCGTGTACCAGGAGATCAACCTCCTGCCCAACCTCAGCGTTGCCGAGAACATCCTGCTCGGGCACGAGTCCCGCCGTCCGTGGGGCGGCATCGACTGGCCGGCAACACGACGGCACGCCGGCGAGCTCCTCCGGGGAATGAACCTCGACATCGACCCGGCGTCCATCCTCGCGGACCACTCACTCGCCGTGCAACAGCTCATCGCCATCACCAGGGCCGTCGCCGTGCAACCCAAGGTGTTGATTCTCGACGAACCCACCTCGAGCCTGGATACCGACGAGGTGACGGAGCTGTTCAGGGTGATCGCCCACCTCAAGGAGTCCGGGGTCGCCATCCTGTTCATCTCGCACTTCCTCGAGCAGGTCTACGAGATCTCCGACCGACTCACCGTGCTGCGCGACGGCCAACTCGTCGGCGAGTACCTCACGGATGAGCTGCTGCGGATCGATCTCGTGCAGAAGATGGTCGGCGCCGGGATGTCGGTTCTCTCCGAGATGCAGCATCGCACGAGTGAGCGGGAGGTCGAGGAAGCCCTCGGCGGTGAACGGCCGCTGGTGAGCGCCGTCGGCCTCGGCCGGGACGGCGCTCTGGCACCTATCGACCTGGCCGTCTACGAGGGCGAAATCGTCGGCATGGCCGGTCTGCTCGGCTCCGGCCGCACCGAGCTGGCACGACTGCTGGCGGGCATCGACCGGCCGGACAGCGGCGGCGTGTCGGTCGACGGTGTCGTGCACAAGTTCCGGGGCCCCCGCGATGCGCTGAAACACCGTATCGCCTACGCCTCGGAGGACCGCCGCGCCGAGGGCATCATCGGGGACCTGACCGTTCGCGACAACATCGCACTGGCCCTGCAGGCCGACCTGGGCTGGTTCCGTCGGATCTCCCGAAAACGACAGGACGAGCTCGCCGCCAGCTACATCCAGGCTCTGAACATTCGCCCGCCGAACCCGGATGCGCTCGTGCGGCACCTCTCCGGGGGCAACCAGCAGAAGCTGCTTCTCGCCCGCTGGCTGGCCATAGCGCCCCGCCTGCTGATTCTGGACGAGCCCACCAGGGGCATCGACATCGGTGCGAAGGCCGAGATCCAGAATCTGGTCACCGATCTGGCCGAGAACGGTCTCGCCGTGGTTTTCATTTCGGCCGAACTCGAAGAGGTGCTGCGCATCAGCAACCGGGTGGCGATCCTGCGCGATCGGAAGAAGGTTGCCGACATCCGCAACCACGACCTGACCGTCGAGCGGCTGCTCACCGTCATCGCCGACGGCGCCGACGATGACGACGACCAGCGTCGGGGGGCCGAGCGGTGACCGGGACCCTCGGGCTCCTGGCACTGGCCGGTCAGGGCACTCGTCTAGAATCGGTGACACAACCCTGCACTATGTGGGCTGGCCGGATGCTCCGTGTGACGATCGACCGCGGAGAGTTGGGGCCCCGTCACCCGCAGGGAAAGGTATCGCCGTGAGAGAGGAAACTCCCCGCCAGGCGACGATCTTCGACGTCGCGCGTCTCGCCGGGGTATCGCACCAGACGGTCTCCCGGGTGCTCAACGACCTGCCCAATGTGCGGCCGTCCACCCGGGTTCGGGTCGAGGAGGCCATCAAGAAGCTGCGCTACGTGCCCTCCCCCGCCGCGCGGGCGCTCGTGACCCGGCGGTCGCGCACCATCGGGCTGATCGCCACGGGCACACCCGAGTTCGGTCCGGCGTCCACCCAGCTCTACTTCAACGCTGCCGCGCGGAAGGCATCCTGGTCGGTCTTCACGGCCAGCCTGATCGACACCGAGCCGTCGGCGATCCGGGCCGTCGTCGAAGCGTTCCTCCGGCAGAACGTCGAAGGTATCGCCGTGATCACGAGCCGCCAGGGCGTCGTCGACGTCGTCGCCGGCATGGAGCTGGCCATCCCCGTGGTGGCGCTTGAGGCAACGGCCCGCACCGGTATCACCACGGTCGGGGCCAACCAGTACAGCGGCGCCCGCACCGCGGTGGCCTATCTGGCCGGGCTCGGCCACCGCAACATCGCCCACCTGGCCGGGCCGAGCGACTCGATCGACGCCAAGGAGCGGGAGCGCGGGTGGCGTGACGAGCTGGCCTCCCGTGGCCTGCAGGCGCGCCGCATCGGCATCGGCGACTGGTCGCCGTCCGCGGGCTACACCTTCGGCATGGCCTGCGACCTCGAGGGGCTCACGGCGATCTTCGCGTCGAACGACCAGATGGCGGTGGGGCTGATGCACGCCCTGTCCGATCGGGGACGGTCGGTTCCCCGCGACGTCAGCATCGTCGGGTTCGACGATGTGCCCGAGGCGGAGCACCTGTCGCCCCCGCTCACCACCGTGCGCCAGGATTTCGAGCACATCGGACGGGACATGCTCAGCGTGTTGCTCAGCCGCATCAACGGTGACGGTTCCCCGCTTCCGGCGTCCGTTCCCGCCCTCATCGAACGCGCCTCCACGCGCCGGCTCGACGCCGAGGGCTGAGCCTCCCCGGCGGCCCGCCCTTCCCCGGGCGGCGCGACTTCGCACCGGCGGCCCGCTTCCGCCCCGCCGGCCCGCTTCCGTCCCGCCGGCCCGCTTCCGCCCCGCCGGCCCGGGATACACCGCGTGCCACCGCGCCTAGCCCGTGCCGCGAGCCGGATCCGCCCCGTTCGGCGCCACAATCGCTCAGGCGCGGGGTACTCCCCGCTCGGTGAGGAAGGCGTGGAACCGGGTGGGTGAGAGAGCAAGATCCCAGCCCCACCGGTCGAAACTGTTCACCTGGGCGCGTAACGCATCCTCTCGCTGTTTCTCCTGCCACACCACCGAACTCGGGTCGCGATTGCCGAGCACGAGCCCGGTGCCGTACTTGAGGAACCCGTCGAATTCGCCGATCTTGCGCACCCGGCGCCAGAAGAAGTCCACCCAAGCGTTGCCGCCGAGGATGTCGGGAAAGCAGACCTGCAGCTCCGGTGCCTCAAAGCCGAGCTGAAAGATCCGCACCCTGCTCAGGGTCTCCCCCGGGTTTGCCGCCAGCGGGTTCGCGAAAGCGATCACCCGCTCGGCGCGGCGCCGACCGGTTCGCGGGTTCACCATCGCGAGATCGCGGTAGAGGTCATCCCTCGTCAGCGCCGGTCGGATCGGCACCTCTCCGCGCCGCTCCCGTTCGGCGCGTTCCTGCTCAACCCGCAGCGCGTGGTCCACCATCGTGACACCCACCAGAAAGGGTGACGAGGCGGCCACATCCACCAGGGTGCGCGCAACAGAAGTGACCTGGCATCCGTCGATCTCCTGCACTGAGTCCGGAGCCGGCCCACGGTGACTGGTTATGAACCGGGTGCTGCTGCCTCCGACAGCGTCAGGGGTGCTGATGTGCACCGTCGCGGGCCAGCTCCCGATGGTGGGAAAGCCGTGCAGGATGCCCGCAGATTGATGCGACAAAACGGGCCGGCGCCCCGATGCCAGAACGGTCGCCCGCACCATCAGGCGGTACCGCTCATCGACATCAGCGGCCCGCCAGCGCTCGCCCGTCACGTACACACCGCGACGGACACTCTGGAGCGCACCCCTCACGCACAGCGTCTGGAGTGCGCGCGTTGACACTCCGACCTCTCGCAAGGCACCAGACGGGAGCAGCCCGCCGTACCGAGTGCTCACGACTTCGGCGAGGCGGAGGGTTTGGCGGTGGCGCGCGGCGTCGGCTGTGCGTTCGGCGGACGAAGGGTTGGATAACGGGGACTGGAGATTGGCCATACGGCAGCGTCCCTCTTCGACCCGCTGGCGCACGATACTGACCCGGCCCGGTTGAGCAATCGCCCGATCCGTACCCTGTGGAGGAGCAGCGCACCCACGTGTCAGTACCGGACGGAAGGCTCCCGGCGGCACGCCTTAGCTCCCGCGGCACGCCTTAGCTCCGGCGGCACTGGTTCTAGCGCGGGCCGCCGCGCAAGAGGCGTGCCGCCGGGCAAAAAGCGTGCCGCCGCGCACAAGGCGGGCCGCGGCGCATGAAGGGAGCCGCGTCTTGGAGACATGCGCGGGCGGCGGGCAACAAAGGCCGCCGGCCGCGCATCTGTGCCAGGCCGAAAGGCTCCCGGCGGCACGCCTTGGCCCCCGCGGCACGTGTTAGCCCCGGCGGCATTGGTTCTAGCGCCTGCCGCCGCGCATGAAGCGTGCCGCCGCGCACAACGTGGGCCGCGGGGCATAAAGAGTGCCGCCGCGCACAACGTGTGCCGCGGGGCACACGTCGGACCGCGACGTGGGCCGCGACGTGGGCCGCGACGTGGGCCGCGGGGCATAACGCGAGGCACGAGCGGGCACACAAAGACCGCCGGCCCCGCATCCGTGGTGGAGGCGGGGCCGGCGGCCGGATGGAGCGTGGTGCCTAGCGGCCGCCGGAGCGACGCTTGTTGTAGACGTCGAAGGCGACGGCGAGGAGGAGCACGAGGCCCTTCACGGCCTGCTGCCACTCGATGCCGATGCCCATGATCGACATGCCGTTGTTCAGCACACCGATGATCAGACCACCGATGATGGCGCCACCGATGGTGCCGACACCACCCTGCACTGCCGCGCCACCGATGAAGGCGGCGGAGATGGCTTCGAGCTCGAAGCCGTCACCTGCCTTCGGGCCGGCCAGGTTGAGGCGAGCGGTGAAGATCAGGCCGGCGAGGGCAGCGAGCACGCCCATGTTCACGAACAGCCAGAACGTCACGTTGCGGGTCTTGACACCCGACAGCTCAGCGGCGTGCAGGTTGCCACCGATCGCGTAGATGTGACGGCCGAACACGCTGCGGTTCATGATGATGCCGTAGACCAGGATCAGCACGGCCAGCACGATCAGGGTGACCGGAATGCCCTTGTAGGAGGCGAGGGCGTATGCGAACATGGCGATGGCGGCGGTGATGAGCACGAGCTTGACGACGAACCAAACCAGCGGCTCGACCTCCTGGCCGTAGGCCGCGCGGCCCTTGCGGGTGCGCACCTGCTGCACGATCAGGGCGATGATCGCCAGTGCGGCGACACCCAGGGTGAGCGGGTCCAGCTCGAACTCGCCGAAGAGATCCGTGAGGAAGCCGTTACCGAGTGCGCGGTATTCGGCCGGGAACGAACCGATGTTCGCGTTGCCGAGCACCACGAGGGCGAGGCCACGGAAGATGAGCATGCCGGCCAAGGTCACGATGAAGGCGGGGATGCCCACGAACGCGATCCAGAAGCCCTGCCAGACGCCCACCAGGGCACCGACCAGGAGCGAAAGGATGATCGACAGCCACCAGGGCAGTCCCCAGGTCACGGCGAACACGCCGGACACGGCACCGACGAAGGCGGCGACCGAACCGACCGACAGGTCGATGTGGCCGGCGATGATGACCATCACCATGCCGACCGCGAGAACGAGGATGTACCCGTTCTGCACGATCAGGTTCGAGATGTTCTGCGGCCGCAGCAGGATGCCGTCGGTCAGGAAGCTGAACAGCACAACCACCACGATCAGTGCGACGAAGATGCCGTTCTTGCCGAGGTCGGCGATGACATGGCTGAACCAGGCCGCCGCTTTGGAGTTGCTGGGATTGACTTGTGCACCTTCGGGCGTGTTGCTCGCCGGCTTGGTTTCGAGATCACTCATTTTGACGTTTCTCCTATTCCGATAGCGCCGACGCTAACGGGCCTTTTCCATGGTCATGTGCTTGATGAGGGTCTCCGGGGTGGCCGCATCGATCGGGAATTCTCCCGTGATGCGCCCCTCGGAGAGGGTGTAGATGCGGTCGCAGATGCCGATCAGTTCCGGCAGCTCCGACGAGATCACGATGACGCCCTTGCCCTGTGCAGCGAGGGCGTTGATGATCGCGTAGATCTCGTACTTGGCGCCAACATCGATGCCGCGGGTGGGCTCATCCAGGATCAGCACGTCGGGATTCGAGTAGATCCACTTCGACAGCACGACCTTCTGCTGGTTGCCGCCGGAGAGTTTCCCGGTTTTGGCCAGCACCGTCGGTGCCTTGATGTTCATGCTCGTGCGGTACTCGTTGGCAACCTTGAATTCTTCGTTGTCATCGACCAGTCCGCCCTTGACGAGCTTGCCCAGCGAGGCCATCGAGATGTTGCGCTTGATGTCTTCGATGAGGTTGAGGCCGTAAGTCTTGCGGTCCTCGGTGGCGTAGGCGATGCCGTTGTCGATCGCCTCGGTGACCGTGCGAGTCTTGATCTCCTTGCCGGCCTTGAACACCTTGCCGGTGATGCGGCTGCCGTAGGTGCGGCCGAACAGGCTCATCGCGAACTCGGTGCGTCCGGCTCCCATGAGCCCGGCGATACCCACGATCTCGCCACGCCGCACGTTCAGGTTGACGTTGTCGACCATGACCCTGGTCGGGTCCTGGGGGTGGTGCGCGGTCCAGTCCTCGACCCGCAGGATTTCCTCGCCGATGTTCGGCGTGTGGTCCGGGTAACGGTGCTCGAGATCGCGGCCGACCATGTCCTTGATGATGCGGTCTTCGGTCACGTCGACCTTGTCGATCGTCTCGATGGCCTTGCCATCGCGGATGACCGTGACGGCGTCGGAGACCTTTTTGATCTCGTTGAGCTTGTGACTGATGATGATCGACGTGATGCCCTGACCCTTCAGGTGCAGCATCAGGTTGAGCAGGTGGTCGGAGTCCTCGTCGTTGAGGGCGGCCGTCGGCTCGTCCAAGATGAGCAGCTTCACCCGCTTGGAGAGCGCCTTGGCGATCTCCACGAGCTGCTGCTTGCCGACTCCGATGTCCATGATCTTGGTGGTGGGGTTCTCCCGCAGGCCCACGCGGGCGAGGAGCTTCACGGCCTCGGTGTTGGTCTTGTTCCAGTCGATCAGGCCCAAGGCGCCGCGTTGTTCGTTGTTGAGGAAGATGTTCTCCGCGATGGAGAGGTAGGGACTCAGTGCGAGTTCCTGGTGGATGATGACGATGCCCTTGGCTTCGCTGTCCCTGATGTCCTTGAATTCAACGACTTCGTCTTCGAAGACGATGTCGCCGGTGTAGGTGCCGTGCGGGTAAACGCCGCTGAGCACCTTCATCAGCGTGGACTTGCCCGCGCCGTTCTCACCGCAGATGGCGTGAACTTCGCCGCGAGCGACGTTGAGCGTCACGTCCTGCAGCGCCTTGACGCCGGGGAAGGTCTTGGTAATACCGCGCATCTCGAGGATGTTGGTGGTCACGTGCGTTCCTTTCTTAGGTCGATACCTTGTGCTGACCGGCCGGCGGGGCTGTGAGGCCCCGCCGGCCGGTCACTAACACGTGACTCTTAGCCGTCGATCTCGGCCTGGGTCCAGTAGCCGGTGTCAACCAGCTCTTCGGTGATGTTGTCCTTGATCACGATCGAAGAGTCGAGGAGGTAGGAATCCACAACCTTGACACCGTTGTCGTAATCTTCGGTGTTGTTGATCTCCGGCTCGTCACCGTTGAGCAGGGCGAGGGTCATCGAAACGGCGACCTCGGCCAGCTTGCGGGTGTCCTTGAAGATCGTGCCGTACTGCTCACCGGCGACGATGGCCTTGACCGAGTCGAGCTCAGCGTCCTGACCGGAGATCGCGGGCCATTCCGGGCCCACTGTGTAGCCGGAGCCCTCGAGGGCAGAAATGATGCCTCGGGAGATGCCGTCGTACGGGGAGAGCACGCCGTTGACGACGCTGCCGTCGGAGTACGTCGACGTCAGGATGTTCTCCATGCGGCTCTGTGCTTCTTCACCGTCCCAACGCAGGGTTGCAACCTGCTCGATGTCGGTCTGGCCGCTCTTGACCACGATGGTCTTGGCGTCGATCAGCGGCTGGAGGACATCCATCGCGCCGTCGTAGAAGAAGAACGCGTTGTTGTCGTCCAGCGAACCGGCAAACAACTCGACGTTGAACGGGCCGGCCGGTGCACCCTCGATGGGCGTTCCGTCCAGCTCGACCAGGCCGAGGCCGTTCAGCAACGACCAGGCCTGCTGCTGGCCAACCTTGAAGTTGTCGAACGAGGCGTAGTAGTTGACGTTCTCGGTGTCGCGGATCAGGCGGTCGTAGGCGATGACGGGGATGTCGGCGTCTGCGGCGTCCTGGAGCACGCTGGTGAGGGTGGTGCCGTCGATCGAGGCGACGATCAGGGCCTTGGCGCCCTTGGTGATCATGTTCTCGATCTGCGAGACCTGCATGGGGATGTCGTCTTCTGCGTACTGCAGGTCGACGGTGAAGCCCTCGGCTTCGAGCTGCTCCTTGACGGCGTTACCGTCGTTGATCCAGCGCTCGGAGGACTTGGTGGGCATTGCGACGCCGACGAGGCCGCCGTCGCCGCCGCCAGAGTCTCCGCCGCTGGAGCAGGCTGCCAGGGACATAACCATGGCTCCGGCTGCCAGTGTCGCGAGGAAAGCTTTCTTCTTCACTGTGGTTCCTTTCGTATTTTCAATCGACTTTGATGTCAAATGGGTGAAACAGAGTGGTGCGTGTGTGATTTACAGGCCTTGCGCCAGGCGGTAGTACGCCTGGTTCCATCGGACCTCGCGGGAGAAGTCCCGCAGGGTGGTGGTTTCATCGATCACGAGGAGCTCGGTTTGAGCGATCTCGGCGAAGTCTTGGAACACCTCGATGCCGACGGCTGTCGACATGACGGTGTGGTGGGCGGCGCCGGCGGTGAGCCAGGCGGCGGCGGAGGTGGCGAAGTCGGGTGCGGGCTTCCAGACGGCGCGGCCGACGGGGAGTTTGGGTAGCGCTTGGGTGGGTTCGACGACCTCGACGACGTTCGCGGTGAGGCGGAACCTGTCGCGCATGTCGCTCATCGCGACGACCACGGCGGGGCCGGGGGCGGCGTTGAAGACCAGGCGCACCGGGTCGTCTTTGCCGCCGATGCCCAGCGGGTGGATCTCCAGGGTCGGCTTCTCGGTGGCCAGTGACGGGCTGACCTCGAGCATGTGGGCGCCGAGGATGAGTTCGGCGCCGGGGGTGAGGTCGTAGGTGTAGTCCTCCATCAGGCTCGCCCCGCCGGGCAGGCCCGAACCCATCACGTTGGCCACGCGGACCAGGATCGCGGTCTTCCAGTCGCCTTCGGCGCCGAAGCCGTAGCCCTGGGCCATGAGGCGTTGCACGGCCAGGCCGGGCAGTTGCTTGAGGGCGCCGAGGTCTTCGAAGTTGGTGGTGAACGCGCTGAAACCGCCGGCTTCGAGGAAGGACTTCAACCCGAGTTCGATCGCGGCGCCGTAACGCAGCGACTCGTGCCGGTCACCGCCGCGGCGAAGCTCCGGGGCCACGTCGTAGAGCTCGTCGTATTCGGCCACGAGCGCGTCGATGTCAGCAGCCGTGGCGGCGTGCACGGTCTCGGCGAGTTCGTTGACCGACCAGGTGTTCACCTGCACGCCGAAACGCAGCTCGGCTTCGGTCTTGTCGCCCTCGGTGACGGCGACGTAACGCATGTTGTCGCCGAACCGGGCCAGTTTCATACTGTTCGATGCCGCCCAGCCGGCCGCAGCACGCGTCCAGGTGCCGATCGAGGCGCTGACCACCGGGTTGGACACGTGGCCGACAACGGTCTTCCGCGACACGCCCAGGCGGGTCTGGATGTACCCGAACTCCCGGTCGCCGTGCGCGGCCTGGTTCAGGTTCATGAAATCGAAATCGATCTCGGCCCAGGGCAGTTCCACGTTGGCCTGGGTGTGCAGGTGCAGCAACGGCTTGGTCAACGCGTTGAGGCCGCCGATCCACATCTTCGCCGGCGAGAACGTGTGCATCCACGCGATCAAACCGATGACCTTGTCATCACCGTTGGCATCCAACGCGGCCCGACGGATCGACTCAGCGTCCTTCAAAACCGGCTTCCACACCACCGTGACGGGCACGTCACTGGACGCGTTGAGAGCATCGGCGATCGCCCGGGACTGCTCGGCGACCTGGCGCAGGGTCTCCTCGCCATACAGGTTCTGGCTGCCGGTGAGGAACCAGACCTCGTAGCTGTCCAGGGACGTGTTGAGTGCGGTGGGTGACATTATTTGAGGGCTCCTTGCGGTGCTTGTCCGTAGACATTCTGGTAACGGTTGAAAAGAGAATCGATCGATTCCTGCGGGATCGGAATCAGCGGGCCACCCTGCCGGGCCAAGTGCACCGTACGGGCGACGTCTTCGACCATCACGGCAGCCTTGACCGCATCACGGGCATCCTTACCGATCGTGAACGGCCCATGGTTCTGCATCAACACCGCCCGGGAACGATGCCCAGCCAACGCCTCGACAATGCCCTGACCGATGGTGTCATCACCGATGATCGCGAACCGGCCCACCGGGATCGGACCGCCGAACTCATCAGCCATCGCCGTGATCACACACGGGATCTCCTCACCACGCGCAGCCCACGCCGTCGCGTAAGTGGAATGCGTGTGAACCACCCCGCCGACCTCGGGCATGTTCCGGTACACATACGCATGCGCAGCCGTGTCCGACGACGGCGACCGGTCCGCACCCGGAGTCTCCGGAACGACACTGCCATCCAGATCACAAAGAATCATGTTCTCCGGCGCCAAATCCGCATAATCCACCCCGGACGGCTTGATCACAAACAAGTCCGCGCCCGGCACCCGACCCGACACGTTACCGCCGGTCCACACCACCAAGCCATTGGCCGTCAACTCACCATGCAGCCGAGCGATATCCGCCCGCACACGCGCGATCGCGACCTCGATCTGCGGGCCGAAGGTGCTCATACCGACACCGCGGCAGCTGCAGGGTTGCCGATTCCGGAGGCGTAAGACTCGTCTGCAGCTGCGGCCTGTGCGGCGCGCTGCGCGGTGGACGTGCTCACAGAATCGACTCCCTTGTCTGAGGTGCTACGGGTGAAACTTCAAATGTGAACGGTCACATTGCTGACCTCATGTTAGTCGCATCTGGGAAACATCTGTCAAGTTCGGATTATCACCTTTGGGTAACAGCCTTGATCAGGGGCCCGACCTGGCGCCAGATGGTGCCGGTCAGAACGCCGGCGGGCCCGTGGACGCCCGCACGACGAGCTCGGGGATGATGGCGCCGCGGCGCTCTGGGGAGACGGCGCTGATGTCGTCGAGCAGCAGCGCCATGCAGCGTCGACCGAGTTCGGGGAAGTCTTGCCGCACCGTCGTGAGCGGCGGCCAGAAATGTGCCGCTTCCGGAATATCATCGAAGCCGACCACGCTGACATCGCCCGGGATGCTCAGTCCGGCATCCCTGATGGCATGCATCACGCCGAGCGCCATCTGGTCGTTCGACGAGAAGATGGCGGTGAAATCGCGCACCCGCAACAGCTCGCGGCCGGCGTAGTAGCCGAAGTCGGCGGTCCAGTCGCCCAGGATGGGCGCCGTGGTCGGCACATCCATCGCCCCCATCTCGTCGAGGAAGCCGCGCATGCGGGCCTCGGCCTCGATCCAGTCCTGCGGACCAGCCAGATGGTAGATATTGCGATGACCCAGGTCGATGAGGTGCCGGGTCGCGGCCCGGGCACCGGAGATCTGGTCGAAAGACAGGCCGTGTTCATTCAGCTTCCCGGTGGACTGCAAGGTCACGTATGGCACGGCGATGGAGAGCTGTTCGAGGACGTCGAAGACCCGCATCTGCGGGGCGATGACGACGATTCCCTCCACGGACTGCAGCATCAGGTGGTCAAGGGCGGCCTCGATGGTGTCCGGGTCGACGGAGGTGAGATTGGCGGTATTGACGTAGTAGCCGGCTTCGCGGGCGGCATCCTGAATGGCGGCGATGCTGCTGGCCGGTCCGTATTGCGAACTCGACGCCGCGAGTACCCCGATGGTGCGCGACGTGCCGCGGGACAGGGCACGGGCCGCCCGGTTGGGGCGGTACTGCAGGTCCTCCATGACCTGCTGCACGCGGGCCTTGGTCGAATCACGGATGCTCGGGTGGTTGTTGAGCACTCTGGAGACCGTCTGGTGCGACACGCCGGCAAGGCGCGCGACATCCCGGATGCTGGGTGCGCGACTCTTGGGCAGATCAGCTGGCACGGGAGGAGGCCTCGTTCGAATGTGCACGGTCACAATTGTGGACGCACCCCAATTATGCACGCGACGCGCCATGACGAAGTGCACTATGTGACGGTCACATGCCCCAGCAATGGAGCCATGTGACAGTCACAAGGGCACCTTGTCGCGGAAGCGCACTCGACTCAGGCGCTCTCGCGCACCACCAGATCGGTGGGCAGCACGATGGCGGCGGGCCGTTCACCATCGATGACTCGCAGCAGCAAACGCACCATTTCCTCGCTGATCCTCTCGAACGGCTGGTGCATCGTGGTCAGACCCGGAATGGTCATGGTCGCCACTGGGGCGTCGTCGAAGCCGCCGACGGCGACGTCGTCAGGTACCCGGCGGCCGGACGCCAGCAACACGTCGATGGCGCCGGCCGCCATCATGTCATTCGCCGCGAAGACGGCGTCGAGGTCGGGCTGGCTCTCCAGGAGCTCGGTCATCGCCAGCGCCCCACTGACCCGGCTGTAGTCGCCGCGGGCCACGAAACTCGGGTCGAAGGCCGCCCCGAGTTCGTCGGCATATGCCTCGAACCGACGCATGCCTCCAGAGGTATCTTCCGGTCCGGCGATGGTCGCGATACGGGAACGGCCGAGCCCGTGCAGATAGCGGACCATTTCCCTGGCCCCCTCGTAGTCGTCCGCGGCGACGTAACCCATCTTCCTCTCAAAGCCCAGCGGCACGCCGCAGGCGATGGCCGGCACGTTCGCGGCGATGATCTCGGAGATCAGGCCGCGCCGGCCGCTGTGCGAGGACACGAGCAGCACCCCGTCGACGTGACCGGCGGTGATGAACTCGGTCGCCCGGCGCTGTTCGTCCTCGTTACCGGCCATGATCAGCACGAGCGAGATGTCGTGTTCGGACAGCGCCTTCGACGCCCCGCGCATCAGCACCGCGAAGTTCGGGTCTTCGAAGAGGCGGTCGTGTGATTCGGTGAGCAGGAACGCCACCGAATTCGCCCGGCTGGTGGCGAGGCTGCGGGCGTGCGGGTTGACCCGGTAACCGGTCTTCTTGATCGCGCTGTTGACCGAGGCCAGCGAATCCGGACTCACCCAGTGGCCGCCGTTGAGCACCCTGGACACCGTGCCCCTGGACACGCCGGCAGCGGCGGCCACATCATCGATGGTCGGCCGGCGCTTGGCGGGTGGCGGGGTCACGAGTGAAGCCTAGCGACCGTCAGGCCTTGACCGCACCGGCCGCGAGGTCAACCTTCCAGTAGCGCTGCAGAACGAGGAACAGGATGATCAGGGGGATGATCGACAGCAGCGCGCCGGTGATCACGAGGGTGTACATCGACGGTGCGGATGCGCCCTGGTTGAGCAGGCCGCTCAGGCCGACGGTCACCGGGAACAGTTTGTCGTCGCCGAGCATGATGTAGGGCAGCATGAAGTTGTTCCAGACCGCCACGAACTGGAACAGGAAGATCGTCACCAGGCCCGGGCCCATCATCGGCAGGGCGATGCGGTTGAAGATGTACAGCTCGCCGGCGCCCTCGGTGCGGGAGGCCTCGATGACCTCGGTGGGTACGGAGGCGGCGGCGTAGATGCGAGCCAGGTAGATGCCGTACGGGCTGATGATCTGGGGCAGCAGCACCGACCACATGGTGTTGGTCAGGCCCACCTCGGCCAGCAGGAAGTACTGCGGGATGGCCAGGATGACGCCGGGAACCAGCACGCCCATCAGAAGGATCGAGAAGACGACCTTCTTGCCGGGGAATTCGAACTTGGCCAGCACATAGCCGGAGATCGCCGAGATCCAGGTGGAGGCCAGGGCGCCGACGCCCGCGTAGATCGCGGTGTTGAGCACCCAGCGCCAGAACAGGCCGTCGCGGTACTGGCTGAGCTGCACGATGTTGTCCCACAGGTGGGTGCTCGGCATCAGCGTGAAGGTGGAGAACAGTTCGGAGCTGTCCTTGCTCGACGCCATCAGGACCCAGAAGACCGGGAACAGGCAGTAGATCGCACCGATGATGAGGATGCCGGTGGACACCGGGCTGGCCTTCTGCCGGAAGGTGCGGGCCGAGGCCCGCTCGGCCTTGCGCTGGGCGCGGTCGGGCCGGGTGGGCGTGAGTGTGGTTGTCATGGGTCAGTCCTCCTGGCCGAAGGCGCGTTTCTGCACGACGCGCAGGAACAGGAATGAGAAGGCGAAGGTCACCAGGGCGATGACTATCGAGGTGGCGGCGGCGGAGTAGATGTCGTCGCGGGTGAACGCATCCCGGTAGACCAGCATCAGCGGCGACCAACTGGTGGACAGCGAGTTGGTGAGCGGGCGGAGCGTGGTGGGCTCGGCGAACACCTGCAGGGTGGCGACCATCGAGAACAGCGCGGTCATCACGATCGCCGGGGCGATGATGGGGACCTTGATTCGCAGCGCGATCTGGATCTCGCTGGCTCCGTCCAGTTTGGCGGCTTCGTAGATGTCGGACGGTACCGACTTGAGGGAGGTATACATCACGATCATGTTGAATCCCACGCCGCCCCAGAGGGCGATGTTGGCGATCGCGAAGGTGACCCCGCCGGAGGAGAGCAGCGAGGGCACGTCCCAGCCGAGCTTGTCGAAGACGAAGTAGAACGGGCTCACGGCGGGGAGGTAGAGGAAGCCCCAGAGCAGGGAGCTGATCACGGCCGGAACGGCGTACGGCAGGAAGATGGCGGTGCGGGAGAAGCCGGCGGCGCGGGTGCGGCGGGAATCCAGCAGCAGGGCGAAGAGCAGCGCGAGGCCCAGCATCAGTGGGATCAGGATGAAGCCGTAGACCAGCACTCGTCCGACGCTGGCGCCGAATTCGGTGTTCGTGAGGGTCGTGACGTAGTTGTCGATGCCGGCGAAGACCGTGCTGCGAGCGCCGGAGCCGAGACCGAGGCCGGACACCTTGGTCTTCTGGAAGCTCAGGAAGAGCGTGTAGACGATGGGCGCGGCCATGAAGGCCACGAACAGGATGATGCCGGGGGCCAGCATGGCGTAGGGCACGAGCACCCTCGAACGAAAGGTGCCGCGTCCCCGGCGAACCGTCGGGGTGCTGCTCCGGGTGGCCACGGGGGCCTCTGTCACTGTCACGGGTTGTCCTCAATCGACACGATCTGGGGTGGTGATGGATGGTGGAGGGAGTCCGCCGGCCGGTGGGCCGGCGGACTCTCCGGGGCGAGACGCGACGGTACCCGACCGCGTCTATTCGACCGCGTCTATTCGACCGTGAAGCCGCTCTTCTTCATGTCGTCGGTGGTGATCTTCTGCATGGCAGTGACGGCATCGAGGAAGGCGCTCTGGGTTTTGGCGTCGGCCGCCTTCGCGAACTCGTCGTTGTAGGCGCTGTAGGCCACGTTCACGTTCGGTCCGTAGGTGAACGGGCTCACGGTGTCGGCCACCTCCGCGGCGACCTCGTAGAAGTCCGGCTGGTTGCTGAAGAACTCCGGCGGGGAGGTCAGCGCGGCCTTGGCCTGTTCGGCGTCGGCGGGGTAGATCCCGGCCGTGGTGACCAGGGCCTGGACGGCTTCGGCGTCGGTGTTCAGCCAGGTGGCGAACTTGGCGGCCTCCTCCGGGTGGTCGGACTGCGTGGTGACGGCCGTTGACGATCCGCCCCAGTTGCCCGTCGCGGGCGCGTCGACATCCCACTGCGGCATCGGCGCGGCCTTCCAGAGGCCGGCGGTGTCTGCAGCGTTGCCGCCGAGCACGCCGGGTGCCCAGACGGCGCTCAGCCAGCCCACCTGTTCGCCGTTGTTCAGGCCGGCGTTCCACTCGGGCGTGTACATGGGCTTGTTGTCGATGACGCCCTCTTCTACGAGGCCGCCCCAGTAACCGGCAACGGTCTCGGTGGGGGTTTCGGCGATGTCGACGCTCCAGGCCTCACCGTCGATGCCCCACCAGGAGGCACCGGCCTGCTGGGCCATGCCCGTGAACCAGCCGGCGTCATTGGACGAGAAGGTGCCCAGGTACTTGGCCGGGTCAGCAGCGTGCACGGCGCGGGCGACGGCGGCGTATTCGTCCCAGGTGGTGGGCACGGCCAGGCCGAGCTGCTCGAGGATGTCGGCCCGGTAGAAGAACATCATCGGTCCGCTGTCCTGGGGGATCGCGTAAATCGCGTCGGATCCGAGCGTGACGGAGTCCCAGACGCCGTCGGCAAAGGCATCCTGGACGTCGCCGGCGCCGTATTCGGACAGGTCGGCGAGAGCGTCGGAGGAGACCAGGGTGGGGATCTTCTGGTACTCGGCCTGGATCAGGTCGGGTGCACCGCTGCCGGCCTTGATGGCCGTGAGCAGTTTGGTGATGGCGGGGTCGCCGCCGTCCTGCTTCTGCACGGTGACCTGGATGTCGGGGTTCTCCGCGTTCCAGATGTCAACGACCTCTTCGAGGTTCGGGGCCCAGGCCCAGTAGTTCAGTTCGACCGGGACGTCGTCACCCCCGCCCGTGTTTGCCGAACAACCTGACATGAGCAGTGCGGCGGCCGTGGCCATGGCCACTGCCCCTACCCGAATTGACGTGCGCATTCGTCCTCCTTGATGAAAGCTGGGTGCTGTGTGGTGGCGCCCAGCTGTCGTATCGAGAAAACTCGGGCTCGACTGGGAGCGGTACTAGTAATTCACACATTTCTAGCCGTGTCAACATGCGGTCTTGATCTGGATTATGCCAATCGGCTGTGCTAGAACTGGGAGCGCACACAGTTGAAGGAGCCTTAGACCAATGTCGATCCACACCCCATTCCCCGCCAGAGCGCCCGCGACAGACCGGTGGTTGAAGGGCACGACCGGGCTTCGTTACGGTGGCGACTACAACCCGGAGCAGTGGCCCCGCGAGACCTGGCTGGAAGACATCAAGCTGATGAAGCAGGCCGGGATCAACCTGGTCAGCATCGCGATCTTCGCCTGGGGCATCCTGGAGCCACGCGAGGGCGAATACGACTTCAGCAAGCTCGACGACATCTTCGGCCTGCTGCACGAGGCCGGCATCGACATCGACCTCGCCACGCCCACCGCGGCCCCGCCGGCCTGGTTCTGGAAGAAATACCCGGACTCCCGGCCGGTCACCCGGGACGGCATCACCCTGGGCAACGGTTCCCGCGGCATGGTCAGCCCGTCGAGCCCCGACTACCGCCGGGCCGCCGCGGCCATCACCGAGCAGCTCGCCCGCCGGTATGCGAACCACCCCGCCCTTGTGCTCTGGCACGTGCACAACGAGTACGGTGCGCCCATCAGCGACTCCTACGACGACCACTCCGTCGCCGCCTTCAGGGTCTGGCTGCAGAAGCGTTACGGCACCCTTGACACCCTCAATGAGAAGTGGGGCACCACCTTCTGGGGACAGGTGTACGGCGAGTGGGACGAGATCGACGCGCCCCGCCAGTCGGCCTCGGTGAGCAACCAGGCGCAGCGCCTGGACTTCCACCGGTTCACCTCCGACGCGTTGCTCGAGTGCTACATCAACGAGCGCGATGTCATCCGCCGGTTCACCCCGGACATCCCCGTGACCACCAACTTCATGGCCACCAATTGCCTCTCCCCCGACTACTGGAAGTGGGCCAGGGAGGTGGACATCGTCGCCAACGACCACTACCTGGTGGCCGAACGCGCCGACAACCATGTGTTGCTGGCCATGGATGCCGACCTGTCCCGGTCGCTGGCCGGCGGCGCCCCGTGGATCCTGATGGAGCACTCCACCGGCGCCGTCAACTGGCAGCCCCGCAACATCGCCAAGCGTGCCGGCGAGATGGCCCGCAACTCACTCTCCCACCTGGCCCGCGGCGCCGACGGCATCCTGTTCTTCCAGTTCCGGGCCTCCAGGTTCGGCGTTGAGAAGTTCCACTCCGCGATGCTGCCGCACGCCGGAGCCGAGACCCGGGTCTGGCGCGAGGTCGTCGCCCTGGGCGAAACCCTCGGGTCCCTCGAGGCCGTGCGCGGCTCCCGCGTGCAGGCTCGCGTCGCGCTGCTCTGGGACACCGAGTCGTTCTGGGCACAGGACTTCGAATGGCGCCCGAGCGCCGAACTGGGCCACCGCGAACGCCTCGAGGCCTTCTACACGGCGCTGTGGAACCGCAACGTGTCGGTGGACTTCGCGCATCCGCGCGACGACCTCACCGGCTACGACCTCGTTATCGCGCCCAGCCTCTACCTCGCCGGTCCGGCGGCCTCGGAGAACCTCACCGGCTACGTGCGGGACGGCGGCCACCTGGTCGTCTCCTACTTCTCCGGCATCGTCGACGAGAACGACACCGTCTACCCGGGAGCCGCGCCCGGCGCGCTCCGGGAGGTGCTCGGCCTGACCATCCCGGAGTTCCTGCCCCTGCACGAGAACGAGACCGTCACCCTCAGCGATTCCCGCACCGGAACCGCCTGGACCGACGACATCGAGGTCTCCACCGCTGAGGTGCTGGCCCGGTACGTGGACGGCCCGGCCGCCGGCGGACCGGCCCTCACCCGCAACGCGTTCGGTGCGGGGTCGGCCTGGTACATCTCGACCAAGCTCACCGGAACCGACCTGGACTCCCTGCTGCTGGACGTCCTCAACACCGCCGGCATCGAGGCGGCCCGCGGCATCGACGGCGTCGAGACCATCATCCGGTCCACCGACACCGACGAGTTCCTGTTCGTGATCAACCACACGGATGCCGACCAGTCCTGGCCGGCCTCCGGCACCGAGTTACTCACCCAGGCCACGGTCGACGGCACCGTCCTGGTACCGGCCGGACTCACCCGCGTGGTGCACAGCGTCCGATAGCGGCTAACTGTTCCCCGTGCGGACAACTGTTCCCGGCGCACCGGGGGTGGATTCAACTGGTCGATGCAACACCGCTGTTTTCTTGGTCTGAGAGTAGCTGATGCAGGGCTTCTCGCGGGGTGGCTGCGTCGAGCCGTTTTCGTGGTCGGTCGTTGAGCTTGTCGGTGACGAATTCGAGGTATTCGGGGTGGTAGCCGGAGAGGTCGGTGCCCTTGGGGAAGTACTGCCGTAACAGCCCGTTGGTGTTCTCGTTCGAGCCGCGCTGCCAGGGCGAGTGCGGGTCGCAGAAGTAGATGTCGATGCCGGTGGCGATGGTGATGTCTCGGTGCTTGGCCATCTCGATGCCTTGGTCCCAGGTCACTGTTTTGCGCAGTTCTGCGGGCATCTTCTCGATCGCGATGATCATCTGGTCGCGAACCTCGATCGCGCCGTGTTTCTCGGGGAGGTGCAGCAGCATCAAATATCCGGTTGCGCGCTCAACCAGGGTGCCGATCGCTGAGGCGTTTCCGGCGCCGGTGATGAGGTCGCCTTCCCAGTGGCCGGGAACGGCGCGGTCTTCGACCTCCGCGGGCCGGTCGGTGATCATGACCATGTCGCGGATGCGCGATCCGGGTTGTTGCCGACCCTGAGATTTGCGCAACGTCCGCCCGGTCCGCAGCGCCGTAACCAGGTCGCGGCGCAGCTGGCCGCGCCCTTCAACATAGAGGGCCTGATAGATCGTCTCGTGAGACACCCGCATCTCCATGTCGTCGGGGAAGTCTCGCCGCAGCCGCAGACTGATTTGCTCCGGGCTGTGTTCGGCGCTCAACCCAGTTTGCACGTATTCCAGCAACCGGTCGTTATTGGCCAGCTTCCCGCCGCGGGGCCGGCGCGCTCGATACCGGGACTGTTGCTCAGCGAACGACGGACGATACCCGCGCCTCGTCATCCCGCCGCGCAGTTCGCGGCTGATCGTGGACGGCGCCCGCCCAAGCCGGGCCGCGATCGAGCGCATGCTTTCGCCTTGAGAACGGCCAAACCAGATCTCCTCCCGATCGAGGAACGTCAAACGGCTCGACGGGTCAACGCGCGGGGGAACCATCCCGCCAGCCTGACTTACCCAGTTCGCAGCCGTCGACCGATTCACCCCCGCGCCGGCAGCCGCATCCGTGACCGTGCCGCCGACCCTGAGCTCCTCCCAGAACCGACGACGAACCTCACGCGGAAACCCAACACGACCACCCATAACCAACACCTCAATCAATCAGGTGTTGCAACGACCCCCTGAACCCAAGGGGCGCACGTGTCCGCACGGGGAACAGTTGCAGGGTCAGGGCAGCCGGGCGAACGCCCGCACCGGGAAGGTGCCGAAGTCCCGCACCCGCGGTGGCACGGCGGTGAATCGGGCTCCCCGGTCGGGGAGCCCGCCGAGCCCGGTGAGGTGCTCGACCACGGGGATCCCCGCGGCCAGCAGAAGTGAGTGCGCCGGCCGCTCCCCGCCGGACTCGGTGTCGTCGATGTTGAGGGAATCGATTCCCACCAGGGTCGCGCCGGCGGCCACCAACGCCCTGGCGCCGTCCCCGGTGAGGAACGGCGCACTGCTCGCGTAAGCTGCCGTGCCAAAGTGGCGGTCCCACCCCGTGTGCAGCAGAACGGCGGTTCCACCGAGGTTCAGGCCGTCGAAGGCAGCCGCCGGGATCCCTCGCTCCGACGCCTGCTCGCAGCGGAACACGTGTGCGGGCAGGTCGGCGAGAGCCTCGAGCGGCAGCCCGGCCAGGTCGACCCCGCCCTCGTACCGGTGGAACGGGCTGTCGAGGTACGTTCCGGTGTTGCCGATCATCGTGATGGTGTCCATGGCGAACTCGGTGCCCTCCGCGTAACGGCTGCGCGAATCCGCCCTGATGAGGTGCGGTGTGATCACCGGCGCCGGCAGTCCGGGGTAGGTCACCAGCCCCGCGCTGATCTCGTGGCTGAGGTCGACGAAGCTGGAGGCGGAAGCCGGCATAGGAGTTCTCTCTGATCGGTCACGGGGAGGGGAAAAAGACCTGGTTGGGAGTAAAACCGCTCCCTTGGGTCCAGTGTGCCCGATCCGCGCGGCCCCGCCAATGGCAGAACTGACATGGTTCATCGACTTCCCGCCACCCCGGAGTGACCGCGTGCTGCCACAGCACCACCCGGCGCCGGCCTCAGGCGCTGGGCAGGGCCTGAGCGAGGTCGGCCAGCAGGTCGTCGATGTCTTCGATGCCCACCGACAGGCGCACGATGTTGGTGGCCACTTCGAGCTCGGTTCCGCGCACCGAGGCGTGGGTCATCTCGGACGGGTAGTTCACCAGCGATTCGACGCCGCCGAGCGATTCGGCCAGCTGGAACAGGTGCATCGACTCGGCGAACCGCCGGGCCGCGGTTTCGCCGCCGCGGAACGCCAGGGAGAGCATGCCGCCGAAGGCACTCATCTGTGCCTTGGCCAGCTCGTGGCCGGGGTGGCTTTCCAGGCCCGGGTAGTAGACCTTCTCGATGGCGGGGTGGGTCTGGAGGTACCGGGCGATGGTGAGTGCGTTGCTGCTGTGCCGGTCCATCCGCACCGCGAGGGTCTTGATGCCGCGCACGGTGAGCCAGGCGTCCAGCGGCGCGGACACCGGGCCGGCCGCGAACTGGATGAACTTGACCTTCTCGGCGAGCTCGTCATCGTTGATGACCAGGCCGCCGCCGATGACGTCGGAGTGTCCGCCGAGGTACTTGGTGGTGGAGTGCACGACGACGTCGGCGCCGAGGGCGAGGGGCTGCTGCAGGGCGGGGGACGCGAAGGTGTTGTCCACGACCACGAGCACGCCGTGGCGGTGGCCGATCTCGACGAGGCCGGCGATGTCGCTGATCTTCATCAGCGGGTTGCTCGGCGTCTCCACCCAGAGGATCTTCGTTTCGCCGGGGAGGATCGCGGCCTCGACAGCGGTCAGGTCGCTCATCTCCACCGTCGTGTTGCGCACACCCCAGGCGCCGTGCACCCGGTTGATCAGCCGGTGCGTGCCGCCGTAGACGTCGTTGCCGAGCACCACGTGATCACCCGGAACGAGGACCGCGCGCAGCAGGCTGTCCTCGGCGGCGAGGCCGCTGGCGAACGACAGCCCGTGCCGGCCGCCTTCGAGTGCGGCGAGCATGGTTTCCAGTGACGTGCGGGTGGGGTTGCCGCCGCGGCTGTACTCGTAGCCGCCGCGCAGTCCCCCGATGCCGTCCTGCACGTAGGTGGAGGTCTGGTAGATCGGCGGGATGACGGCGCCGGTGGTCGGGTCGAATTCCTGACCGGCGTGGATGGCGATGGTGTTGAACTTCTGGTTCTCGGACTGGCTCATGGTGTTATCGCTTTCAGACGCTGAGGTAGGTGAGGAGGTCGTGCCGGGTGATCACGCCGAGCGGCTTGCCGCCGTCGGTGACGAGCAGCGCATCGTGTTCGGCGAACGCGGCGCGCGCCGAACCGACGGGCTCGTTCACGCCGATCAGTGGCAGGGCGTCGCCCACGATCGAGCCGACCTTGTCGGTGAGCTGGGCTTCGCCGGAGAACACCCGGCCCATCAGGCTGCGCTCGTCGAGCGCACCGACAACCTCGCCCATCACGACGGGCGGCTTGGCCGTCAGTACGAGCAGCTGTGACACGCTCGCCGAGGTCATGGTCTCGATGGCGTCGCGCACGGTGTCGTTCGGGTGCACATAGACGAACGCCGGAAGGGTGCCGGTCTTGGAGTGCAGCAGGTCGGCGACGGTGTGACCGGCGGGCGCATTCGAGAAGCCGTAACTCCGCATCCAGCCGTCGTTGAAGATCTTGCCCAGGTAGCCGCGGCCGCCGTCCGGCAGCAGCACGACCACGACGGCGTCGGCGGGCAGGTCCTTCGCGGCCCGCAGTGCCGCGACGACCGCCATGCCACTGGAGCCGCCGACCAGGATGCCCTCTTCGAGGGCGAGACGGCGGGTCATGGCGAAGGAGTCGGCGTCGGAGACCGCGATGATCTCGTGCGGAACGGCCGGGTCGTACGCGCCAGGCCAGAAGTCCTCGCCGACGCCCTCGACGAGGTAGGGCCGACCGGTGCCGCCGGAGTAGACCGACCCCTCGGGGTCGGCGCCGATGATGCGCACGGCTTCGTTCGACACCTCCCGCAGGTAGCGGCCGGTTCCGGTGATGGTGCCGCCGGTGCCGACGCCGGCGACGAAGTGGGTGACCGTTCCGTCGGTGTCGCGCCAGATCTCCGGGCCGGTGGACTCGTAGTGGCTGAGCGGGCCGTTCGGGTTGGCGTATTGGTTGGGCTTGAAGGCGCCGGGGATCTCGCGGGCGAGGCGGTCCGACACGCTGTAGTACGACTCGGGGTCGTCGGGGGCGACGGATGTCGGTGTCACGACGATCTCGGCGCCGTAGGCGGTGAGAACGTTGCGCTTGTCCTCGCCCACCTTGTCCGGCAGCACGAATACGCACTTGTAGCCGCGTTGCTGGGCCACCAGGGCCAGGCCGACGCCGGTGTTACCGGAGGTCGGCTCGACGATGGTGCCGCCCGGCAGCAGTTGCCCGTCACGCTCGGCGGCGTCGATGATGCGGGTCGCGATGCGGTCCTTCGCGGACCCGCCGGGGTTGAGATATTCGAGCTTGACCAGCACGGTGGCGGACACGCCCTCCGTGACCTTGTGCAGCTTGACCAGCGGCGTGTTGCCGATGAGGTCGAGAATGGTGTCGGCGATTTTCATGATGGGATCCTTACGTCGATCGACGTGTCGCGGGACGATGCAGGCGTGGCCGCTGGCCTGGGTGGGCGGTCCTGGTACCGAGAGTGTGAGTGTGCGGGTCGGCTAGCGAAAGCAGCAACAGGGACACGACGTCAGGGTGATCACTCCTTCACTCTAGTCGCCGCCCGGGAGGCGCGGCCAGCCTGTGAAGCATCTGTGAGATCACAAACCGAGGAAGCCCACGCACCGGTGCATGCGTTCGAATAAGTGCACAGCAAACGAAAGAGGCCCCTCGTGACCCCTGCCCCGCCAACCGGCACATCCGGATCTTCGTCGCCCAAGCCCGGCGTCAAGCAGCAACGGGCGGCGCAGCGCGCCCAGAAGCTCGAGCAGTACCACCGCGATCAAAAACGCAGCGCCCGCAACCGGCGCATCGGCCTGATCAGCGGGATCACCGTGGCCGTCGCGGTCATCGGCCTGCTGATCACCTCGATCGTGCTGACCCCGCAGAGCGCGAGCTACTCCGCCGGTGGCGACGGTGCCGACATCGACGGTGTGGAAACATTCGAGAACGCCTCGTTGCACGTGGAGACCCCCGTCTCGTACCCGCAGACTCCGCCCGCCGGCGGCGACCACAATCCCACTTGGCTGAATTGCGGCGTCTACACCGAACCAGTGCCGAACGAGAACGCCGTGCACTCCCTCGAGCACGGTGCCCTCTGGGTGACCTACGACCCCGCCATGTCCGATGACGAGCTGGCCACGCTCAAGCAGGCGCTCCCGTCCACCTACGTGATCCTCTCGCCGTTCGACGGCCTGCCCGCCCCCATCGTGGTGAGCGGCTGGAACGTGCAGCTGCAGGTCGACTCGGCCGACGATGAGCGCATCGCCGCGTTCTTCGAAGAGCACTGGAAGAGCAACAACGTTCCCGAACCCGGCGCGCTCTGCACCGGCGCCTACGATGCCCCCGGAAAGGCGTAGCTCGGCCCGGCGTGCCGCGCTGGTCGTCACGGCCGCGATTGCGGCCGTCGCGATCGGCCTGGTCGGCTTCTCCGTCGGCCGGTTGAGCACCATCGACAATCCCACGCCCACATCGACCAGCGCCGAGGCCGGTTTTGCGCGCGACATGCAGGTGCACCACCTGCAGGGGGTCGAATTGGCCATGATCATCCGCGACCGCACCGAGACGGCGGATGTGCGCCTGCTCGGCTACGACATCGCCACTACCCAGGCGCAGCAGGCCGGCCAGCTCTACGGCTGGCTCACCGAGTGGGACCTGTCCCAGGCTGGCCCCGAACCCTCGATGACCTGGATGACCCGGCCCGGCCGTTCGGACACCTCTCACGCGCACCCCGAGGGAACCCACACCCCGGGCGCCCCGATGCCCGGGCTCGCCACCGACGAGCAGATCGCCGGCCTCACCGCGTCGACGGGAGTCGACGCCGAGCGCCGGTTCCTCACCCTGATGATCGCCCACCACTTGGGCGCCGTCGAAATGGCCGAGTCGGTGCAAGATCGCGCCAACAACACCTCGGTGCTCGGTTTTGCGAACTCGGTGATCATCTCCCAGGAGGCCGAGATCACCCTCATGGAGTCCATGCTCGCCGACCGCGAGCCGTGACCTCAGCACCAGAAACTCGAGGTTTTCTGGGCCTATCTCACAGTTCGCGAGCCTGCACGGGGGTCTGCTCGGCGTAGAGGGATGCGTAGGTGCCACCCTCGGCGAGCAACTCCTGGTGGGTGCCGGCCTCGACGACGCGACCGTGGTCGATGACGAAGATCACGTCGGCGGTCACAATCGTCGACAAGCGGTGGGCGATGGCGATGGTCGTGCGCCCCCGGGAAGCGGTATCGAGGGCGGCCTGCACCACCCGCTCGGAGATCGCGTCCAGGGCGCTGGTCGCCTCGTCGAGGATCAGCACCTCAGGGTCCTTCAGCAGCACCCGGGCGATGGCCACCCGCTGCTTCTCGCCGCCGGAGAGCCGGTAGCCCCGCTCGCCGACCACGGTGTCATAGCCGTCCGGGAAAGACGCGATGGTGTTGTGGATGTTCGCGGCCCGCGCGGCGATCTCGAGCTCGGCATCCGTGGCCTCGGGTTTGGCGTACCGGAGGTTCTCGGCGATGGTCGCGTGGAAGAGGTAGGTTTCCTGGCTCACGATGCCGATGTGGGAGACCAGCGACTCCTGCTCGAGGTCACGCACGTCGACCCCGGAGAACAGCACCCGGCCGCCCGTCGCCTCGTAGAAGCGCGGGATCAGGTACGACACCGTGGTCTTGCCCGCGCCGCTGGGCCCGACGAAGGCGGCGAACGCGCCGGGTTCGATCGTGAACGAGACCGCGTCGAGGGTCGGCCGGGCGTCGGCGTCGGCATCCGGGTAGGCGAAGGTGACGGCGTCGAACTGCACCCGACCGGTGACTGCGGGCACCGGGCGGGCACCGGGAGCGTCGCTGATGGCGGGGGTGAGGTCGAGGTATTGGAAGATTCGCGCGAAGAGTGCGCTGGAGGTCTGCAGGTCCAGGGCCACCCGCATCAGCCCCAGCAAAGGGAAGAGCAGCCGCGCCTGAACCGTGGTGAAGGCCACGACGGTGCCCGCGGTGATGTCGGTGGCGCTGTTCGTGAGGAGGAGGCCGGCCACCAAGTAGACGATGGCCGGGATGCTGGACAGGAAGATGCTGACCATGGCGAAGAACCACTGGCCGCTCATCTGCTGGCTGACCTGCAGGTGCACCTGGTTGTCGTTCTCGTGCGCGTACCGGGCGATCTCGGCCTTTTGCCGGGTGAAGCTCTTGGACAGCAGGATGCCGGACACGCTCAGGGTCTCCTGGGTGATCGCGGTCATGTCGGAGAGGGACTCCTGGGTCTTGCCCGCGATGCGGGCCCGGACCCGGCCCACCCGGCGCTGTGCGAAGACCAAGATCGGCATCAGGATCACGGCCACGATCGTCAGCTGCCAGTTGAGCAGCAGCATTGCCACGAACGCGGCGATCACCGTGACGGCGTTGCCGAGCACACTGGAGACGGTGTTGGTGAGCACGCTCGCCACCCCGCCGACATCGTTCTGCAGCCTGGACTGGATCACGCCGGTCTTGGTGCGGGTGAAGAAGCTCAGCTCCATCGCCTGCAGGTGGGTGAACAGCCGCACCCGCAGTTCACCCATCACCGAGTTGCCCACGGTTGCGGTGAGCCAGGTCTGCCAGACGCCCAGCAGCGCGGTGGTGAGATAGGCCGCGATCATCAGCGCCACCAGCACGGTCAGCCGCTGCAGGTCCGGGCCGCCAGAGGGCGGGAACAGACCCTCGTCGAACGCGCGCTGGATCAGCAGCGGCGGAAGCACCGACAGTGCCGCAGATATCAGCACCAGGATGACGGTGACGGTGAGCTTCCGGGCGTGCGGGGCGAACAGCGCCCTGATGCGGCCGAACAGGTTGGGAATCTCGGGCGCTTCGGCGTTCTGCGCCTTCTGGGCGGCCGGGTCGTCACCGCTGACGCGGTTGCGGCGGCCACGAAACTCTTCAGGGGGACGTCCGCCCGTGCCGTGCGATCCGCTCATGGTCTCACTCTAAGACAGCGGACCGGCCCCGGAAATCCGGGACCGGTCCGTCACAGCCGAGTCCAGTGCCGGCCCGGCCAGGTGAGGAAGTTAGCCCTTCGTGGAACCGGCCAGCAGGCCGCGCACGAAGTAGCGCTGCAGGCTGAAGAAGACGATCAGCGGAACCAGGATCGAGATGAACGCGCCCGCTGTGAGCAGGTGCCAGTCCTGGCCCCGGCTACCGGTGATCTCGGCCAGCAGCTTGGTCATCGGTGCCACCGCGCCATCCGCGAAGATCAGCGCCACGAGCAGGTCGTTCCAGACCCAGAGGAACTGGAAGATGGCGAAGGACGCGATCGCGGGCATGGTCAGCGGCAGCACGATCCGGAAGAAGATCTGCCCGTGACCGGCGCCGTCGACCCGCGCCGCCTCGATGACGTCGGCGGGGATCTCAGACACGAAGTTGTGCAGCAGATAGATGGCCAGCGGCAGAGCGAACATCGTGTGTGCGATCCACACCTGCGAATAGCCGCCGGCGTCACTGATCGAGGAGACCACCGGGAAGCCGAAGATCTCACCCCGTGAGAAGAACTGCAGAAGCGGCACCAGGGCCATCTGCAGCGGAACGATCTGCAGCGCGAAAACCGCGATGAACAGCACGTTCTTGCCGCGGAAGTTGATCCACGCGAACGCGTAGGCCGCGAGACTGGCGATGATCAGGGGCAGCAGCGTGGCCGGCAGGGTGATCGCGATCGAGTTAATGAACGCGCCGGCCAGGTTCAGCTGGCTGTTACCGGCCTGGAGCACCTCGCTGTAGTTGTCGAGGGTGAGGCCCCAGTTCGAGAAGAGCGTCCACCATCCGGTGGTGCGCACCTCCTGGGCCGGGCGGAACGAGGAGACGAAGAGACCGAAGGTGGGCACCGTCCAGAGCACAGCGATCACGAGTGCCGCGATCGTGGCGCCCCGGCTGGTCAACCGCTTCTTGGTGCGCTTGGCCGCGGTGAACTCCCCGCGGCGTTCGCCGCGGCGGAGCTGGTTTTTGGTGTTCTTGTCGACGGGGAGCTCCACCGGAAGAATCGCGCTCATCGGATTTCCCTCTGCTTCTGAATCTGGCGGGCGTTGTAGACGACGATCGGAAGGACGAGCAGGAACAGGATCACGGCGAAGGCGGCGGACCGGCCCTGCTCGAAGTTCTTGAACTGCGTGTACATCTCGTTCGCGATGACGCTCGTGTCGTTGGAGCCTGCCGTCATGGTCCGGACGATGTCGAAGACCTTGAGGGAGGCGATGGAGATCGTCGTCAGGACAACGATGAGGGCGCTGCGGATGCCGGGAACCGTGACGTTGGTGAACTTCTGCCACGCGTTGGTGCCGTCGAGTTCGGCGGCCTCCAGCTGCTCGGCCGGCACACCCTTGATGGCCGCGGAGAGCACCACCATGGCGAATCCGGTTTGCACCCAGATCAGCACGACGATCAGGAAGACCGTGTTCCAGGGTGCGACGGCGAGGAAGTCGACGGGGTTGCCGCCGAGCCACACCACGATCTGGTTGAGCAGGCCGATCTGATTCTGGTCGGCCGGACGCGCCGTGTAGATGAAGCGCCAGATGATGGACGCCCCGACGAAGGAGATGGCCATGGGCATGAAGACCATGATCTTGAAGTACTTCTCACCGCGGCTCTTGTCGATGAAGACCGCGTAGGCCAGGCCGGCGATCGTCGATACGAGCGGGGTGATGAGCACCCAGACGATCGTGTTGAGTACGGTGCGGATGGCCTCGGGCTGCGTGAACACCCAGATGAAGTTGTCGAAGCCGATGAACTCGGTTCCCCGCGAGTTCATGAACGCCTGCACCGTGGTCTGGATGGTCGGAATGACGAGGCCGACGATCAGGAGCAGGATGGCCGGCGCGAGAAAGCCGAAGAGTTGGAAGAGGTAGCCGGCGCCGGAGCACGAGCGGTAGTCGACGATGAAGAAGACCCCACCGAGGACGGCAGCCGCGGCGATGGCCCACCAGTACGATCCGGCAGCGACCAGGATCAGCAGGGGTGCGGCGATGCAGACGGCGAGACGGATGACGGTGTAAACGGTGCCCGATCGCGGGGCTATTTCGACGAAGAACAGGATCGCGGCCACCAGGGCCACGAACGCGAGAATGATGATGGGGACTTGAACCAGGGGCGGCAAGTCAGCCAGCCAGGCAAGGAATGCCGACATGTGAAACCTCTCGAGTACGACTGCGGACTCACAGTGTTTTGCTGGTGGGGCGGAATACCACCGCCCCGGTACACCAGTAGGGGGTGCGGGTCGCCCTCCTCAGAGGACGACCCGCACGGTTGGGCTGTTAGACGAGCCGGTTGTCGAACCAGACTAGTTGGAGGGCCAGCCGGCTTCGATGCTCGTGAGCACCTCACCCGTCGGGGCTCCATTGATCCAGTTGACCATTCCCTTCCAGAAGGTGCCGGCGCCAACGGAGCCGGGCATCAGGTCGGAGGCGTCAAAGCGGAAAGTGGTTTCCGAGTCCTGAAGGATCTTGATGGCTTCCTGCAGGATCGGGCTCTGCGCGTTGGCCGGGTCGAGACCCGAGTTGGCGCTGATGACCCCGCCGAGGCTGACGCGGCTGTTCGCCCAGTCATCGCTGGAGAGGTACGTCTGCACGGCCTGGGTGTCTGCGTCGTCCGAGAACGCTCCGACAATCTCGCCACCACCGGTGACAGCCTGGCTGCCGGCCTCCTGGGCCGGGGTGATGAAGGCCCACACGTCACCGTCGGGACCGACCTCGCCGCCGGCATCCGTGATGAAGCCGTCGAAGAAGGAGGCCTGGTGGTGCAGGGCGCAGGTGCCCTCGGCGAGCGGCGTGGCTACGTCACCGAACGCGATGCTGTTGATCGAGCTCACATCGCCGAAGGTGGCGTTGACGTAGGACGGGTTCAGCAGGATCTCGCCGACGGAGTCGAATGCGGATGCAATCGCCGGGTCCGTGAACGGAATCTCGTTGGCAACCCACTTGTCGTAGGTCTCAGCGCCGGCCTCACGCAGAACGAGGTCCTCGACCCAGTCCGTGCCCGGCCAACCGGTTGCGTCACCAGAGCCGAATCCGGCGCACCACGGGGCGCTGCCGGTCTTCTCCTGGATGGTCTTCGTCACGGCGAGGAGCTCGTCCCAGGTCTCGGGAACTTCGACACCCCACTCGGTGAACTTGGCCGGGGAATACCAGACGAAGCCCTTGACGCTGGCCATCAGCGGAGCGCCGTAGAACGTGTCGCCGACGGTGCCGTATGCCTTCCAGTCGGACGACCAGAACTCGTCGACGTTGTCTTCAACGGACGAGGGGGCCGGCTTGAGGAAGTCGCGACTGGCGAGGTCGGCCATCAGGCCGGGCTGCGGGAAGATCGCGAGGTCTGGAGCGCTGCCGCCCTGAGCACGAATGGCGATCTGAGCTTCGAATTCCTTCGACGCCTCGTACTGGATGTCGATGTCGTTCTCTTCTTCCCAAGCCTTCCAGGACTCTTCGAGAAGCTCGGCCTCGGTGTCAGCGATGGTGCCGTAGACGGTGACGACACCGTCACCCTCGGCTCCGGCTTCGGCGCTCGTGCTGCCGGGACCACCGGAACAGCCGGCCAATGTCAGCCCGGCAATCGCGACCATGGCGATAGGTGCTGTGATTCGGCGGTGGAATGACCGCATTCTTCCTCCTCGTTGAGTGGTTGCGGTGCGCCGGGATCCCCCGGACAAACACCAAGGTGCTGCAGGAACTGCTCGTCGTGCTGGAAACGGTTGCACAAGGAACCGGTTCCACACCACAAAGTACGGCACAGATTCGTTCGACACAAGCCCAATATGGTTACAGATTGACAAAGATCGCGCTCTCATGCCAACGACGCTTCAAACCGGTCACACTTCGGTGTCGAATTTCTGGAACCGATTCCAGCCCGGCCGCCGAGGAGATATGGTGGCCAGAGCGGTTCCAACGACGGGGAGGCTGGCATGAGCGCGATCGCGGATGTAGCACGCATGGCCGGCGTCGCCAAGGCCACGGCCTCCCGGGCGCTCAGCGGCCGGGGCTACGTGTCGGACGAAACGCGTCAGAAGGTGGTCGACGCCGCCGCCCTGATCGGCTACGTCGCCTCGCCCAATGCGGCCAGCCTGGTGACCGGCCGGACCAAGAGCATCGGCGTGATCATTCCCTTCATCAGCCGCTGGTTTTTCTCCGAGATCCTGGAGAGCCTCGAGCAGTCCCTGCTCGCCGAGGGCTACGACATGACGCTCTACAACCTCCCCGCACATTCGGCCGAACGGGAGCGGGTCTTCGATTTCTTCCTCGCCCGCAAGCGGTTCGACGGTGTCATCTCCGTGGGCGTCGAGCTCAGCGATGCCGAGGTGGAGCTCCTGCACCGGCTGGGCCGTCCTCTGGTGGGCATCGGCGGTGAGATCCCCGGCGTGCATACCATCGCGATCGACGACATCGCGGCCGCGCGCCTGGCCACCGAACATCTGATCAGCCTCGGGCACACCGATATCCGTCATGTCGGCGGTGATCAGGTGGACCAGATGGACTTTGCCGTGCACACCAAACGGCTCACCGGTTTCAACTCGGCCATGCACGCCGCCGGCCTGTCCAGGGATGGCCGCTTCGCCCCCTGCGCCTTCACGGTTCCCGGGGGGTACGAGACCGGTCTGGCGTTGTTCGGTAATCCGCACCGGCGGCCGACGGCGGTCTTCGCGGCGAGCGACGAGATCGCGTTCGGCCTCATTGTCGCGGCCAGGGAGCTCGGCATCCTGATCCCGTCCGAGCTCTCGGTGATCGGCATCGACGGCCATCCGTATGCCGAGATGTTCCGGCTCACCACCATCGAACAGCACCCGCGCAACCAGGCCAGGATGGCCGTTGAGTCCCTGCTGGGTGCGCTCGAGCAGCCGTCGGCGCCGGTCACACCCGGGCTCACCAGGGCGCCGACCAACCTGGTCATGCGCTCCAGCACCAGCGCACCCCGGTGACCCGGTGACCCGGCTCCGCAACTGTTGCCGTGCGCAACAGTTGGGGTGGTCGCCCCAGACCGTCAGCGGCGCGGGTTAGCCTCGAGGGGATGATTTCCGACCCTTCAGACGACGCCAGCGCCGGCACGGACCGGGATGCCACCCCCCGGGCATCCACCCGGTACGCACCCCGGCGCCCGTTCGACCTGGCGGCCACCATGGCCCCGCACAGTCGCGGTCGCGGCGACCCCACCGCCCGCGCCGATGCCGCCGGGCTCTGGCGCACCCAACGCACCCCGCTCGGACCGGCGACCCTGCTGCTTCGGCAGGCCGCCGACGGCGGCGTCGACGCCAAGGCCTGGGGACCGGGCGCCGAGTGGTGCATCGCCCAGGTGCCCGCCCTGCTGGGCGACGGCGACGACTGGACCGGACTCGACCTCGGCGGCCACGGTGTTCTTGCCGAGGTCCGCCGCCGTAACCCCGGCGTCTGGCTGGGCAGCTCCGGGCTGGTCTTCGAGGCGCTGATCCCGGCAATCATCGAACAGAAGGTCACCACTCTCGAAGCCCACCGTGCCTGGTACCGGCTCATCCGCCAGCACGGCGAGGCGGCCCCTGGCCCCGCACCAGCGGGGATGATGGTCTCCCCCGGACCGGAACGCTGGCGCCTGGTGCCGTCGTGGGACTGGCACCGGGCCGGCGTCGATCCGCGCCGCTCACGCACGGCCGTTTCTGTTGCGGCCGTGGCGGCATCTCTCGACCGGCCCGTCGACGCCGTCACGGCCTCACGACGGCTGCAGTCCCTGCCCGGCGTCGGCCGCTGGACCGCCGCGGAGGTGACTCAGCGCTCGCACGGCGACCCCGATTCGGTGAGCGTGGGCGACTACCATCTGGCCGCCCAGGTGGGCTGGGCCCTGACCGGATCCCCCGTCGACGACGACGGCATGCTCGAACTGCTCGATCCCTTCGCGGGACACCGCCAGCGTGTGGTGCGCCTCATCCTGGGCAGCGGCTACCGCGCCCCGCGCCGCGGCCCGCGCATGACCATCCAGGACCACCGCTCGCACTAACCGGGCCGGCCGCACACGCTGAATGGGCGGTCACCGGGGCTCGGAGGCCGGGCGGGGCGGCGCCGCCATCCGGTCCGGCGGCGTTACGCGGTGCGGTGCGGCCATCCGCTCGCCGACCTCGACCCTGTCGCGCAGGATGGCGACGGCGCGTTCGAGGGTGCCGACATCGTCGATGGGCAGGTCGGCGAAGTAGGGCAGCAGGGCGGCGACCAGCTCGGTCCGCCAGGCGATCAGAGCCGCGACACCCGCCGGGGTGCTGGCGATGAGGCTGGCCCTGGCATCGTCGGGGTCGCCGGCGCGTTCGACCCAGCCTCGGTCGACGAGGCTGCCCACCAGCTTGGTGGCGGTGGGCTGCGAGACCCGGCTGCGCTCGGCCAGGTCGCCCAGGCGGATAGGGCCGCTGGAGAGCAGCACGCTGAGGGTGCGCCACAGAGCGGGCGATTCCGTGCCGCGCGCTGCACGGGCCGCGACGCGGGTGAGCCGGTGGTTGACGGACACGAGGTCCCCGAGGATGTCAGGAAGTGCTGCGGGCATCCCCCCACCATATACAGGCCGAATCGCCCGCGACCCGTGAGGAAAGCCCCAGAAACTCGAGAGTTTTGGTGCTTTTCTCACAGTTCGCGGGTTAACGGCAGCGGGCGCCGCATCCAATGGATGCGACGCCCGTGCGAGCAACTAACCCCTTGCGGGGCGAGATTACTTGAGGGTGACGGTGGCGCCAGCGGCCTCGAGGGAAGCCTTTGCCTTCTCGGCAGCTTCCTTCGCAACGCCCTCGAGGACGGCCTTCGGCGCGCCATCGACAACGGCCTTGGCCTCGCCGAGGCCCAGGCTGGTGAGCTCGCGCACAACCTTGATGACCTGGATCTTCTTGTCGCCAACGGCGTCGAGGATGACGTCGAACGCGCTCTGCTCTTCGACCTCTTCGGCAGCGGCGGCGGGGCCAGCGGCTCCGGCGACGGCGACGGGTGCAGCCGCGGTGACCTCGAAGGTCTCCTCGAATGCCTTGACGAACTCGGAGAGCTCGATGAGGGTGAGGCCCTTGAACTGCTCGAGCAGCTCTTCAGTGGAAAGCTTTGCCATGATTTTTCTCCTATTAGTTTCTTAGTTACTCACCGCGGTACAGGCAGATGCCTAGTTCGCGGACTCCTGCTTTTCACGCAGCGCTTCGATGGTGCGAACAGCCTTCGACAGCGGTGCGTTGAACAGATATGCGGCTCCGAACAGCGAGGCCTTGAAGGCGCCGGCAAGCTTGCCGAGCAGAACTTCACGGGACTCGAGGTCGGCGAGCTTGCCTACCTCTGCGGCGGTCAGGGGGTTACCGTCGAAGTAACCGCCCTTGACAACCAGGAGAGGGTTTGCCTTGGTAAAGGCACGCAGCTTCTTCGCGACGGCGACAGGGTCACCGTGTACGAAAGCGATAGCGGACGGACCAACGAGCTCCTCGTCGAAAGACGTGATGCCGGCGTTGTTGGCCGCGATCTTGGTGAGCGTGTTCTTTACCACGGCGTACGTGGCGTCCTCACTGATGGACGTGCGCAGCTCCTTGAGCTTCGCAACAGTGAGTCCGCGGTACTCGGTGAGCAGAACGGCGGTCGAGCTCTGGAATTTCTCCTGCAGCTCGGCGACCGTTGCTTCCTTGTTCGCCATGGCGCTCCTCTAAATATTCATGTGCCGGTAGCCCGGGGCGCAGACATGAAAAAAGCTCCAGCGCAAGCGCCGGAGCTGAGGCCAGTTTGACTGGCTAACTTCGAACACCTGCGCGGGCCGTTCACGTGAATGAACCTTCGATCGCTTTTCCATTTCTGGGCAGCGACAACCGGCGGTCTTTGGCTGTTCCCCACCATACGGGATCCCCCTGGCGGTGCGCAAATCGGGCCAACGCCCACGCGGCTTCGCAAACTAGTTGACAAAGGTCCACTATGTATTTATAGTTGACATCTGTCAATTATCTAGCTGGAGATTCATGTCACGCCGTTCTCGCACCACCACTCCCCCGAACCGGGCCATCACGGCCGACGGTTCCATGACCAAGCGCCAGGTTCTCGAGGCCCTGTCCGGCCTGCTGCTGGGCATGTTCGTGTCGATCCTCGCCGGAACCGTGGTCAGCACCTCGCTGCCGATCATCATCTCCGACCTGAAGGGTGACCAGTCCGCATACACCTGGGTCATCACCGCCACCCTGCTCGCCACCACGGTGTCCACGCCCATCTGGGGCAAGTTCGCCGACCTCTTCAACCGCAAGTTGCTCATCCAGCTGGCCCTGGCCACCTTCGTGATCGGCTCGGCACTGGCCGGCTTCTCGCAGGACACCGGAACCCTCATCGGCTTCCGCGTGCTGCAGGGCCTCGGCGCCGGCGGTCTCGCCGCGCTCAGCCAGATCATCATGGCCGACATCATCAGCCCCCGGGACCGCGGCAAGTACGCCGGCCTGTTCGGCGGCGTCATGGCCCTCGGCACCGTCGGCGGCCCGCTGCTCGGCGGCGTGGTGACGGATGCCTTCGGCTGGCGCTGGAACTTCTTCATCGCCCTGCCCGTCGCCATCGTGGCCATCGTGCTCCTGCAGCGCACTCTGCACCTGCCCCCGCGGGTCAAGCGCGTGGTGAAGATCGACTACCTCGGTGCCGTGCTGATCGCCGGCGGCGTCTCGCTGCTGATGATCTGGGTCACCCTGGCCGGCAACAACTTCGAGTGGGCATCCGTCACCTCCTTCGTCATGGTCGCCGCCGCCGCGCTGCTGCTCATCGCCGCCGTGATCGTCGAGTTCACGGTGCCGGAGCCGATCATCCCGCTGACGCTGTTCAAGAACCGCACCTTCACCCTCGCCACCGTCGCCAGCATCTCGGTGGGCGTGTCGATGTTCGGCACCTCCGTCTTCCTCAGCCAGTACATGCAGCTGGCCCGCGGGGCCACGCCCACCCAGTCCGGCCTGCTCACCATCCCGATGATGGGCGGCCTGCTCATCTCGTCCACGTTGTTCGGCACCCTGATCAGCCGCACCGGCAAGTGGAAGGCCGTCATGGTCTCTGGTTCGGTCCTCGTGGTCGCCGGACTCCTGCTGCTCGGCAGCCTGCAGTACGACACCAACCTGATCCTGGTCGGTATCTTCATGTTCGTGCTCGGCGCGGGCCTGGGCATGGTCATGCAGAACCTGGTCCTGGTCGTTCAGAACTCGATCGAGGTCACCAACCTGGGTGTGGCCACCAGCGCTGTCACGTTCTTCCGCAGCCTCGGCGGCACGATCGGTGTCTCGGTTCTCGGCTCGGTGCTCGGCACCGTCGTGGCCCAGAACATCAAGGATGGCATCGGCACCCTCGCGCCGGCCGACCAGGCCATCGCGGTGAAGACGCTGGGCTCCGGCGTCATCCCGCACGTCAACACCCTGCCTGACGCCATCCGCGTCGTCGTCGAGTCGGCCTACGGCACCGGCGTCGGCACGGTCTTCCTGCTCGGTGTGCCGCTTGCCGTGATCACCCTGGTGATGGTCGCGCTGATGCCCAACGCGTCGCTCGGTACCCAGACCGCCATCGCCCTGACCAAGGCCCAGGCGACGAAGAAGGCACCCGAAAACCTCGAGGACAACGACCTGCGCGAACTCGAAGACGCCGAGGACATGCTGATCGAAGTGGGCGCTGCCGCCGCCGGCCTCACCCCGGTGGGCCTGGCCCACCCAACCGGCTCGATCCGCGTGCAGCCCGGCACCGACCCGTCGGAAAACCCGAGCACCGGTCGCTAGTGTGATGGTCATGACCGACCACGGCGAGCTTCCCCCGGTCCCCGAGCCCGGCGTCACGGCCGCCCTGTCCCCCGACACCGCGACCGAGGCCGCCGAGGCCTTGGCCGACGTCGAGGAGCAGATGATGCAATTGGCGGCCTATGTGCGCGGCGCCCTGCGCGATTCGGCCCTGCGCATCGACCCGGCGCTGCAACCGTTCGGCCTCAAGATCCTGCGCACCCTGCGACGCTGCGGACCCACGCACGCCAGCGCGCTGGCCGAGTTGCTCGAGGTGGACCGCAGTGTGATCAGCCGTCAGGCCCGGCTGCTCGAGGACCTCGGCCTGCTCGAGCTGGCCGCGGACCCGGCCGACGGGCGCGCCAGGTTCCTCGCGGCAACCCCGTTGGCGATGGAGAAGATGGCGGCCGTGCCGGGAGGCGACAAGAGCCTGCTGCACGGCCGGCTGACCGCGTGGCCCGAAGCCGACCTGCAGCAGTTCGCCCTGCTGCTGAAACGGCTGAACTCCCCCGACGGCGCACGGTAGGTCAGGCCAGGGGCAGCGCCACGCGGAAGCTGGTGCGCCCCGGCCGACTGTCCACCGTGACTTCGCCGTCGTGGGCCAGAACCACGGCCTGCACGATGGCCAAGCCGAGACCGGTACTGCCGCCGGTGCCGCGGAACCTGGAGCTGTCGCCGCGGGCGAACCTCTCGAACAGGGTCTCCTGCAGGTTCTCCGGGATGCCGGGACCGTCGTCGGTCACGGTGACCACGGCGTCTGGCCCCTCGACGCTGAGCGCCACCTGCACCCGGGTGCCCGCGTCGGTGTGCACGCGGGCGTTGGCCAGCAGGTTCGCGAAAACCTGGTGCAGGCGCGGACCGTCGCCGGCCGCCAGCACGGGCTCTTCGGGCAGGTCGAGGTCCCAGCGGTGGTCCCGGCCGGCCGCATGGGCGTCGCTGACCACGTCGACGAGCAGCATGGTGAGGTCCACGGGTTCCCGTTCCAGCTCGCGACCCTCGTCCAGGCGGGCGAGCAGCAGCAGGTCTTCGACGAGACCGGTCATCCGCACCGACTCCGACTCGATGCGCCCGAGAGCGTGGATGGCGTCGGGCGGCAGTTCCTGGCCGCTGCGCCGGGTGAGCTCGGAGTAACCGCGGATCGACGCGAGCGGGGTGCGCAGTTCGTGGCTGGCATCCGCCACGAACTGGCGCACCTTGTTCTCGCTGGCCTGCCGGGTTTCCAGTGCGATATCGACGTGGTCGAGCATCCGGTTGAGCGCTGAGCCCACCCGGCCGACCTCGGTGCGGGGGTCGGTGTCTGCGGCCGGAACCCTGTCGACGAGCAGCACCTCGCCGCGGTCCAGCGGCAGTTCGGAGACCCGGGTGGCCGTGGCCGTCACCCGTTGCAGCGGACGCAGGGCCAGACGCACGATCGCGGTCGCGAGGAATGCCACCAGCACAATGCCGGCCAGCGACACGATCGCGATGATGAGCGCCAGCTGGGTGGCCGTTCCGGTCACGCTGGCGACCGGCAGGCCCACCAGGTACAGGGCACCGGAGCGCGCCGTTTCGGCCAGTACCCGGTACTCGCCGACGTCGCCGCCGAGGTTCACGCTGAACGGAACGGACGTGCCGCCCTTCTGCACGGCGGTATCGAGTTCGGTGATGAGCTGGGTGACCTGGTCGCTACTCAGCGCCACGACGGCACCGGTGTCATCGGTGTAGCCGGCTGTGACGGTCGTGCCGTCGTAGACCAGCGCGAGGGTGCCAGGGGGTTGGGAGGGCCCATTCAGAACATCACTGGCCGTGGGCGTGGCGAGGGTGAAGTCGCCGTTCGGCCGGCGGTCGAAGAAGACGCTGGAGCGTTCCGCGGCGCCCTTGACCTGCTGGTCGAGGCCGTCCATCAGGTTGGCGCTGAGGATGGCCACGCTCACCACCCCGATGACCAGGCTGACAAGGGCAAGCAGTCCCACCACGGCCACAACCAGTCGGCGGCGCAGGGTCCAGGGCGCCCGGCCGCTGCGGGTCGGGATGATGGGGGTGTCGCCGACGGGTGCTCCGGGTTTCATCAGGCGATCTTCAGCATGTAACCGGCGCCGCGCACGGTATGGATCATCGGTTCGCGACCGGCGTCCACCTTCTTGCGCAAATAGGAAATGTAGATCTCCACCACAGACGACTTGCCGCCGAAGTCGTAACTCCAGACCCTGTCGAGGATCTGGGCCTTGCTGAGCACCCGGCGCGGGTTGCGCATCAGGAAACGCAGCAGTTCGAACTCGGTCGCGGTCAGCTCGATCTGTTCGCCCGCGCGGAACACCTCGTAGCTGTCCTCGTCGAGGGTGAGGTCGCCCACCGTGATGCGGGGATCGCTGGAGTCGGAGACGGCCATCGTGGAGCGCCGGATGAGGCCGCGGAGCCTGGCGACGACCTCTTCCAGGCTGAACGGCTTGGTGACGTAGTCGTCGCCGCCGGCGGTGAGACCGGCGATGCGGTCGTCGAGCGAGTCCTTGGCGGTGAGAAAGAGCACCGGCGTTTGATAGCCATCCGCCCGCAGCCGCTGGAGCACCTGCAGACCATCGATGTCGGGCAGCATGATGTCGAGCACGATGGCGTCCGGCCGGAACTCCCGCGCCAGGGTGAGCGCGGCCCGGCCCTCCCCGGCCGTGCGCACCTCCCAGCCCTCGTAGCGGAGGGCCATCGAGAGCAGGTCGGTGAGGGTGGGTTCGTCGTCGACGACGAGCACCCGGATCGGGGAGCCGTCGGCCTTGCGAAGGCGTGGTCCGTGGGCCGGCTGCTCGTTGGTTCGGGTGCTCATGCTCCGAAGTATCCCCGCCTTTCCTATGAACCGGCTATGCGCCGCCCACGACGATCCTGAGAGAGCGGGACCCTGCGGACTCCTGGGCTAATTCATAGGCAGGCCATAGTGCAGCCATAACCGGGCTCCTTAGCTTCGAAGGCAACGGCGGGAACCTCCCTGCCGCCGGACTGGAGAATCGATGTTTGTCACGTATCTGCGACGAGAGCTGGCGGGTCGCCGCAAGCAGACCGCCATCGTCGCCATCGGCATGGCCCTCGCCATCGCCCTGGTCATTATCGTCAACGCAGTGTCGAGCGGAGTACAGCTGGCACAGTCCACCGTGCTGGCCTCGGTCTACGGCGTCGGCACCGACATCACCGTCAGCCAGACCCCGGCCGCGCCCACCGAGGGCGAAGCAGGCGCCGGCGGGCCGGCGAACTTCGACTTCGGCGCGGATGCCGGCGCCACCGCCGACGGGACCACCACCGTCAGCCAGTCCAGGCTCTCCGTCGACCGGGGCACCACCGCGTTCGACGCCACGGCGCTGGACACCGTCGGCGGCATCGACAACGTCTCCGCCGCCGCCGCGACCCTGTCGCTGAGCAACACCACCTTCGACGGCGCCCTGCCCGATTTCTCCGCCGGGACACCGCAGACCGGGGACGACGCGGCCGGCGGAACCCCGCCCAGCGGTGGACCCGACGGTGCCGGCGGCAGCTCCTTCAGCGTCGATTCCTTCACAGTGCTGGGCCTGGACCCGGCCGCTGAGGCCGTCGGGCCCCTCTCGGCCGTGAGCCTCACGGACGGACGCAGCCTGGAGACCACCGACGCCGGCACCAATGTCGCCGTCCTCGACGCCGACTACGCCACCACCGCCGAACTCGTCGTGGGCGACACCGTCGCCATCGCCGACACCGACTTCACCGTGGTCGGCCTGGTCACGGCCTCCTCGGCGGATGCCGCCACGGCCTCCAACGTCTACATCCCGCTCGACGTCGCCCAGACCCTGTCCGGCCTGACCGATCAGGTCACCGACATCTACGTGCAGGCCGCGTCCTCCACCGACATCGAGCAGATCCAGGCCGACGTCGAGACCGCCCTGCCGGAGGCCACGGTGCAGACCCAGTCCGACCTCGCCTCGAGCGTGTCAGGGTCGCTCTCCAGCGCCGCCGACCTGGTGAAGAACCTCGGCCTTTGGCTGTCGCTCATCGTGCTCGCGGCGGCGTTCCTGATCGCCATCCTGTTCACGATCTCCGGCGTCACCCGGCGCACCCGGGAGTTCGGCACCCTCAAGGCGATCGGCTGGTCGAACGGCCGGATCGTGCGCCAGGTGGCCGGTGAATCCCTGGTTCAGGGCCTGATCGGCGGCGTCGTCGGCATCGCGGTCGGCCTGGCCGGCATCCTGGTGATCAACCTCGCGGCCCCCACGCTCACCGCGGGCGCGGCCACCGCCGACCCGGCATCCGCCATGGGCGGCCCCGGCGGCAGTGCCGGCGGATTCGGTCAGGCCATGGTGGAAGCGACCACCTCCGACATCGTTCTGCAGGTGCCGGTGACCCTGTCGGTCATCCTCATCGCCGTCGGTCTCGCCGTGCTCGGCGGTCTGCTCGCCGGCGCGATCGGCGGCTGGCGCGCCTCGCGCCTGAGCCCCTCCGAGGCACTGCGCAGCATCGCGTGACCCCCTCCGTCGAATTCATCACCAGAAGTGAGCTCCCATGTATGAACTGACCAATGTCACCAAGAAATACGACCAGGGCAAGCGCTCGGTCACGGCCCTGAACAAGGTCACCCTGTCCATTCCGGATGGACAGATGGTCGCCATCCAAGGGCCGACCGGCGGCGGAAAGTCCACGCTGCTGCAAATGCTGGGCGCCCTCGACCGGCCCACCGAGGGCACCATCGAGTTGGGCAGTGCGGATCTGTCCAAGCTCGGCCAGGGGCCGTTGGGGCAAATCCGGGCGCGCGAGATCGGCTTCGTGTTCCAGGGGTTCAACCTGATCCCCACCCTGACCGCGCAGGAGAACGTGGAGACCGCACTGGCGCCGCTCGGGGTTCCCACGGCGGAGCGCATCTCGCGGGCCGCGGCGGCGCTCGACTCCGTCGGGCTCGGCGAGCGCGGCAGCCACCTGCCCGCGGAGCTCTCCGGCGGCCAGCAGCAGCGCGTCGCGATCGCCCGCGCCCTGGTCAAGGAGCCCACGGTGCTGCTGGCCGATGAGCCCACCGGGAACCTCGACGAGCAGACCCGTGACGAGATCATGGACTTGCTCGAGGGCCTGTGGCGGGCGAAGGGGCTGACCCTGATCGTGGTCACCCACGATTCGGCTGTCGCGAAGCGTGCGCAGAGGCGCCTCTTGATCAAGCAGGGTGTGGTCAAGGACCTCGGCTGAGGTCCGTGCCGAGCGATCGCGCTGAGTCGGCGGATGCCATCTGGAATCCGCCGGCTCGGCGTCAGGCCGGTGGGACCACCGTCGGGCGCCCGTCGACCCAGTCAAGCTGCAGAACGCTCATCCCCCGGTAGACGTAGGCCGGATCCCAGGAGTGCAACACGATCTGGTCACCACCGGGCTGGTCCGGGCCCGGGGAGACCACGTCCTGACCGCCAGGGCCGAGATAGCGGTCGCCGGAACTCTCCGTACTGAAGAGCGGTTCGGCACCGTTCGTGTAGGGCCCCTGGAGTGTCGGCGCCGTGGCGAAACCCATGGCGTAACTGTCATCGGCGTAACTGTTCGCCGAGTAGAAGAGCACGTACTCGTCGTCATGACGGATCAGGATCGGGGCCTCCACCACGGTGCCGTGCCACTCCTCCGACTGCTTGATGAGCCTGGTCGGTTCGCCAGTCAGTGTGCGGCCGTCGGGCGAGAGCGGTGACAGCTGCAGCCAGGTATCCAGGGAGCAACAGTTGCCGTCGTTCTTCCAGAGCAGCCATCTGCTCCCGTCCGCATCGACGAATGCGCCGGCGTCGATCGCGCCTCCCTCGCCGGTCGGGCAGATCAACGGCAGCGTCGATGTTGCCACGAACGGGCCGGTAGCCGATGCGGCGCTGGCGACGCCGATGCACTGCAGGCCTGAGGCCCTGTCGGCGGCGGTGAAGTAGAGCAGGAAGGTGCCATCCGGACCAGAGGTCACCTCCGGCGCCCAGGTCCTCCCGGTGTTGGCCCAGTCCGGGAGGTCAGGCAGAACGTCGCCATCCTGCACCTCCCACGACTGGAGATCGGTGGAGGTAGCGAATTGGACATTTGCGGTGAGCGAATTGGTGGCGTACGCGTAGTAGGTGTCACCGACCAGCAGCACATCCGGGTCGGGAAAATCCTGGTCTATCGCGAAGGCTGCCGGCACGTCGGTTGCGGCGGCATCCAGAGACCCGGCCGGCCCACAACCGCCGAGGAACGCCACCGCCGCACACACGAGGACAGAGGCGGCGGCCCGCCGCAGACTCACCCCTTCACGCCCGAGCTGGCGACACTTTCAACGATTTGCTTCTGGGCCAGCGAGAACAGCACAAGCACCGGGACCGAAGCGATGACCGCGCCGGCCATGACGATACTGAAGTGGGTGGAATAGGCGCCCTGCAATTGGGACAGGCCGGGCTGCAGGGTGAGGTTCTCCGGGCTCAGCAGAACGTAGATGGGCCACAGGAAGTCATTCCAGTTGCCGAGAAAGGTCAGAATTGCCAGCGTCGACAACGCGGGCTTGGCCAGCGGCAGCACGATCTGGAGGAAGATCCTGATATCCCCGGCCCCGTCGATACGCGCGGCTTCCTCGATCTCGGTCGGCAGCCCGACGAAGAACTGGCGCAGGAAGAAGATGCCGAAGGCACCCGCCGCGCCGGGGACGGAGACAGCCCACAGGGTGTCGAGCCAACCGAGGTTCTGCACGATCAGGTAATTGGGAATGAGGAAGATCACCGGCGGCACCAGGAGGGTGCCGATGATGAGCCCGAAGATGAACTTCTTTCCCGTGAATTCCAGCCGCGCGAGCGCGTAGGCGCCCATCGAGGCGGTCACCAGCACGATCACGGTCTGCAGCGTGGCCGCGACGAGGCTATTGAGCAGCCAGCGGAAGATCGGCTGTTGGCCGCTGGCCAGAGTCCCGTACGCGTCGACTGAAAACGGGTTCGGAAGGATTGAATACGGATTCGAGATGACATCGGTGTCGGTCTTGAATGAGGTGATCACGATCCAGACGAGGGGCAGGATGATCGTGAGGGCGACGACGATCAGCGCGGCGTAGAGGGCACCACGCCGAAGGCGTGCGGGTCCCGACACCCGTCGCGGAGTGAGAGTAGTCATCGATGATCCTTAGGGTTTGTCCCGCTGGAGGCGGAAGTTGATCACGCTGATGATCGCCAGGAAGGCGAAGAGCACGTAGCTCATGGCCGCCGCCGCCGCCATGTTGTTCTGCGAGAGCCCCTGGTCCGAGATGTACATGATCGCCGTGCGGGTCTGGTTGGCCGGCCCGCCCTTGGTGAGCAGGTAGGACTGCCCGAACATGTTCGCGGACGCCAGGATCGTGGTGGTGCTGACGAAGAGCATCACCGGCCGCAGTCCAGGCAGGGTGACGTTCCAGAACTTGCGGATCGCCCCCGCCCCGTCGAGCGCGGCCGCTTCGTAGAGGTCGGTGTTGATGCCCTTGAGACCGGCGAGCAGGATGACGGCGTTGAACCCCAGAGTCCACCAGACGGTCACGCCCACCAGCGAGACCCACGCCCACGGCACGTCGACGGTCCAGGGGATGTCGGAGGGGAGACCGATCAGGCCGAGGAGGTGGTTGATCATGCCCGACTGCGTGTCGAGCATGTACTTCCAGATCACTCCGATCACCGCGACACCCAGAACGAACGGTGCGAAGAAGATCGCCCGGAACACGGTTCCGCCGGCAATTTTCTGGTTGAGCAGCAGCGCCACACCGAGGGGGATCACGAGCAGGAAGGGAACGCTCGCCACCGTGAAGATCCCGGTGGCACCCAGGCTCTGCCAGAAATCGCCGAAGAAGACCGAACCCGGCGTGACGAGATCGATGTAATTCTGCAGCCCGATGAACGACTGCTCGGTCTTATAGGGGCTCCAGTCGGTGACGCTGATCCAGACTCCGAAGACCGCGGGACCGACCACGAAGGTAGCGAAGAGAACGAGGAACGGAGCCAGGAAGGCATAGGCCGTCCAGGTTCGCCTGCGGGTCCCCGACCCCCCGGCGCTCGCGCGCCGAGGGGCAGGGGTCGGGGTCGCCACGGCGGTCGGGGGGAGGGGCGCCAGACTAGTCACCGTACTTCGCCTCGTTCTGCTTCAGGATCGCGTCGGCCTGCTTGGCCGCGTCGTCGAGAGCATCCGCGGGTGATTTCTTGCCGGTCAGCGCCTCGTTGAGCGCGGTGGTGATGAGCGCGTTCGCGGCGGTGATGCCCGGCGCACTGGTCTCGTAGTGCGCGTAGGGAAGCTCATCGATGAAGGTCGCGAGGTTGGGGTACGCCTCGATCAGGGCGGGGTCGTTACGAACGTCATTTGCTGCGGGCAGCTCACCGGTTTCGGCCCAACCGCTGGAGTTCTCGTTCATCCACTTGACGAAGGTCGCTGCCGCGGAGGTCTTGTTGGCGTCCTGGCCCTTGTTGTTCAGGAACATCCAGTGGGTCGAGCTCGACCAGACGGCCTTCTCGGTTCCGATCTGGGGAACCGGTGCCGCTGTCCAGTCCAGCGCGTCGAACGCCTCATTGGTCGTTTGCCAGACGCCATTCCAGTTGTAAGCGGTCTGCCCGGAGAGCAGGCCCTTGATGTTGCCGTCCTGGGCCACATTCGCGGGGCTGTAGCCCTGGTCGATCAGGTCGGTCATGTGAGTGAGGGCCTGCACGCCGGCCTCGGAGTTGAAGGTCGCCTTGGTCACATCGTCGTTGTACAGGTCGCCACCGAACTGCCAGAGCAGGGACTGGAACTCGAAGGTGCCGGTGAAGACGTAGCCGTCGACCCACTCGCCCTGGATGCCTGCTGCCTTGAGTGTCTCGAGTGCGGCCATGTAGCCGTCCTTGTCGGCGGGTACCGTCGCGGGGTCGATTCCGGCGGATTTCAGGACATCGTTGTTGACGTAGAGGCCAAGCGGCGTCACGCTCCAGGGAATCCCGTACTGACTGCCGGAGTATGCGCCGGCGTCCATCAGGCCCTCGGGGAAGTCATCGGCGGAGTAGCCGAGATCGTCGATGATGGCGTCGGCCTCAAGGAGGAGGCCCTGCGCCGCGTAGGTGGCGACATCGTCACCGTGGGCGACGGCCACGTCGGGGCCCTTGCCCGCCTTGATGGCCAGCGGCATCTTCTTCGAGATGTCCCCCCACTCCATGGGAACGTTCTTGACCACGATGTTCGGGTGCTCAGAGTTGAACTCTTCGACGAGTTTCGGTACGAGAACGGGGGCGGCGCCGCCCGTCCACCCATTCCAGAAGCTGATCGTCACGTCGGGACCGGTGTAGTCCGCGCCGGACACGGCTCCACCACCGGCGCTCGTGCCTCCAGTGCTGCAACCGGCGAGGGCAACCCCCATTCCAACCGCCAAGGTTGCGGCAATCGCGCGACGCGCGAATCCTTCCTTCATGGTGCTCTCCTTTGAGTAGTCGCCGACTCGCGGCGATGAATGAGTCGGATCAGGTGCCCGGCCGGTGCCGGACCGGGTGATGTGTTCATTCCGGCACGGCTTCAGAAAGCGGATGATGCGACGGGATAAATTTACAGCGCTAGAAAGTCATCCGTCAAGCTTCCTTCGCATCACGAAGCAGACGGGCACGAAGGCTAGAGTCATGGATGAAACCCTCACGCGCCCCCGCAGCGCCGACTCAAGGAGCAGCAATGGCCGGAGTGCGACTCCAGGACGTCGCCGTTCACGCCGGCGTGTCGATGAAGACAGTGTCGAACGTCGTGCACGACCATCCCCACGTTTCCGCGGCGATGCGGGAGCGGGTTCAACGCGCCATCGATGATCTGGGCTACCGGCCGAACGCCCTCGGCCGACGCCTGGCCACGGGACGCACGGGCCTCATCGCACTCGCGTTCGCCGATGTGCGCCTGGCCTACTTCTCCGAGCTGGCGAGTCTGGTCTCAGCGGCAGCCGCCTCGACGGGCGCCGGCTACCGACTGCTCCTCGAGGAGACATCCGGCACCATCGCCGGCGAGCGGGCCGTCCTCTCGTCGAGTGAGGCCGGCCTCGTCGACGGCATGCTCTTCCAACCCTCGATGATGACGTCCACCGAAGTGGCCCAGCGCCGCAGCGACATACCCATGGTGCTGCTGGGCGAGGGCGCGGCGCCGATCGGTGTCGACCACGTAATGATCGACAACGTCGCCGCCGCCAACCGGGCCACGCGCCACCTCAGCGCCCTCGGACGGACCCGAATTGCCTTCGTGGGTCACGAGGAGAGCGGCCAATCCGCTACGTCCACGCAGCGACTCATCGGATACCAGCAGGGGATCGAGGAATCGGGGCTGGTCCTGGATATGTCCCTGCTCATCCCCACCCGGGCCATCGCTCCAGCCGAGGCCGCCCGTGCCGTCGGAGCAGCCCTGGATCGCGGTCTGCGATTTGACGGCCTGGTGTGCCGGGACGACCTCGCAGCGATCGGCGCCTTGCGCGCTCTCCAGGAACGCGGCATCCGGATTCCCGACGACGTGGCCGTCGTGGGCTGGGACGACATCTCCTTCGCAGCCGTCACCTTCCCGAGCCTCACCACGATCGCCCCGGACATGCCCGCGCTGGCCCGCGTCGCCCTCGAAATGCTGGAAGAGCGCATCATGGGCTACACCGGCCTGGGGCGCCATCGCCTGGTGGATTTCGACCTCGTCATTCGGGAAAGCGCGCCAGCAGTACCCCACGGTTGAACCGACCGGGCCGGCTGCGACGGCATCAATTCAATTTGCGGATTTACAGCGCTGCAAATTCAGTGCATGATGGAGGACATGAGTAGCACCGTCGATCTCGCGCCCGCCGTCTTTCGCGCCAGCCAGCAGGACGGGCGCTACCCGCGCCCCCAGCTCGTCCGCCCCGCTTGGACCGAACTGTCCGGGGACTGGGGCTTCGCCTTCGACGACGCCGACATCGGTTTGGCAGCCCGTTGGTTCGCCGACGCGCGATTCGATCGAACCATTCAGGTTCCGTTCCCCTTCGAGTCCGCCGCCTCGGGCATTCACGACACCGGGTTCCACCCGGTGGCCTGGTATTCGCGGTCCTTCGACGACAACGACCTGGCGCGGGCCGGCTTCTTCACGGGCCAGCGTCTGCGCGTGCACTTCGGCGCGGTCGACTATCGCGCCAGCGTTTGGGTCGACGGAACGTTTCTCGGTCAGCACGAGGGTGGGCACACCCCCTTCTCCTTCGACATCACCGACGCGGTCGTGGCCGGTGTGGCCGAACACTCCATAGTGGTCAGGGCTGAGGATGATCCCCTCGACGTGACTCAGCCGCGCGGCAAACAGGATTGGCGCGTCGAACCGCACTCAATCTGGTATCACCGCACCAGCGGCATCTGGCAGCCGGTCTGGCTCGAGTCCACGAACCCCTTGGCCGTCACTCTCGTGCACTGGATACCGGACCTGCCGAATGCGACGGTTCGTGTTCGGATCGATGTCAGTCGACGGCCCACGGCCGGCACGACGGTGTCCCTCAGCCTGAGTGTCGACGGTGATCCCCTGACCCAGGCGACGGTAGCCGTCACCGCGACGACCCAGGTCTTCACCATCGCGCTCCCGGCTCAGGTGAACGGTCAAGCCTACGAAGAGCTGCTGTGGACCCCAGAGTCGCCACGGCTGATTGATGCCACTTTGACGGTACGCACCGGTTCCTCAACGAACACGCAGGGGACGGCTGTGGATGTCGTACATTCCTATTTCGGCCTTCGCTCGGCGGCGATCGCTCGCGGCCGGTTCCTTCTGAACGACCGGCCCTACTATGTGAGGTCTGTTCTGCAACAGGGATACTGGCCCCAGTCGCATCTCGCCAGCCCCTCGCCGGAGGCCCTGCGCCGGGACGTCGAGCTCATCAAGGAACTCGGTTTCAACGCGACTCGTGTGCACCAGAAGATCGAGGACCCCCGTTTCCTCTATTGGACGGACCGGCTCGGCCTCCTCGTCTGGGGCGAGACCCCCGGCGCCTTCGAATTTGGCGCCACGGCCGTGCGGCGGATGTTGGCGGAGTGGACCGAAGTCGTGGAACGGGACCTCTCGCATCCCTCTCTCGTGACGTGGGTGCCGCTGAACGAGAGCTGGGGCGTGCAGCACATCGCCCATGACCCCGCGCAGCAGAACTACGCGCGGGCACTCGTCGCGCTCACCCGCACACTGGATCCGTCCCGCCCGGTGATCTCCAACGACGGTTGGGAGCACATCGACTCCGACATCCTCTCGGTGCACGACTATGAATCGATCGGCGACACCCTCCGCGAGCGTTACAGCGACGACGACGCAAAACGCAGGCTTCTCAGCGACCTCGGGCCCGCGGGGCGCCGTCTCCTTCTCGCCGGCCAGGAGATCGGTGAGCGGCCCGTCATGCTCACCGAATTCGGCGGCATCTCCTTCGCCACCCACTATGCGGACAGTGACGCCTGGGGCTACTCGAGCGCCCAGACCGCGGACGATTTCCTCGAGCGTCTGGACGCCGTCGTGGCGGCAATCCACTCCAGTTCGTTCCTGGCCGGGTTCTGCTACACCCAACTGACCGACACCCTCCAGGAAACCAACGGACTGCTCGACGACAACCGCAGGCCCAAGGTGCCCATGCACCTGCTTCGCGCCATCATCACGCAGACCGCACCCGACGGGCCCCCGCTCGGTTAGCGGGCCACCTGGCCGCAGGTGCTCGCGAGTACGACAGAACGCCTCGGACGATTCCTCGTCCGGGGCGTTCTCGGGGGTTGTGCCGGGTTATGCGCGGCGGAACCGGCGGGCCAGCAGCAGGCCGGCGCCAAGGAGCATCGCAAGGACGCTCGCCGCAACGGCCGGAACGCTCCAGGTCGAGACGCCGGTTTCGGCAAGCTCACGCGTTGACGCCGCGGGGGTGGGCGCCGGCGCCGTCACGGCTGCCGGCGTGACGGCAGTCGCCGTCGGGGTGGGCGTGGCGTTCACCGGCGGCACGATCGGTGCGGGCGTCTCGCTCACCGAAGGCACGATCGGCGTGGGCGTCGGCGGCACTGAGGGCGTCGGGGTCGGGCAGGCGACAGTCGTGTCGGCGAAGGTGCGGTCATACCCGTCGTGCGTGCCGAGAACCACCGAATAGGTGTGCGACGTCTGGCCGTCCAGTGCGATCGTCGAGGCATAGGTCTTGCCGAACTTCACCGGCGCCGAGGCGACGCCGTCGATGGTGACGGTGACCGTGTTCGGCGTGGCGTCGGCCGCAACGGCCGGTTTGCCGCCGCTGGCCGGCTTCGCGGCGATCACGTTGTAGCTCTCGAATTTCATCGACAGCGACGTGCAGTCAGTGGTCACGGCCGGAGTGTGGGCGAACGCCGGCACGGCAGTCAGTCCGAGTCGGCTTGGGATTTCCAACCCATCATCCGTTCCTTCGGGCATCGGCCCGGCCGCACAAATCCGGCCTCTGCGTGCGGCAGAATGGGCAGGTGCCCCATGACTTGCTCGCCCTGTTCGACCTGGGCGAGGAGACCGGCGACATGCTCGCAGCGCCGGCGCCGGCCGCGCCCGCCGCACGGCCCGTGAGCGCCCATTTACTGCGCATCGTCGCCGACTCCACCGACAGGGTCGCCTGGCTGCGCGCTCGCAGCCAGGGCATCACCGCCACGGATGTCGCCAAGCTCGCCACCGAGAAATCCGTGCACAACGCGGCGAGGGAGAAGATCAACGGCAGCGGCTTCGGCGGTAACCCGTACACCGACCACGGTCGGGCCCGGGAACCCGAGATCGCGGCGTGGGTGCTGGCGAACTACGGTATCGAACCGAGCACCAACCTTTTCCACGCCGCGGGTCAACCCCGCCACCTGGCCACTCCCGACGGCCTGGGCCTGGCGGGCAACGGGGTCTTCGAACTCGCCGAGATCAAGACCACAAGCAAGCCCTGGCGCAGCATCCCCCGCTCCTACCTGCGGCAGATCTGGTGGCAGCAGTACGTGCTCGGTGCCGACCGCACCCTGCTGGTGTGGGAGGAGCACGATAATTTCGTGCCTCGCAACGCTGTGCCGGAGTGCCGCTGGATCGACCGGGACGACGACCAGATCAGGATCCTGGTGGGTTTTGCCGACCAGCTGATCGATTTGCTCAACCACCAGCGCGAGCGCGAGCGTGCCGCCGCCCCGCCACCCTACGACTACGGCCGCTGAGCCGGCCGGGAAGACGCCAGGATAGTGGCGCAGAATAGGCACATGCCCTTTTCCCCGGTTATGCCCACCTCCATGCGCGCCCTGGTCATCGACCGCACGGGCGGCCCCGACGAACTACACGTGGCCGAGCTTCCACTGCCCATCGCGGTAGGCGACGAGCTCCTCGTGCGCGTGGTGGCCGCGGGCATCAACCCCATCGACGCGAAGACCAGGGCCGGGTCCGGCGCCGCAGCCGCAATCGGCGGTTACCCCACGGTGCTCGGCAACGACTTCAGCGGGGTCGTCGTGCGCGCCCCCTACGACACGTTTGAGTTGCAGCCCGGCGACGCCGTGTACGGCATGGCCCGGCCGCCGCGGATCGCGGGCAGCTACGCCGAATACCTCGTGATGTCGAGCCTGTCCGTCGCCCGCAAGCCCGCCGCGGTGAGCCATGTCGAGGCCGCCGGCATCCCGTTGGCCGCGATGACCGCCTGGGGCATGGTGAACCTCGCCGAGGCCGGGCCCGGCCAGCGGATACTCATCCACGCCGGCAGCGGCGGCGTCGGCCACTTCGCCGTGCAGTTCGCCAGGCACCTGGGCGCCCACGTCATCGCGACGGGCTCCACGGCCTCGATCGAGTTCCTGCAGCGCCTCGGCGCGCACGAGGTGATCGACTACAGCACCACCCGATTCGAGGAGAACCTCACGAACCTCGACAGTGTCATCGACCTGATCGGCAATGTGCACGATGACACCGGCACCCGCTCGCTCGCGGTGCTGCGACCGGACGGCCTGCTCGTGAACGCCCCCACCGGCAGCTGGCCCACCATGCAGGCCGACGCCGCCGCCGCGGGCGTGCGCGCCACCGGCTACAAGGTCGCCGCCGACGCCCGGGTGCTCGACACCATCACTGCACTGATCGACAACGGCAGCGTGCGGGTGAACATCGACTCGGTCTTCGATCTCGAGGACGGCGCCGCCGCACACCGGGCCATCGAGGGCGGCCACACCCGCGGCAAGATCGTGTTGCGGGTCTCCGACGTCGACGAGAGTGCCGCGTGACCGGCGCAGGCGGTTCCGCGGCCCACACAGCCCCGGCCCATCCCGACGGGCCTTCGCTGGTCTGGTTGCGTGATGACCTGCGGCTGGGTGACAACCCAGCCCTCACCGCCGCAGTCGACCGCGGTCGGCCGCTCACGCTGGTCTATCTTCTCGACGAGGTATCCCCCGGCATCCGCCCGCTCGGCGGCGCCGCCCGCTGGTGGCTGCACCAGAGCCTGGTCTCCCTGGCCGCCGACACGGCGGCCCTCGGCGGCCGCCTGGTGCTGCGCCGCGGTGCCGCGGCGACCGTGATCGCCGAGCTCGTCGATGAGCTCGGCGCCGGCGCGGTGTTCTGGAACCGGCGGTACGGCGTCGCCGAGCGCGACCTGGACACCCAGATCAAGGCGAGCCTCACCGAGGCCGGCGTCGTGGCGCACAGCTTCGCCGGCTCCCTGCTCTTCGAACCGTGGACCATCCGCACCGGCGGCGGCACCCCGTACACGGTATTCACCCCGTTCTGGCGGGCCTGCACCGCCGGCCCACCGCCACGGACGCCCTACCCCGCACCGGCATCACTCGATCTGCCCGGCGACACCGACGCAGCCAGCCCAGCGCGCAGCGCCCCCGCCACCCTGCCCTCCGACGACCTCGACTCGTGGGAGCTGGAGCCGCGCCACCCGGACTGGGCCGACGGGCTGCGCGAGGCCTGGACCCCCGGCGAAGGCGCCGCGCAGCAGCTGCTCGCAGCCTTCCTCGACGACGCCCTGCCGCGGTACGGCACCGAACGCGACCTGCCGGCGCAACAGGCCACCTCGAGGCTCTCGCCGTACCTGCGCTGGGGCGAGATCAGTCCGCACCAGATCTGGCACGCCACCGACGTCGCCCGGCGGGGCCTCACCGGCGCAGCCGCCAGCAGCGCGACCCGGTTCCTCACCGAGGTCGGCTGGCGTGAGTTCGCGTACCACGTGCTCTTCCACGCACCCGATCTGGCCACGGCCAACCTGCGCCCCGGCTTCGACGCCTTCCCCTGGCCGCCGCTGGACGAGCGCGCCCTACAGGCCTGGCGGCAGGGCCGCACCGGCTTCCGGTTGGTGGATGCCGGCATGCGTGAGCTATGGCGCACCGGCAGCATGCACAACCGGGTGCGCATGGTCACGGCGTCGTTCCTGATCAAGAACCTGCTCATCGACTGGCGGTTGGGCGAGCAGTGGTTCTGGGACACCCTCGTCGACGCCGACCCGGCCAGCAACCCGTTCGGCTGGCAGTGGGTGGCCGGGTCGGGGGCGGATGCCGCGCCGTACTTCCGGGTGTTCAACCCCGAACTGCAGGCGGCGAAGTTCGATCCCGCCAACGAGTACGTGCGGCAGAACGTGCCCGAGTGGGGCACCGGGGCCTACCCGCAGCCCATCGTCGACCTCGGCGAAACCCGCCGGGCCGCCCTGGCCGCCTACGAGCAGGTCAAGAACTCGCGACCTGTGAGTTAACCCCCGGAATCTCGAGGCAAAGTCAAGCGGTCTAAGCAACGCCGGTGGTTTGTGCTGCTGTGAGCAGCTGGGCTAGCCGGTTGGCTGGGGTTTCGAGGCCGAGGGTGGGTCGGGGCCGGCGGTTGAGTTTCGCTGCGACGCGAGCCAGATCGTCGGCGGTGTGGCCGGAGAGGTTCGAGCCTTTCTCGAACCAGAACCTCAGCAGCCGGTTCGTGTTCTCGTTGGTTCCGCGCTGCCAGGGCGAGTGCGGGTCGCAGAAGTAAAGCTTGGTGTCCAAGGCAAGTTGGATGCGCTCGTAGTCGGCCAGTTCCGTGCCGCGGTCCCAGGTCACTGAACGGCGCAGGTGATCGGGCAGGTGGCGCATCTCGCGGATCATCGCGGTCGCGACTTCGTCGGCCGTGTGAGGCCCGGGCAAATGCAGCAGGATCGTGAACCGGGTGCTGCGTTCTACGAGGGTCCCGATCGCGGACGAATCGTCTCCGCCGCCGATGATGAGGTCACCTTCCCAATGCCCCGGAACGGCCCGATCGGCGACTTCCGCCGGTCGCTGGCTGATCTTCAACGCGTCCTTATAGGGACTGTTCGATTTGCGGTCCGTGGAGTGCGGAACACGCTTCGTGCGCTTCGTCGAGAGACTTTTAGCCAGATCAGCTCGTAGTTCTCCGCGGGTTTGCACGTACAGCGCATGGTAGATCGTTTCGTGGCTCACCTGCATAGTCTCGTCACCGTCGAAGTAATGCGCCAACATCGCCGAGATCAATTTCGGGCTCCACCCGTCATCCATCCAGACCTCGATCAACTCGCAGAGCGCCGCGTTGTCGACCAACTTCAGCCGTTTGGGCCGATGCCGGGCCTGGTGTGCCTTGGTATGCGCGACGGACGCGTAGTAGACGCCATCAAGGCTGGTGTTGCGGTGCACTTCCCGCCAGACCACGGACTTGTTCCGACCGATTTCCCGGCCGATCTCGGCGTAGCTCAGGCCCTTGCGACGGCCGAACTGGATCATCGCGCGCTCGGCCAACGTCAACGCCCGACCGCCCTCCACACCACCGCCCGGTGCGGGATCGGCGACGCCACCAACAACGGATCTCGGAGCACTTAGGGCCATGCCGCCAGACTGCTGCCACCACTGCGTCGCGGTATTGACCGACGCGCCCAACGAGGCCGCAGACACCCGCAAACCACCCCCAGAGCAGACCAAATCCACGAACCTCGTCCGCGTTCCCGCCGGAAAAAGCTTGACCATCCAACACTCCTTGAATCAGAGCGTTGCTACGACCGTATGACTTTGCCCGAGGTTTTCGGGGCTTTTCTCACGGTCCGCGGCTCTAGAGGGCGCGCTCCAGCACGTAGTCGTCTTCGTAGCGCTCGCCCACCAGGAACCGTTTGATACCCACCTGTTCGAAGCCGTGCTTGCCGTAGAAGCGCAGGGCGCGCACGTTCTCCTGGTTCACGCCGAGCCAGGAGCCGGCGGCCCCACGCTCCCGGGCGGCATCGAGCGTGGCCGCCATCAGGGCGGCGGCCGTGCCGCTGCCGTGCGCCTCGGCGCGCACATAGCATTTGCTCAGCTCGGCGGTGGGGCGGATCCGGATCGCGCCGGCGGCATCCGCGTCGTGCGGTTCACCGAAGACGAGCATCGTGTAGCCGGTGAGGGTGCCCGCGCCGGTTTCGGCCACGAGCAGGAGTCGGTCCGGGTCGGCGAGGAAGGCCTCGAAGTTCGCCGGGGCGAGCACACGCGTAAGGAACGCGGCGATGGCGTCGGCGCTGGTGTGCGGCGGGCAGGCCAGGGCGAAGGTGGCCTCGGCCAGCTCGGCGAGCGCCGCGGCTTCGTCGGGACGAGCCGGGCGAATCCGCACCTCGGCGGCGGGCCGGGTCGGTGCAGGGGCGGTCGGTGCGGGGCCTGTCGGTGCGGGGCCTGTCGGTGCGGGGCCTGTCGAAGCAGGGTCTGTCGGTGTGGTCTCGGTCACCGTCCCAGCTTCTCAGTCCGACTCCGGACGCGCAAACGGCCCGGCCGGGGGTACCGGCGGGGCCGTTCGCTGACGCCTGTCGCCTACAGGTAGCGGGCGTAGGCGGCGACGGTGAGGAAGGTCGGGAACTCGGGTTCGAGCGCCGAGGCCCTGAGCACCTCGAGGGCGTCATCGAACCTGTCCCCTGTCGTACGGGGCAACGCCGCCATCTCCTCGGCGACCAGCCCGGCCACCCAGTCCGCGTCGATCCGGCGACCGTCGGCGAGGGCCGAGTTGTCGTGGATCCACTGCCAGATCTGCGAGCGGGAGATCTCCGCGGTGGCGGCATCCTCCATCAGGTTGTCGATCGCCGCGGCGCCGACGCCGCGCAGCCAGGACTCGATGTAGCGCAGGGCGATGCGCACATTGCCGCGCACCCCGGCCTCGGTGATCTGACCGCCGGCCGACGCCACATCCAGAAGGTCGGCCGCGGTGACCTGGACCTCATCGCGGGTGCGCTCCAGCTGGTTGGTCCGGTCGCCGAGCACGGCATCGAACTCGGCCCTCGCGGTGGGAATGAGGTCGGGATGCGCCACCCAGGTGCCGTCGAAGCCGTCACCGGCCTCGCGGCGCTTGTCCGCGGCCACCTGTTCCAGGGCTCGTTCGGTCACGGCGGGGTCCCGCCGGTTCGGGATGAAGGCGCTCATCCCGCCGATGGCGTACGCGCCGCGGCGGTGGCAGGTGGCCACCAGCAGTTCGGTGTACGACCGCATGAACGGCACCGTCATGGTGATTTCCTTGCGGTCGGGCAGCACGAACCGGCGGCCCCTGGCGCGGAAGGTCTTGATGATGCTGAAGATGTAGTCCCAGCGCCCGGCGTTCAGGCCCGCGCAGTGGTCGCGCAGCTCGTAGAGGATCTCCTCCATTTCGAAGGCGGCCTGGATGGTCTCGATCAGCACCGTGGCGCGGATGGTGCCGTGTCCGAGGTTCAGGTGGTCCTCGCTGTGGCTGAAGATGTCATTCCACAGCCGCGCCTCGAGGTGGCTCTCGAGCTTGGGCAGGTAGAAGTAGGGACCGCTGCCGTTCTCGATCAGCCGGTGCGCGTTGTGGAAGGCGTAGAGGCCGAAGTCCACCAGGCTGCCGGAGGCCGGCATCCGCCGGTTGGCCCGGTCGACGAAGGTGAGATTCTTCTCCACCAGGTGCCAGCCGCGCGGGCGCATGACGATGGTCGGGGTGGACCCCGGGGTGCCGCCATCCTGCCGGTCGGAGGGGGCGCCGGTGACCCGATACGCCTTGCCGTCTGGGCCGTCGTACGACAAGGTGCCGCGCACGGCGTCGTGCAGGGTGAGCTGGCCCTCGATCACGTTCACCCAGGTGGGGCTGGTCGCGTCCTCTTGGTCGGCCAGCCACACGGCCGCGCCGGAGTTGAGCGCGTTGATGGCCATCTTGCGGTCTGTCGGCCCGGTGATCTCCACCCGGCGGTTCTCCAGGCCGGGGCCCGCGCCGGCCACCCGCCAGGTCGGGTCATCGCGGATGTGCGCGGTCTCGGGCAGGAACCGCGGGTCGCGCCCGTTGGCGGCGTCCACCCGGGTCTGCAGCCGGGCGGCCAGCAGGTCGTGCCGGGTGCCGGCGAAGCGGTCATGCAGCTCGGCGAGGAACTCCAGGGCCGCCGGGGTGAGGATCTCGTCGTAGCGTTCACCGAGGGACCCAGTCACCTCGAGGTGCGGATGGATGGTGGCGAAGCTGCCGGTGCTGGTCTCACCGAAGGCCCGCCCGGTGGTGGGCGGTGTCGGCCGTTCGGCCGTCGCCTGGGTTGTCGTGGTCATGATCGTTTTCTCCTTCGAAGCGATGCGGATGTCTGGGCCGGGCCGGCTAGAACTGCTCGGCCTCGGTGGAACCGGCCAGCGCGAGGGTGGCGCTGGTGGGGTTGAGCGCGGTGGCGATCCGGTCGAAGTAGCCGGTGCCCACCTCCCGCTGGTGGCGGGTGGCGGTGTAGCCGTCGGCCTCCGAGGCGAACTCGGCCTCCTGCAGGTCGACGTATGCGCTCATCTGACGCTCGGAGTAGTCCTTGGCCAGGGTGAACATGGAGTGGTTGAGGGCGTGGAAGCCTGCCAGCGTGATGAACTGGAAGGCGTACCCGCAGGCCGAGAGCTCCCGCTGGAACGCGGCGATCTGCTCGTCGTTGAGGTGGGATTTCCAGTTGAACGACGGGGAGCAGTTATAGGCGAGCTTCTTGCCGGGGAACTGCGCGTGGATCTCCTTCGCGAAGCGCTGGGCGAGCTCGAGGTCGGGCTCGCTGCTCTCCACCCAGAGCAGGTCGGCGTACGGAGCGTAGGCCAGGCCTCGCATGATCACCACGTCGGGTCCGTTCGCGGTGTCGTAGAACCCCTCGGCGGTGCGGCTTCCGGTGAGGAATTCCTGGTCACGCTCGTCGATGTCGCTAGTGATCAGGGTGGCGGCGAGCGAGTCGGTACGGGCGATGATGATGGTGGGCACGCCCGCGACGTCCGCCGCCAGCCGGGCCGCATTGAGGGTGCGGATGTGCTGGCCGGTGGGCACGAGCACTTTGCCGCCCATGTGGCCGCACTTCTTCTCGCTGGCGAGCTGGTCCTCCCAGTGCACACCGGCCGCGCCGGCCTCGATCATGGAGGCCATCAGCTCGTAGGCGTTCAGCGGTCCGCCGAAGCCGGCCTCGGCGTCGGCAACGATGGGCGCCATCCAGTCGATGCCGGGCTCGGCACCGGATGCGGCCGCCTCGGCGCCCTCGATCTGGCCGGCCCGCAGCAGCGCGTTGTTGATGCGCCGCACCACGGCCGGCACCGAGTTGGCCGGGTAGAGCGACTGGTCGGGGTAGGTCTGGCCGGACAGGTTCGCGTCGGCGGCGACCTGCCAGCCGGACAGGTAGATGGCCTTGAGCCCGGCGCGCACCTGCTGCACGGCCTGGTTGCCGGTGAGGGCGCCGAGCGCGTGGACCCACTCGGGGTTCTCCGGGGTGCCGTTCTGGTGGATGAGCTCCCAGAGCTTCTCGGCGCCGCGCCGGGCCAGGGTGCGTTCCTCACGAACGGCACCGCGCAGGGCGATCACGTCGTCGGCGGTGTAGTCGCGGCGCACACCCTCCCAGCGCGGGTCGGCCGCCCATTCCAGGGCAAGCTCCGCGGCCGTCTGGGTCTGGTCGCCGGGGCGGGCGGCGGGGCTGCCGGATGCGGTGGGGCCGGATGCGGTGGGGTTCGTCATGGTGTTCTCCTCGGTCAGCGTCATTGCGGAACTGGTGCGTGCACCCACTCTGCTGCGCGCCATCGACCGCACCCCGGGCCCAATCCGAAGAAGAAATCCTGTTCTTCCGGTTGTGTGAACAATCACCGCATGTGAGCATGAGCACATGGTCACCGTCGATCCAGCTCTCCCGCCCCTAGCGCCAGCACCGAGCCCGTCAGCCGCCGGGTCCCCCGCACCGGGCGACGCCGAGCCGGGCGAGGGCGGCCTCGACGCGCTCACCCTGGGCCGGCGCATCCGGGACCGCAGGCACCGACTCGGCCTCACCCTCGATACACTCGCCGCGGCGGTGGACCGGGCGCCCTCGCAGATCTCGATGATCGAAAACGGCAAACGAGAACCGCGCCTGTCGATGCTGCGCCTGATCGCCGCGGCCCTGAACACCACCGTCGACGAACTACTGCGGACGGATGCGCCCACTCCCCGGGCGGCGTTGGAGATCGCTGTCGAACGCGCCCAGCGTGGGCCGGTGTTCACGGCGCTCGGGCTGCCCCGGCTCCGGGTCGGCCCCGGCCAGCCCGACGAGACCCTGCAGACCATCCTCACCCTGCACAACGAGATCGAACGGTTGCACCGGGAACGCGCGGCCACCCCGGAAGAGGCGCGGCGGGCCAACGCCCAACTGCGCGCCGAGATGCGCGCCCGCGACAATTACTTCCCCGAACTCGAGGCGCAAGCGCTCGAGCTCCTCACGGCCGTCGGGCACTCCGGCGGCCCCGTCTCGCATCAGGTCGTGGCCGACATGGCCGCACACCTCGGCTTCTCGCTGCACTACGTCGGTGACCTGCCGCACTCCACCCGGTCCGTCACCGACAAGCGCAACGGCCGAATTTATCTGCCCACCGAGCAGGCCGCGTCCCGTGACAGCCGCTCACCGATCCTGCAGGCCTTCGCCAGCCACCTCTGCGGGCACGTCGAACCGGGAAATTACGCCGATTTTCTGCGACAGCGGGTGGAGACCAATTACTTGACCGCCGCCATCCTGCTGCCGGAGACCGACACCCTGCGACTGCTGAACGACGCCAAGGCGGCCCGGCGTATCTCGCTCGAAGACCTGCGGGATGCCTTCTCGGTGTCCTACGAGACCGCCGCGCATCGGTTCACCAACCTCGCCACCGCGCGGTTGGGCATCCCGGTGCACTTCATGAAGGTGCACGAGTCCGGCACCATCATCAAGGCGTACGAGAACGACGACGTGCAGTTCCCCAGCGACGCGCTCGGCGCCGTGGAGGGCAGCACGGTGTGCCGCAGTTGGACGGCGCGCACGGTCTTCGACGTGCCGGACCGGTTCAGCCCCTGGTACCAGTACACCGACACCCCGGCCGGCACCTTCTGGTGCACCTCCCGCATCGAGAAGGCCAAGGAGGGCGACTACTCCGTCAGCGTCGGCGTGCCGTTCGCCCACGTCAACTGGTTCCGCGGCAGGGAGACCCCGAACCGGGCCGTGTCGCGCTGCCCTGACGAATCCTGCTGCCGCCGGGCGCCCGACGAACTCTCCGACCGCTGGGAGGGCCAGGCCTGGCCGGTCGCCCGCACCCCCACCAGCCTGCTAGCCGCCCTGCCGACGGGCACCTTCCCCGGCGTCGACCCCACCGAGGTGTATCAGTTCCTCGAGGCGCACGCCCCCGCCTGAGACAGAGTGTGCCGACGTGCCGCAATGTGCGCCTGGGGAGCGCCGGATGGAGAATTGTGCGGCAAGTCGCGAGCGTCCGTGCGGGCGGATGCGCACGGATGCGGGCGGATTCAGACGGCGGCGCGGGCCAGGTCGGGCAGGCGGTGCAGGGCGTCGACCAGGGGGCCGAGTTCAGGTTCCTCTTCGGCGGCGGCAAGGGCGCCAGCCAGGGCCTCGTCGTAGACCGGCCGGGCGCGGGCCAGCAGTGCCTCACCGGCCTCGGTGAGCTCGGTGTAGATGCCGCGGCGGTCGTCGGCGCAGAGGATGCGGGTGAGCAGCGCCCGGTCTTCCAGCCGGTTCACCAGGCGGGTCGTCGCGCTGCTCGAGAGGGCGGCGGCCCTGGCGAGCTGCTGCATCCGCATGTGCCAGCCGTGCTGGCGACTGAGGGCGTCCAGCACGGTGAACTCGACCACCGACAGGTCGAAGCCGGCCTGCAGGGCCCGCTCCAGCACGGCTTCGATGCGGCCATGCAAGGCGGCCAGGGTGCGCCAACCCTGCGCCCGAACCTCGACGGCGTCGTCTTCGATGCTCATTCGTGCTTCTCCATGCTCTTTCGACCCGACCCGACTCCGACTACACGACGCAAGTACACCGCGCTTGCAACTACCAGTCTATGCAGCGAGGCGGTCTTCGCCAGCGCCCGGCTACGACTCCCGGGTGATCTCCACCTTCACGAACAGCTGCGACCCGCTCGACCCCGCGTACACCCCGCGCAAGGGGGCGATGTCGTTGTAGTCGCGGCCGCGACCCACACCCACGTGCCGGTCACCGATGTCGATCAGGTTGGTGGGGTCGTAGCCGCGCCACTCGCCGCAGAACCACTCCACCCAGGCGTGGGATTCGCCGGTGACGGTCTCACCGATCAGGGCCTCCGGCCTGGGGTGAAGGTAGCCGGACACGTAGCGGGCCGGGATCCCCACCGACCGCAGCGCGCCCAGCGCCACGTGGGTGATGTCCTGACAGACGCCGCGCCTGTCGGCCCAGGCCTCACGGGCGTTGGTCTTGACCCCGGTGACACCCTGCACGTAGGCCATGTTCTCCCCCACGAACCGGCAGATCGCCAGCGCAGCGTCACACGGGTCCAGCCGACCGGCGATCTCGGCGGCTGTGGCCACCACGTCCGCCGGCGGTTCGGTGAGCGAGGTCTGCCAGGACTGTTCGACCGAAGCCGTCGAGCGGGCCACCAACGCCGCCAGGTCCGCCCAGGGCATCGGATGCAGCGCGTGCTCCCGCGGCGACACCTCCACGAGGCTGTTGGCCGTGAGGGTGAGTTCGGCGTGCGGGGTGAGCACCTCGAACGACGACACCCTGGTACCCCAGTAGTCCACGTAGTTGTGGTTGCTCGAGACCGGGCTGATGTCCAGGTTGGAATACAGCACGAACTGGTCGGGGGAGGTGACCGGCAGCATCCTGGCCTCGTTGTAGGAGGTGGCTACTTCGCCCTGATACCTGTAGCCGGTGGTGTGGCGAATCCGTAGGCGCTTCACGAGGCTTCTCCGGTCCAGGTCGGCACCGCGCTGGTCGGGAAGTACCGGTGCCCGATCGACTCCGACGCGGTGCTGGTGGCGTCCAGCACCATGTCCATGTGCCCCGGCAGGTCGTTCAGGATCTCCATGATCGGTCGGTATTCCAGCTGGCTGCGGATCTGGCCGAGCACCCGCTGCGACGATTCGGAGACGCCCAGCCGGTCTGTGCGGGGTTCGAGTTCCTGCAGGCACTGCTCGGCCCGGGAAATCGAGAACACGATCGACCGGGGAAAGAGCCGGTCCAGCAGCAGGAACTCGGCGGCGTTCCGCGCTGACGGCACGCCACGATAGGTGCGCAGATACGACTCGTATGCCCCGCAGGAGCGCAGGATCGTGGTCCAGGACGGTCCGCTGTTCTCGGTCAGTGACCGGGTGGCCAGCAGCCGCGCGGTCATGTCGGCCTGCTCGAGGCTGCGGCCCAGGGTGAAGAAGTGCCAGGCGTCGTCCCGGCTGGCGCTGGACTCGACGATGCCGACGGCCAGGGCCGCGCGTTCGCGCACCCAGCCGAAGAAGTCGTGGGTCTTGGCGCTCGCGATGTTCTTCGGCATCTTCGTGTAGGTGGTGTTCAGGCATTCCCAGAGCTCGGTGGAGACGATCTCCCTGGCCCGGCGGGCGTTCTCTCTGGCGGCACCGAGCGAATACGCGATCGACGCCGGATTGGTGCGGTCGGCCGCCAGGGTCGCCAGCACATCCTTGCGGGTGAGGTCACGGTCCGGGGGCACCGGGCTGCCCATCAGGTGCAGCAGTGACCGGCAGGCCAGGTTCTCCTCGATCCACGGGTCTTCCAGCAGCAGCTGCAGGTGCACATCCAGGATGCGCGCGGTGCCGTCGCTGCGTTCGATGTAACGGCCGATCCAGAACAGGCTCTCGGCGATGCGGCTCAGCATTCGAGGGTCCCGTCTGCGGTCGTGACCGCGGTCGCTGTGCGCTGTTGCTGTTGCTGTTGTTCCTGGTCCTGGTCGCCGCCCGGCGGGGTGTCCTGCGGGGAGTGGTCGGCGACCCTGGGCGGGATGATGGAGATCGACTGGGTATTCGCGGCCTGGTCGTTGACGAGGCCCTGGATGTTCCGGGCCGACCCCATGCTGTGGAAATCGGGCTCGAGACCGATCACCCAGGTGTCCTTGGAACCGCCGCCCTGGCTGGAGTTAACGACGAGCTCACCCTCGGGTAGAGCCACCCGGGTGAGGCCGCCAGGCAACACCCAGACGTCCGTCCCGTCGTTCACCGCGAACGGCCGCAAGTCCGCGTGCCGGGGCCGCATGCCGTCGTCGACGAGGGTCGGGATGGTGGACAACTGCACCACGGGTTGGGCGATCCAGCCGCGCGGGTCCAGGAGCAACTGCTTCCGCAGGGTCTCCAACTCGGCCTTCGACGCGGCGGGGCCGACCACGAGGCCCTTGCCGCCGGAGCCGTCGACGGGCTTGACGACCAGCTCATCGAGCCTGTCGAGTACCTCCTCGAGCGCGAGGGGGTCTTCGAGCCGCCAGGTGTCGACGTTGGGGATGATCGCGTCTTCGCCGAGGTAGTACTTGATCAGCTCGGGCAGGTAGGTGTAGACGAGCTTGTCGTCGGCGACCCCGTTGCCCACGGCGTTGGCGATGGTCACATTGCCCAGCCGCGCGGCCATCAGGATGCCCGGTGATCCCAGTTGCGAGTCGGCGCGGAACTGCAGCGGGTCCAGGAACTCGTCGTCGACCCGGCGGTAGATCACGTCGACCCGGGTGGGTCCGGCCGTGGTGCGCATCCACACCCGGCCGCCCGAGCAGAACAGGTCGCGGCCCTCCACCAGCTCCACGCCCATCAGCCGGGCGAGCAGAGTGTGCTCGAAGTAGGCCGAATTGAAGACGCCGGGGGTGAGCACCACGATGTTCGGGTCGTCGACGCCGGCCGGGGCCGAGGCGCGCAGGGCCTGCAGCAGCTTGTTGGGGTAGTCGCCCACCGGGCGCACCCGCATCGAGACGAACAGCTCGGGCAGGGTCTGGGCCATCACGCGGCGGTTGGAGATGACGTAGCTGACCCCGCTGGGCACCCGCACGTTATCTTCGAGCACCCGCCAGGCCCCGATCTCGTCGCGGATGAGGTCAATCCCGGACACCTGGATGCGCACGTTGTTCGCGGAGACGATTCCGGCTGCCTGACGGTGGAAGTGTGTGGACGAGGTGATCAGGCCGGCCGGGATGACACCGTCGCGCACGGCGGCCTGGGGGCCGTAGATGTCGGCGAGGAAGGCCTCCAGTGCGAGGACCCGCTGTTTGATGCCGGCCTCGACGGTCACCCACTCCTTCTGCTCGATCACCCGGGGCACAGCGTCGAGCGGGAAAGGACGTTCCTCGCCGGCGAAGTCGAAGGTCACGCCCTGCGCCAGGTAGGAGCTGGCCAGCGCGTCCGTACGGCCCCGCAACTCTTCCTGGGTCATCCGGGCCAGAGCGCTGTACACGTCCTTGTAGGCTGCCCGCGCCTCCGAGGGGGCGAGCGACGACGGGTCAGGGAACATTTCGTCCCAGGCCGACGTCTGCCCTCGCTCACGGGGCGGTGCGGAGGTAGCGCCATAGCCACTGAAGAGGTCAACCATGTCTGGATGCTAACCGTCCGGTGTTGCCGGTTTGTTTCCTGACCGTGACGCCGCCGTGCGCCACAAAGGTTGCATACATGTTGCATCGATCAACCAACCAAACGGGGCGACATGGGAACAGATGGCGCCCACAGACGTCTTTGTTGCATACAGTTAGCTCAAGTCCGATGCGAATACTCCGCAAGGCGGTGATGTGGCCGCACCAAGCAGATCCGAGCACTCATGCGCACAGTTGCAGGGCCCAGACGGTTGGGGTTGCTGATCCTGGCCTGCCTGGCCGGCGCCGGCGTGCTGGTGGCGGCGCGGCTCAGTGGCGCCGACGGCGTGCTGCTGCATCCGCTCTCGGACCGGCTCCCCCTCGCGACCGCCGGCACGCTGGCCGCACCGATCCTCTCCGGCCTGCTGGGCCTGGGCGGGGGCCTGGTGGCCGCCCGTCGCAGCGGCTGGATCGACCCGAGGCTGCGGTCGCTGGTGGGGGCCGGTATCGGTGTCTGCCTGGCCTGGCTGGCGCTCGTTCTGGTCTTCTGGTTCGCCGTCCAGGCCGAACTCATGCCGGTGCTGGAGGACGGTCCGACGGCTCGTGCCGGCGCGAGCGCGCTGAGCTCCGTGCTGCTGCCCGCCACCGTGATCGTGTTGGGGGCCGCCACGGCCATCACGGCGTCGGTGCGCGCTGCGACTCGGGTGGCCGCGATCGAGGGACACGTGCAGACCGCCCGCAGCCGTGGCCTTCCCACCACCGCACCGGTCATCCGCCGGGTGTTCCGTCGTACGCTGCCCACCATCCTGGCCGTCCTGCTCGTCGAGTTCCTGGTGCTCTACGCCAGCGCGCTGACGGTCCAGGCCGTGTTCACCACACCGTCCCTCGCGACCATGCTGCCGTTGTTGCCCGCTGAGAGCCTCCCGTTCGTGCTCGGCGCCTGCCTATTGTGCATAGTCGGAGTGATCATGACCGGCCTCACGGTCGCTTCGGCCGTACTCGGCCCCGCGGCCCCGCGGCAGACCCGGCCCACGCCCGGCGGACTCGCCGCCGCGCTTCTGGCGGACTCCCGTCAGGTCAAACCGGCCCTGCCTTCCACGACGTTTCGTTCGACCGACCTCCTCGATATCAGGAACCTCTGCCTGCACGACGGTTCGGCGCAGGAGCCTCGAGACGCGCTGCACGGCATCAGCCTCACTGCGACGCGCGGTCAGGCGCTGGCGGTCGTCGGCGGCGGCAGTGACGCCACCTCGTCGCTGTGCCACGCCATCGCGGGTCTGCTCCCGCTCGACAGTCCGATCCGGTCCGGGTCGATCCTCTTCGACGGCACCGAACTCGTCGGCCTCGCGGAAGGGGAGTTCCGGCACCTGCGCGGGCAGCAGATCGGGTTTCTCCCGGCACCGGCAGCGGATCGTCTGGACCCCGACGTCCGCATCGGCCACCAACTCGCCGGGATCCTGGCCGGACGCGCGGGACACTCCCGATCCCGCGCCCGCTCCGCCGCCGCCGCGCTTCTCACCGCCGTCGGCGTCGACAACGTCGAGGCCGTGTTGTGGGCGTACCCGCATCAGGTCTCGGCGCTGATCAGCCAGCGGGTGCTGCTCGCCGGTGCCCTCGTTCGCGAGCCACAGCTTCTCATCGCCGACAATCCGACCGAGGGCCTCGACACGGCCGATGAGGAGAGCTTCCTCGACTCTCTGCATGCGCTCCAAAAGCAACTTGGTTTCACTCTCATCGTGGCATCGCCCAGAGCTGAGATCATCGCCAGGTGCGACCGCGTCGCGGTCATGAGCGACGACACCATCGTCGAGCACGCTTCGGTCCTCGAGTTGCTCATCGACCCCCGTCACCCGCACAGTCAGCGGATTCTCGCCGACCGCTCATCAGGGCCACGGCCGATCGGCCGCTGACCCGACGGTGCCGGCTGGACGGTGCCGGCCAGGCGGCGCCGACCAGATCAGCCCTCGGTGCCCGAGACGGCGTTGCGGGCTCCGAGGATATGCCCCCGCATCGCCACCTCGGCCCAGATCGCGTCTCCGGTGCGAAGCGCGGTGAGGATGTCGCGGTGCTGGTGGTTGCTGCGCGCGCGGTACTCGGCGCCGCGCCGGCGGAAGGCGGCCGCCATCAGCGGCACCCTGGCGACGGACGAGGTGAGGGTCATCAGTTGGTGGCTGCGAGAGGCCGCAACCACGATGTGGTGGAATTCGGCGTTGAGGCTGCTCAGCGCGGCGAGGCCGGCGTCGTCATCCGCTGTCAACACGGGTTCCATGGCGTCGATCAGCGCGGCGAGCCTGTCCAGTTCCTCCGCCGTGATGCGGCTGGCCGCCAGCCCGGCGGCGCGGCTCTCGAGTCCGGCCCGCACCATGTACGTCTCGCGGACCTCCTCGACGCTCCAGGCCACGACCGTGGCACCACGATTGGGCACAAAGGTCACCAGCCCGGCCTCGTCCAGTCGGCGGAGAGCTTCTCGCACCGGGGTCCGGCTGACTCCGAGTTCCTCGGCCAGAGCCTGTTCTCTCAGCATAGTGTTGGCGCTCAACTGGCCTGACAGGACGCGGGCGCGCAGGGTCAGGTAAACCGTTTCACCGCCTGTTGACGCCACGGATTCCTCCCCCTGGGCAGAGGCACACCCCGCCGCATCTCGAGCTTTACACACCGCGGCCCCTAAAAGAGGGATACGGCGGAAAATCAGGATCGGTCGCCTCGTACTGGGGGTAGCGAGGTCATCAGGGCGCGAAAAAGGGCCCGTCTTTCGACGGGCCCTTCCTTCACGAAGGAATCCTTAGATGCTGTTCACATCGAGCGGGATGCCGGGGCCGAACGTAGTCGACACGGCGCCCTTCATGATGTAGCGGCCCTTGGAAGAGCTCGGCTTGAGGCGAACGATCTCCTCGAGTGCGGCACCGATGTTCTCGTTGAGCTGGTCGGCGGAGAAGGAAGCCTTGCCCACGACGAAGTGCACGTTGGAGTGCTTGTCGACGCGGAAGGCGATCTTTCCACCCTTGATGTCGTTCACGGCCTTGGCCACGTCGGGCGTCACGGTTCCGGTCTTCGGGTTGGGCATGAGGCCGCGCGGGCCCAGGACCTTTCCGAGACGACCGACCTTGCCCATGAGCTCGGGGGTCGAGACTGCAGAGTCGAACGAGGTGTAGCCGGCGGCCACCTTCTCGATGAGCTCGTCGCCACCGACCTCGTCGGCGCCGGCAGCGATGGCTGCGTCGGCCGCGGGGCCCGTTGCGAAGACGATGACGCGGGCGGTCTTGCCGGTGCCGTGAGGAAGAATCACGGTGCCGCGGACCATCTGGTCTGCCTTGCGGGGGTCGACGCCGAGCTTGAGCGCGACCTCAACGGTGGAGTTGAACTTGACGGAACCGGTCTCGCGGGCGAGGGTGACGGCTTCGGTGGGGGTGTAGAACTTATCGGCTTCGATCTTCTCGACCGCAGCGCGGTAGGCCTTTGACTTCTGTGCCATTTGAATCTCCTGTAGATGCATGTGCTGAGAGCGTGGTTTTCGTGAGCCTGGCTGGCTCTTCCACTTGGTGCCTGTCGGCAGATCGAGATCGATCATGCCCGTCGGCTGGTGTTCGACGAATCGAACGAAGGGGTATTAGCCCTCGACCGTGATGCCCATGGAGCGAGCGGTTCCGGCGATGATCTTCGACGCAGCGTCGAGGTCGTTGGCGTTGAGGTCAACCATCTTGGCCTCGGCGATTTCGCGAACCTGCGCCTTGGTGAGCTTGGCAACCTTGACGGTGTGCGGCGTTCCGCTGCCCTTGGCAACTCCGGCGGCCTTCTTGATGAGCTCCGCTGCAGGCGGGGTCTTCAGGATGAACGTGAACGAACGGTCGTCGTAAACGGTGATCTCAACCGGGATGACGTTGCCGCGCTGGGATTCCGTCTGGGCGTTGTATGCCTTGCAGAATTCCATGATGTTGACGCCGTGCTGTCCCAGCGCCGGCCCGATGGGCGGTGCGGGGTTGGCGGCGCCGGCCTTGATCTGAAGCTTGATCAGACCAGTAACCTTCTTCTTCGGTGCCATTGTTCTTCCTTCGTTATTGATGTTCGAGCGGCCGCGAAGGTCGCTCTCCCGGTGGCCCGGATGGGCCCCGGTGGTTCAGGGCTCTGCTGGCTGGAGGCCGGCGGAGCCTAAAGCTTGGTGACCTGGTCGAAGCTGAGCTCGACCGGGGTCTCACGCTCGAAGAGCGATACGAGCACGATGAGCTTGCCGCTCTCGGGCTTGATCTCGCTGATCGAACCGGGCAGGCCCGCGAACGAGCCTTCCTTGATCGTGATGGTCTCGCCGATTTCGTAGTCGATCTCGGCGGGCAGAACGCGCTGCGCGGCCTTGCCGGGAGCACCGGACTTGGTGGCCGGAACATCCTTGATCTCAACGAGGCCCTTGAGCATGCCGAAGGCCTCTTCGAAACGCAGCGGGGTGGGGTTGTGCGCGTTGCCCACGAAGCCGGTGACGCCGGGGGTGTGACGCACGACGGACCAGCTGTCTTCGTTGAGATCCATGCGCACCAGCACGTAGCCGGGGATGCGAACACGGGTGACCATCTTGCGCTGGCCGTTCTTGATCTCGACGACGTCTTCCATCGGGACCTCGACCTGGTAGATGTAATCTTCCATGGCCATCGACTGCTTGCGGTTCTCGATGTTCGACTTCACGCGGCGTTCGAAACCGGCGTAGGAGTGGATGACGAACCACTTGCCGGGCTGGAAACGCAGTTCCTTGCGGAAGGCCTCGTAGGGGTCTTCGTCTTCGGCGTCGACCTCTTCTTCGTCTTCGACGGCTTCGACGGCGGCCTCGGCCTCGTCGGCGTTGTCGATGTCGAGGGCGTCCTCGACGATGGCGTCGGCTTCGGGGTCGGTCGACTCGGTGAGAGCGTCCAGGGCGGCGTCGAGATCGACTTCGATGTCGGCGTTCTCGTCTTCGACGTGCAGGGCGACCTGCTCGGCGGCTTCGACGGACGTTTCGTCGGCGGCGAGGGTGTTGCCCTCCTGCGCCTCATCGTCGTTGGCGGACTGCTCGGCGGCGGTGGCCCAGTCGACGTCGTCGCGATTGGTCTCAGTCACTAAATATCAATCCTTCTTCTATTGCGTGGGCGTGAGGCCGCACAGTGTTGTTCACAGCTGTGGTGCTGGCTCACCGATCCACGTGCATGATCAGTCTGGATGCCGCTCTCGCGGCACCGGTCAACTGGGAGTGCCGAATACGTACGTGACGACGAGCGCGAACACCCAGTCGAGTGCCGATACCAGCGCCATCATGATCACGACGAAAATCAGAACCACTCCGGTGTAGCTGAGCAGTTCCTTGCGGGTCGGGGTGACGACCTTGCGAAGTTCGGCCAGGACCTGCTTGATAAACAGGGACACCCGAGCGAATGGTCCGCGCTTGGTTTCGCGGGCCACTTTGGCGTTGGCGACGATTTCCTCGCTGGGTTCGTCGATAACTTTTCGGGCCACCTGTTACACCTTTCGTGGGCCGGCGGAAAGACCACCGACTTGCAGGGCGGACAGGACTCGAACCTGCAACCTGCGGTTTTGGAGACCGCTGCTCTACCAATTGAGCCACCACCCTATGAAGCGAAACCGTCCAGCTTCAAACGACCAAAATAGGCGCAAAAAAGCTTGGCAGATTTCAACTACCGGACCAAGTCTAGGTCACGGCGAGAGCCCTGTAAAGCCAGCCCCTCTGTTCCTCGAACACGACCGCCCCGTATGCTCGTACCGTGGCACACGACATCAAACGGATTTCCACCAGAATCGGCTCCATCGCGGAGTCCGCGACCCTCAAGGTCGACGGCAAGGCCAAGGCGCTGCAGGCGGCCGGCCGGCCGGTGATCAGTTTCGCTGCGGGCGAGCCCGATTTCCCCACCCCGCCGCACATCGTCGAGGCCGCACTGGCCGCCGTGTCCGACCCCCGCAACCACCGGTACACCCCGGCGGCCGGTCTGCCGGACCTGCGCGAGGCCATCGCCGCGAAGACCCTGCGGGACAGCGGCCTGGCGGTGCCCCCGTCCCGGGTCCTCGTGACCAACGGTGGAAAGCAGGCCGTCTACCAGGCCTTCGCCACCCTGCTCGATCCGGGCGACGAGGTGCTTCTGCCCACTCCGTACTGGACCACGTACCCCGAGGCGATCCGCCTGGCCGGTGGCGTTCCCGTTGATGTGTTCGCCGGCAGCGACCAGGGCTACCTCGTCACCGTGGAGCAGCTCGAGGCTGCCCGCACCGACAACACCAAGGTGCTTCTGTTCGTCTCGCCGTCCAACCCCACCGGCGCCGTCTACTCCGAGGAGCAGACCCGCGCCATCGGCGAATGGGCCCAAGAGCACGGGCTCTGGGTCATCAGTGATGAGATCTACCAGAACCTCACCTATGACGGTGTCAAAGCGGTCTCGATCGTCGAGGTCGTCCCGGCGCTGGCCGACCGCACCATCCTGGTCAACGGCGTCGCCAAGACTTACGCCATGACCGGCTGGCGGTTGGGCTGGATGGTCGGGCCCCAGGATGCGATCACCGCCGCGGCCAACCTGCAGTCACATCTCTCCTCGAACGTGTCGAACATCTCCCAGCGCGCCGGTATCGCCGCGCTGAACGGCCCGCAGGACGACGCAGAGGCCATGCGGGTTGCGTTCGACCGTCGGCGCAAGCTCATCGTCGCCGAGCTCAACAAGATCCCGGGCATCCGCACGCCCACCCCGCAGGGCGCGTTCTACGTCTACCCCGACGTGACGGGACTGCTCGGCCGCAGCTGGGGCGGGGTCACCCCCACCTCCTCGCTCGAGCTGGCCGACCTGATTCTGGATCAAGCCGAGGTGGCCGCGGTTCCCGGTGAGGCCTTCGGCCCCAGCGGCTTCCTGCGGCTGTCCTACGCTCTCGGTGACGACGCGCTCTTGGAGGGTGTCCAGCGCCTGCAGAAGCTGTTCTCCTAGGCCCGGCTCACTCCGGACCGACTTTCCCCGGCCCGTCGATGATGACGGCGAGACCGGCCCGCAGCTCCTCGAACGGGCTGCCGCCGGCGTCGACCAGCGAGGTCGGGCACCGCACCACGATGTACATGAACGATTCCGACAGCGGCATCGCCCTGGCCGCGATCTCGTTCGTGTAACTCACGCCCGCTTCAGGATCCACGTAGTCGATACGGGTGGTGAGGAACTCGATGCGCTCCGCGGCGCCGGGCAGGTTGATGCCGAAGTCGGTGAATCCGAGTTCGCCGACCAGTGTGGCGTCGTTTCCGGCCGACAGCAGCTGCTGCTCAAGCGCATCCACGGTTGCGAGAGTGTCGGTCAGATCGTCCGTCGCGCCGGCGTCGTAGGCGCTCTGCACGTTCTGGGATGACGTCAATTGGCAGCCGAGCTCCGAATTCTCGGACTGGTTGATGCCTTGCTCGTCGAACACGGTGACCCCCCAGCCGTCCAGGATCGGGTATCCCCACGCCGGGAAGGTGCCCCCGAGGTCGACCTGGTCGTCGAGGGATACGGTGCCCTCCTGCCCGGCCAGATCGGCGCCGGAGGTTGACGCGGGCGTCGGTGCGTCGGTCGGCTCCGCGACGTCGGTGGCGGCCTCCGTCGGCACCGCGAGCACTCCGGCCCGGCCCGCGTTCACCCCGTCGACCACGCTGCCGCCGACCAGGAAACCGCTGACCACCGCACCCGTGATGGACAGCACCGCGAAGCCCGCCACCGGCAGCCACGGCCGCAACGCGCTGCGACGTTTCTCTGGCGCGCCGCTCACCGGAGCGCCGGCCACTGCCGGGTCCCCCTCCGCTCCCGCGGGCTCCTGGTGCGTGTTGGCTCCATTGGCGTCGTTCATGGTGTTTCTCCCCCGGTTTGTTCCCCGAACCCTATCGACCTTTGGCATCCACCGGGTGGTGGATGGGCAGGTCGGTCGGGAGGGTGTTGCCCAGAATCGGCACTGGGACGATTGTGGGTACATGACTACTTCACCTCCGGCAGTGCGCGTCTCGCGGCTGAGTAAGTCGTACGGCGCGTTCGATGCCGTCAACGACATCAGCTTCGACATCCGCCCCGGCGAGACCTTTGCGCTGCTCGGACCCAACGGGGCCGGCAAGAGCAGCACCATCGAAATCCTTGAGGGCTACCGCGACCGTTCAGAGGGCGACGTCACGGTCCTGGGCGTTGACCCGCAGCACGCCGGTCTGGACTGGAAGGCCCGCATCGGCATCGTCCTGCAATCCAGCGGTGAGTGCGGCAACGCCACAGTGCTCGAGCAGCTGCGGCACTTCGCGAGCCTGTACCCCAACCCCCGACCGGTGGAGGAGGTCCTCGCCGCGGTCGGGCTTGAGGAGAAGGCGAAGACCCGCATCCACCGGCTCTCCGGCGGTCAGCAACGACGGGTGGATGTTGCGCTCGGCATCATCGGCCGGCCGGAACTGCTTTTCCTGGACGAACCGACCACCGGATTCGACCCCGAGGCCCGGCACCAGTTCTGGGATCTCATCCGCACCCTCAAGGGTGAGGGCACCACCATTCTGCTGACCACCCACAACCTCGACGAGGCGGCGGAGCTCAGCGACCGCGCCGGCATCATCGTGGGCGGCAGGCTCATCGACATCGGCACGATCGGCGAACTCGGCGGCCCCGCCGCCCGCATCCCGATGGTGCGCTGGCGGGACGCCGACGGGGTGCAGCGGGAGGCGCGCACCGAGACCCCCGCCGGCCTGGTCGCCCAGCTGGCCAGGGACCTCGGCGGCGAACCCGCCGAACTGCAGGTCATCCGACCCAGCCTCGAAGACATCTACCTGGGCCTGGTGCGCGGTCACGTGGCCGGCAGCACCAGTGACACCGCAAGCACGGAGGTACTCGCATGAGCGCGACCCTGACCCCGCAACCGACCCCACAGTTGCCCCAACCGGCCGGTCACCGCACTACTCGGCACGGGCTGTTCAGCCTGGGCCTGGCCCGCATCGGCTTCGAGATCAAGCTGTACTTCCGCTCCACCGACACCGTCTTCTTCACGTTCCTGTTCCCGTTCATCATGCTGGGCATCTTCACCGCGGCGTTCAGCGCCCAGGGCAACATCGGCACCAACCCGGACGGCTCCGGCGGCATCAGCGTCGGCGCGTATTACCTGCCCGGCATGCTGGCCGCGGGCATGCTGCTCTCCGGCCTGCAGAACCTCGCGATCGACATCGCCGGCGAGAAGGGCGACGGCACCCTCAAACGGCTCGGCGGCACCCCGCTGTCGCCGCTGAGCTACTTCATCGGCAAGATCGGCCAGGTGCTCGTCACGGGCATCCTGCAGGCCGTGCTGTTGCTGATCGTGGCCCGGTTCGCCTTCGACATCGCCCTGCCCACCGAGCCGGAGAAGTGGCTCACCTTCATCTGGGTGTTCCTGCTGGGCGTGATCACCTGCGCGTTCCTGGGCATCGCCCTCTCGGCACTGCCACGGTCGGGCCGCAGTGCGTCGGCCGTGGTGATCCCCATCGTGCTGGTGCTGCAGTTCATCTCCGGCGTGTACCTGCAGTTCAACGCCCTGCCGGACTGGATGCAGAACGTCGCCAGCCTGTTCCCACTCAAGTGGATGGCGCAGGGCATGCGTGCGGTGTTCCTGCCGGACAGCTTCGCCGCCCAGGAGCAGAACGGCGCCTGGGAGTTGGGCCTGGTGGCGATCGCGCTGCTGATCTGGCTGGTGGTGGGGCTCGTCGGCAGTCGGCTCACCTTCCGTTGGATCCGCAAGGACTCCTGATGCACCCGCCGTGCCCGGGGCGTGCGGCACATGGGATGCTTGTCGCATGAGCACACGGCGCTGGTGGGATGTGGCGGTCGCCGGGGCGCTGACCGTCCTCACCGTCATGGCGATCGAGGGCTCCGGCGGTGGCGCACCGGCACGGATCGGGGCGCTCCTCAGCCTCGCGGCCGTCGGCGTGGCGTACCTCGGTTGGGGCCGCCTGGCGATCGCCCGGGCAACCGACCGGCCGGAGGTCGCGCCCTCGGTTGCCGACACCGGTTTCCGGGTGGTCGTGATCGTGGCCTGTGGCGTCGCGACGGCGTTCGACCCGAGCATGGCCACGCTGCAGACGTTGGTGTTCCCGTTTCTCTGGGTGCTCGCCAGAACATACCGGGGCGCGGTGCTGCTCAACATCACCCTGGCCACCGTGACCGGGCTGGGCCTGTGGATCAGCGGCGGGCGCACGGCGGACGCCGCCGTGCAGGCGGCCGCCATCGAAGGGATCTCACTGGCGTTCGCGCTGGCGATGGGCACCTGGATCTCCCGCATCGTCGAGGCCGGCGCCTACCAGCGCCGGTTGGTGGAGGAACTCACCCTGGCCCAGGACGAGCTGGCGGCGGCGCAGCGGGATGCCGGCAGCGCGGCCGAGCGTGAGCGGTTGGCCCGCGAGATCCACGACACCATCGCGCAGAGCCTCACCAGCCTGGTGATGCTCACCCAGCGCACCCGCTCCGAGCTCGCCGCCGTTCCCGGCGACACGTCGGCCGTTGCCGACAGTCTCGACCTGATCGAGTCGACCGGGCGCGACGCCCTCACCGAGGCCCGTGCCCTGGTGGCGTCGATGTCGCCGGTGCGCGCCGCCGACGGCGACCTCGCTCACACCGTGACCCGGCTCGCGGAACGCTTCGAGAGGGAGACCGGGATCCAGGTGACCGTCGAACTCACCGGCCTCGACCCGGCGGGCGCTGACCACGGGACCGAATTGCCCCCGCTGGACCGCGCCCTCGAGGTGGTCCTGCTGCGCTGCGGCCAGGAGGGCCTCGCCAATGTGCGCAAACACTCCGGCGCCGGCGCCGCCCGCATCGCCATCGCTCGCACACCCCACGAGGTCGCCCTCACCGTCACCGACAACGGCCGGGGCCTGGGCGCTTACCGCCCGGAGTCCGAGCACGGCTTCGGGCTGACGGGTATGCGCGACAGGGTCGGCCTGGTGGGCGGCCGGCTCGAGGTGACCGACTCGGCGAACGGCTCCGGCACGGTGCTGCGGGTGACCCTGCCTCTGTTGGTGACGGCGCCCAGCACCGGCGGGCGCGGATGATCCGGGTGCTGGTCGCCGACGACCATCCGATCGTGCGCGGCGGCATTGTGGGCCTGCTCGGCGGCGCCGACGACATCGAGGTGGTCGGCGAGGCCGCCGATGGAGCCATGGCGGTGCGTCTGGCCGGCGAGTTGCGGCCCGACCTGGTGCTGATGGACCTTCGGATGCCGCACCTGGACGGCGCCGCAGCCACCGCGCAGATTCTGGAGCAGAACCCGGCCACCCGGGTGCTGATCCTCACCACGTACGAGTCCGACGACCAGATCCTCGGCGCGATCGCCGCCGGCGCCAGCGGTTACCTGCTCAAGGCGGCCCCGCAGGCGGAGATCATCGAGGGTGTGCGCTCGGTATACGGCGGCCAGACCGTGCTCGCACCCGTGATCGCCGCCAGGCTGGTGCAGCGGGTGCGGGCGGATGCCGTGCCGGCGCCTCGGCTGTCGGCCCGCGAACTGCAGGTGCTGCGTCTGGTGGCGGCCGGCGAGAGCAACCCGCAGATCGCCAGGTCACTGTTCATCGGCGAGGCCACGGTGAAGACGCACCTGCTGCACGTGTTCGAGAAGCTGGGCGTGGGCGACCGCACCCGGGCGGTCACCCTGGCGATGGAGCTGCGCCTGCTCTGACGCATCCGCTCGCCCTGGTGCCGCCTGCCAGCCAGCCGAATTATCCCGCCCACGCTCCCCAGCGCCGACGTGCCGCAAAACGCCCATTGCGATGCTTCCAAAGGGACTTTTCCCGCAAGTCACGCAAGGGGTTCTCACCGACTTGCCGCAGAATCCCCTCTGGATGCCTCCGAAGGGGTTTTTCGCGCAACTCGCGGCGCCGCGGCTAGAGCAGCGAGAAGCCCACGAAGACGGGTTCAGGGTGCAGGATGACGCCGAAGTCGGCCTGCACGCGCTGCTGTACGAACCGGGCGAGCTGGCCGATCTCGTCGGCGGTGGCGGTGCCGGTGTTGGTGATGGCCAGGGAGTGCTTGCTCGAGATCGCCGCGCCGGAGCCGGGCAGCCGGAAGCCACGGTGGATGCCGGAGTTCTCGATCAGCCAGGCGGCGCTGAGCTTCACCGTGCGCAGAACCTCGACGCCCGGCATCGGCCCTACACCGGCGTACTCGTCGAGCGGGATCACCCGGTCGGGCAGCTCGATCTCGGCCTGCTTCCAGCGCGGGGCCTCGTCGGGCAGGGTGCGGGCGAAGCTTTCGGTGACGATCGGGTTGGTGAAGAACGACCCGGCGCTGTAGGTGTCGGGGTCGGCGGCGTCGAGCACCATGCCCTTACCGGCCCGGAGGCCGAGCACGCTCTGGCGCAGTTCGGCCAGCGGCACCCGGTCGCCCAGCTGTACCCCGAGGGCATTGGCCAGCTGCGGGTAGGTCACCGGCTGACTCAGGGCGCTGCCGAGCACGGCGGCCTGTGCCGACATGTCGCGCAGCTCGAGTTCGATGGCGAGCACCACTCCGCGGCGGCCCTGCTTGAGCACCGAGGTGCGGTAGCCGAGGCCGAGTTCGGCGGCGCTGAGCCGATCCACCTCGCCGGACTCGAAGTCGAGGAAGTCTATGGTGGCCAGGCTGTTGGCCAGTTCCTGGCCGTAGGCGCCGATGTTCTGCACCGGGGCCGCACCGCTGGTCCCCGGAATACCGGAGAGCGCCTCGATGCCGGCCCAGCCGTTGGCCACCGTGAGGGCGACGAGGTCGTCCCACGGTTCGCCGGCCTGCACACGGATGCGCACCGGGCGCCCGTCGACATCCGCGTCGGTTTCCGCATCGGCGCCGGTCTCGGCCGCCGGGGCGAGCACCTCCACACCCCGGGTGCACACGCGGATGACGGTGCCGTCGAAGCCGGCGTCGGCCGCGACGGTGTTCGAGCCACCGCCGAGCAGCACCCACGGTTCGTCGGAGCCCCAGGCATCCAGGGCCGCCTGGATCAAGCCGGCCTCATCGGCCGGCGCGACGAGGTGCGCGGGGGCACCGCCGACCCGCAGTGTCGTCAGGTCGGCCAGGGTCACGGGCACCGGAACAGGCGCGGCTACAGGGTCGGTCATGGTCGCCTAGACCAGCGAGACGCGCGCCTGCGCCTTGCCGAGAACGGTGACGGAGTTGAAGGTCACGGTGAGGTCGATCCGCGCCACGCCGGCATCCGCGTCGAGCGCGCCCACCTTGGCGACCACGGTCACCACGGCGCCGAGGTCGGGGTCCACTGGCACCGGCCGGGTGAAGCGCACCTGGTAGTCCAGAACCCGGGCCGAGTCGCCGACCCAGTCGACGACGGGTTGGATAGCCAGGCCCATGGTGAGCATGCCGTGCGCGAGCACGCCGGGCAGCCCCACCGCGTGGGCTACGTCGTCGCGGTAGTGGATGGGGTTGAAGTCGCCAGAGGCACCCGCGTAGCGCACGAGGGAGTCCCGGGTCAGTGGGAAGCTGCTCTCGGCGACGATGTCGCCCACGGTGAGGCTCTCGAGGCTGGGCGTGACGGGTGCGCTGGTGGTCATTCGTCTCCCCTGACGACGAGGGTGGAGGTGGCGGTGACCACGTGGGCGCCGGTGGCATCGACGATTGTCGACTCCGCGGTGACCATCGAGTGGCCGCCCAGGCTCTTCACGCTGGCGACGCGCAGCGTTGCGGTGAGTTCGTCACCTGCCACGATCGGGCGACTGTAGCTGAACCGCTGGTCGCCGTGCACCACCCGGGTGAAGTCGATGCCGGCGTCGGGCTCGGCGAGCAGCTGGGCGAGGGTCGCCTCCTGCACCACCACGGCGAATGTCGGCGGCGCGACGATGTCGCTGTGCCCCGCGGCGCGGGCGGCGTCGGGGTCGAAATTGATCGGGTTGGTCGCGAAGACTGCACGCGAGAACTCGCGCACCTTCTCCCGGCCGACCAGATACGGCGGCACGGCGGGAAAGACCCGACCCTGGATTGCTGGATTCACGGACACGTACCGAGTGTACTTGCGCCCCGCAGAATTGTTCGGTCGGGCCGGTTAGGGCAGACTTGGCCCAGTGGATTACGTACAGGTCGCACTGACCGCCCCCGAGGTTGCCCCCCTGCTCACCGGCCTGCGCCAGGAGTACGACGCCCGCTACGGGCACGGCGCCGGCGAGTCGGTGCTGGATGTCGACGCCGGCGAGTTCGAGGCGCCGACCGGAGCGTTCGTGGTGCTCCTGGACGACGGCACGACGGTCGCGGGCGGCGGCATCCGGCGCATCGACGACACCGTCGTGGAGATCAAGCGCATGTGGACGAACCCGGACTACCGCCGCCAGGGCTACGCCAGCCGGATGCTGCGCGAACTGGCCGGCCTCGCCCGCCAGCTCGGTTATCAGACGGTGCGGCTTGAAACCGGGCACGCCCAGCCGGAGGCGCTGGCGCTGTACCGTCGGTTGGGATTCGCCGAGATCGGCAGCTACGGTCCCTACGAGAACGCGACGGCCTTCGAGCTCGACCTCGACGCTGTCACGACGAAGCCCCGCCACTGAGGCCGTAGCGGCCGGCAGTGACGGGGCGTGCGTGCGCCGGGCCGTCAGGGTCAGACGGCGGGGATGACCAGTCCGCCCCAGGTCTCCTCCATGTAGGCCTGCGTCTCGTCTGAGAGCAGCAGCTCCGTGAGCTTGACGATGCGCGGGTCGTTCTCCAGCTCTGGCGTGGTGGCCAGCACGTTGAAGTACGGGCTGTCCGAGCCCTCGATCAGGATCGCCTGGTCGGCGGTGAGGCCGGCCGGCAGAGCGAACGAGATGGTGACGAACGCCACGTCGACATCCTGCACGGCCTGCGGCAGGGTGGCGTTCTCGATCTCGCGGAACTCGTACTTGTTGGGGTTGTCGGTGATGTCGGCGAGTGAGGTGGGCTCGTCCGTCGTCTCGATCAGGCCCTCGGCGGCGAGGATCTTGAGCGCGCGGCCCTCGTTGGTCGGGTCGTTGGGGATGGCGATGGTGGCGCCGTCCTTGAGGCCGTCGAGGGAGTCCACGGTGTTGCTGTAGAACGCGGCGCTGGGCAGGTAGATCTCGCCGACGCTCACCAGGCTGCCGCCGGCCTGCTCGTTGTAGGTCTTCAGGAAGGTGGCGTTCTGGAACAGGTTCGCGTCGATCGAACCGTCGGACAGGGCCACGTTGGGGGTGTTGTAGTCGGTGAAGTCCTGGAAGGTGATGTCCAGCCCGGCGTCGGCGGCCAGGTTGTCCTGCACGAACTTGAGGATGTCGCCGGCCGGGGTGGCCAGGGCGCCCACCGTGATCGTGCCGAGGTCGTCGCCGGCTCCGGTCGTGGCGGGCTCGTCGGTCGTTCCCGCGCAGGCGGTGAGGGCGAACAGGGCGGAGAGGGTGACGGCGGCACCGGCAAGGCGCGTTCCGCGGGAGGTGAACTGCATGGGAGGGCTCTTCTCGTGGGTGGTGGTGGCCACGCCGTCATGCTGACGCGGCGCGGTCGGGTGGGGTCGGGGTTACGCGCCGGTGACGGCGCTGGCACGCAGGGCCGGCACGGTCTTCTCCGCGCGAGTCGGCCGGGACCTGTGCGCGAATCGCTTGGCCAGCATCGTCGCCAGCCCCTGCAGCACCATGACGATCACGAAGATCACGATGATCACGGCGATCATGTGGATGGTGCTGTAGCGCTGGTAGCCGTAGCGCACGGCCACGTCGCCCAAGCCGCCGCCGGCGACGGTGCCGACCATGGCCGAGAAGTTGATGATGGAGGTCACCGTGGTCGACAGGCCCAGGATCATCGGCGAGAGCGCCTCGGGCACGAGGACCTTGGACACGATCTGCCAGCGGGTCGCACCGAGCGACTCCGCGGCCTCGATCAGACCGGTGTCGACCTCCTTGATCGCGATCTCCACCATGCGGGCGAAGAACGGGATGGCCACAACGGCCAGCGGCACGATGGCGGCGGTGGGCCCGATGAAGGTGCCCACCACCAGCCTGGTGAACGGGATCAGGGCCACCATCAGGATGATGAACGGCACGCTGCGACCGAGGTTGACGACGAAATCGAGCACCCGGTTGACCACCCGGCCGAGCCGGCGGGAGCCGAACGGGCTCTCGAACAGGCCGCCGGGTTCGGTGCCGACGAGCACGATGCCCAGCGGCAGGCCCACGATGATGGTGATGAGCAGCGAGACGCCGACCATGTAGAGGGTCTGCCCGGTGCCGATGAGCAGCACCTGGAACAGGTCAGACCAGAATTGCGGCAGCGATGGATCCAGAAGCACGGTTACTCCCCCACGATTTCGACGAGCATGCCCTGGCTGCGCAGGTCTGAGATGGGCGCGGCATTGCCCGCCGCGCTGCCCGGCAGCGCCAGGCGGGTGCGGCCGGCCTGGTTGCCGCCGATGGTCTCGATGGCCGCGCCGAGGATCGACACGTCCAGACCGTAGGTGCGCGCCAGCTGCGCGATCACGGGGCGGTCGGCCGACCCGCCGCTGAAGGTGATGTCGATGACGGTGTCGCCCGGTAGCGACGGCACGGCGCCGAGCGGGAAGAGCTCGTGCGCGAGGCGGGATCCGGCGGTGGAGATCAGCGAGACGATGCGCCCCTGCTCGACGATCCGGCCGTCCTCGATCAGCGCGGCGGAGTCGCAGATGCGCTTGACGACATCCATCTCGTGCGTGATCAGCAGCACCGTCAGGCCCAGGTCGGTGTTGATGGTCTTGACCAGGTCGAGGATCGACCGGGTGGTTTCGGGGTCCAGCGCGCTGGTGGCCTCGTCGGAGAGCAGCACCTTGGGGCTGCCGGCCAGCGCCCTGGCGATGCCCACCCGCTGCTTCTGACCGCCGGACAGCTCCGCCGGGTAGGCGCCGGCCTTGTCGGCGAGGCCGACCAGGTCGAGGATCTCGAGGGCACGGCGTCGGCGGGCGTCGCCGTCGACGCCGATGATCTCGAGTCCCAGTTCCACGTTTCCGCGCACCGTGCGGCCGGCCAGCAGGTTGAAGTGCTGGAAAACCATGCCTATCTTGCGGCGGGCACGGCGCAGATCGGCGGGCGAGAGCGCGGTGAGCTCGTCACCGTCGACGGTCACGGTGCCGGAGTCCGGCCGTTCGAGCAGGTTGATCGCGCGGATCAGGGTGCTCTTACCGGCACCGCTCTGACCGATCACCCCGAAGATCTCCCCTTCGGCGACCTCGAGCGAGACGTCCTGCAGGGCAGCGGTGACGGTGCCGCCGGAGCGGAAGGTCTTGGAGACGTGCTGTACGGAGATCACGGTGGTCCTGAGGGTTCGCGCGGCCTTGTACCGCAGTGATTCCGAGTGTGTCAATCGCAACGCCGCGGGCCAAATCACTGTGACGAAATAAGTCGCCGGGCCTCCGGAAGCCGCGCCGACCCTCCGCGCGGGATAACGTTGACTCGTTATGCATAACAAATTGACCCCACACCCCGATCTTCCGATCGACCTGCCCACGGCCGAACGACTCGCCAAGGCCGTCGAACACTACGGCGAGTCCACCGTCGTCGACCACTCCGTCGCCCTGATGCGCGGCAAGAACGCCGGCAAGGACTTCCTGCTCTACGTGGGCGGCCGGCACGCGCTCGGCATCCTCGAGGGAGCGCCGGCGCTGTACTGGCCCGAGCTGTGGGGAGCCCGTGCGCTGCTGCACGTCTGGAACGACTCCGCGGCCCCGTACGTCGTCGTTGGCCTGAACAACGAGGCCTGGCGCATCCGCGAGATGTGCGCGAAGGTCGTCATGCTGCGCAAGCTGGATGTCGCGCCCAAGCTCGTGAAGGCCACCACCGACGAGGTGCCCCGCGTGCGGGTCGCCGCCCTCAACGCCCTCGCCGAGCAGGGTCGCGAACAGGACATCCCCACCATCGTGGTGCGCCTGCGCGACCCCGACAAGGATGTGCGCCGCGCCGCCCAGCAGGCCCGCGATGCCATCATGACCCGGCTCAACCTGCCCAAGGAGTAACCCACGAACGCCATCCCCACTCCGAATCAGAGCACCCCGCACCGAAACGCACAGCCGTACCGACGGTATGTGGCGATCGGCGACAGCTTCACCGAGGGCGTCGGCGACGACCTGCCCGACGGCCAGGTGCGCGGCTGGGCCGACCTCGTGGCGATCGGGCTGGCTGCGGCCACCCCCGAACCGGTCTCGTACGCGAACCTCGCCATCCGCGGCAAGCTGCTCGGTCCGATCGTGAGCGACCAGCTCAAGCCGGCTCTGGCGCTGAAACCCGACCTGCTCACGGTATGTGGCGGCGGCAACGACATGATGCGCCCGCGGGTGGAGATCTCCTACGTCGTCGATCTGCTCGACCACGTCGTCGAGAAGGCCGTGGCCGACGGCATCCACGTTGTGGTGCTCAGCGGCGGCAACCCGTCCAGGCACCTGCCACTGGGCTCCCTGATGCAGAAGCGCGGCGACAGGCTCGCCGAGGCCGCCAGGGAGACCTTCGGCAAGCCCGGCGTGACCCTGGTCGACAACTGGATCGATACCGAGCTCATGAACGGCCGGTTCTGGTCGGCCGACAAGTTGCACCTGAACGCCCGCGGGCACACCAGGGTCGCGACGAATGTGCTCGCCGCACTGAACGTGCCGATTCCCGCCGGGTGGGCCCAGGGCGCGGCCGGCGAGGCCCCGCCGCGGGAACGGATCCAGGACACCGCCGCGTACTACGCCGCCTACGTGCTGCCCTGGATCGGACGCCGGCTCACCGGCCGGTCATCCGGTGACGGCCGCCCGCCCAAGCGCCCCGAGCTCACCGTCGTCGAGACACCGTAGGGCGCAGGACGGGCCGTGTGGTTGCCCACGCGGCCCGTTTTTGGTGTCGAGGACGAATCAGACCTTGCGGCCCGAGATCGTCCGGAGCAGGAAGACGATGACGGCGATCACTGCGAGGACCACACCGACCCAGAGCAGGAATTGCAGGGACTCGACGAGCCCGCCGGTGATGAGCAGGACCACGGCCACGATGGCGATGATGATGACTAGAAGATTCATGTGTCAAACCTTTCCTAGAACCGAGGGTTTCCTCGTGTTCGAGATGTTAGACCCCTCACGGCGCTGATCGCGAGCTATTTCTGAGTTTTCGTCAGCGTGTCATCACCTGGTCGGCGAGGTAGCCGCCGAATCCGCCCGGCACCCGGCCGCCCAGCCGACCAGAGGTGAGCACCGGGATCAGCGCGGTACGGCACTCCCGCGCGCCGAGGGTGCGGAGCGCCTCCACCAGCAGCACGTCCTCGTCCGAGTCGACGTCGCTGAACCCATCGGCCTGCAGGTAGCGGTCGGCGCGCACACCCAGGTTGGCGCCGTGCACGTGCGGATGACCGTCGACCAGGGTGTGCGACCCGTGCCAGCGGGCACGTTCCTGCACCGGCAGTTCGTCGTCGGGCAGCACGGTGCCGAGCACCAGTTCGGTGCCGGCCTGGGCCAGGGCCAACTGTGCCGTCAGCCAGCGCCGGGGAACCGCGGAGTCGGCATCCGTCGTGGCCACCCAGGTGTGCGCCGCCGCCGCGTCGGTCAACAGGTGGGCCACGCCCTCCCGGCGGGCCGAGCCGACCGATCCCGCCGAGCACTCCAACGCCCTGAACTGCGGCCACTGCGCCACGACCTCGGCAGACCCGTCGGTGCAGCGGTCGAGGACCACGACGACCGAGATGGCCGGGGCGTCCGTGCCGAACTCGTCCTCGACGGCCTGCACGGCGTCGGCGAGCGCGGCCAGGCACCGCGGCAGCCGGCTCTCCTCATCGCGGGCCGGGACCACCACGATGAGTCTGTCGATGCGAGTCGTCACTCCGTGAGCCCCTCTCGCTGCGCCACGGAGGGTGCCGGGGACGGCTCGTAGACCTCCAACACGAAGTCGCGCTCCACGTGCTGCACGGTGCGGTCGAGTCCGGGCAGGGCGGCGAGCGCCGCGTGCACCTCGTCGCCGCCGAGCGGGTATTCCCCCACCGGGTGCCGCCAGTGGCAGGCCACCAGAGCGCCGTTCGGGGTGAGACTTCGCCGGCACCGTTCCAGCAGCACGGCCAGGTCAGCGGGTGAGCAGTAGTAGCCGATCTCCGACAGCACCACCAGGTCGAAGGTGCCGGCCGGCCACTCGGTCGGCAGGGCGCGCCGCTCCACTGTCACGCCTGGCAGGCCGGCCAGCCGCTCGCGCGCCATGGTGAGGGCCTGTTCGTTGATGTCGGTGGCCAGGAGGGTGTCGCAGCGCTCGGCGAGGTCCCGGCTGAGCACGCCGATCGAGCAACCGAGTTCGAGGGCGGCGCCGTAGCGCGGCAGCGGCAACGCCGCAAGGGTCACGGCGCGTTTGCGGGCCTCATACCAGCGGGTTTCGAATCCCCAGGGATCCGCCGACCCCGCGTAGAACTCGTCGAAGAAGCCGGCCGTGAGGCTGGCCAGGGGCGACCCGGCGACCGGTGCTGCCGGGAGGACGTCGGCCGCGGCGCCGACGAAGACTTCATGGTCCCGCTCGAAGTGGGCGGCGAAACCCGGTTGCACGATGGCCTCGTCACCGGGCCGGTCCGACAAAGGCTGCACCTGGCTGGTGTGCGCCGCCATGGCGGTGTTCTTGCGTTCCCGGGCCGCCGCGTCGAGGTCGAGGCGGCACAGTGCCGTGCCGTCCGCACCCGTGGGCCAGACCGGGTCCTCCGGCGACGACCAGTGCCACGCCCAGATCGGGTACTCCAACAGCCTGGCGCCGGTGCGGCCGGCGACGAGGGCAGCCGCCTCGCCAGCTGCCGCGTGGTCCGGATGCCCGTCCAACCGCCACGGGGCGACGATCCAGGTCCCGCCGGCCGGCCCGGGGGCCGCCTCGTCCGCCGCAACCACCTGCGACACCGCCTCCTCCAGGCTGTTGCGGTGCTGGGACAGGTCACCGTCGGGCAGGTCGAGCAGGCGCACCGTCGCCGTCGGCGCGAGCGCCCGCACCGCGTTCACCATCTCCACCCGGCGTACCGCGGCGAGATCGGCGGGGGTCAGGGTGGGCGAACGCGGATGCGAGGCCTCACCGTTCGTGGCGGCGATCACCGTGATCGCCAGCCCGAGCTGCCCGGCGACGGCGATCAGCCCACCGGCACCGAGGGACTCGTCATCGGGGTGGGCGGCCACCACGATCAGCCGGGCACAACCCTCCAACGTGAGCGGCCGGTTCCGGTCCGACCAGTCGGCCTCGTCCCAGCGCCGTTCACTGGTACCGCCCGTGTCGTGCGTGAAGCTCACCACGAGGCCGCCTCCTCCGCGAGCAGGCGGCGGCCTAACGCCGCATCGTCTCGCTCCGCGTGGTGCTGGCGAACGTACAGAGTGAGATCGGCCACCCGGCGGGCGTGCCGGGCATCCAGGGCGAGCGGGGCCGGGCCGAGCGCGTGCCCGACCCTGCCGAGCACCTCGTCCACGGTACGCGCGACGAGGCCGCGCACCCGGGCGGCGAGCAGCCCGCCGGCCGTGCCTTCTGCCTCACCCCGATCGATCGCCGCGGCCGCGGCAGCCAGCGCCGCGCCCGCGCCCATCAGGGCCAGGTCCACGGCGCCCAGCTGGGACAGCAGGATCTGGTCGGGTTCACGCCGCTCTGCCGCCTGCCGCAGCTGCCGGGCCACGCCAACGGCGCCGCCCCACCAGCAAGCGGCCACCTGAATGCCGCCCCAACTGAAACCCGGCCGAGTGAGGTACCAGCCGTCGTCACCGACGGGCACCGCCGGGACACCGGTGAAGTCCACCGGACCGCTGGGCACCTGGCTGAGTCCGGTCGCGAACCAGGCGTCCTCCTGCACCGCGACGCCGGCATCGGCCAGGTCCACGGCGAAGAGCCGCCGACGGGCCGGCTGCTCACCGTCCGGCGTGGTGTGCGCGGTCACGAGCGCGTGGCTGAGCGAGCCGGCCAGCGAGCACCAGGGCTTCCGGCCGCTCAGCTGCCAGCCTCCCGGGCTGCGGGTGGCGCCGACCCGCAGGCCGGGGCCCTCCGCCGCGAAGACGCCCCAGCTGCTCGGCTCCGCGCCGCCCGCGCCCGGCAGGGTGGCGACCGCCTCGGCCGTGCCGCCCGGCGCCTGCTGCATGATCGTGAGGGCATCGGTATGCGCCTCGAGCACCCGGGCGGCCGTGAGGTCGGCCGCCGCCACGGTGGCGAGCGCGTCGAACAGGGCATCGGTGCGGCCGGAGCCGGGGTGTGGCAGGGTCCCGGCCGACGCGACGGCGAACCGGATGGCCCGCTCCGCGTTACCGTCCACCGCCCAGGCGGCCTCGACGAGGTGGGCCAGCCGCTCGAGATCCTCCGGCGGCCGGGAGCCGCGGCTCCTGCTCACTCCCCCGACGGTCAGCACTGCGGGTGCGGCCGCGGGGCCTGGCTGCGTCGTCATGGCTCTCCCCCTGATCCGGCACGGCGGCAGCCCGGAGCATCCGGGGCCGCGTGGCGATACGTGTCAGATCATCCTGCCAAACATCACACCATGCGACGGCAGGAATCCGTGCCCGACACCTTTCGAAGACGGAAGAACGGGGATACCATCCCCCCATACGGGGGTGTTCCCCGAAGTGTGACCCTGAGGCACCGTTGATAGGGCCCGACCGAGGTCACACCCGAAACACCACCGCATGGGGCGGGCCGTCATCGGGGTGGCCTGCCCCTTCCTCTGCCCATCGGGGCTTCCGTCCCCGTTGAGCCCCGCCCGGCAACTCCGAGGCGAGCGCGGCGGGTGGATGCGCGCGGCGGCGAGTGCGGAGGCGCGGGAGGATGCCGCTCACGGGCGGGCGGGTCACGTGCCGCTATGCGGGTGGCGTGCCACCCGCATAGCGGCGTCTGACCCGCACACCTCAGCCGACGCCGCGAAGCCGCCGTGCCGGGCGCGCCGTCCCCACCCCGCTGCTAGACCGGCACCGCCGCGGTCCCCCGCGTGAGCTCAGTCACCCGCTCGATCTGGCTCTGCACCAGGCGAGCATCCGCCACCGTCACACGGTGCACGGCACTGGTGATGGTGATCTGCGCGAGGGTCTGCTTGTCGGCGCAGGAGGCGCCCACCCACAGGTCCACCTGGCCGGGCTCGACGATGCGCTCGTGCCGGAGGCCGGTGAACGCCAGCCGGGCCGTCGGAACGGCGAAGCGCACCACGACCTCCTCGCCGGGCTCGAGAGTGACGCGGTGGTAGCCCAGCAGCTGGGCGACCGGCCGGGTGACGCTGGCGTGCACATCCCGCGCGTATAGCTGCACGAGATCGGTGCCCGCCCGCTCGCCGGTGTTGCGGATGCGCACACTCGCCGAGAATGTGCCGCCGGCCGCGACCTCGGCGTCGGCCACCAGGCCGGTGCGGTCGAAGGTGGTGTAGCTCAGCCCGTGCCCGAACGGAAGCACCGGGGTGCTGTCCACACTGGTCACGTCAGACGGGCCACCCAGGATCGGGTGCAGGTAGGAGTAGGGCTGCGCGCCGGCAGACCTGGGCAGCGACACGGGCAGGTGCCCGGTCGGCGAGACCGCGCCGGACAGCACCGACGCGATCGCGACTCCACCCTCTTCACCGGGGAAGAACGCCTGCAGCACCGCCGCGGGCGCGTGCGGGCCGTCGACGGCCCACGCCACGGCATACGGCCGGCCCGTCATCAGCACCATCACCACGGGAGTGCCCGTCGCGACCAGCGCCTCCACGAGTTCACGTTGAACCCCGGGCAGCTCGAGGCTTTCCGCGTCGTTGCCCTCACCCACGGTGCCACGACCGAAGAGGCCGGCCCGGTCGCCCACGACGACCACGGCCACGTCGGCGGCGCAAGCCGTCTCGACGGCGGCGGCGATCGCGGATGCGTCGGACCCCTCTACCTCGCAGCCCTGGGCCCACACGACCTCCGCCGAGGGGAACTCCTGCTGGAGCGCCTCCAGCACCGTGGGCATGGTCAGGTCCGCCGGCACGTCAGGGTGGTGCGCCAGCACGTGGTTCACGAACGAGTAGCAGCCCATCAGGGCCTCGGTCGAGTCGGCGTTCGGGCCGAGCACCGCGATGGTGCCTGGGCCCCGATCGCCGGTGCCCAGGAGCGGAAGGACGCCGTCGTTGGTGAGCAGGATCAGGGATTCCTCGGCCAGAACCCGCGCCACCCGCCGGTGCTCTGGCGAGTCCAGGTCGATCTCGGTGGGCGCCATGGTGAAGGTCTCATCGAGCAAGCCCAGGTCTTCCTTCTGCGAGAGCACCCGCAGCACGGCCCGGTCGATGAGCGCCTCATCCGTCAGCCCGGCACGCACCCGCTCGGCCAGTGGCGCGAGGAAAGCGTCGCCGGTGGGCAGCTCCACATCGATCCCCGCGATCAGGGCGAGTTCCGCGGCCTCGCCGCGGTCGGCGGCGACGGCGTGCATCAGCTGCAGGAATGCCACCGAGAAGTAGTCGGACACCACGACACCGTCGAAGCCCCACCGGTCGCGGAGGATCTCGGTGAGGTACTCCGGGGTGGCGCCCACGGGTGCGCCGTCGATCTCGGCGTACGAGTTCATCACCGACCGCACCCCGCCGTCGAGCACGGCCATCTCGAACGGGGGCAGGAACACGTCGTTGATCTCCCGCGACCCGGCGTGCACCGGGGCGTGGTTCCGGCCGGCCTGCGTGGCCGAGTAGCCCACGAAGTGCTTGAGGGTGGCGTGCACCCCGGCCGACTGCAGACCGGTGACGTAGGCGGTGCCGATGGTCCCGACCACATAGGGATCTTCGGCGATGCACTCGTCGACCCGGCCCCAGCGGGGGTCGCGGATCACGTCGAGCACCGGGGCGAGCCCCTGGTGGATGCCGAGCTGCTTCATCGATCCGCCGATCAGGCGGCCCATCTCCTGCACCAGGGCGGGATCGAACGCGGCCCCCCAGGCGAGCGGGGTGGGGAACGTCGCGGCTTTCCACGCCGCGAGTCCGGTCAGGCACTCCTCGTGCACGATGGCGGGGATGCCGAGCCGGGTCTCTCCGGTGAGGCGGCGTTGCTCCGCCCAGAGCCACTCGGCCCGCTCCACGGGGTCGACCGGCCGGGTGCCGTACACCCGGGTGAGGTGGCCGAGCCCGTGCTGCGTCGCCTCGTCGTATTTCGTCGAGGTGGCCATTTCCCCGGCAAGGGGGGCGACGACCTCACCGCCCTGGTCGACCCAGTAGCCGACGAGCTGGGCAAGCTTTTCTTCGAGGGTCATCCGAGCGTGCAGTTCGCGCACTCGGTCGGATGCCTGGGGCAGTTCTGGGTTAGTCACAACGATCTCTTTCTACTTCTTCAACGTCGACGAATCAGGCTGCACGTGTCGCGGGCAGCCGATCAACCCTTGACCGCGCCGGTCAGCCCGCCGACGATGCGGCGTTCGAACAGGGCGAAGAACACCAGCGCCGGAATCATGGACAGCGAGGTGAAGGCCAACACCTTTGCGGTATCCACCGAGTACTGCGACGCGAACGATTGCACACCCAGCGGCAGGGTGAACACGGCGTCGTTGTTCAGGATGAACAGGGGCAGCAGGTAGCTGTTCCAGCTGGCGATGAACGCCAGGATTCCCACGGTGATGACGCCGGGCATGGCCAGCGGCACGATCATCCGCCAGAAGAAGCCGAGCCGGCTGCAGCCGTCGATGAACGCGGCCTCCTGGATCTCATCGGGGATGGCCCGGAGGAACGGCACCAGGATGATGATGGTCGTCGGCAACGCGAACGCGATCTGCGGCAGGATGACGCCGCCGAGCGAGTTCATCAGGCCCAGGTTCTTCACCACCAGGTAAAGCGGGGTGATGGCCACCGTCATGGGAAACATCAGACCGGCCGCGAAGGTGGCGTAGAGGATGCCCCGGCCGCGGAACTTGTACCGGGCCAGCACGTAGCTGGCCATCAGGCCGAGCACCACGACGCCCAGAGTGGTAGCGAACCCGGCGATCAGGGAGTTGCCCACCAGCCGCCAGAACGTGCCACCGGTCAATACGTCGAGGTAGTTGCCGATGTTCCAGACGCTCGGCCAGCCGGACGGGTCTGTGGTGATCTGGGCGTTGGTGCGGAACCCGCCGATGATGATGAAAAGCACCGGGGCGAGCATCAGGCCGATCACCAACACCGCGACGACGTAGGCGACGGGAGTGCCCCAGCGCCGGCTCGTCTTGATCGGGGCCGGCGGGTTGGCCGGCGGCAGCGCCACAGCGGGCGTCGTGAGCGCGGTCATTTGCTCGTCCCCTTCTCGGTGATTGCGCCTTCGGTGTCCCGACTCAGCACGAAGCGCTGATAGATCAGCGCGACGACGAGGGAGATCAGGAAGAGCACGACGGCGACGGCGTTTCCGTATCCGTAGTTGCCGGCGTTCCGGCCGTTGGCGACGAGGTAGGTCGCCATGGTCGACGTGCCCGCGGTTGACGCGATGTACTGACCCCAGATGATGTAGACGAGGTCGAAGAGCTGCAGGGCGCCGATGATCGACAGGAACGCCCAAATACGCAGGGTGGGAGCGAGCAGCGGCAGGGTGATGTGCCGTTGGATCTGCCAGAACGAGGCACCGTCGATGGCCGCGGCCTCCGGCAGTTCCTCCGGAATGCCCTGCAGACCGGCGAGGAAGAGGATGACGGCGAAGCCGACGTACTTCCAAGTGATGATCACCATGAGGGTCCAGATGGCGATGTCAGGGTTCGACAGCCAATCCTGGGTGAAAGCGCCCAACCCGAGCTTCTCCAGCATGCCGTTGACCGCGCCGTTGGACTGCAGCATCAGGCTCCAGCCGGTGCCGACGACAACCTCGGAGATCACATACGGCACGAAGATCAGCACCCGGATGAGGGACTGCCCGCGGAGTTTGCGGTTGAGAAGCAGCGCGAGGAGGATCGCGACCGGCCCCTGGAGCACGAGGGAGAGAACGACGATGACGCCGTTGTGGGTGAGGGCTTCCTGGAACGTGGGGTCCTGGAGGATCGTGACGTAGTTGCGGAACCCGACGAAGTCGGTCGGCGGGCCGTAGCCCTGCCAGCTGAAGAAGCCGTAGTACGCCGCCATCACGACGGGGAAGATCACGAAGCCGAGGAAGACGATGAGAGCGGGACCGACGAGGACCGCGATCTCGACTCTGGCCCCGACCGAACTGCTGCGGCGGCGCCGCACGGGCGGGGCCACGGGCGTGGTGCCCGTGGCCCCACCGCTCGCGAGATCCACCTCTAATCGCGTCGGAGTGTTCTCGCGAACTGACATGAGTGGTGCCTAGGCCTTCTTGGCCGCGTCGTTCACAGCCTGGATCAGCTGCTCCGGGCTGCCCTTGCCCGCCAGCAGGTCGACAACGCCGACGTTCAGCGCGTTTCCGACGTTCTGGCCATAGACGGTGTCAAGCCACTGCGAGACGTACGGGGCCGCGTTGTAGGCCGCGATGATTTCCTGCAGGTAGGGCTCGGTGACGGCTTCCTGCGCCACGGTGTTCACCGGCGGGGCATTGAATGCCGCGTAGTACTCCTTCTGCACATCGGCGCTGCCGATGTAGTTGAGGAAATCGAGGCACTCAGCGGGAGCGTCGACCGAGCAGGAGTAGCCGTCCACGCCACCGAGGATCGAGCCGGGCTCGCCCTCGCCGCCGTCAACCTCGGGGAACGCGAACCAGGAAAGGTCGGCCAGCGGCTTCTCATCCGGGGTCAGCGATGCGATCACGCCGGGGTTCCAGGCGCCCATGAGTTCCATCGCTGCCTGGTGGTTGGCCAGGAGGCCGGCGGAGCTGCCGGCGCCCTGCTGGGCGGCGGTGGTCAGGAAGCCTTGGTTGTAGGGCTCGGTGGCGGCGAAGCTCTCGAGGTCTTCACCGGCCTTGATCCAGCAGTCATCCGAGAAGTCCTTGGTGTCTGCGGCCTCGGCCAGGACATCGGGGCTGCATTCGCGCAGCGCGAAGAAGTAGAACCAGTGCGCGGCGGGCCAGGCGTCCTTGGCGCCGAGTGCGATCGGGGCGACCCCGGTGGTCTTGAGCTTTTCGACCGCGGTTTCGAGGTCGGTGATCGTGGCCGGCGCTTCGGTGATACCCGCGGCATCGAAGAGGTCCTGGCTGTAGAAGATGCCGCCGGGGAGCACGGCGACCGGCATCGCGTATACCTTGTCTTCGAGGCTGTTCGCGATGAACGAGCCATCGGGGATCTCCTCATGCACCTGGTCGGAGATGCCATCGGTGATGTCCATCAGCTGGCCGGCCGCGACCATGGCGGCCATCTTGCCGCCACCGCGCTGCAGGAAGATGTCGGGTGCGTCGCCGGAGTTCAGCGCGGTCTGCAGCTTGCCGTCCAGGTCTTCATTCTGGATCGCCTGCACGTCGATGGTGACGCCGGGGTTGTCGGCCTCGAAGTCGGCGACGGTCTTGTCCCAGAATTCCTGGCCGGGGCCGGTGGTGGAGTTCTGCCAGAGGCTCATCGTGACGTCGCCGCCCGAAGACCCTTCGTTCGAATCGGCGCTGCAGGCAGTGAGGCCCAGGGCGCTGAGGCCCAGGACCATCGTTCCCGCGAAGATCCTCTTCGCCGTGGTGGTGTGGTTCACCTTCATTGGTTCAACCTTTTCTCTTCATTGAGGGACACCATCGGTGGTCGATGGTCTTGGTGTGAAGCCGCGCCCTGACGGGCTGCTGTTCGGTTCGGACTCCGACAGGGCTGCCCTGTAGGTTCCGGATGGCCTCAGTGTCACAGCGGAAAAATAGGGTGTCAAACGTTTTCGAAATCATTTTCCAAATCGCCCTATGCTGAACCCATGACTCCCCGTGCCACGATCCACGATGTCGCCGCAGCGGCCGGCGTTTCGGTAGCGACGGTCTCCAAGGCCGTGAACGGGCGGTACGGCATCTCGGCCGCGACCACCGCCAGGGTGCTCGATGTGGTGCAGCAGCTGGGCTATGAGTCCAGCCTCGTGGCCAGCAGCATGCGTTCCCGCCGCACCAGCGTCATCGGCATCCTTGTCGCCGACTTCGAGCCGTTCAGCGCCGAGATCCTGAAGGGCGTCGGCGTGGCCCTGGCGGATTCCCGCTACGACCTGCTCGCCTACAGCGGCTCCAGGCAACGGGAGACCAACGGCTGGGAACGGCGCTCCCTGAGCCGGCTCAGCGGGACGCTGATCGACGGGGCCATCATGGTCACGCCCACCGTCGACACCACCTCAGCGGAAATCCCCGTGGTGGCGATCGACCCGCACACCGGCCGGGCCGACCTCCCCACCGTGGAGTCGGACAGCTTCGGCGGTGCCCTGCAGGCCACCCGTTACCTGATCGAGCTCGGCCATCGCCGGATCGGCTTCCTGGCCGGCCGACCCGACCTCCGCAGCGCCACCCTCCGCGAGGCCGGATACCGGCAGGCCCTCGCGGATGCGGGCATCCAGTTCAACCCCGCCCTGGTTCGGGTCGGGTTGTACAAGCGGGAGACGGCCAAGGCGCCCGCCGCGTCGATGCTGTCGATGACGGACCGCCCGACGGCGGTGTTCGCCGCGAACGATCTCTCGGCGATCGCGATCATCCAGGTCGCCGCGGAGCTCGGACTCGACGTGCCGCGCGACCTCTCGGTGATCGGTTTCGACGACATTCCAGAGGCCTCCCAGATGAACCCGGCGTTGACCACCATCCGTCAGCCGATGAAAAAACTCGGCGCCACCGCGGCAGGGATGCTCGTCTCGCTGCTGAACGGCGAGATACTGCCGCAGAACCACATCCGGCTGCCGACCGGGCTCGTGCGCCGGGCGACGACGGCGCCGCCCCAGATCTGAGTGCTCGACGTCATGGAGTCCCTGCAACGCGCGGCCTCGGAGGGCCGCCGCGTGGACGTAACAACCGCCGCCGACCGACCTGCCTCCGTACCGCTGACGCCCCGTGCCGAGTGGCTCGGGGCGGTCCAGAAGGGGCGCCGAGTGTGAAACCCGAGGTGGCCGACGTGGGGCTCTGGCATCCCCTCGAGTCGAGCCGTTGCCACCGGCCCGGGCCGTCGGAGCCCCTCGTAGTGGGACCTGACCCGACGCGCGCGCGTCGGTAGCGTGAGGAGCATGTTCGGACGACGTAAGCCACCCCCACGGGAACAGCCCGCAGAGTCGCTCGAAAGCCCCGGCACCCAGGCGCTCATGCGCCATGTGCAATCGCAGCTCGCCGAGAAGCCGCTGCTCGGTGCGCAGATCGCGGGCAAGGAGATCTATCAGAACATCCTCACCATGGTCAAAGACGAACGCGGGGTGCAGATCGAGGTCGTCGCGACAATTCTCGGCGGCCTCGCCGGGCGCGCGTGCCTGATCGCCGGCCTTTCGGGGCAGGCGGGCACCGATCCGACACTCAACAGGCTGACCCTCAACACCATCAGCACCAAGGACGGCGGCACCTACCTTGCCGGCGACGCGATAAACCGGCAGCTCGCCGAGCGCCAGTACTCGGTGTTCGCGCTCATCGTTGGGTACCTGCGAAGCGTGGGAGAGCCGATCCCCGAGGCGCGCGAGTACTTCGTGCACAGCGCGCAGTCGTTGGGTGGGCCGGCCTTCGGGGTGCCGCGTTTCGCTCCCGGGACGGGAGTCCCCTCCACGCCTCTCGAGTACGCCGACGCACTGTGGCCCAACGTCAGCGGCTCGCTGCGACGCTACGCTCCCGACCCGCAGCTCTGGCCGACGTCGTACGGCATAGCTATCCAGCTGATGCTCGAGATGGCCAAGACTTCTGGCCTCGACCTCCAGGTGCTCGTGCGCGTCGTCATGGATAGCGCACTCGCCGTCTCCAAGGTCCCGCTGAAAGTACCTGCCGCGTAAGGCAGCGCCCACCTGGGATTCGCCGCGGTACCGGACGAGACGCCTGCGGATCGCGGGTTCTGTGGCGGGATCCCTGGCTGCTGCTGCGAGAATGCGCGAAAAGAAGAAAGGCCCCGTGACCGGACAAATTCCTGGTCAAAGGGCCTTTATGTGTAGCGGGAGCGGGAATTGAACCCGCGACACCACGATTATGAGCCGTGTGCTCTAACCAACTGAGCTACCCCGCCTTAGACCTTCAGAGCCTAGCTCTCAAGCCTGAGCCCCCTGTGGGAATCGGACCCACTACCTCTTCCTTACCAAGGAAGTGCTCTACCAATGAGCTAAGGGGGCAAAACCTCAAACATCTGAAGCTGAACCGTGCTTTTGGCAACCGGTAAACATTATCACCTCGCGAGACCCCTCGGTGACACAGCGGGGCCATCCGGGGCAATTATGACGCCGGGCAGCACCCAGGCCGTGAAGGATGCGCCCGTGGCGACCAGCCGGACCCCGGTGTCGGAGACCGTGCAGACAGCCGTTCCGGCCTCGGGCGGCAGCTCGCCGGCACGGCCGCCGACCGGCAGCACCCAGTCGGGCAGGGTCACCTCTGCGGCGGCCCGGGTGGCCAGCAGCAACACCGACTCGTGCCCGGTCTCCCGCACGTAAACGAGCGCGTCATCGCCCACGTGCAGCCAGCGCAGTCCGCCGGTGCTGAGTGCCTCGTGGGCACGGCGCAGGCCGATCAGTGACGCGTACAGGTCGATGGTCGCGGCGACGGGCGGCTCGGCCGCGCTGGGCCACGGCATCGGGGTGCGGGAGTGTTCGCCGTCGACGCCGGTCAGGCCGAATTCATCGCCGGCGAAGACCACCGGGATGCCCGGCAGGGTCACCGAGAGGCCCAGGGCGACCGGCACTGCGTCGGCGTCGGCGTGGGTGCGGAACCTGGCCGTGTCGTGGGTGTCGAGGGCGTTCATGGTGGCCAGCCGGGTGCGCCACGGGAACCCGGCGGCGAAGCGGGTGTGCGCCCGGTGGAACTGCTCGCCGGTGTGCGCCGGGATGCTGCCCAGCGGCAGCCCGAAGAAGGAGGGCACCGGGTCGGGCCGGCACAGCCACGACCACAGCGGCCGGGTGAAGTTGGCGTAGGTCATCGCACCGTGCCAGGCGTCGCCCTGGAAGTCGACGGAGGCGTCGTTGGTGAATTCGCCGAGCAGGATCGTGTCGGGGTTCACGTCGATCATGGTGCGGCGGATGGTCTGCCGCACCTCGGCGTTGAGGTCTTCGTCGCCGAGACGGCCGGTCATGTTCGCCACGTCGATACGCCAACCGTCCAGGTTGAACGGCGGCTTGAGCCATTTGGCCACCACCGAGTCTGGGCCGTCGATGAACCGGCGGCGAAGCTCCCTTGAGTTCCAGTTGAACTTGGGCAGCTCGGGCACTCCCAGCCAGGACTGGTAGTCGCGCTGCTCGGGGTCGAGCCAGTAGTAGAAGGCGCTCTCCGGAGCCGCCGGGGTGTGGTGCGCGGCCTGGAACCACTCGTGGCCGTGGCCGGAGTGGTTGGCGGTGAGGTCGCCGATCACCCGGAACCCGCGGGCGTGCGCGGCTTCGACGAGCCGGATCAGGGCCGCGTCGCCGCCGAGCAACGGGTCGACCTCGGTGAAGCTGGCCGCGTCGTAGCGGTGGTTGGAGCGGCCGGGGAACACCGGCGTGAGGTAGAGCAGGGTCACACCGAGACGCTCGAGGTGGTCGAGGTGCTCGGTGATGCCGTCGAGGTCGCCGCCGTAGAACTGGTGCGAACGGCCTGGCGGGAGCTGGTCGACGGCGTCGTTCCACTCGGCCGGAATCGCCCAGTCCGGCGCCTCGCGGTCATCGGCGGCGGCGGACCGCGCGAACCGGTCGGGGAAGACCTGGTACATGATGCTGGTCGCCGCCCAGTCCGGCGGGGCCGGGTGGGCGACGAGCTTGAAGTCCTCGGAGTCGAGGGTTTCGATGTCGTGCAGACCGCTGGCGTTCAGCCACCAGTGGCCGCCGTCGGCCATGCCGAGCAGAAACCTGTAGCCGTGCACCGGGTTCTCCACCACCAGGTCCGCGGCCCACCAGGCGTAGCCGTGGTCCGGCGCGCCGGCGCCCCCGAGCCGCCGGGCGTCCTCGAAGCGCGGTTCCCGGTCGGGGTTGGCCCGGATGCGCACCGTCGTCACGTCGCCGAAGGCGGTCGGGATGCGCAGCCGCACGGTGACGGTGTCGCCGAGGGCCGGCGCCTGGGTTGAGACGTAGAGCGGCGAGCCATCATGGTGCGGAAGGGCGAGGAGCGGCTTGGGGCTGTGCGGGAGCAGGCGGTGCGGGAGCGGCTGGTGCGGGAGCGGCTGGTGCGGGAGCATCCGGCGGTTACTTGACCGATCCGGCCGTCAGGCCGCCGACGATGTACTTCTGCAACCAGAGGAACAGCGCCATCACGGGCAGGGCCGCGAGCACCGCGCCGGCCGCGAAGACCGAGTAGTTGCTCGAGAACTCCTGCGAGACGAACTGGTAGAGGCCCACCGCGAGGGTCTGCTTCTCGGGCGTGATCAGCACGATGCTGGCGATCACGAACTCGTTGGTGGTGCCCACGAACGACAGCAGTCCGACCACGGCGAGGATGGGCGCGACCAGGCGCAGGATGATGGTGAAGAAGATCCGGGCGTGGCCGGCGCCGTCGAGCTTGGCGGCCTCGTCGATGGAGGCCGGGATCGTGTTGAAGAACCCGTACATCAGGTAGGTGTTCACGCCGAGCGCGCCGCCGAGGTACACCATGATCAGGCCGATCTGGGTGTCCAGGCCGATGGCCGGGAAGATGTCGGAGATGCCGTTGAGCAGCAGGAAGATCGCCACCACGGCGAGCAGCTGCGGGAACATCTGCACGAGCACCAGCATCAGCAGGCCCGCCCGGCGGCCGGTGAAACGCATCCGCGAGAACGAGTATGCGGCCAGCGCGCCGAGAAACACGGTGCCGGCGGAGGTGATGCCGCCGATCAGCAGGGTGTTGCCGTACCAGGCCGCGTACGGCTGCTGCGGCAGGTTGAACAGGGTGACGTAACTGCCCAGGTCCACCTCGCTGAACAGGCCGTTGGCGGTGATCAGGGTGCCGCCGGGGTGCAGCGACGCGGAGAGCACGTAGAGCAGCGGGAAGGCGGAGAAGACCACCATGACAGCGCCGACCAGGTGGCGCCAGCCGGTGGCGCGGAACCACCGGCCGAAGTTGAAGGGCTGCTTGACGGGGATGTATTCCTGGTTGTCCGGGGCTGCGATGTTCGGGGCGATGGTCATCTCAGTTCAACTCCTCTAGCGCCTTGGTCTGTTTGAAGCTGATGATCGACACGAGGGCGACGAGCACGAAGATCAGGATCGAGAAGGCGCTCGCGAGTCCGTAGTCCCGGTTGGCGCCGACGAACGCAACCTTGTAGACCATCGAGATGAGGATGTCGGTGGCTCCGACGTTCACCCCCGCTGTCACGTCTCGCGGCCCACCGTTGGTGAGCATGTAGATGAGGTTGAAGTTGTTGAAGTTGAATGCGAACGAGGCGATCAACAACGGGGAGACCGAGACGAGCAGCAGCGGCAGCTTGATCAGCCTGAACACCTGCCAGGGCTTGGCGCCGTCGACGGTGGCCGCTTCCTGCAGTTCGTCGGGGATGGATTGCAGTGCTCCGGTGCAGACCAGGAACATGTAGGGGAAGCCCAGCCAGAGGTTCACGAAGATGATGCTGAACTTCGCCAGCCACTCGTTGGTGAGCCAGGGAATCTCCGCCCCGCCGAACAGGACCTGGTTGATGAAGCCGAACTGCGGGTTGAGCATGCCCGCCCAGACCAGTGCCGAGAGGAAGGCGGGGAAGGCGTAGGGCAGGATCATGACGACGCGGTAGACGTTGCGGCCGCGCATCCGCAGATCGTTGAACACGATCGCCAGGAACAGGCCGAGGGCGAAGGTGGTGGCCACCGACAGGAACGCGAAGGCGAAGGTCCACAGGGTCACGCTGATCAGCGGACCGCGGATGGAGTCGGTGCCGAATGCCTTGGCGAAGTTGGCCAGGCCCACTTCCACCTTCCAGCCGGGCTGCAGGTCGGCGCCGTCTTCGGCGATGAACGAGCCCTGGGAGGGGTCTTCGGTGTAGACGACACCGGTGCTGGCGTCGGTCATGGTGCCGGCCGCCTCGTCGTAGACGAGGTCGGAGAGGTAGAGGTAGGCGGCGGAGCCGTCCGGGGTGCGCAGGCTGCCGTCGTTGGGGTCGTCGGAGACGGGGACCGCGAGAGCGGCGATGGCCTCCTGGTTGTTCACGATGTCGGAGAAGTTCAGCGTGGTGTAGCCGGGCAGGGCGATGGCCTGGCCGGAGGCATCCGTCTCGGCATCCGAGACGCGCTCAAGGGGCGCGTCCGGGTTGCCGACGCTGATCTCGCCGTCGGGGTCGGTGACCAGGAAGCTGTAGGCGCCGGCCTGTTCGAGCACGGTGACGGCGTAGCTGGGTGAGTCCGGCACGCGTTCCTGCGAGGAGAGGATCAGCGAGTTGACCGCGTCTTCTTTGGTGCTGTTGTGGCCCGTGCCGTAGTTGGTGAAGGCGATGTAGCCGGAGTAGCCGATGACGAAAATCTGGAAGATGATCAGGAAGATCAGACCCGGCGTGAGGTATTTGGCCGGGAGGCCCTTGGCGCGGAAGTAGATCCCGTTGACGACGATGGTGACCAGCAGCACGAGGCTGAAGACCAGCCAGTCCTGCTTGATGAAGAGCACGAAGAGCGCGTAGACGCTGATCGCGTCGACGATGCCGAGCAGCAGTACCTTGACCAGCAGCACCTTGATGCCCGCGGATGCGGCTTCGGCGATGCGGCCCGCCTGCCGGGATTTCTTGGCGGCGACGATCTGGGCCCGATCGCGCTCGGTTCCGGGGGTAGTCATCATTGTCTGCTCTCTAGCCGCCAGGCGGTGATCGTGCGGGTGCTGCGTGCGGATGGTGCGGTGCGCCCGACCCGGTGGGGCCGGGCGCACTCGGTGGTGCTGGTTATTCGATGGCGGAGGCGATGTCCGCGGTCATCTTCTGCCACAGCTGCACCGGGTCACCCTGGTTGCTGATGATCGCAGCCTCGGTGACGCCCCAGAACTGCCAGACCTTGCCCATCTGTGGGATGTTGGGCATCGGCACGGCGGTGGCGCCGACGGCGCCGAATCCGGCGGTGATGGGGTCGGAACTGGCGGCCTCGAACGCGGCGGTCAGTGCCGGCGGACGTCCACCGACCTCGTAGAGTGCGGTCTGCACGTCTTCGCTGCCGATGTAGTTCACCAGGAACTCGTTCGCCGCGATGGCGTTCTTGGTCTTGGCGCTCACCATGAAGCCCGCCACGCCCACGAAGGGCTGGGCAGCCTGGCCACCGGCCGACGGCACGGCGTCAACGGACACGTCGATGCCGGCAGCCTGGGCGTCCGGCACGTTCCACGGTCCGGTCAGAAGGAACGGCGAGGCACCGGCGTAGAACTTCTCCTTGGCGATGTCGCCCGTGAGGTTCACGCTCATGCGGCCTGCCGCACCCTCGGCGGCGAGCCAGGTGGCGAAGGCCTCTCCGCCGGCGTTGCCGACGGTGAGGTCATCGGGGTTGTAGCTGCCGTCGGCATTGGTGCCGAACACCGGGGCCCCGAAGGAGGTCTGGAACGGGTACAGGTGGTACGGGTCGGCCTCGGGGCCGATCTGTACCAGGTAGGGGAATTCGGTTCCCGCGGCGACGCCGGCGGCGGTCATCTCGTCGAAGGTGGCCGGGGCGGTGGGGGCCAGCGCGGTGTTGCGCAGCAGGGCGATGTTCTCGATGGAGTACGGAACGCCGTAGGTCGTGCCCTCGTAGCTCATGGCGGTGACGGCGACCTGCTGGTAGTCGGCCGCGGTGTCGCCGAGCTCGACGGGCTGCACAACGCCGTTGCTGACGAAGTTACCGAGCCAGTCGTGCGCGGCGACGGTGATGTCCGGCCCCTTGCCGGTGGGGACCTGGGCGATGAACTCTTCCTGGATCTTCGCGAAGTCCTTCTGCACCAGCTTGACCTCGACGCCGGACTCCTTGGTGAAGGCCGCGGCGGCGTCCTTCAGCACGGCGGCGCGGTCGGCGTCCACCCACACTGTCAGGGCGCTGGAGTCGGCCTCCGACGAGGTGTCGCCCGAGTTCGAACCGGCCGAGCAGCCGGCCAGGGCCAGGGACGCTGCGACGGCAATTGCGCCGGCGGCCAGCAGGCCATTCTTCTTCACCATCATTGGTGTGCCTTTCATAATCAACATTGACATTTTGTGCAAGCGGTTACATGTATACCTGCCATTTCCTCGATTGGCAACCCAGTGTGTGGTTATCGACAGCTCTGATGCCACATTCGCCAGCAACGTTTGTGGAAGCGCTTGCATGCATCTCAAAATGCCGTAGTGTGTCCGTCATGACAGGCACAGAGTGGTGGCGTAACGCCGTTATCTATCAGATCTACCCACGGTCGTTCGCTGACGCGAACGGCGACGGCATGGGCGACCTCGCCGGCATCCGCTCCAGGCTGCCGCAGCTCGCCGAATTGGGGGTGGACGCCATCTGGCTGTCACCCTTCTACACGTCGCCGCAGCGCGACGCCGGCTATGACGTCTCCGACTACTGCGATGTCGATCCCCTGTTCGGCACCCTGTCCGACTACGACAAGATGCAGGCCGCCGCGCACGACCTGGGCATCCGGGTGATCGTCGACATCGTGCCGAACCACTCCTCGAGCGACCACCCGTGGTTTCAGGCCGCACTGGCCGCCGGCCCCGGCAGCGAAGAGCGCGGCCACTACATCTTCCGCGACGGCCTGGGCGAGAACGGTGAGCTTCCGCCGAACAACTGGGAGTCCGTGTTCGGCGGCAACGCCTGGACCCGCACGACCGACCCGGACGGCACCCCCGGCCAGTGGTACCTCCACCTCTTCGACACCACCCAGCCCGACTTCGACTGGGACAACGAGTGGGTGCGCGCCGAGTTCCGGGATGTGCTTCGCTTCTGGCTGGACCGCGGCGTCGACGGATTCAGGGTGGATGTCGCCCACGGCATGATCAAGGCCAAGGGCCTGCCCGACTACACCCCGCCCGTCGACGGCGGCAGCATGGGCGGCGCGACCACCGCGCTCGAACCCGGCGTTGTGGCGGAGCCCGTCGCCGGAGCCCCGTATTGGGCCCAGGACGGCGTGCACGACATCTACCGCGACTGGCGCATCGTGCTCGACGAGTATGACGGTGACCGGATCCTGGCCGCTGAGGCCTGGGTCGACCCGCTCGAGCGGGTAGCGCAGTGGGTGCGTCCGGATGAGATGCACCAGGCCTTCAATTTCGCCTACCTGGAGACGCCGTGGCAGGCTCCCGCGCTCCGCCGCGTGATCGACGATTCGCTCGCCGCGTTCAGCTCCGTTGGCGCGCCGAGCACCTGGGTGCTCTCCAACCACGATGTCGTGCGCCACGCGTCCAGGCTCGCGCTCACCGCCGACAACCTGCAGGGTCACGGCATCGGCCCGAACACCGTCGGCCTGCCGGACACCGAGGTGGGACTGCGTCGCGCCCGCGCCGCATCCGCCCTGATGCTCGCGCTGCCGGGGTCGAGCTACATCTACCAGGGCGAAGAACTCGGCCTGCCCGAGGTCATCCACCTGCCCGATTCGTCGCGGGAGGACCCCACCTGGTTCCGCACCAACGGTGAGCGCTACGGCCGCGACGGCTGCCGGGTGCCCATCCCGTGGGAAGGCGCCGCGCCGTCGTACGGCTTCGGGCCGAGCGCCCAGAGCTGGCTGCCCCAGCCCGCCGAGTGGGCCACCCTGGCCCGCGACGCGCAGGCCGGTGTGGAGGGCTCGACCCTCGAGCTCTACACCGATGCCCTCGCCCTGCGCCGCGCGAACGAACTCGGCTTCGGCTCGGTGGACTGGCTGCCCTCGCCCAGCGAGGACGTGCTCGTATTCCGCAACCGGAATGTCGTGGTGGTCGCCAACACCGGCGACCAGCCCATCGAGCTGCCCGCCGGCGATGTGCTGCTTTCCAGCGCCACCCTCACCGGGCGCACGCTGCCGGGTGACACCACGGCCTGGCTGCAGGGCTGACCACCTCGCATCACCGAGTAGTCGCCACTCCCCCGCTCGCAGCTCGCTCCCAGCGAGTACCGATGCGGGGGATGGCAGACTCGAGGTGGCCACCGGCGTTCGCTGGGCCGCCGTTGATTGGGGAGCGCTCGTGACTGACCAGGTTGTCGAATGGCCCAGTGACCTCCGGGAAATCCGGACCGAGCTCACCCGGTTCATGATGTCGTACAAGTTCGCGACCGACGAGATGATGACCAAGGTCAACATCCTCAAGGAAGAATTCAGCGCGATCCATGACTACAGCCCGATCGAGCACGTCAGCCACCGGCTCAAGTCGCCGGAGGGCATCCTCAAGAAGGCCAACCGCAAGGGTTACCCGCTGGACCTCGAGGGCATCCGCGAGAACATCCAGGACATCGCGGGCATCCGGATCACCTGCAGCTTCATCTCGGACACCTACAGGGTGCTCGAGATGCTCACCGGTCAACGGGACATCACTGTGCTGCAGGTCAAGGACTACATCAAGAACCCCAAGCCCAACGGCTACAAGAGCCTGCACCTGATCGCGGCGATCCCGGTGTTCATGTCCGACCGGGTGCAGCCCGTCACCGTCGAGGTGCAGATCCGCACCGTGGCCATGGATTTCTGGGCGAGTCTCGAGCACAAGATCTTCTACAAGTACGACGGCGCGGTGCCGACCGCGCTGGTGGGTGAGCTCAAGCAGGCCGCCGACGTGGCCAACCGGCTCGACATCGACATGGAACGCCTGCACGACCAGGTCGTGTCGTTGGGCGAAGCGTCCGAGCCCGTGACGCCGCGAGAGGCACGGCCGGCCCAGCACGGGGCGGACGGCGTCGCACCGTTCCCGCTCCCCCGGTCGCTGCTCGAGGCGTTTCTCGCCAAAGAAGCCTGACCCGGACCTCGCGAAAGCGGGCTTCTGGTCGCCTCGACGCCCGCGAAGCGGCCACCTGACCGCTCTCGCGGGATGCCTGGGGCGCGAGACCGCCGTTGATCGAGCCTGTCGAGATCAGGCGAAGCGCGAGCTAGTTGGTGTTGGCGTAGAGCCAGGCGAGCGGGTCGGTCTTGGTGCCGTTGATACCACCGAGGCGGATCTCGAAGTGCAGGTGCGGGCCCGTCGACATGCCCGTGGAGCCGACCTTGCCGAGGACCTGGCCGACCTTGACGACGTCACCGGTCTTCAGCAGCATCGAGCCGTGGATCATGTGCGCATAGACGCTGGAGACCAGCTTGCCGTCGATCATGTGATCGATGATCATGTGCACGCCGAGGCTGCCCTCGCCGTCCTCGGTGAAGCTGACCACACCGTCGGCGATTGCCTGGGTGGGGGCGCCGAGGCCGGGGTTGAAGTCCTGGCCGCCGTGGTTGACCGAGCAGCCTGCGCAGTTGCGGTAGCCGAACTGGTCGCCCACGTGCACGCCGACCGCGAACGGCCACTGGATGGTTCCGTTCGGGTTGTTGCTGAACGTGTCTTCCATACGGATGCCGCTCGCCGCCGCGACCTCGGCGATGGACTGCGACTGGTAGCTGTCCTGTTCGACGGTGATGGTGTCTGTGCCGTTGGCCAGGTTGATGACCTGGGCGGGGTCGGCGCCGCTCGTGGGCTTCTTGGCTTCGAGGGCCGCGGCCTGCACGTCGCTGGAGGACAGCAGCGCCTCGGCGGGGATCGAGGTGGCGACGGCCATCAGTGCGACGAAGGTCATCGCGATGATCGACCCACCCTTGGTGGCCAGCATGCGCATACGGTGGTGTCCCGAACGTGCCGATGCCACACCGGGCTTGGCGGAGGACGGTAGGGCCCGGGTGCGAGGAACGAAGGCGGGCAGCGTGTGCTCCGGCTCACTCGGCTCCGTGCGGGCCTGTGACGCCGCAGCAGGCTCGCCGGCCGGCGCCTGGTCGTCGATCGCCTGCACGGCGCGCAGCTGGGCACGCAGGGCCGCGCGAGACGGCAGGATGATCGTCGTGGTCGTGGTGTTCGGGGAAACGTCGCTTGGGATCTGCTCGTAGGCCGGCTCGGCAGGCAGCGCCAGATCGCGTTCCTTGAGAACGACGGTCTCGAGGTGAGGTTCGGCCAGTCCGGCACCGACCAGGAGGTGCGCCGCGGGCGACAGCTCGGTGACCGGCTGGGGTTCCACGTCGGAGACGGCAACAAAGTCGGCGGTTTCGGTGGGTGCCGGCTCGGTTACCGGCGTCGGTTCGGCGGCCAGCTCCGCGCGACGCTCGAGCTCGCGCTGTTCGCGACGCGTGAGCGTGCGGTGCGGTGCGAGGGCCGGCTCGGTCGAATCGGTGCTGCCGAGGTCGCTCTGTGAGAGGTCACTGGAGTCGGCTGCGGGGGCATCCGACAACGGGGTGTGACGTGACAAAGGACGGGTACTTTCGGCGCGTTGGACAGGGCTAGAGGCTCGCGTTTTGACGTGAGCCAAAGTAACGAATAGATAAAGGCTAGCTTGCGGAGCGCCGGATGGCCATTTGATGTCGGCAAATCACACCCGAACACGGGGTGTATCCCTCCCTGTGGAGGATGCGCAAGGAGGGCCAGGCGTGATAGCGGATCGGGCGTCTGCCCCGCCATCCAGCGGGTGCGGAGCCGTCAGCGGCACTCCGATTCTCAAATGTCGTCGTCGGCCATAAATTGCTCGAAAAGATTCGCGAGCAGCGGCTCGGCGGTGGCGTACAGATCGGGCGCGGCCGCGATGAGAAGGCTGACGCCTTCACGGTCCGCGCCGAACGCGCCCACCCGGGCGCCGGCCTCCGTGGCGACGAGGGCCCCGGCGGCGTGATCCCAGGGGTGCAATCCGCGCTCGTAGTAGAGGTCCAGCCGGCCGGCGGCCACCGAGCACAGGTCCAGTGAGGCCGCGCCCATCCGCCGCACGTCACGGACCTGGCTGATCAGACCGTGCAGGACCTTCGCCTGGCGGGTTCGCCGGACCGAGTCGTAGGAGAATCCGGTACCGAACAGGGCCAACGACAACGGCACCCCGCTCGTCACCTGCAGCGCGCGCCCGTTCAGGTGCGCACCATCGCCGGCGCGGGCGGAGAACAGTTCGTCGATCGCCGGGTTGCGCACCGCGCCGGCCAGGGCGCTCCAGCTGGCCGGGTCGGCGTCGCCCTCGACCACGGCGATGCTCACGGCGTAACAGGGGATGCCGTAGAGGTAGTTGACGGTTCCGTCGATGGGGTCGACGACCCAGGTCAGTCCGGAGGTGCCCGCGGTGGCGGTGGACTCCTCGCCGCAGAAGCCGTCGTCGGGTCGCGCATCCGCGAGCAGGCCGCGGATGAGCGCCTCGGTCTCCCGGTCCGCGAGCGTGACCACGTCCTCCGGGGACGACTTCGACGCGGCGATCTGCACGCCTTCCGCCCGCCGGCGACGGGCGAGCTCTCCGGCCACCATCGCGGTCTCCTGGGCGAGGGTGAGCAGTTCGGTCGTGGCGGAAGGGGTCATCTGACCACGGTACGCCCGAGCGGTAACGGGCGGGTTAACGCACAAACGCGCCGGAGGCCCGGCGCGTTGTGGTGGTGCTGGTCTTGCCCCATTCTTGCTGTGGCGAGTGCGAGATTCGAACTCACGAAGGCTACGCCGTCTGATTTACAGTCAGATCCCTTTGGCCGCTTGGGTAACTCGCCAGTGCATACCCGGCCATATGTAGCCACGTGACCGGAGACGCTCAGACAGAATACAAGCCGAAGGGCCCAAGTGCGAAATCAGGGTGGGCGGCCGGGCGCCGAACCGGTGGATATGATCACTTCACACCCCCTCTTGCACGCCGGTTAGGAACCCGAATGGTCGGAATCGACGAGGTCGCCCGTCGCGCGGGCGTCTCCACCGCCACGGTTTCGCGCGCCCTGAGCGGCAACGGCCACGTGTCGCCCACGACCAGGCTCAAGGTCAAGGCCGCGGCCCTGGAGCTGGGCTACGTGGTGTCGTCGAACGCGTCCAGCCTGGCGTCGGGTCGCATGAAGAACATCGGCGTGGTCGTGCCGTTCCTGAATCGGTGGTTCTTCTCCAGCGTCGTCGAGGGCGCTCAGAAGGAACTGCTGCACAACGGCTACGACCTCACCCTCTACAACCTCACCGGCGGCGGCGACGAGCGCCGCAGCGTCTTCGAGCACTTCCTGCTCCGTCAGCGGGTGGATGCCGTGATCGCGATCTCGCTGGAACTGACCGAGAGCGAGGTGGCCAGGCTGCACGCGCTCGGCAAGCCGCTCGTGGGCGTCGGCGGCCCGATCACGGGCGTGCGCACCCTCACCATCGACGACGCGGCCGTGGCCCGGCTCGCCACCGAGCACCTGCTCGCGCTCGGCCACACCCGGATCGCCCACATCGGCGGCACCAAGGACTACGACCTCGACTTCCACCTGCCCACCAACCGGCGCTTCGGCTACGAGGCTGCCCTGGAAGCCGCCGGTATCGGCGTGGCCCCCGAGCTGTTCCAACCGGCCGACTTCACCATCCGTGGCGGTTACCAGGCGGCGAAGCAGCTGCTGGGCAGCCCGCACGACCGTCCGACGGCGATCTTCGCCGCGTCGGACGAGATGGCGATCGGCAGCATCCTGGCCGCTCGGGACCTGGGCCTGGTCGTGCCGCGGGACGTCTCGGTGATCGGCATCGACGACCACGAACTGGCGGACTTCTTCGGCCTGAGCACCATCGCGCAGTTCCCGCAGGGCCAGGGCGCCAAGGCCGTGGAGATCCTGATGGACCAGCTGCATCCTGGCCAGCACGACCAGGCGGCCCTGAACACTCCGATGCCGTTCGAGCTGATCGTGCGCTCGAGTACGGCACGCCCCGGCGACTGATCAGAGCGCCGTCGGGCGGCATCCGGCCCTTCTCGGTAACATGGCTCTCATGGCAGATTCTACGTTCGACATCGTCAGCAAGGTCGACCCCATGGAGATCGACAACGCGCTCAACCAGGCTCACAAAGAGGTGGCGCAGCGCTACGACTTCAAGAACGTCGGGGCATCCATCGAAATGAGCGGCGAGAAGGTGCTCATGAAGGCGAACACCGAGGAGCGCGTCAAGGCGATCCTCGAGGTGTTCGAGTCGAAGCTGATCAAGCGCGGCATCTCGCTGCGCAGCCTCGACGCCGGTGAGCCGTACCCGTCGGGCAAGGAGTACCGCATCGAGGCCAGCATGAAGGCCGGAATCGACCAGGAGAACGCGAAGAAGATCAACAAGATCATCCGCGACGAGGGCCCCAAGGGCGTCAAGAGCCAGATTCAGGGCGACGAACTGCGCGTGAGCTCGAAGAGCCGCGACGACCTGCAGTCCACGATGGCCCTGCTCAAGGGCAAGGACCTCGACGTGGCCCTCCAGTTCGTCAACTTCCGCTAGTTCCCCTTCCGCGAACTATGACTTAAGCCCCAGAATCTTCCGAGATCTGGGGCTTTTCTCACGGTTCGCGGATGGTCAGGGCGCGTAGGCGCGGAGCCACCGGGTGAGGGCGGCGTAGGCCGCTTCGCGCGGCGCCTCGGCGGAGAGGACGACGTCGTGCAGGGCTCCCTCGATGCGCGCCACCGTCACCGTCGCACCCAGCCGCACGGCGGCCCTGGCGATGTCGTTCACCACCAGGACGCTGTCGCTGTGCCGCATCTGCTCGCTCCAGCGCGGCAGGATCGTGGACCGCGCCGACAGCAGCGTGAGGATAGGCACCTCGATGCCCAGTCCGGCCGCCACGGCGGCGTGTCCCTCGAGCACCGCGTTCAGCCAGGCCCGGGGCGGTGGGAAACCGCGCGGCGGGCGCCAGCGTGGTTCGTAGGACCACTCGCCGTCGAACTCGGACGAGACCGAGCGGCTGTAGAAGCCCAGGTCCACCTGGGGCAGGGTGCCCAGCGGCTGCACGCGGGCGCCCAGCTGCACGAGCGGCGTGATGAAGGCCCGGCCCACACCGCCGGCCTGAAACTCCAGCCACGGGCTGTTCAGCACGAGCGCATGGGCCCGCCCCGGGTGCCTGGAGGCCCACAGGCTCAGGGTGAGGCCGCCGGTGGAGTGCCCCATCAGCACCAGCCGCCGCCGCGAGGGCCGTTCGGCGTTTTCGCCGTGGCCCATCGCGGCAAGGGCGGCTTCGATGTCGGCGTCGTAGGTGGCCAGGTCGGCCACGAAGCCGGGTGTCTGATGCTCCCGCAGGCTGCGCCCGTACTTCCGCAGATCGAGGGCGTAGAACCGGGCGCCGAGACCGTGCCAGTGCTCGGCGAGGCCGGTCTGGAAGAAGTAGTCCGACCATCCGTGCAGGTAGAGCACATCGGTGCCGTGCGCCGGGGCCGCCGGCGACACCAGGTCGGTCAGGGGCGGGCGGTGCCGCACCAGCGTGGCGACGACCTCCCCTTCGCCGTCGCTGCCCAGCGGCAGGGTAGCTGCCTGGTAGTCACTGCCCAGGATGTCGTCCTGCCAGGCCACAGCACGCGAGCCGTGAGCTAAGCCCCCGAATCGTTCGATTTTCGGTGCTTTGCTCACGGCTCGCCGCTTGCCTACAGTTCGGCGGGGACTTGGGCTCGGGAGACCTCGACCATTTCGTGGCGCGGGACGACCTTGACGCGCACACGGCCCTGCTCGGCGCCGAGCGCCAGCTCGTGCTGGTCGAGGTGGTGCCAGCCGTCGAGGTTGGTGTACGCCACGCCGCGGGACTCCAGCAGCTCCACGATGCTCTGCTCCTCGGGCGCTTCTGGCCGCCACCAGTTGCCGACGTCGTTGATCAGGTGCCGCACGGTCTCCATCGCGTCGGACTTGGTGTGCCCGATCAGGCCCACCGGTCCGCGCTTGATCCAGCCGGTGGCGTAGACGCCGTACATCTGCTGGCTGCCGGTGCTGGACTCGAAGCCGGGCTCACCCTTCCAGAGCACTTGGCCCTCGCGGTTGGGGATCACGCCGCGCTTCTTGTCGAACGGGATGCCGGGCAACGACGAGCCGTAGTAGCCGACCGCCCGGTAGATGGCCTGGATCGGCAGCTCGCGGATCTCGCCGGTGCCGTGCACACCGCCATGGCCATCCGGTGCGGTGCGCTCATACCGGAAGCCGCCGACGTGGCCGTTGCCGTCGTCGGTGACCTCCACCGGTCGGGCGAAGAAGTGCAGGTGCAGCCGACGCGATGCCTGGCCGGTCTCGCGCTTCCGCCACTGGTTGAGCACCTTGTCGATCACGAAGACCTGCTTGTTGCTGGCCACCGCCGCGCGGGCGGCGTCGTCGTAGTCGAAGTCCTCGTCGTAGACGATGATGTCCACGTCGGGCAGCTCGCCGAGTTCGCGCAGCTCCAGCGGGGTGAACTTCACCGAGGTGGGGCCTCGGCGCCCGAACACGTGCACATCCGTCACCGGGGAGGCCTTGAGTCCGTCGTAGACGTTGGCCGGGATCTCGGTGGGCAGCAGGTCGTCGGCGTGCTTGGCGAGCATGCGGGAGACGTCGAGGGCGACGTTGCCGTTGCCGATCACCGCGACGGACTTTGCCTCGAGCGGCCAGGTGCGCGGCACGTCGGGGTGGCCGTCGAACCAGCTCACGAACCTCGCGGCGCCATAGGAGCCCTCGAGTTCGATGCCGGGGATGGGCAGGTTGGCGTCGTGCACGGCGCCGGTGGCGAAGATGACCGCGTTGTAGTGCTTCTTGAGGTCATCGAGGGTGATGTCGGTGCCGTAGCGCACGTTCCCGAACAGGCGGATGTCGCCGCGATCCAGTACGTCGCGGAGCGCGTTGATGATGCCCTTGATGCGGGGGTGGTCCGGCGCCACGCCGTAACGCACCAGCCCGTAGGGGGCCGGCAGGTGGTCGAACAGGTCGATGGAAACGTCGAAGTTTCGCTCGGCCTTCAGGAGGATGTCTGCGGCGTAGATGCCGGCGGGGCCCGCACCGACGATGGCCAATCGCAACTTGGTCATGGAAGCCTTTCTAGCTGGATCGCTCGACGATGGTCTCGGCGAAGCGGGTGAGCGCCTTCTTGACCGAGCCGTTCGGCAGGGGGGCAAGGGCGGCAACGGCATCACGGGCCCAACCGTGAGCCTCCGCGAGGGTCTGGGTGGTCACGTCGTGTTCGCGCAGAGCCGTGATGGCGGAGTCGGCGGCCTCGGTGGCCACGCCGGCGCTGCTCATCACATCGGCCTCGAGGCGGGCGGCCAGGTCGGCGGCGCGCACATCCGTTGCCGCACGCTCACGCAGGCGCAGCAGCGGCAGGGTGGCGACCCCGGCGCGCAGATCGGTGCCGGGCACCTTGCCGGTCGCCTCGGGCTGCGGCGACAGGTCGAGTACGTCGTCGATGAGCTGGAAGGCGACACCGATCCGCTCGCCGAAGAGCACGACGGGCTCCTCGAATTTCTCGGGAGCGTTGGAGAAGATGATCCCGGCCTGGGCGGCGGCGGCGATCAGGGAGCCGGTCTTGTCGGCGAGCACCTGGATGTAGTGCTCGATCGGGTCCTCGCCGTCCTTGGGTCCGACGGTCTCGTGCAGCTGGCCGAGCACCAGGCGTTCGAAGGTGTCGCCCTGCAGGCGCACCGCGCGTTCGCCGAGCCTGCCCATCAGCTGGTTGGCGCGGGAGAAGAGCAGGTCGCCGGCGAGGATGGCGATGGAGTTGCCCCAGACCACCTGGGCGCTGGGCACGCCGCGGCGCTTCTCGGCATCGTCCATGACGTCGTCGTGGTACAGCGAGGCGAGGTGGGTGATCTCGATGGCGGCGGCCGCGCGGACCACGTCGGGGATGGTGCCGTCGCCGAGGTGGGAGGTGAGCAGCGCGAGCATCGGGCGCACGCGCTTGCCGCCGGCGTCGAGCAGGTACCGGCTGGTCACGGCGGCGATCTCGTCGGCGAAGACGAGTTCACCCAGCAGGGTCGTCTTCACCTCTTCGAGGCCTTTGTCGATGCTGGCAGCCAGGCCGCGGTCGGCGGGGGTGGAGAAGATTCGATCGCTCAGGCCCAGCTGCGACGTTACCGACGGGCTCCGGCGGGCCACGGGGGCGGTCAATTTCACTCTGTCAGCCTAACGATCGGATCTGGGAGTTTCAGGAGGTTGAAGCGGGGGCGTGCTCGGTCTTGATTCCGCGGTGCAGAGCCACGATACCGAGACTGAGGTTGCGGTACGCCACGGCATCGTATCCGGCGTCGCGCAGCCAGGCGCTGAGGGTGGGCTGGTTCGGCCAGGCCGCGATGGACTCGCCCAGGTAGTCGTAGGCCTCGGCGTTGGAGGACGCCAGCTTCACGATGCGCGGCATCACATGATTGAGGTAGGCGAAGTAGCCCACCCGGATGGGCGCGACGGGCGGGGTGGAGAACTCGCAGATGACCACGCGGCCGCCGGGCTTGGTGACCCTGTAGAACTCCGCGAGGGCCTTCTTGGGCTCCACCACGTTGCGCAGGCCGAACGAGATGGTGACGGCGTCGAACTCGCCGTCCTTGAACGGCAGCTGGGTGGCATCCGCCTGCACGAACTCAACGTTGGGGTTGTCCGCGTGCCGTTCGCGGCCCACCTTGATCATGCCCGCGGAGAAGTCGGCGGCCACCACGTGCGCGCCGGTGTGCGCGAGGGCCACGCTGGAGGTGCCGGTCCCGGCGGCGATGTCGAGGATCCGCTCGCCGCGGCGCGGGTTGACGGCCCTGGTCGTGGCGACGCGCCACAACGAGGCGTTGCCCACCGAGAGCAACGCGTTGGTGCGGTCGTAGTGGGTCGAGACCAAATCGAACATGGCGGCGACCTGCGCGGGCTGCTTATTTAGATCTGCTCTACTCACCGGTCCAGTCTAGATTGCGACGCGCGGCCCGGGTATCCGCGGGCGCGGGCTTAGGGTAGACAAGTGAATGCGCCAGCTCTAACGGTTGAGACCTCCCCGATTGCCGACATTCGCCAGCTGATCCTGCTGCTCGACGAGCGGCAGCCGCTGCTCTGGATGCGCCGCAACCAGGGCCTCGCCGGCATCGGCACGGCCCTGCGCCTGGAGTTCTCCGGGCCCACCCGCATGACGGATGCCGCCGCAGCCTGGCGCGATGTCGTCGCGGCCGCCACGGTGACCGACCCGCTGGCGCGCACGGGCACCGGCCTGCTGGCCTTCGGCACCTTCGCCTTCGACGACTCCTCCAGCCAGACCAGCGTGCTCATCGTCCCCGAGCTGATCGTGGGCCGCGAGGACGGTCAGTGCTGGGTCACCCGGATCTGGCCCACCGGCCAGGCCGCCCCCGAGATTCCGCTGGCGCTGCACCCGCACGGTGACGAGTACCGCATCTCCCTGCTGCCCGGCGCCCTGAAGCCGGCCGACTACCGGGCGGCCGTCGCCGCCGCGGTGGACCACATCGGCGCCCAGGAGCTGAGCAAAGTGGTGCTCGCCCGCGACCTCGTCGGCCGGCTGCCCGCCGAGTCCGACCTGCGTCTGCTGCTGACCGAACTGGCCCTGGGCTACCCGGACTGCTGGACATACGCCGTCGACGGACTCGTCGGTTCCAGCCCGGAGACCCTGATCCGGGCCGACCACAACGAGGTCAACGCCCGCGTGCTGGCCGGCACCATTTCCCGCGGGGCGGATGCCGCGGCCGACCTCGAGGCCGCCCTCGCGCTGGCCACCTCGAGCAAGGACGGCGACGAACACGAGTTCGCCGTGCAGAGTGTGCTCGCCGCGCTGCGTCCGCACACCTCGGTGCTCACCACGAGTGAGATCCCGTTCACGGTGAAGCTGCCCAACCTGTGGCACCTGGCCACCGACGTCGAGGGCACCCTGAGCGACGGGTCCACCTCCCTCGACCTGATCGCGGCGATGCACCCGACCGCGGCGGTCGCCGGCACCCCCACGCTGGACGCTCTCGCGCTCATCCGCGAGTTGGAGCCGTTCGACCGCGGTCGCTACGCCGGCCCGGTGGGCTGGGTCGGCGCGGACGGCGACGGCGAGTGGGCCATCGCGCTGCGCTGCGCACAGGTGTCCCCCACCGGCGACATCACGGCGTACGCCGGCTGCGGCATCGTCCTGGACTCGGACCCCGACCGTGAGCTGGCCGAAACCAAGATGAAGTTCCGCCCCGTTGTCGAGGCCTTCGGCTGACAGCCGCTCGGGCGCTCGGGCATCCGGTCATCCGCCGGCCAGTCGCCGACCGCAACTGTTCCCGCTCTGGACAAATGGTCCCGGCACACCGGGCGCACTTGTCCGCTTCGGGCACAGTTAGCGGATGTTCCCCGCGGCCCGGCCGGTGCGGACCGGCCTAGGCGGGCAGGTTGTTGGCCTGGGTCACCATGAGGACGACCACGATCACGTCGACGACGATGTTGGTCAATACCGCCAGGATCGAGAGGATCAGAGCGGTCAGGCCGAGCTCCGGACGGTTCGAGCGCCGCCTGGCCAGGAGGCCGAGGATCACGCCGACGCTGCCGATGATCAGGCCGAGCACGGGCATCCAGCCGCAGAGGAATGCGACGACGCCGACGATCATGGCGGACAGGGCGAGCGTGTCTGCTTTGACCCTGGCCGGCGGAGAGGCGGCGGGTGCGGGTGGTGCGGTCCTACCGGGCATGGGGCACTCCTTGGCCGTTCCCGCACGTCTGGCACGGAACGAGTGCAACGGTACCAAACCCGCCAACGCCCCGCACCGGCAACACAAGGCCGGCTTCCAGTTAGCGGGCCAGGGGGACCTCGAGCAGGGTCGGGCAGGCCACCGGCGCCGTCAGGGCGCTCTCCAGGGTGCTGCGGGTCGCCGCCCGCGCGTAGTCCCAGCCGTAGGCGGTGGCGAGAGCCTCGAGATTCACTTGCTGCGGGGTGAAGAGCACTCTGTCGATGGCAGACGGGGCGGCGGTGGTCGCCACCTCGAGGCCGTCGAAGATGGTGCCGCCGCCGTCGTTGCCCACGATCACCTGCAGCCGCGGTCGCACCTCACCGGGCGCAATCAGCAGTGAGCCGGCGTCGTGCAGCAGGGTCACGTCGCCGACGAGCAGCCGGGTCGTGCCCGTCGACAGCGGCTGCGGGCCCGCCTGGCTGGCCAACGCGATGCCCAGCGCCGTGGCAATGGTGCCGTCGATGCCGGCCAGACCACGGTTGGCGTGCACGGGGATCTTCTTGCCCGCCACCCGGCTGTCCAGCTCGCGGATCAGCCGGGACGCGCCCAGCACCAGGCGGTCGTGCGGCCAGGAGGCGCGCCACACGGCGTCGGCGAGCATTGCCCGGGTGACCGGGGCCTTCATCGCCGCGAACTCGGCCTTGGACAGGCCGTGGGTGTTGAAGGCCGGGGCGTCGAGCTCGGTGTCCTCGGCCAGGATGCTCCGGCTCGCCATCACCCACCGGCCCACCCAGGCCCTGGCCTCGCGGGTTCCCGCTACGGCGATCGCCTCGTCGGTGGCGGCAACGGCGCGCGCGAACCTCGCTACCCGGTGCCCGGGGTTGTACCACTCGAGGCCGGCCGGGGCCACGACGATGGTCTGTACGGCTTCACGCAGCACGAGCGCCGGGATCTCCCGGCTGAGGGTGGGGTGGCCGAACACGATCACGCGTTGCACCTGGCCGCCGAAGTCGGCGTCCCCGAGCAGTTCGCGGTAGGCCACGACGAGGTTCGGACCGAACCTGGCGCCGCTGGAGACCTCGGCGATCAGCGGCCAGCCGGCGAGTCGGGCCAGCTCCTCCGCGGCCGGCCCGGCACCGGCGCCGGCGACGACGACGGTGCGGGGACCCGGCGGCAACGGATGCGGCGGATCGGCGGGCGCCGCCGCATCCGGCCGGCCCGGCAGGGACGCAGCAGCGGCGACGGCCTCGAGCTCGACGGCGGCCGACAACGGCTCACGGAACGCCAGGTTCAGCTGCACGGGGCCGGGGTTGTTCGTCTGGGTGCCCAGCGCCGTCGCGTAGGCCAGCCGGGCCAGGGCGAGCGCGGTGCCAGACTCCCCCACGGTTCCGTCGGGGGCTGCCACGTCCTCGCAGAGACGCACGGCCTCCGCAAAGATCCCCGGCTGCACGGTGGTCTGGTTCGAACGGATGCCCCGCAGCTCGGCCGGCCTGTCGGCGGTGAGCAGGATCATGGGCACCACGGAATGGTGTGCCTCGAGCACCGCGGGATGCAGGTTGGCCACAGCGGTGCCGGAGGTGCAGACCACCAGAGCGGGGCGACCGCTCTCGATGGCGAGCCCGAGCGCGAGAAAGCCCGCCCCGCGCTCGTCGATGCGCACGTGCAGGCGCAGCAGGCCGAGCCGTTCGAATTCGGTGGCTGCCAGCGCCAGCGCCTGGGACCGTGACCCCGGGCTGAGCACGATGTCGCGCACACCGAGGCTCACGAACTCGGCCAGCAATGCCACGCTGAAGTCGGTGGCGGGGCTGCCGCTCGGCGCGACCGGACGCACGAGTGCGGTGTCAGGCAGGGTGGTCGAGCCGGAAACGTCGGTGGTCTCAGGCATCCCGTCGGCCCGGCTGGTCACCCTCACCGGGTTCGGTCTTCTTGGGGTCGACTCCGGCGGTGCCGGGATGGGGTGTGTCGTCGGCAGGCGGGTCCATCTTGTCGAAGTCGGCCAGTTCCTGCTCGAGATCGCGGATGCGCTGGTCCTGGTCCTTCACGCGGTCCAGGCCGCGCAGGAAGTCGGGGTCGTCGTCGGGGGCCATCGACCGGGTGACCCGGCCGCCGGTGTTCGCGGCGGTGCTGCGGCGGCCGCGACCGATCACCAGCCACAGCACGGCGCCGATCACCGGCAGCAGGATGATCATCAGGATCCAGGCCCACCGGGGCACGCCACGTATACGATTGCGGTCGAACAGCGCGCAATCCACCACCGCATACACGGTGAGAATGACGACGACGACTCCGAGGCCGAACAACAGGCGGAACATGCTGCTAATTGTAGGCCGGTCAGCCGAGAGATCGGTGAGTACTCTCAGCGGCACGGTTTAAGCTGCAAGTATGAAAGCTGTTCCGGCCTGGTTGGTCTTCACCGTGCTCCGCGTCCTGATGTTCGTCGTGCCCTTCGTGGTGCTGTCACTGCTGGGCATCGAGGGCTGGTTGGCGGCGCTGCTCGCCGCGGTGATCGGCCTGTGCCTGTCCTACATTTTCCTTCGCGCCCGGCGCGAAACGGTGGCCCGCGGTCTTTACGAGGTGCGGCACCGCGACAAGGAGCCCGTGCACCCGGATGCCGAGTCGGAGGACGCCGCCGTCGACCGCGCCGCGGCTTCTCAGACCAACGTCGGCCGCACCCCGCCCGCGCCGTAGTCGTCCGCTCGTAGTCATCCGCTGAGCGGGCGGCTCGACGCTACCTGTTGCCGCTGCGGGCAACAGTTGTGCCGTTACAGGGCGAAGGCCAGCCCGAGCGTGATGCCGTAGAGCAGCGCCGCCAAGCTGGTGAGCTTGAGCACCAGGATCAGTTCCTTCGCCGTCTTCGCGGTCGCCACGATCAGGCAGGCCGGCAGCACCAGGAGCAGCACGAAGAAGGTGAGCCAGGCCAGCGGGTAGAACAGCGCGAAGAAGCCCGCTATGGCGAAGGGCACCAGCAGGAACACGCAGAACACCACGCGGGATGCCCTGGCGCCGATCCACACGGCGAGGGTGCGCTTGCCGGCTGCCTTGTCCGGCTTGATGTCGCGCAGGTTGTTCACCATCAGCACCGCGCAGGCGATCAGGCCGATGGCGACGGCGCTCAGCCAGCTCTCCAGGTTGACGGTGCCCACCTGCACGTAGGTGGTGCCGACCGTGGCCACCAGGCCGAAGAAGACGAACACGAACAGTTCGCCCAGGCCCAGGTAGCCGTACGGCTTCTTACCGCCGGTGTAGAACCAGGCCGCCACGATGGCCAGGGCGCCCACGGCGAGCAACCACCAGTACTGGCTCACCACCACGAGCACCAGGCCGGCGACGGCGGCGATGCCGAAGAAGGCCAGCGCCACGGTGAGCACGGCGCGGGGCTTGGCGGCTCCCCCACCGGTGAGGCGAGCCGGGCCGACCCGGTGGTTGTCGGTGCCGCGGATGCCGTCGGAATAGTCGTTCGCGTAGTTCACACCGATCTGCAGGCTCACCGCCACCACCAGCGCGAGCAGTGCCCGCACCCAGTGGAACTCGCCGGCGCCACCGGCCACGACAGCGGCTCCGGTTCCCAGCGCCACCGGCGCGACGGCCAGCGGCAAGGTGCGGAGGCGCGCGCCGGAGATCCAGTCGCCGGCAGTTGCCGGCCCGCTGCGTGCGGGTCCGGTCCTCGCAGAGTTCTTCCGGGCCGGGTTGCCCGACTTCGCCGGGTACTTGGGCCCGGTCGGCGCCGTGTTCCGGGCGCCGTTCTGGCTGGTCTGACGGGACTTCTGTTGTTTCGGCTCGTTCGGCCGCGCTCCATGTGCCACGCCCTCATGTTACCGGCCGCATCCGGGTCTCCGCCGGGTCACCGCCGGGCCGTCGGGCGGTCCCGCGGGCCGGGCCCTCAGCGTGCGATGAACGCTTCCAACGCCTGCCGGTCCGGCTTTCCCGAGGCCAGGAGCGGGAGGGTCTCGACGGTCACGATGCGAGAGGGGCGGGCGGCGCGGCCCAGAGCCGAGGCCGCGGCGGCGCGCACGGCTTCCAACGCCGGCGGCGCAGCGGCTACCACCACCACCACCACCGGTGTCTGCCCCCAGACCGGGTCGGCGGCGCGCACCACGACGGCCTCGCCCAGCCCGGGGAGGCTGCGCACGAGGGCCTCGACGGCATCGAGCGACACTTTCTCACCGCCGGAGACGATCACGTTGTCGGCCCGGCCGGTGACGCTCACGGTGCCGTCGACGGCGACCGCACCCAGGTCGCCCGTGCGGTACCAGCGCACGCCGTGGTCGTCCCGGAATCTGTCGCCGGTGCGATCCTCATCGCCGAGGTACCCGTCGGCGAGTACCGCTCCGCTGATCTCGAGCTGCCCGTCGACGGCACGCACCAAGGTGTTGCCGATCGGGACGCCGTCGTACACACAGCCGCCGGCGGTCTCGGACGAACCGTAGGTGCGCAACACGCGGATCTTCTGCCGTTCGGCCCGGTCGATCAGTGCCGGGGCCACGGCCTGGCCGCCCACGAGGATGCCGGTGAAGCGCCGCAGCACGGTCAGGATCGCCGGGTCGGCGTCGGCGGCATCCAGCAGCCGGGCCAGCTGCACGGGAACCAGCGAGGTGAACCGCAACGGTTCGACGAGGCGGCGGGCGTACTCGGCGAAGACGACGGGATCGAAGTGGCCGGGCGGCAGCAGAACGGGTTCGGTGCCGGCCACGATCGACCGCACGAGCACCTGCACGCCGGCGATGTAGTGGGCGGGCAGGGCGAGTAACCATTGGCCGTCGCCGCCGAGGGCCACGCTCGACGCTGCCGCGGAGGCGAGCAACGCGTCGGTGCTGAGCATCACCCGTTTGGGCGCGGCCGTCGAGCCCGATGTTTCGATCACCACGGCCACTCGGCGCGGCACCGGTCCGAGCCCGGCCCGGTCGGCCCCGGTTCCGTTGTCGGCCGTAGGCGACGGCACCGGCACCGGTAGCAGCGCGTCACCCGTGGCGGAGAGCGCCAGGCGCAACTCGGTCAGCAGGTGCACCGGATCCCCGGCGGGAACGGCGCGGACGGGCCTCACCGCATCCCCTAGAACTGCCAGGGGTACGGCGACCAGTCCGGTTCGCGCTTCTCAAGGAACGAGTCCCGGCCCTCGACGGCCTCGTCGGTGCCGTAGGCCAGGCGGGTGGCCTCACCCGCGAAGACCTGCTGCCCGACCATGCCGTCGTCCACGGCGTTGAAGGCGAACTTGAGCATCCGGATGGCCGTGGGCGACTTGGTCAGAATTGTGCGCGCCCAGTCCAGCGCCTCGTTCTCCAGCTCGGCGTGCGGGACGACGGCGTTGATCGCGCCCATCTCGAGAGCCCGTTGGGCCGAGTACTCGCGGGCGAGGAAGAAGACCTCCCTGGCCGCCTTCTGGCCTACCTGGCGGGCGAAATATGCGCTGCCGTAGCCGCCGTCGAAGGAGCCGACATCGGCATCCGTCTGCTTGAACTTGCCGTGCTCGGCGCTGGCGATGCTGAGGTCGCAGACCACGTGCAGGGAGTGCCCGCCGCCCGCCGCCCAGCCGGGGATCACGGCGATGACGACCTTGGGCATGAAACGGATCAGACGCTGCACCTCGAGGATGTGCAGCCGGCCGCCCCTGGCCTTGTCGATGCCGCTGGCGGTCTCGCCCTCACCGTACTTATAGCCGTCCCTGCCGCGGATGCGCTGGTCGCCGCCGGAGCAGAACGCCCAGCCACCGTCGCGCGCGCTCGGGCCGTTGCCGGTGAGCAGCACCACGCCGATGTGCGGATTGGTGCGGGCGTCCTCGAGGGCGGCGTAGAGTTCGTCGACGGTTTGCGGCCTGAAGGCGTTGCGCACCTCCGGCCGGTTGAAGGCCACGCGGGCGATGCGGCCGGTGAGGTCGTGGTGATAGGTGATGTCGGCAAGAGCGCCGAAGCCATCCACCGAACGCCACTGGGTCGGGTCGAAGATCTCTGAAACCAGTTCGGGCATGGCACCAGACTACGCGGCAGGCTCAGGCTGCCGGGTTGGTCGCCGGGTCCTGACATGGACCGATATACAGCTGGGACCGCTCACACCAGACATGAGGGCTATTCAGGTGTACCTCCTCGGCGGCTTCCCCGTCAACCCCTTGAACGGGCTTGACGCCGAGTTGTGTACTTATGTCACCCGAACGACCTGGAGGTGGTCATGTTTCACAACAGCCCCTCGGCACCCGACACCGCGTTACCCGAATACGCACCCGTCACCAGCGCCGAAACCTACACCGCTCCTGTCCTGAACCCGACACCCATACCCGGCAGCACCGTCGACGACACGGCCCTCGGCCTCGGCGACGTCGAGATCACCGAACTCTCCCCCACGGAGTGGCGCGTCGCAGACCATGGCATCGAGCATGACGACCCGACCGCCCTACTCGGCTTCATCCAGATCGTCGGCAGCGCCTTCGAGGTGACCAACCTCGGTCGTCCGCGGGAACGCGCCTACTTCACTTCCTTTGACCGTGCCACAGCCAGTCTTCTCCCCCGGGGGGTCCTCGCATGACAACCATCGTCCAGCCGCCCACCACCCGTGCGAGCGCTCGCGCCACAACTCAAACCCCGGCAGCGCCGCCGGAGTCGACCCCGTCGTCGTATTCGCCGTCGGCCGCCGCCAGCGCCGCGGCCACCTCCCGCTACAGCCGGGCTTCCACGGATGCCTTCGGCGACTACCTGCGCCGCATCGGCAAGGGCCCCCTGCTCTCGGCCGAGGACGAGGTGGATCTGGCCCGCAAGATCGAGGTGGGCCTGTTCGCCGAGGAGAAGATGAACCGGGCGGAAGCCGAAGGCACCCCGGTGACCCCCGAGTTCAAGCGCGAACTCACCTGCCTGGTGTTCGAGGGCCGGCGGGCGAAGAACCACTTCATCGAGGCCAACCTGCGTCTCGTGGTGAGCATCGCCAAGCACTACTCCGGCCGCGGCGTCCCGATCATGGACCTCGTGCAGGACGGCAACATCGGCCTGGTGCGGGCGGTGGAGAAGTACGACTTCATGACCGGATTCAAGTTCTCCACCTACGCCACCTGGTGGATCCGGCAGGCCATCCACCGCGGCATGGCCGACAAGTCTCGCATGATCCGCATCCCGGTGCACACCGCCGAGAAGCTCAACAAGATCAAGCGCATCCGCCGCGACCTCACCAGCACCCTCGACAGGGAACCGACGCTCAAGGAGATCGCCGAGCTGTCGCAGATCGCGGTGCGGGACGTGTCCCGCCTGCTGCAGTACGACAACGAGCCCATCTCGCTGCACGCACCGGTCGGCGACGGCATCGGCGACATCGCCGAGCTGATCATCGATGACGACCTGCCCCAGCCCGATGAGTGCGCCACCATCACACTGCGGGCTGCCGACATCACGTTTTATCTCGATGCCCTGCCCGACCGGGAGCGGTCCATCCTCACAGCCCGCTTCGGTCTCACCGGTGAGGAACCTCGCACGCTCGACCAGATCGCGGTCATCCAGGGGGTGACGCGGGAGCGGGTCCGACAGATCGAGAAGCGAGCCTTGGCCCTCCTAAAGGTGCCACGACTCGAGCGATATCTCAGGGACTAGAAGCGAAAACCGGCGTAGCGTAACACCTACCCCTATCAACGGAGTGGTGCAATGGGCAAGCTGACGTACGATTCGAGCCTCACGGCGGATTTCGATGATCGCGTGCTCGCGCACATCCAGGTAGTGATCGGTGCCAAGCTACGCCGGGGCGAGTGCTTCTATTTCACCTGGCGAGACGACCCGCAGGGCGGTGACGGACGGAGCACCATCTGGATGCATCCCAGCATCCCCTTGGCCTACAAGTATTTCGGCGGTCGTTCGCCCAGCCTCAACCGCGACTGGATCGAGGCGCTGATGCTGACCGCGAATTCATCGGGCGGCCTGCAGATCGTGCCGGAACCGCACCGCCTGGGATCCACGTCGAATGGTAAGGATGATTCGTGACCCGCATCGACATCGTCTACGGCGGTAAGCCGTACACGCTCGGCGACCGCACACTCGAATCACTCCGAGCCGAGATCTCCGACGCGGCGGAGGCCGGCGTGCCCACCTGGCTGCGGGTCAACAGCGGCGCCGGGCGCTATCAGGATGCCTATCTGCTCATCTCTCCGGGCACCGCGATCGCCATCGTGGACGTGCAGCCCAACGGTCCGGACGTGACGCTCACTCCCGAGGAGACGTTCGTCGCCGATTCCACCGAATGAACGGCTCAGGGGCGGACCCGCGGATGCTGGCACACTAGAGCCATGCTCCCTTCACTGCACGACGTGCTCGCCACCGCCCGCGTGGTCGACCTCCCCCTCGTCACCGGCTTCCGCGGCCTCACCAGCCGTGAAGCCGTATTGATCGAGGGGCCGGCCGGCTGGACCGAGTTCTCCCCCTTCGTGGAGTACGACGATGAAGAGGCGTCGGCCTGGCTGCGGGCTGCGCTGGAGTTCGGCTGGGAAGAGAGCCCGGCCCTTCGACGAGACCGGGTTCCGGTGAACGCGACGGTGCCGGCCATCGACGCCGCCGACGTGCCGGCACTGCTGGCCCGGTTCCCCGGCTGCCGCACCGCCAAGGTGAAGGTCGCCGATCCCGGCCAGACCCTCGCCGAAGACGTGGAGCGGGTGCGCGCGGTACGCAAGGCACTCGGCGCGGAGGGACGCATCCGGGTGGATGCCAACGGGCTCTGGAACCTCGACGAGGCCGAGCACGCGATCCACGCCCTAGCCGAGTTCGACCTCGAGTACGTCGAACAGCCGTGCGCGTCGATCGACGAGTTGGCCGAGATCCGCCGCCGCACCGACTACCTCGACCTGCCGATCGCCGCCGACGAGAGCGTGCGCAAGGAGTCCGATCCCCTGCTGGTGTCCCGCTCCGGCGCTGCCGACCTCCTGGTGGTCAAGGTGCAGCCGCTCGGCGGCATCCGCGCTGTGCTCGCGATCCAGGCCGAGACCGGCCTGCCGCTGATCGTCTCCAGCGCCCTCGACACCTCGATCGGCATCTCGATGGGCGCGTTCCTGGCGGCGGCGCTGCCCGAGCTCGACTACGACTGCGGCCTGGCCACCGCGTCGTTGCTGGCCGCCGACGTCACCCATGAACCGCTGCTGCCCGTTGATGGCAGCATCCCGGTGCGCCGGGTGGTGCCGGATGCCGACCTTCTCGACACCTACGCGGCCAGCCCTGAGCGCCGCGACTGGTGGCTCGCCCGCATCACCCGCGTGCACGCCCTGCTCGCCGAGTAATCAGGAGGCGCGACGCAGGGCCCGCCTAGAGCTCTGCGGGTTAGGCGCCGTTATGCGGGTGGCGCGCCACCCGCATAACGGCGTGGCACCCGCCCATTGCGGATCCGGCGATCGGGCGCGGACCGAGCGGGCGCGACCCTCGCCGCGGGTTACAGGCCGGAGTAGGCGTGCAGGCCCTTGAAGAACACGTTCACGACGCCGAAGTTGAACATCACGGCGGCGAAGCCGATGATCGCCAGCCAAGCCGACCGCGATCCGCGCCAGCCCCGGGTGGCCCGCGCGTGGATGTACCCGGCGTAGATCACCCAGATGATGAAGGTCCAGACCTCTTTGGTGTCCCAACCCCAGTACCGGCCCCAGGCCCGTTCGGCCCAGATCGAGCCGGCCATGAGGGTGAAGGTCCACAGGATGAAACCGATGATGTTGGTGCGGTAGGCCAGGTTCTCCAGGGTGACCGCCGACGGCAGGGTCTTCAGGAACTTGAGCCGGCCGGGCTTGTCGGTATCCACCCGGTCCTCGCGGCGGGCCTGCAGCAGCTGCACGAACGAGAGCGCGAAGCCGAGGGCGAAGAACCCGGTGGCGAGAGACGCCACGAACACGTGGATGACCAACCACACCGACTGCAGAGCCGGCGGCAGCGGGGCCACTTCCACGTAATACTGCTGGGCTATGCCGAGCAGGATCAGGACAAGTCCGGTGACGAAGGTGCCCAGGAATCGCAGATCGATGCGGGTCAGCAGGATCAGGTACACCGTGACGATGAGGAGAGTTCCGGTCATCGCGAACTCGTACATGTTGGCCCACGGCACCCGCTCGGCGGCGATGCCGCGCAACACCGTGGCCACGAGCTGCAGGCCCCAGGCGAGCACGGTCAGCGAGACGCCCACCCGCAGGCTGGCGGAGCGGCCGTACGGCGTCGCCGCATCGTTGACCATCCGGGCGCTGATGCGGGTGAGGGTGCTGGTTCCGCCGGCGGAACCCACCGAGGTGGCCTCGCCCGCTCGGGCCTTGGCGGACTCGACATCGGCCGCGTCCACCGCAGAGCTGCGCTTGGCCAGGTCGATCGAGAAGGCGATGAACGCCAACGCGTAGACGGCCATGGCCGAGTACAGGCTGAGGATCGAGAGCTCGTTCAGATTCACCAGTACAGCCTAAGCGGGTTCGACGGGTGAAACGACCGGGGCCGAGCGTTCCAGCAGGGCGATGTGCCGGTCGGCGAGGGCGGTGACGGCCGACTCCAGGGCCGGGTCCTCCCCGCGGGCGAGGCCGGCGTATTCGAGCCGCACCGAGCCATCCGCCTGGTCAATGGCCTTCACCCAGAGCCGACGGCGCGGCACGAACAGCGAGGTGAGCAGCCCACCGAGCACGAGCACCGCGAACAGCAGCACCCAGCCCTGGGTGGGGTCGTGGTGGATATCGAACGACGCGAACCGCGGCACCGAGCCTGAGAAGTCTCCCGCCGCGGCATCCGGAGTGGCGTTCTCGAAGGTCACCGAGCCCAGCCCGTTGGGCAGCTCCTGGGTTTCGCCTGGCTTGAGTTCGAGCGGCTGGATGTCGCTCGTGCGGGTGGCCAGCGGCTCCATGGAGTCGGTGTCGAGGGAGTACACCGAGGTGGGCACACCCTCGTCCAGGCCCAGGTCACCCGCGTACACATTGAGGGTGAGCACCGGGTACTCAAGGTCGGGGAAGCTGGAGAAGTACGAGCCGGTGCTGCTCTCGTCTTGGGTCGGGTAGAAGAAGCCGACCAGGCCCACCTGCTCGGCGAGGCCGTCCGGCACCTTCACGATGCCCAGCGAGGTGAGGTTGGCGTCCTGCGGCAGGAACGGCACGGAGTCGGTGAACACCACTGTGCCCTCAGGGTCCTTCACCGTGATGGTGGGCGCGTAGCCGTTGCCGAGCAGGTAGACGCTGGTGCCGCCGGTGCGCAGCGGGTCGTTGACCCGCACCGCGCCGGGCTCGGCGTCGCCGCCGCGCGGGGTGAGCGTGACGCCGGCGGTGAAGTCGACGGGCTGGCCGAACGCCTCGAGGTTCGCGGTCTCGTAGCTCACCGTGAAGTCGTCGAGGGTGAGCGTGTACGGGTCCAGTTCGGTGTCGTCGAAGAACCGGCCGGGGTTGAACGAGTCGTAGGCCAGCAGCGTGTTGACGAAGGTCTGGCCCTCCACGAGCACTCGTTGGCCGCTGAAGCCGAAGCCGCTGCCGAAGCCGACCACCACGAGGAGACCGACCAGGGCGGAGTGGAAGACCAGGTTGCCGGTCTCACGCAGGTAGCCGCGCTCGGCCGAGACCGAGAACTCAGTGGGGCTCTCGAACAGCGCCACCCGGTAGCGACCCTGCTTGAGGACGGTGCGGGCGGAGGCGACGGCGGTGGCGGCATCCGTGCCGGCCGGGGCCGTGCGGGTGGTGAAGCCGGCCAGCCGGCCGAGGCGCGCGGGGGTCTTGGGCGGTTTGGCGCGCAGGGCCTGCAGGTGGTGCTTGGTGCGCGGGATGACGCAGCCGATCAGCGAGACGAACAGCAGCAGGTAGATGGAGGAGAACCAGGCGGAGGAGTACACGTCGAACGCCTGGATCTTGTCGAGCACCGGCGCCAGGTCGGGGTTGTCGGTGAAGTACTGGGTGACGCCGTTCGGGTCGGAGCTGCGCTGGGGCACCAGCGAGCCGGGCACCGCCGCGATGGCGAGCAGCAGCAGCAGGAACAGCGCGGTGCGCATGCTGGTGAGCTGACGCCAGAACCAACGCAGGGTGCCGACAAAACCGAGTTTGGGCTGGGTGATCCCGTCGCCGGTGGGCGCCGGGGCGGAGTCGATGTGGTCAGATGGCCGGGACATAGCTGCCAATCACCCCTTGCAGGTTCAGGAGCCAGGCATTCCACACGCCGCTCACCATGAGCACCCCGATAACGATCAGGAGCACGCCGCCGAACAGGTTGATCGCTCGGATATGACGCTTGAGAAAGGCTACGGCCCCGGTGGCCCAGTTCAGGCCCAGGGCGATCAGCAGAAACGGGATGCCCAGGCCGAGCGCGTAGAACAGCGCCAGCAGGCCGCCCTGCCACGGTGAGCCGGTGCTCAGGCTGAGCGAGTTGATGGCCGTGAGCGTGGGGCCGGTGCACGGGGTCCAGCCGACCGCGAAGACCGCGCCGAGCACCGGAGCGCCGGCCAGGCCCATCCGCGGCCGCCAGGAGGTCTTGATGGTGCGCTGCATCGCGCCGAACTGACCGACGAAGACCAGGCCGAGCAGGATCACGACGGCGCCGGCGACGCGGGTGATCAGGTCACGGTACTGGTTGAGCCAGAACCCGGCGACGCCGAACACCACGCCGGTGAGCACGAAGACCAGGGTGAAGCCGAGGATGAACAGGGCCACGCCCAGCAGCAGCCGGTTGCGTCCCCGGCGCGCGGAGAGCTTCGACCCGCTACTCCCGTCGGCGAACCCGCCGATGTAGGCCAGGTAGCCGGGCACGAGCGGCAGGATGCACGGGGACGCGAACGAGACGAGCCCGGCCAGCACGGCGATCGGGATCGCCAGGAACAGTTGCCCGCTGAAGACGATCTCGCCGAAGGGATTGCCCACGCCTAGCCGTCCTCGGCAATCGTGTCCTTGATCAGGGTTTCCAGGATGGACGGCGAATTGACCTGGCCGAGGATGCGCGCGGCGACCCGACCAGAGGAGTCCAGCACCAGGGTGGTCGGCACGGCGTTCGGGGGGATGCTGCCGCTGAAGGCGAGCTGCAGGCCGCCGTCGTCGACATCCATCACCGATGGGTAGCTGATCTCGTAGCTTTCGTTGAAGGCGATGGCGCTGGGCGCCTGGTCGCGCACGTTCACACCGAGGAAGCTGGCGCCCTGACCGGCGAATTCCTCGCTGATCCTCTTGAGGTCCGGGGCCTCGGCGCGGCAGGGGGCGCAGCTGGCGTACCAGAAGTTGACCACGAGGACCTCGCCTGTGTAGTCGTCGGAGCTGACCGTGGAGCCGTCCTCGAGGGTGCCGTCGAAGACGACGGACTCGCCGCGATCTTCGGCGGCGATTTCGGTGACGCTGCCGTCGCCGGCGATGTAGCCCTTGCCGCTGCCTTCACGGTACTGCGCGGCGAGCGGGTCGTCGCTGGTGCACCCGGTCAGCACGAGGCCGAGGCTGACGAGGCCGATCAGGGCGGCAGGAATCAGGCGTGGCCGGCGACTCACACTGCACCTACATCGTTGGCCGGCACCAGAAGGGCGGCGGCGGGACTCGCATAGCCGACCTCGGCGGGCACATTGTCGTGCAACGACAGCGTGGTGATGCTGGACAGGTCACAGCGGCGTTTGCGCGGGTCGTGGGCGAGGCGTTCGTGGGCCAGGGTGCGGTGCACCATCCAGATCGGCAGCTGGTGGCTGACCAGAACGACGTCACCGTCGTCGACCGAATGGAAGGCATCGTCGATGGCGGCGAGCATCCGAGCAGAGATGGACGCGAAAGGCTCGCCCCAACTGGGCCGGGCAGGGTTGATCAGGCTGGGCCAGGTGCGCGGGTCGCGCAGGGCGCCGCCGGGGCCGCGCATCCGCTTGCCCTCGAAGCGGTTGGCGGGCTCGATGATGCGCTCGTCGAGGTGGATGGGCAGGCCGAAGGCCGCCATGATCGGGGCTGCCGACTCCTGGGTGCGCTGCAGCGGCGAGGCGATGATCCGCCCCACGGGGCGCCCACGCTCGACGAGGTCTGCGGCAGCCGCCTCGGCCATCCGCTGCCCCAAATCGGACAGCCGAAAGCCGGGAAGTCTGCCGTAAAGCACGCGCTCGGGGTTAAAAACCTCACCGTGCCGCACGAGATGTACCTGGCTAGCTACCACACGCTCCAGTCTACGGAGAGGTCACCCGCGAATTCGCCGAGAGCTGTGCGGCTAAACTCAGGGGGTGAATGCGCGCGTACTGATCAAGAACCTTGCTGCCCTCGACGACGGTCTCGTTTCCGTGTCCGGATGGGTTGAAACCGTCCGAGACCAGAAGAAGGTGCAATTCGTCGTCTTGCGCGACGAATCCGGCGCCGTGCAGCTGGTCAATCCACGCACCACGGATGCCGAGGGTGTCGTCGTCGACGACGAGCCGGCGACCACCATCTCCGGCCTGTCCCAGGGCAGCTTCGTCACCGTGACCGGGCAGCTCAAGCACGACGAGCGCGTCAAGCTCGGCGGCATCGAGATCAAGCTGGCGTCCCTCGAGGTCGTCACCCTCGCCATCCCGGAGACCCCGATCGCGGCAGACTCCAGCCTGGACAAGCGTATGGACTGGCGCTTCCTCGACCTGCGCCAGCCCAAGGCGAGCCTCATCTTCCGCATCCAGACCACGTTCGAGCACGCCCTGCGCACGTACTGGATCGAGCACGACTTCATCGAGCTGCACACCCCGAAGCTGATGGCCAGCGCGAGCGAGTCCCGCGCCGAGCTGTTCGAGGTGGAGTACTTCGACCGCAAGGCCTACCTGGCGCAGAGCCCGCAGTTCTTCAAGCAGATGGCGCAGTCCGCAGGTTTCGGCAAGATCTTCGAGGTGGGGCCGGCGTTCCGGGCCGACCCGTCGTTCACCAGCCGGCACGCCACCGAGTTCACCAGCGTTGACTCGGAGATCAGTTGGATCGACAGCCACGAAGACGTCATGCAGCTGCACGAGGACCTGCTCGTGGCCGCGTTCACCGCGGTGAAGGCCAAGCACGGCGAGGAGGTGCTCGCGCTGTTCGGCGTCGAGGTCACCGTGCCGAGCACGCCGTTCCCGCGCATCCCGCTGGCCGAGGCCAAGGAGATCGTCAAGAGCCGCGGCTACGAGGTTCCCCGTGAAGACGACGACATGGACCCCGAGGGCGAGCGCCAGATCGCGGCGTACGTCGCCGAGACCTACGGGCACGAGTTCGTGTTCCTCACCGACTACGCGTCGAGCATCCGCCCGTTCTATCACATGCGCCACGAGGGCGACGCGAGCCTGACCAACAGCTACGACCTGATCTTCAACGGCACCGAGATCTCCACCGGCGCGCAGCGTGAGCACCGCATCGACGTCCTCGTCGAGCAGGCCGTGGAGAAGGGTCTCGACCCGGCCGAGATCGCGGGTTACCTGGACTTCTTCCGTTACGGGGTACCGTCCCACGGTGGCTTCGGCATGGGCCTGGCCCGCGTGCTGATGCTGATGCTGCACCAGGCATCCATCCGCGAGGTCACCTACCTGTTCCGCGGGCCGACCCGCCTGGAGCCGTAACCGCTACTCCCGCTCGCGAAAGTCGCGCCTGTCTCACGGACAGGCGCGATTTTTCGTTAAGACCAAACCTTTTCCGGGGTGGGGCCGAACCACCTGCATACCAAGCAAGCCCCCACACTCCACAGCAAAGGACTTCATCATGCGCAGCTTCACCAAGACCGCACTCGGCCTCACCACCGCAGGCCTGCTCGTCGCCGGCCTCGCCGCCTGCACCACCGACGAGGGCACCGCGTCGACGTCGTCGTCCAGCTCCTCGTCCTCCAGCAGCTCCGCGGAAGCCACCCCCACCCCGGTCGCCTCCATCCCCACCCTCACCGGTGTCGACACCTCCGTGCTCCTGGACGCCGACTTCGCCGCCGCCCTCACCAGCCTGGGCCTGACCCCCGGCACCGTCGGCACCGCCACCCTCGAAGAAGGCAGCCTGCACTTCCCCATCACCGGCGGCAACGTGGACTACTACGACCCGGCCGAGGACTACCGCCCCTACGTCCAGGGCAACATCGAACACGAGGGAAGCGGCTTCTCCCTCACCGCCGGCGAGACCGTCGTCGAACTGACCAACTTCACCATCGACCCCGGCACCTCCGAACTCTTCGGTGACGTCACCGCCAACGGCGAATCCGCCGCCACCCAGGTCAAGCTCTTCGACCTCTACGGCGGAACCCTCGAACCCCTCAAGATGGACGGCGACAACGCCATCCTCACCGGCACCACCGTGCACATCAGCGCCGACGCCGCCGCCCTGCTGAACACCACCTTCAACACCGACGCCGTCGCCGACCAGCTCCTCGTCGGCATCGCCACCATCACCGTCAACACCAAGTAACACCCCCGCACCACACGAAAAACGGCCGAGCACCAGCTCGGCCGATTTTTCGCGCCACAAGCACCCCGCACCCCGTGCCCACTCAGACCGCGAAAGCGGCCAACCGGTCACCACAACACCCCTGAAGCAACCACACCACCGCTCTCGCGAAAGGCACCTCCCGCGAAAGCGGCCCAACGGTCACCGCGGCGCCCCGAAGCAACCACGACCCCGCTCTCGCGGCCTCGGGGCGGGACCGAGCGTCAGTCAGACGACCAGGTCCACGGCCATCCGTTCGGCGGTGACCGAGCGCACGTAGGCGCCCGCCGCCACGTGGGCCGGATGCGCCTGGTAACGACCTAGCGCCGCCTCGTCGTCGAACTTCGCGACGAGGGCCACGTCCCAGTTGGCGCCGCCGACCACGTCCGGTCCGATGCGAAACGAGCGGATCTCGTCGACCACACCCACGAGAGCGCCGAGCCGAGCCGCCATCTGGGCGGCGTTTTCGGCCTTTTCGGCAGGATCAGTGGCCGCCAGCTTCCAGGACACGATATGCAGAATGGTCATCGGACCTCCAGGAGTGCGGTGCGCAGGCGCGCCGGGTCGATGCGCCAGTAGTTGTGCACCAGCCCGTTGATGAGCAGCACCGGGATGTCTTCGACATACAGTTCGTGCAGCTCAGGGTCATCGAGAATCGACTTCTCCTCGAGCAGCACGGTCGGGGATCCGGGTTCGGCAGCCAGCTCCGCGAGCACCGTGGTGACCACGCCCAGAGCGTCGTCGCAGAGGTGGCATCCCGGCTTGCCGATCAGGGTGAGGTGCGCGGTGGACATACCCCCAGCCTAGGCCGCTGCTGTGCGGTCACCGTGAGTAGACTCAAGCGCAATGTCCGACGAATCCGGTCCCCGCGCTATCGCGTTCTTCGACGTGGACAACACGCTTCTGCGCGGTGCGAGCCTCTATCACTTGGGCGTCGGTGCCTGGCGGATGCGGTTCATCTCGCTCGCCGACATTCTCGCGTTCGGCTGGAATCAGACCCGGTTCCTGGCGGTCGGCGAAGACGGGGTCGATATCGCCCGGCTCCGGATGCGGGCCTTGGACATCATCACCGGGCACACCAGGGACGAACTCGTCGGCCTCAGCCACGACATCTTCGACAGTCGGCTCATCCATCGGCTCTGGCCGGAAACCGTCGCCGTGGCGCACGCCCACCTCAAGGCAGGGCGCGAGGTGTGGCTGGTCACCGCGACGGCCCAGGAGGTCGCTGATGTGATCGCGGAACGCCTGGACCTCACCGGCGCGCTCGGCACCAAGCTCGCCACCGTCGATGGCATCTTCACGGGTCAGCTCGTCGACGGCATCTGCCACGGCAGCCGCAAGGCCGTCGTCGCTCGCGGGCTCGCCGAGGATCGCGGCATCGACCTGGCACTCTGCTGGGCGTACTCCGATTCGCACAACGACATTCCGTTGCTCGAACTCGTCGGCAACCCCGTCGCCGTGAATCCGGACACCACGCTGCGGCGTTACGCACTGGCACGCGGCTGGCCGATCATGCACATGAAGATCGCGCAGATCAAAGCCGCACACGCAAGCAAAAAGCGCTAGGTCAGTGACCTAGCGCTTTTTCAGGTAAAACGGTCGAGACCGTCTACTTCTTATTACGACGCTGGTGGCGAGTCTTACGAAGCAGCTTGCGGTGCTTCTTCTTCGCCATACGCTTGCGTCGCTTCTTGATTACAGAACCCACACGGACCTCACAAAGATTTGGTTTAGCCGCGGGATTCGCGACCGACACGAAAACCCCATTCTAACGGATAAAGAAAGTCCCGTCCGACTCACTTCCTCCGAGAGTGGGTTCGATTGCCCTCAGGACCGCCGATTCCGGTACCCGGAAGGAGCGTCCGAAGCGCACGGCGGGCAGCTCACCGGCATGCACCATGCGGTACACGGTCATCCTGGACACCCTCATGACCTCGGCGACCTCGGCGACGGTGAGGAAGCGCAGATCGTCGAGTCGCGAGTCGGGAAGCGCACGTGACATGGCGGCTCCCTGCTATCGACGAGTGCGTGTGCCCGTCACTGTAAAGCGAAGCCCGGCCGCCCGCTAGTCGCTTTTGCGCCACTTCTTGACGCTCTTCTTCACCCCGGAGTCCTTGACCACGTGTTGCATCTGGAAGGAGGTATCAGCGAAAGCCTTACCGATCGCCGCAGCGAAGGCGCGCTGCTCATCCTTGAGGACCTCGGTGTCATCGACGACCCCCGCGAGCACGGTGTCCACGTCGATACTGAGGAACGGGATCAGCCAATCCTCGATCACCTCGAGCGGGGCATAGTCGAGGTGGTAGTAGCGGTGCTGGCCCTCTTCGCGCACACCGACCAGCCCGGCCTCACGCAGCACCTTGAGGTGCTTGGACACCGTCGGCTGGCTCAACCCGAGCGAACTGACGATGTCGGAGACACTCAGCTCCCCCTGGGCGGCACTGGACTGGTTGTAGCGCTCGAGGAGAATGCGTAAGATATCGCGTCGGGTCGAGTCCGCCACTACGCCAAAGATGTCTGCCATGCCCCAAGGCTAGTCATTCCGGGTGCGGGTGCTATGACAAGTTGTCAGCGACCCCAGGTCAGGCAAGGCGATTCGAATGAAAACGCAGGCCCCCACCGCACGTTTCACGCAGCATTCCAACACCTGGTACGGGCACCTCCGGGACTCGGTCGACGGCCTGGTGCGCAGGTCCCCGTCCAGGTTCGCGCTTCTCGTCTTCACCTCGCTGATCCTGCTCTTCACCCTGCTGTTCTCCCTGCCGATCGCCTCGGCCGGCGATACCGATACCCCGCTGCATGACGCCGTGTTCACCGCGGTGTCGGTGATCTGCGTCACCGGACTCAGCACCGTGGACATGGCAACGCACTGGTCGCCGTTCGGCAATGCCCTGGTGGTCATCGGTGTCAACATCGGCGGCGTCGGCGTGCTGACCCTGGCCTCCCTGATGGGCCTGGTCATCTCCCGCCGGCTGGGCCTGCGCGCCAAGCTCATGGCGGCCAGCGACTCGAACCCGTCGCGCATCCATATGGGCCCGGTCAACGAGGGCCAGGCCGTGCGCCTCGGCGAGGTCGGCAGCCTGCTGCTGACCGTGGCCATCAGCACCCTGGTCATCGAGGCGGCGGTCGCCCTGCTGCTGTTCCCCCGGATGCTGATTGACGGCGTGCCCACCGGTGAGGCGCTCTGGCAGAGCATCTACTACGCGGCGATGGCGTTCACCAACACCGGGTTCAGCCCGAACGCCGGCGGCATCGGTCAGTTCGCCAACGATTACTGGTTCCTCGGCGCGCTGATGGTCGGCGTGTTCCTGGGCAGCCTGGGCTTCCCGGTGCTGATGACCTTCGCCCGCAGTTGGCGCACACCCCGCCGCTGGTCTGTGCACGTAAAGCTCACGCTCTGGACGACCACGCTGCTGATGGTGTCGGGCATGATTTTCTATATCATCCTGGAGTTCGACAACCCGAAGACCTTCGGGTCCCTGAACGCCGGCGACACGATCTTCCAGTCCCTGTTTATGTCGGTGATGACCAGGTCCGGCGGATTCGCCACCATCGACATCGCCGACCTGCACGGCTCCAGCCTGCTGCTCAGCGACATGCTGATGTTCATCGGTGGCGGCTCGGCCTCCACCGCCGGCGGCATCAAGGTCACCACCCTTGCGGTGCTGTTCCTGGCCGCGTTCGCCGAGGCCCAGGGCAAGGAGCAGATGGAGGCCTTCGGTCGCCGCATCCCCAGCGACATCCTGCGCCTGGCGGTGAGTGTGGTGCTCTGGGGAGCGACCACCGTGGCCGTGTCGAGCATCCTGATCCTGCACATCTCCAAGGAGGCACTGGATGTGGTGCTGTTCGATGTCATCTCGGCGTTCGCCACCGTCGGGCTGTCGACGGGTCTCACGGCCGAGCTCCCCCCTGAGGGGGTCTATGTGCTGGCGGCAACGATGTTCATGGGCCGGGTTGGTACAGTGACTCTCGCGGCGGCGCTGGCAGCGAGCCAGAGCAGACAGTTGTTCAAACGCCCCGAGGAAAGGCCGATAGTTGGTTGACCGGATCAAGCAGAACGCTCCCGTGCTCATCATCGGGCTGGGCCGTTTCGGCGCGGCGACCGCGGGCAAGCTCGATCGGTTGGGCCGCGAAGTGCTCGCCGTGGATAGCAGCGAGGCGCTCGTGCAGAAGTGGTCGGAACGAGTCACTCACGCCGTGCAGGCCGACGCCAAGTCCATCGACGCGTTACGCCAGATCGGCGCCCAGGACTTCTCCGTTGCGGTCTGCGCCGTTGGCTCCTCGATTGAGGCCAGTGTGCTGATCGTCGCGAACCTGGTCGACCTCAAGATCCCGCAGATCTGGGCCAAAGCCATTTCGCAGTCGCACGGCAAGATCCTCGAACGCATCGGCGCCAATCACGTGATCTACCCCGAGGCCGATTCCGGCGAACGCGTCGCCCACCTGGTATCGGGGCGGATGCTGGACTTCATCGAATTCGACGACGACTTCGCCCTGGTGAAGATGTACCCGCCCAAGCCGATCCGCGGCCTGAACCTCACCGAGTCCGGGGTGCGCACCAAGCATCACGTGACCGTCGTGGGCGTGAAGAGCCCTGGGCGCCCGTTCACCTATGCCACCGCCGAGACGGTGGTCTCCGACCATGACCTCATCATCGTCGCCGGCACCGAGGGCGACATCGAACGTTTCGCGGCCCTCGGCTCCTAACCGAACACACGCTGGTCGACGCAGAATGGTTCCATGACACTCCTCTCCGGCATCGACCTCGAGGCAGAACTCCGGCAGGTTGAAGCGCACTGGACGCCACGGGTCGTCGGGCGGGTGAACGATCAGTATGTCAAGGTTGCGAAGCTTCTCGGCGAGCTGGTTTGGCACGCGCACGACGCCGAGGACGAAATGTTCATCGTCGTCTCGGGTCGGCTTCGAATCCAACTGCCGGACGACCAGGAGGTTGTGCTCACGCCGGGACAGTTTTACATCGTCCCCCGCGGCGTGCAGCACAACCCTGTCGCAGACGAGGAAGTGCACATCGTCCTCATCGAGACGGTAACCACCGCTCACACCGGGGATGTGATCGTAGAGGGCACCGTGCCGGTCGAACGGCAATTAGGCAACCTGTACCGGACTGACGCCAATACCTGAATCGACCGCCGAGATGGGCGGGCGAGGCGAGCGGGGGTTAGGAGGCGGCGAGTTCCCGGGCCCGCGCGAGCGCGGCATCCGTCGCCCGGTCGAACAGGCCCTTGACGTCGCCGGTTTCGAGTTGCTGCACGGCCCGCTCCGTGGTGCCCTTGGGGCTGGTCACCTGGCGGCGCAGCTCGGTGGGGGTCAGGTCGGACACGGCCAGGAGTGCGCTCGCGCCGAGGAAGGTGCCGTTGACCATGGTCGCCGCCTGGGCGGGGGTGAAGCCCTTGTCGATGGCCGTCTGGGTGAGCTGTTCGATGAGGTAGAAGACGTAGGCCGGGCCGGATCCTGAAATGGTGCTCAGAGCGTCGATCTTGTCCTCTGGCACCACCAGCACCTCACCCACCGTCTCGAACAGGGCGGTCGCCAGCTCCATCTGCACCGCCGTCGAGCGGGTGCCGGCGCTCAGCCCGGTGACGGCCATGCCCACCACGGCTGGAGTGTTCGGCATCGACCGGATCACGGCAACTCCGTCGGGCAGGTGCGTTTCGAAGGTGGCGATGGTGACTCCGGCGGCCACACTCACGACGAGGGTGCCGGGCTCGAGGCTGTCGGCGATCTCGGCGAGCAGGTCGGGCACCATCGCGGGCTTGACGGCCACGATGACGATGCCGGCCCCCTTCACCGCGAGTCGGTTGGCGTTCGGTTCGGTCTCGGTCGCCCATGCGGTCACCCCGGCGGTGCCGGCGAGTTCGGCGGCCTTGGCGGCTGACCGGTTGGTGGTGCGGATGCCGCCGTCCACCGTCACGGTGGGCTTGAGCAGTCCGGCCAGGACGGCCCTGGCCATCGATCCGGCGCCCAGGAAGGCGATGGCGGGCAGGGTGACGGGTGCGGTCGAAGTCATCCCCCCAGTGTAGTTTTTCGCGCCAGGCCTACCCGGGGCATCTGGCCGATCGAGAAGATGGACGGTTCTAGGATTGGTCGCATGAGCGCATCAGGCGGAAACAAGGCGATTGTGGCGGCGCTGCTCGCCAATCTCGGTATCGCGATCACCAAGTTCATCGCCTGGTTCGTCTCGGGGTCCTCCTCGATGCTGGCCGAGGGCGTGCACTCGCTCGCAGACTCTGGCAACCAGGTCTTGCTGCTGATCGGCGGACGCAAGTCGAAGAAGGCCGCCGACACCGAGCATCCGTTCGGCTACGGGCGTGAACGCTACGTGTACGCGTTCGTGGTGTCGATCATCCTGTTCTCCGTCGGCGGTGTGTTCTCGATCTACGAGGGCATCGAGAAACTCCAAAACCCGCACGAACTCGAGAACGCCTGGTTGCCGATCCTGGTGCTCCTGGTTGCGATCGGCCTGGAGTCGTTCTCGCTGCGCACCGCCGTGAAGGAGTCCAACCACACCCGCACGGGCGAGACCTGGGTGCAGTTCATTCGGCACGCCAAGGCCCCCGAGCTTCCCGTGGTGCTGCTCGAAGACGTTGCGGCGTTGACCGGCCTGACGCTGGCCCTGGGCGGCGTAGGCCTGACCGTGCTCACCGGCGACGCCACCTGGGACGCCGTCGGCACCCTCGCGATCGGCGTGCTGCTCGTGCTGGTGGCCATCGTCCTGGGCATCGAGACCAAGAGCCTGCTGGTGGGCGAGGGCGCCAGCGACAAGGATGTCGACGCCATCAAGGCCGCCATCCTGGCCGGCCCGGAGACCAAGAACCTCATCCACCTCAAGACCCTCTACCTGGGCCCGGACGAACTCCTCGTGGCCGCCAAGCTCTCCTTCGACTCCGCTCAGCGGTTCTCCGACGTGGCCGCCGGGATCGACACCATCGAGGCCCGCATCCGCGAGGCCGTGCCCAGCGCCAGGGTGGTATACCTCGAGCCCGACCTCTACATCGACCCGGCCACGGTCAACCCGCCCACCGACACGATCTTCATCAAGGGACGCGAATGAGCGCGAGCCGTATCGCCGTCGTCCTGCGGCACGCCGACGATATCCACCTGGGCAACCTGGAGCAGGTGCTTCTCGACCACGACTACACCGTGCACTACATCGACACCCTTGGCACCGACGGCGTGCGCGGCATCGACCCGGCCGCGGCCGACCTCCTGGTGGTGCTCGGCGGTGAGATGGGCGCATACGAGACCGAGAGTTATCCGGTGCTCACCGACGAGATCGACTTGCTCACCCGCCGGCTCGCCGCCCGCCGCCCGGTCTTCGGCGTCTGCCTGGGCGCCCAGCTGATGGCCAGCGCCCTCGGCTCCCCGGTCTACCGAGGCCAGAGCAACGAGATCGGTTTCCGCCTGGTGGAGCCCACCGAGGCCGGCCAGGCCTCCCCGCTCCGCCACGTCAGCGGCATCCCGATGATGCAGTGGCACAGTGACACCTTCGACCTGCCGGCGGGAACCATCCGCCTGGCCGGGTCGGCCGCCTACGGCAACGAGGCTTTCGCCATCGACGACTGGGCCCTGGCCGTGCAGTTCCACCCCGAGGTGACCGCGGAGATGCACGAGACCTGGCTGAGCTCCTCCGAGGCCGAGGTCCGCGCCGAGGGTCTGGAGCCCGACGCCCTGCGGCAGGAACGCGCCCAGCACTCCGCTGCCATGCAGCAGGCGTCCAGCGCGATGTTCAGCGAGTGGCTGTCGGCCCTGCCGGGCGACGCAGCGGGTCCTCAAAGAACTCGGTGAGCAGAAGGCCGCACTCGCCCTCGGCCACCCCGGACACCACCTCGACCCGGTGGTTGAGCCGTCGGTCCCGCAGCACGTCGTAGAGCGAGCCGGCGGCGCCGGCCTTGTCGTCCCAGGCCCCGAAGACCACGAGGGGGATGCGGGCCGCCACGATCGCGCCGGCGCACATCACACAGGGCTCCAGAGTCACCACGAGGGTGCAACCGGTCAGGTGCCAGTCCCCGGTGGCGGCTGCTGCCTCACGGATGGCGACAACCTCGGCGTGCAGGGTCGGGTCCTGGTGGAGTTCCCGTTCATTGCGTCCCCGACCGATCACCCGGCCGGCGGCGTCCAGCACGACAGCGCCGACCGGAACGTCGCCGCTGGCCAGGGCGCCGTGCGCTTCGTGCAGGGCCAGCCGCATCCAGGCCAGGTGTTCCTCGCTCTGCCGCACCACCCCACCCCATTTCCGAGTAGCCCACGGGAGCCGGATACCCGTGTGAGCTAGTAGATTGAGCCTATGCGAGTCCACGTAGCCGACCATCCGCTCATCACCCACAAGCTCACGGTGCTGCGTGATCAGAGCACCTCGTCACCGATGTTCCGGGCGCTGGTGGAAGAGCTGATGACGCTGCTGGCCTACGAGGGCACTCGCGGCGTGCGCGTCGACGAGGTCACCGTGCAGACCCCGGTGGCTATCGCCCGCGGCGTCAAGATCAGCGACCCGAAGCCGCTCGTGGTGCCGATCCTCCGCGCGGGCCTGGGCATGCTCGAGGGCATGGTCAAGCTGCTCCCCACCGCTGAAGTGGGCTTCCTGGGCATGGCACGCAACGAAGAGACCCTGCAGCCGACCACCTATGCGGAGCGCCTGCCGGACGACCTGTCCGACCGTCAGTGTTTTGTGCTCGACCCGATGCTGGCTACCGGCGGCTCGCTGATCGCGGCTATCGAGTTCCTCTTCGACCGGGGCGCCGTCGATGTCACCGCCATCTGCATCCTGGCCGCCCCCGAGGGTCTCGCCGCCGTCGAGGCCGCTTTGGCCGGCCGTGAGGTCACCATCGTTCTGGGCGCCGTCGACGAACGCCTCGACGAGCACGGCTACATCGTGCCCGGCCTCGGTGACGCAGGCGACAGGCTCTACGGCCTGGTCTGATCCGGCCCGGTCTGTTCAACCGGCTGCGGGCATCGTCACATTCGGCGCGCCCGCAGTACGCAGATCCTGCGACGCCCGGCGCGCCGACCGCGATTAGATTCACAAAACTTTGAAATAGTTCGTTTCTCGGTGGATTTCTTTGATGGATCGCCGTTTCGTGCGAGATCCTACGAACTCGCACAGCCCCTCGTGAACCTGATGCAGGCCACCGGGCGCTTTCCGCCGTCACTGAATTGACACAACTTGTCACAGTCGGCTTTACTCACACTCATGACTTCCACCACACGCATCCCGACCTCCGCCGAGGCTTTGGGGACTGCCGGCATGATGATGCCCGGCAGTGTTATGGCGTGTTGCCGAATGTGCCGCTAGACCAGACAGGCACTCTCGCCGAGTCACTCGCCCCTCACCCGCTGATCTGCAGCCGCTGAGGACGCCGCCACCGCGGCAGGGAGACTCCAGGGCCCTCGCTACCGAGGCCGCCCGCTCCACCGGCCGCTCAGGCCGCCCTTTCTCGAACCCATGAGCGCGGATGCGCCGGGTTCCCTGCGCATCATCACCCCCAAGGATTCCGATCATGTCACTCGCACACATCGACTCAGCCCGCTCCGTCCAGTACTACCGCCCCGAGCTCACCCTGGCCCCGGCGCCCGCACCGGCCGCACCGCGCATCCGCGCCGTTCCCGACGGCAGCCAGGCCCGTGGCTTCGTGCTCTACGTCGGTATCGATGAGGCCAAGGCCGCCGCGGCGGGCACGAGCCTGCACCGCATCGTCGAGGAACTCAAGAAGCTGACCCAGGCGATCGCCCCCTCGTCCGAGACTCACGCCGCCGTGGCCCTGGCTCCCGACGGCGTCGGCGGCCGGGACGTGGACGTCGTGCGCCTGGCCCTGCAGGACCCGGCCGCCCTCGCCAAGCGCCGCACCACGGCCGACGACGCCGACCGGGCGCCCGGCGGCGTGGTCGTTGACATCTCCCGCAAGCGCGTGATCCTCGACAACGAGACCGCCGCGCTCACCTACAAGGAGTTCGAGCTGCTGCAGTACCTGGTGCTGCGCGAGGGCCGCACCATCGAGCGCGCCGAGCTCATCGCCAAGCTGTGGGACGCCGAGAGCGAAGAGGATGCGCCCAACGAGCGCACCATCGACGTGCACGTGCGTCGTCTGCGCGCCAAGCTGGGCCGCTACGAAGACATCGTGCGCACTGTGCGCGGCGTGGGCTACCGCTTCGACCGTCACGCCGACGTGTCGATCCGCCAGGCCAGCACGCCCAGCCCCGACCGCTTCTAACCGTCGCCGGCAGCTGGGTCGCACCCGCTCGTTTGCCGAGGTCGACCCGCGAGGTCTCTCCACGCTCGAGCAACGGGCGCACTCACCGGCCGTTAACGTGATTGAGGGCCGGTCGTAGAGGCAAACGACCGACCCTCTTCCCTTGCACCAAGAGTGTCCTGCAATCACATTCGCATCTTCCGCCACAGCAAACGGTTGACGCACTACGAATATATAACGAAGAGGTAACGGAGCGCCAGTTATCCAATCGTTATTTTCCTGCGAGTTCACAGTGCGTTCGCGTGTGTCCTTTGCCACCTAACTTGTCCGTTTGCCACCTAACTTGTCCGCTGTGACAGATTCGTGTCCGTTGTGCCACCTGTTTGTCCGCGACGCGCGAGTCGTTCGTCTCTTCATGAGGGCTGCGGGCGTAGCGTTTTTGGAGTCAGGTTTACGTCGCCAAGAGGAAATCGCTTCGACCAAGGTGGTTTGACGTGGCACAAAGAATCTCAGTCCTTCGTCGCAACAACGTGCTTGCGGCCGACGCCCCTCATTCCGCCTATCTGTTGAATGGGCATCAACACCAGATCGAATTCACCCAGGCTTCTCGTGTTGCTTTCGAGCATTGTGCGCCCGTGCGGCAATTTCCGTCATGGCGAGGAAAACGAAACTATTCAGGTTCCTACTGGTCGTCGACGAACAATGCGCACATAGGATTCGAGTCCTTTTTCGAACGAACCGCATTGATGCAGTTCGACAGGGATTCGTCCGTCGTCGCGATCTCCAGCCAACCGATGTGGATTATCTGGCCCTATGGCAGTGAGCCGCGATCGCACGCTCCTGACTTCTTCCTTCGGCACGCTAACGGCAACGGTGAAGTCGTTGACGTTCGCCCCGAGAAGCGGATAGATGATGTCGCCGTACGAAGTTTTGACGCCACCCGCCGGCTATGCGAGCTGTCAGGGTTCCGATATCGAGTCGTATCTGACCTTGACGCGACTCTTGATCAGAACCTTCGGTTTCTCTCACGATACCGAGATCGGCAATGGATACCGCCAATCGAAGTCCATGATCAACTGATGACGCTCGCCAGCGAAACGCTGGCGCTGAGGGCGCTCATCCGGGCTCTGTCTCGAAACGTTCAAGAGTCCACCGCGGCTGGCTGGGTGTACTCGATGATCTGGTCGGGAACAGTCAGCGTCGACTTGGGAAAACCACTGAAACTTGACCAGGTCGTTCACGTTCCGGGTCGGACTCAACCGTGAAAATACGAGTGGGCGAGGAAATCGCAGTCGAGGACGTCCGCTATGTGGTCACCGCGCTTTCCGCAGTCTCAGCCGCGTTGCGCCAGATCGACACTGGCCTCACGAAGGAGATCTTGATCTCAGAGCTTGTCCGTCTGCCTGTTCTAAAGGCTGATAAAGCCGCCCGGCATGCAAACGACCGTGACATCGCGATCCTGCAATACCTGGACGCTTCCGCTCGGGCCGAAGCCGACTTCTGGCTCACCCATCTGCGCGACCTTGAGTCGCGGATCGAATCAGGAGCCGACCGTTCCGAGGCAACCGTCACCAAACTTGCCGAACTTGCGGCCCTCGGCCGCCCAATCACGGATCGAACCCTTCGCCGGAAGCGGTACGCGCTACGACAGAGCGGTGTCGTGGGATTGATTGATCATCGCCAGCAACGTGTGGCCGGCGATCGGCGTCGAATCGATGACCGGGTGGTTGCCGCATTGGCCGAGGTTATGGAATCCCAAAGGAACGCGTCAACGGGGACCCGGACGCGGTTGATCGCGCTGACCGCTCAGATGCTCGCGCAACGTTTCGGCGTCGGAGAAGTCGATTTGCCCGCGCAACGGACGATGTTTCGGCTCATCGACGACCTCGATCGTGGCCGACTGACCACGGGATCCGCCAAAACTCGTCGCTCCCTCGCTAATAGGCCTGACAGGCCGTTCGCTGCGATGGCTGTGTCCCGTCCCGGCGAGCAGGTGCAGATCGACTCGACTCCGCTCGACGTTCTTGTGCGTCTCGACGGAGGTCTCATTGACCGACCGGACCTGACGATCATGCTCGACGTTGCCACTCGCAGTATCGTCAGTGCCGTCCTGCGTCCAGGAACCACGAAGAGCGTCGACCTCGTCGTCGTGCTCGCCCGTGCTCTCATTCCCTACGACTCACGTCCAGGTGGCCGGGCCGAAACGCGCGCGCTTGTTGACGGAGCGTTCGAGTTGCAGCAGTTGCTGGGAGCAAGCGACTACGACTCCTACCGGCGTCAACAGCCGTATATCTTCCCCGAAACAATCACCACGGACCGTGGTCTCATCTACATCTCCGAGCACTTCCGCACAGCCTGCGAGCAGCTCGGTATTTCCCTCAACGTCTCCGCCCCTTACACCCCTACGGACAAAGGCAAGGTCGAGCGGGCATTCCAGTCGATCAACACCGGCTTCACCCAGTACCTCAAGAACTACACCGGCCGCGGCGTTGAATACCGAGGCCTCGACTCCGAACCTGAAACGCTGCACTCGCTCGTCGAATTGCAGGAGCTCCTCGATGAATGGATCGCCGTCGTCTGGCAGAACCGCCCACACGACGGTCTCCGTGATCCACTGCATCCATCGGTGGCTCTATCGCCGAACGAGATGTGCCGTGCCTACCGCGAACTCATCCCCGAACTCGAGGTCCCGTTCGATGCGAACACCTACATAAGCCTCCTGCCCGTGCGGTGGCGAACTCTCCAGGCCTACGGCGTCACCATCGACCACCGCACCTACGACTCCCCAGGTCTGCGCGAGCTCAAGCGCACAAAGTCGTCATACCCGGGCCACGACGGAAAATGGCCGATCCGGGTCGACCCCTACAACGTGCAAACCGTGTGGATGCCTCTCGGCGACGAATGGCTCCCATTGGAATGGGCGCACGCCACAGCCGCCGGCCCTATGTCGGCCGACGTCTGGGCGGTCACCCGGCGCTCCGGATTCTTCGAGCACCGGCAAGCGCTAGAAGCGGACATCGCGACCCGCTCAAGCGACATCATCGCCCGCGCAGGCCAGGGACGCTCGCGCGAGAGTCTCGCCGCTGCGCGAAGTCGCACGGTCAACCTCGACACCATGCGTCTCTCCGAACTGAACGGGGTCGCGCCACCGGTCGAAGCACCGACCGAACCTAACCTCGCGGAAGAAAGCAGCCCCGCGAAGCCGCGCCTACGCTTCGGTTTGCTGAACATCAGAGAAGAAGTGGAACGGATCCCGTGACCGACATGACAGAGCATTTCCTGCCCATTTCGACGAAGGAAGGGTGGAGCCGCTTTGTCGCCGACGACCCACCTCGGCCCCCAAAGATCAGTTGCGCCGAACGGGACGCTCAAACGGCGGGCGAACGCGAACGCTACGACGACGCCCGACGGCACTTCATCGCCGCCGGCATCGTCCGAACACCCGCATTCGACAAGATCCTCCGCTCCGCCAGCAGCCGATTGCGGATGAACGAGCACAAGCGCACCGGCAAGCTCGGCCTCATCGTCTCCGGAGAGCCAGCTCTCGGCAAGACCACGACGGTCACTCAGATCGGCAAACTGCACACCCTCCGTCGCCAACATCAAGACCATCCCGCCGGCCAGCCCGGATGCATCCCCGTCGTCTACATCACCGTGCCGCCCGCCTGCGGCCCGAAAGCGATGATCGCCGAGTTCGCCGAATTCTTCGCCCTCCCCACCAACGGACGGATCTCCCACTCCACTCTCTTGAACACCGTCTCCCAAGTCATGGCACGCGTTCGCACCGAACTTGTCATCGTCGACGAGATTCACAACTTGAACGTGAACTACCGAATGAGCGCCGACGCGAGCGACGCACTGAAACAGTTGTCCGAAAAGTGCGCGGCGACCTTCATCTACGCTGGCGTCAACGTCGAATCCAGCGGCCTCCTCGATGGCGTACGCGGCCAACAAATATCCAGCCGCTTCGAGCTGCACCACGTCAGCCCCTTCAGCGACCGCGCAACCGCTCACCGTACCGAGTGGGAGGCAGTCCTCCTCGACCTCGAAGAATCACTATGCCTAATGAGACAGCCCGAAGGCGACATCCTTACCTACTCGGCAAGACTCTTCGCCGATAGCAGCGGATCCATCGGTCGCCTCGTCGACATACTGCACCTCCTTGCCCTCACCGCAATCGACGACCGTAGTGAACGACTCACTTTCGCCTCCGGCGCTGCACCGCGCACAAAACGAGCGACGATCTTGGCGGCAGCGTCGTGAACCTGCTTCATGGCGCGGGAACAATGGCTCGATGATTCGCGCGCTCCCCGTCTCCGTTCGTCCCGTCAATGGAGAGACATCTGAGAGCTACTTTCAACGCCTCGCCGCCGCCAACGCATTACCAATAGAGAGCCTTTGGGGCTACCTGCGGCATCTGCACGGCGGGCTGCCCATCAAACGATCCGCGGAACTAGCGACAGCAGAACTCGAAGCGCTGGGCGGTCTTCCACCCGCTTGGTTCAGTGGCAACAGACGACATCACCTTCTCCCCGTCCGGTGCCAGCACACCCACTGGAGTATCGCCGTCTGCCCAAGCTGCTCCTACCTTCCCGCGCCGACCTCCGGCTGCACCCACTGCGCCCACGGGAACGCGACACTAGTAACCACCAAGACTGGACCGATCTGTCTCCGCCACAAACGCTGGCACTACAACAGCTCGAACATCGACATGGGCGAGTTGCCGAAACACCTAGCTGCCGAAAAGATATTCCGAGCATCATTGACCGACCGCGGGATCTCCCTCGAAACAGGAGAGTTAGCTCTCGCAAATCAGTTGTCTCATGCTTGGGACTTGAATGAGTCGACACCGTTTCCAGGAGATGAGGACTCATTCCTTCGCCTATTCCCGGTCACCGTTAGATTGGCCGTGGCTTTGACCGACCCCGAATTCGTGGAACTCCTGTTGGACCCTCGTTGGTCGCCAAGCCAACACGCAACCCTTTTGTCCACGACCGTCACCTCCGTCATCGGGCACCCCGAACGCTCGAACTCCAACGTGCTCTGGCAAACAGTGAAGCATCACACCGACGCTGTCGCCGCCGCCTATGCAATGGTCGGCACCCGGCGTAGAAACCGGGCCTGCACTATGGAACGTGCATTCGTCACTGCTGCATACACTCAGCGAGCATGTTTGCTCAGGCATTTAGACGCTAGATCCATGCCGAGAATCAACAACCCCAAGCAGGGCCGGCCAGCACCCTCCGCCCAGAGGCTCCTGGAGCTGCAACGGCACAAATAGGGCCTCCACGACACCCGCAACCGGACCATTACTCGGACCCAGACTGCCCACCATCGTAAACAGCAAAGCCGGTAGAGGGTGTTCGGTGCCGTTAACAGCGACGAACTCGAGTCAGGATCAGCGCTATCCCGACGCCCTTGAGCGGGTAAGTACTGCCAGATCTGATGCAGGAGTGTTGGCTCTTAAGAGGCCGATCAGGCGGAACGGCGTTCCTCAGCGGCATTTTGAGCAGCAAGTGCCGGGATAACACCACGGGCTTACCGGCAGTTTCATTTGCACACCGGGCATCGAGACTCTACTGCCAGAAAAACTGGAGTTGCCTCCACGATGGTGCACTTCTGACACTGACAGACACAAAGGTGTAACGGTGTATCAGGCATTCCTGAGTTGTTTGATTGGCCGACACACTGCAGCAATAGGAATAGTCCTTGCCTTGTCGTGCCCGAATCGGCACGTCGGCTCCTCAGTGTGGCTCCATGAAATCCGGGCGGGTTCGTGGCCGCGAATAATACAAGAACCAAAATTGCGGAATTGGTTTCATCGGGCCTTTTCGCCCTGCGCGCGGTCCTGCTGCGCTTGAGCGTTTCACGATCACCATTGAACTTGGATCGGGAGCAGGGCGATCCCGTCTGGAGAATCTGCTTGATAGGACGATCGATACACACGGCCCTGCAAAAGGCTCCCTGCGGCGGGGCGATCGTTCACCGTCTTTTGCGCCAACATGACATGGGCGCAGCCTCATTGTCACATTGTGCGCATCTTCATGTCGCACTTACGGGTTATTGTGTCCTTATGGAGAACTTCGATGTCGTTCAGGCGCTCGCACGTACGGCCTTAACAGGAAGCTCTGAGGCTGTTGCCAAGCAGGTCTCGCGACTCGCTGAACGATTGACTCAGTCCGGTCATAGTCGAGAAGCGAAGTCTCTGCAGAACCTTTTGTCTAGGAGCGAGAAGAGGCAAGCGGTTGAGCCGCTCGATTTCGTACGTGCCTCGGTTAGTGAAGCGTCGATTCAAAAGTTGGGAACGCGGACGCCTCTGCCCGTTGATCGTGACACCGGGGCACCCCTATGCGAAGTGGTATTCCCGGCGAAGCAGATGCGTGGCCCTGTCCTAAGCGACACGGCAGCTACCGCCTACCAATCGCTGCTTAATGAATGGCGCCATCAGGAACGGCTCTATGCCGCAGGCCTTCCCATCAGCCGCTCACTTCTCCTTTACGGACCGCCCGGAACCGGAAAGACGTCACTAGCGATGATGATCGCCAGTCAGCTAGGGCGTCCAGCTGTAATTGCTCGACTCGATGGGCTTATCTCATCGTTGCTAGGAACTACGGCCCGCAACTTAGGAGCGCTTTTCGACTTCTGTAATACCTACGACACCGTCCTGATTTTGGACGAGTTTGATGCTGTCGCGAAGATTCGTGACGATTCCAACGAAGTCGGTGAGATCAAACGCGTTGTCAACGCACTTCTCCAAAATCTCGACAAACGGACTCCTGTCGGCTTAACCATCGCAATCACTAATCACGAACAACTGCTCGACTCAGCGATCTGGCGTCGCTTCGAGCACCAGATCTTTCTTGGCCTTCCGTCCCTGGCAGACCGCACGCTCATTGCCGAGAGTCAGCTAGCGCACCTTCCCGACGCTCGTCCTCTTGCAAAGGCGATTGGTTGGGCGACCGATGGGCGTTCTGGCGCCGATGTGAAGACGCTAAGCCTGTCCAGCATCAAGACATGGGTGCTCACTGATCGATCCGAGGTGAGCCAGATGGAGGCGTTGCGCCGGGCGCTGATTGCGACCGGACTTCGACTTGACGATCCCCTACAAGAACAGCTACAGCTTCCCGACGCCGTACTCGCCTCAAGACTCAACGAAGGGCCTGTCCACCTGGGCCAAAACGAATTGGGAATAATCTTCGACCGCGACCGCCGAACAGTGGCTCGCTGGCTCCAAAGTACGACAACGTAGCAACAACTGGGGGAACAGAATATGGCTGGTGGTCCACTTCAGGTCGTTCTCGATACAGAGCGGTTTCGTGACAAGAAGGTGATACCGCAAGGTGGGGGCGCCGGAAAAGATTTTTTCGAAGACTCAGATGATGCCTTTATCGAGCACAGGGACACGATTGCGACAGGGCTGGAGGCCATTGCTGAACGTCAGCCGAATAGCGACCTGATCAACATCCTGGTTCGAATGCGTCCCGATGCTCTTGCAAAGTCACATCGTCCTTTCGCAAAGCTGTTTGCGTCAAGGCGAGCCAGCCATGTTGGAACTATTCGATATGGCGAATTGGTGTTCGCGACGTCGTCCAGCAAACTTCGCGCCATCATCGATCTCATCCGTTCAGCCGAACAAACCGTTGCCGTAAAGACTGACGCAACAGGAGTGGAACGGTACTCACCAACTCTGCAACGATCCGAGACAAGTGCTATTGACGCAGTCCGAGAGTGGCGTGCGGACACAGAGCGCGGATTCACCTTAGATGAAGCAGAATCCTGGGTCGGGGCACAATCCGACACGAAGCTCGAGATCGACACATTCAGTGTTCCAGACGAGGAACCAATGCGTCGAGAAGCCCTTGTTCAATTCGGCGCCCTCCAAAAAGTCGTGTCGAGTCACGAAACGATTGAGCGAGCCAATCTCCCCACAGAGTTGACTACCGTTCGATCGGCGACTACTTCCGCTATTCATGCTGACCTCCGGCGATCCGTTCAGGAACAACGAAGCAACCTAGCTAGCGCCCTGTCAGATGTGCCAGATGTTCGCTTACCCATTGGTGAGGTAGAGCGTTTGGCAGTCGTGCAACGCGTACGCCTGCAAGAGAAGATTGTCGATCTCGAGGCCCCGCTCGGCGTCACTCCGGAGGGTTCAAGTCCATCGGTTGCATACCAAGAACGTGAGAGCCTGCGTGGAATAGTCGGAGTCATCGACGGCGGCGTCTCGGGGCCTATGACCTCGCAAGTCGTCGAAGCCGTGGATCTACTGGCACAAGGACATCGCAGTCTCGCTGGTACCAACCATGCCACCGAAATCGCATCCATCATCGCCATGGGTAGCTCCTTCAACAGCGGCATACTCCCCGCCGCAGAAGACTGTCAAATATATGACCTCGGTCTATTCCCCGCAGCAAATCACACCGGCGACTACTACCCGTCGCTAGAGGACTTCTTCGATGAATTGCGAGAAGACTGTCAGCGCGCTCGAGACGCTTTCGGAGTCCGGATATTCAACCTTTCATCTATCCTCCGGCGGCCGCCTGGCGCAAATTCCTACAGCATCGCTGCGCGTCGCCTTGATGAGATTGCCCTAGAGCTGGACATTATCTTTGTCGTGTCCGTCGGCAATCTCTCGGTGCTCGACCAGCGGCTGGAGTGGCCCGCGAACCCGGTAGACGCCATCGCGATGCTGGCCCAAGGCGGCGCCCCCGACGGCGTCGGCTCGCCAAGTGAGAGTCTCGCGAATCTTGGGGTCGGTGCCATTAACCCGCCGGGCCTTGCCTTCGAGATTGAAGGAGCTCCAACACGGTACACACGGCGCGGAGGGCGGATCCCTTCAGCGCTAAAGCCCGACCTTGCCGCTTACGGTGGGGCCGCACCCGACTCTTCGCGTGCGGACACCGGTCTCCGCGCTATGAACGCGTTTGGAAACGTGCATGATGTCAGAGGTACCAGCTACGCAGCTCCAATCGTGGCCCGCTACCTGGCAAGCCTCAATCGAACCACCGCCGGCTCCCTGTCGCGTGAAGCGCTCATCGCACTGGCCATCCACCACGCTGCCTCACCAGCATTGCTCAACAGCAGACCACTCAAGAACATCGGACAGTCCTTCGTCGGGCACGGAGTCCCGCAAACGGTCGAGGAAACTCTCGACGGTGATGCACACCGAATGACGGTTCTATTGAATGACCGAGTGCTACCGGGGCGCGGAATCGAGTTCCCGTTCACTTGGCCGCGATCGCTCTCCGACGCCGAGGGCAGCTGCCGCGGACTTCTTCGTTTGACGATCGTTGCCCGCCCTACGCTGAACTACGTTCATGGTGACGAAATGGTCCGCATCAATCTGGATGCCGCTGTTAAACAAGCAGATGAAAACGGACGTTTCTCTCGCAAGACGCAGCCAACCCACCAGTTTTTCTCCGGCTTCACCTATGCCAACGAGCGCACCCTCGCAACGGAGCTGGGGAAATGGTATCCAATCAAGTCGTACGAGGCAGCGATGCCGAGAGGCGTAGGACGTTCGACCGACTGGACCCTCGAAGTTGACTACCTCAGCCGAGCGGGAGAACGACCTCCGGAAGCTGGCGTCGAATTCGCCGTCATCATGACAATCGAAGACCCCACCGGTGAAGCACCAGTCTTTGACGAGATGCGAGCGTCACTAAGCTCCATCGGCGTTCGGCTCAGCGACCTCCGGACCCGTGTGAATGTCAGCGCTTCCGTCTAGAGACTCGATGTTCAGGAAAATCAAATTGCACCCGTGCCGCACTTCTCACACTCATACGCTGGTCAGCGAAATGTGTCCAAAACAAAATCGGCACGGGAACATCGACCAACCTACGCCCGAGTGGACGCGCAGCGACATCCAGGAAATCGTGGCGGGCGACCGACGGACGCTGGCCGCGGTCCACGGCATGGTCAAACAGAGTCGGACGAGTCAGCAGGTCAACGCGCAACGTGCCCATTGCGCAGAGGGGTAACACCCGACATGCCTGCCTGCTCCGTCATCTCGACTCGGAGCCACTTCCATGCGCCGGTGATCCGATCTGTAATAGGGCCGCGTCGAGCGCGCGCACGGTCGTCCTCTATCAGCAGGACGTACATGATGAGGCGGCAGAGCAAGCCGGGGACAAATCGGCACCGTTGACCGCGCTATGGGACTTGATCATGCAACCTACTGCCCCGGCGGCAGCACGTCGTGGCCCCGCCGAGAGCTATCGTCGGTCCAGCAACTGCTGAAATTCCCGTCACGCGACCGCCGGTGCGCCACCGCACCCATGAGTCGCAGAGTTTTTTCGAGGTTCCGTACAGAAACATGCTCGGTCGGGATATTTTTCCGCCAGCCAATGAAGTACGTCTTGGTGCTTTCCTCGACGTCCATACGCCGCCTGCCCACCACATCACTCCGCGGGACCACTACCGGGATGCCCGATGGGACCTTTCCATCCAGTTCGCGAAAAAATGCCGCGGGCGAGAACGGTTTCGACGGGTCCCATTCCAGACCCAGCGCGCGGCACAGCGCCGCATACTGCTGCTTTTCCATCACCGTGCTGACTCGGAACCCGGGGAGAACCGGGACCTCGAACGTGAGACCGCCGTGACCGTGCACGGAAATCAGAAGCACGAACGGGGATTCGTCAATGAGGAAGACCACTTCTAACCGGGCCTTCCCTTTGTCGAATCGAAAGAAGGCGCGCTCCTGAGACTCCGCCCTCATCTGCCGATACAGATTGCGGAGCCCGTCCATGCGCATCATCTGTACCTCGAACCTAGGTAATCGACCATGACTGACATCCTGCCCGATCCTTCCGACATGAGCGGAGTCCACTATCGGCCGGTCAAGCTGACATGGTGCGTTGCTCGAAACCGCTCGGACAGAGGTGTAACGGTGTAACGCCTGTGAGGGGAGATCCGCGCCAAGGCACGGCCGCTGTTCAATACGTTCGGAGGGTCGGACCCAAACCGGTTGGGACGGCGAACAAACTCTGGGACTCGAGCCGTATCGTAATCATTCTTCTTGGGGTGCTGAGCGCCTACCTTGCAAAAGGGCATCTACTCATAACGAGTTCCATGATGTCCTGTGCTCGAATCAAGTTGCCGGGCGGTTCAGCTGGGTGTATTCTGGCCTGTTTCCGAAATTCAGGAGGTGTCGAGATGGTGCTTAGCGAGAGTGATCAAGCCTATTTTTGGAAGTTGTCGGAAGCAGCAGAGACGGCCGGCGAACTACCTAGTCTTGGCACTGGCCGGAGGCTCGCTCCAGGAGAGGGTCGGCAATGGCTCATATCGGTGCTGGGAAGTGAAGCAGAACTCGAACGCGAGATAGGCCGTGCCAAAGCGAATGACAACGCTCGAATCAGGCGATAACCGCCGTCCTCCCTCGCGAGATCGAGAAGCGGTTTGATCAACTGTGCGGTCGCAGCGGTTGCAAGCCTCCGCGCCACCCGCGAGCTCTGCAACGAGCACGGTTTCCGCTATCGCCTCTTGTCGGACCTGGACAGGACTCTTAGCTGAATCCACTGGGCTCGTGCTCGGGAACAAATTCACGATTAGCGGAGCGGAAGCAAACCGCTAGTTTCGGCGACTGGTTTCGGATGGACCGGGTCACAAACGAGCAAATCAAATGGCAAGGGACAGGAAGTGTCCTTTGCCACTTAACTTGTCGTCTTGCCACCAACTGGAAACCACCGGTGGACAGAACACCACTGCCTTGACTTCAGCTGAGCACCTGCACAACAACTTGGCCCCGGCGACATGCCGCCAAACAATGCGGTGTGTGTTTTCGCGTGATAATATAACGTCCATGAGCACATTCGACTTAGAGGCACTTGCCGGCGCGATGGTCCCCGTGTCCCGAGCAATCAACACCGCCCTGACCTCCGCAGTCGTCGACGTGGAAACTGCGTGCAAGGAGACATTGGACCTGCCCAACACCCCGGCGTATCAAACGCCGCGTGTTCATCTCACCCGCGCCGCAACTCATCACCGCCTGTCGAAGCTGGGAGGGATCGACGGGTGGAGTCTCTCAACCCAGGCTGGATCCAACACGCCCATTCACCTGTACCGAGACCAGAACACTCTCCGCCTGCTGCACACGCCGAACGCGACCACAGTGCCGGCCCCCGGCAAGAACATGGCCCGCCAGTTCTACTACACCAACACCGCACTCGAAGGCCTCGCAGTGCCTGACGCGTTCTACGTCCAGCACAACTACCTGCTGCTGTGGCGCCAAGGGTTCGCGACAGGAGAGATTGCCCTCCGCCTGGTGCGCCCTATCGGCGTCTGGAAATTCGGAATGCCAGCCAAATGGGACATCAGCATGAACCTCGGCGGTCCCGACGAAGATTTCTCCAGCTTCTACTTCCAGCCATCAGAAGACGAAGAGGAATTCAGGCTCCCCAACGAGCTCGAAGCTGCGGAAGAAGAAATCGATGCAAACGTTCTTTCCTGAACGACTGCTCGCCGCCCGGACACTGCTTGACAGGACACAAGAAGAAGTCGCCGCGGCCGCCCACATGGAGCAGCCCTTAATCTCGATGATCGAGTCCCACCATCGAGCGTTCACTGAGAATCATGCCACTGCCCTTGCTGAGGCGATGAACTTGCCGCTGGAGTTTTTCTCCGTCAGGCCGCGGTCGATCCCCTTCGACTCCCTGCTGTTTAGGAAAAACAAAACCTCCAGCAACAGGGTCACCAAGAGAGTGCGCGTGCACTTCCAAGAAGGCTTCAGAGTTGTCGAGGACCTCCTTGATGGAACCGGCTACCCGACCCCGCCCCTGCCTACAATCCAAGATGAAGACGACGTCCTGGCTGTCGCGCGAATCGAAGAAATCGCCGGCCTCGTACGATCCGCGTTCCGTCTCGACCCCGACGCTCCGGTCCCCAACGTCACCAGAGTTCTCGAACGCCACGGATTTGTTGTCGCACCGATGGTCCTGGCCTCGACCGAAATGGACCCCGACGCTCAACAGCCCGGTCATTTCGGAGTCTCCTACTGGGCAGGCAGATCCTTCCCAGGCATGATCGGGTTCTTCCCCGGCAGCTCCGCCGACCGCGACCGCTTCACCCTCGCCCACGAGCTCGGCCACGCCGTTCTGCACAGCGACCGAACATCAAGCGACCCGGAAAAAGAAGCCAACCTCTTCGCCGGCGCATTCCTTATGCCCGCCAGGAGAGCCCAACCACTGCTCAGCGGCGACGTCACTCTGGCCCAGCTTGCCCGGATAAAGGCCGAATGGGGAATCTCCATCCAGGCTCTCGTGATGCGCGGCTCCCAAGCCGGATACTTCCCAGCCGAACGGGCCCAAACCCTCTATCGGCAAATTTCTTCCCGGGGATGGCGAAAAAAAGAACCAGTCGAAGTCATCGCCGAACATCCCAAGCTGTTCTACCGCCTCCTCGCAAACCGGTTCGGTGCCGATCCGTTCCGGAACAAAGAGATCGAACAATCGACAGCCCTGCCGATGTTCGTTCTCCGCTCCCTGGCACCCAATCCGCTCACGTCACCCCCCGTGCGCGAGAGTGAGCCAGGCGGCAAACTGCTTCAATTCACCCCCCGAGCGCAACCTCGCAAACCAGGAAGACAACCCGACCGCCACCCTCTGATCTACGGAAACTAGCTACCCGAAGCAAGACGCGGATAGATTCGCAACGACCCTCGTGCACTTGATGCATTGCTACAGAAAGCGACCACAATGAGAGACGACGCCCCCGAGGGAAAGATCGTCCAAGGCGTCGTGAAAGCGATCACGGCAACCTTTGACCGCAGCGACTGGATGGAGCTAGGCCTCATTACCGACGAACTCGAATTCGTCACCAACCATCCACGCCTGCTGCGCAGTCTCGACTGGAACGATCCCGACTACCGTGCGTGCGTCATCGAAGCCGTTCCAATCATCCTCGGCGGACAGCGCGGAAATCATCGACGGACCGGCGCACAATATACAAACCTCTCACTTGTCGAGGACTATACAAAGCTGCCGGACTACCTTCGTCAGAACGAACCAGCCCTGTACAACGACCTCTACGCCGGCGAAGACGATACCGTCGTCGACGAACTTCAAGCGGCAGCCACCGCGCTGGGCCTAGAAGACGTCGACCTCCACGCCGCCAGAATCCGTCGCGGACTGCGCGACGACCCGGGGCTTGCGATCGGAGCCTCGAAAGAACTGCTTGAGACGGTACTCAAGGCGATCCTCGGTCTCCGCGGAAACGGCCCCGAAACCATCGTCGATGTACCGAAACTCATAAAAGACGTCAACGTGCGACTAGGGCTCGACGCTAACGGCCACCGGGGATCCGAGCCTGGCGCCGACCATCGTCGCAAGATCTTCGGATCGTTGGCATCAATCGTCAACTCCACAGCCGAACTGCGCAACGCAGGATTCGGCACCGGTCACGGCGGAGTTGCCAGACCCGAACTCGACGTCGCGACAGCTCGACTCGCAGTCTCGTCAGCCGTCGCGGTCGCAACGTTCTACATCGAAGCGCACGCAACCGACGGCAGTCCCAATGCATGAGGCTGTCGGCGTCATCGCCCCTGCGAAGCGATTCAAGTAAAGAGGAAAGAAGTGACCCGAACAAGTGAAGTCGACGACATCAAACAACGGCTGGCAGTCCTCACCCTGCATGAGGACGATTACAATTTCGATTTTGTGGTCGACCAGTTAGCCGGCCTGAAACAGGAAATTTCCAGACTGTCCCAAGAACTGGACGGACACGAAAGCTGGCTCGTCGACTGGCTCACCGCCGAGCATCTCAAAGGAAGCATGCTCTACGTCGGAGCCATCACGAACTACCGCAAGGAACGTGCGGCCGGTCGAGGCTTTCCCTTCGACCCACTCACCCGGGCCGCGATCGCCGACAGATTCAACTCATGGTCGAACGAGGCCAAGTCCCGTCTGGCGCTTTACGAGACCAGCGACAGGACCGCCGACACTGTCGAACCTTGGGTTGCAAAAATCAGGGCCTTCAACGCCGATCCGGTCAACAATCCATGATCGGCGTTTATCTAAGGCGCACCCCGTCCCGTGAAACGAATTTGCGGTCGGTCGGATGCACCATTCAGAAGCGGCTCCAGTTTTGGGAGATTCAAGTCGACGGACTACTTGTCTCATGACAGAGATCGATAACAATCACGACACCCTCAGCAGGTTCGTCCTGAGGGCCAGGCGAATTGCGGCACACTCGCTCGTACTTGATCGGGATGAGCTCCTGCGTCACGCTGGAGGCTTGATCCGCGGCACTCTCGACACGTCAGGAAATATGACGATGGTCCAGGAGCTGCCGGACAGCGAAGAGGCGTTCGAGTCGTTAGCTGCGCGGCTCCGCCCACTCACCGTCGCCCGAGAACCGATCTATTACGAAAAGGTTCTCTCGGCACTAGAGGCGGCGGCCTCGGACGAGAATCAAGGCCAGATTGATGAGTTGCGCCTCAAATGGACCGCGGCAGAGATACAAGGGTCGCAGGTGCAGGCTTTTGCACTCCAGCAGAGCAAGCTGGACGGTTCCGAAGCTACCGATTTCGTGTCTGACACACAATTGGCTGCAGCATGGTTGTATGCCGATCTCGTCCATGCTGACGCCACCGGTCCCAAGAGAGCCGCACTCGACTTCCCATTCGTCGAGCGTTACGCGGCCGCCGTCCGAGTATTTGCCAACATGGCAACGCTGACCGTCGCAACGCTCGAACTGACGCAGAAGATGATCGACGCAGGGTTGGTGAGTGTGGCATCCTCTTCGCTCACTGATGAGGTCGTAGTGGGCACAAAGCAGCTAGTCCGCGAAGCACGCGCCTACGTCGCTGAGGTAGGCGCCGCCCCGCCTGATCTCCGTGTGACCCAGGCATGGCCAGCCGAGTGGAAGCCGTTCACCGTCACTGAGATGAAACGCCAGGACCCCGCTAACAGGGTCAGCGTCACACTGCACAACAACGACGGCACAGAATTCGCCTCCTACGACAGCGCCGTCGTCCACCGCGACATCGAAATCGAACCAGGCGAGTGGCATGTCCTCGTGGGCGGATGCACCATCTTCAAAGTGGCCCTCGAACGAGACCACGGCAATTTCGTAGGTGGGCGCATCGATGGGCTCCATAACTTCAGAGACACCAACCAACTCGGCTCCGCAGCTTCGCAGCTTCGGCTCCAGATGCATGCAGCGGCCTCAGTCAGGTTCAGCGTAAACGACGTCGAACTGTTCGAGCTGAGCGGCTTCAAACTTTCACCCGATGAGCTTCGCGAGGAAGAAGTACTCGCAGAGGTACTAGGAGACATTGTCGCCATCGAGCAGCTGACAGGCGAACAATTCAGCCTATGCGCCACACGTTTTACTAACCAACATCGCCTGTCACTCCGCCGGAGCCGTTTGCTTCACGAAGGGAAGCTCATCCGTTCAAGCGCTGGGCCCCTCCAGGCCACCGTGGCCGGAGACGGACCACCTCAGGCCATTCGGACACGCGAGTCAACGCTAGACGTGGGCGGCGCAGTCCTCCCCGTGCTTGCGACCTTCATGTGGCACCCCCAGATGTCGGCCCAGGTTGTTCAGGCCATGGAGGGCGGAACGACCTACTCAATGTCGATTCCCGACGGTGAACGGTTCTTGGAATGGGCACCCGACAATCTCGATCTACGGCCGGATTCCGACTTCTCGAATATCGCTCAGTACGAATTGATCGGTATCGCGGAGCCCGGTAGCGCCAAGGCTTCCGACTCACGAAGCGCGGGGTCTTAGGCGATATGAACTTCCGCGGTCGCTGCCGGTTGGACGGATCGAATGGCAACGGATTTAGGTCACTCAAGTCGTCGTCTTGTCATCCAATTTGTCGTCGCGAACCGCGTCGGTGCCGCTGGCGCCGAAGTCGCCGAGCGTAGGCACATCTGCCGGACGTCACGCCAGCTAGGAGTTCCGCTAGGACCGTGCCTGCCAGCGTCGCGTAGACGGCACCTGCGGCGTAGTTCAACGCGGCGCCCGCCTTTACCGAATTCCTGAAGCGGGAATGGATGACGCCAGCGAGCACGCCGATGGTTCCATACAGGAGCACTTCAAATAGGACGATGACTGCGCCCAGCATCGCCAGTTTAAATGCGGCGTTCTGAGCGTCACCCATGAAGCGAGGAAGCACAGGATGACCTTCGGGTGAGTCAGACTGACGAGCACGCCTCGAAGACAGGGACGCCCTGTTGCAGTTTCATCGTGACTTTCGGTCGTGCTGCGTGCGTTACGAATGGTCCCGTAGGCCAACCACAGCAGATAGGCCGCCCCAAACACTTTTACGGCATCGAGCAACAGTGGGTATGACCGAGTGATCAGACCGAGCATTTTTCGACGAAACGATCGGTCGGGAGCTCCGCAAGCAAGCAGTGGCAACCCGTGTGCAACTCGCACGATTGTTTGAATGGCGCCGTAACGAAGGGGAACTCCAGGCGCGACTAGACAATGAGTCGATCCCCCGCGCCGTGCTCGCGTTCGCCGCAGGTCTCGCGGCTGAGCTCCTCTACACACCATCGACGGATAGTGACGTCTCCGCACTGGTGGACGCGACTATTTCTGCCCTTCTATCTAAGTGACGCTCGACCGCACGCTGCCACGCCGGCGCGTTTCTTGTCTGCCGCATCGGCGGTTGATTGATTCGTTTTGAACAAGTTAGATGGCACAAACGCGCTTGCTTACCGCGGCGTGGAGCCCGAATCGTCCTACAGAACGACGACAAGCTGAATGGCAAGGGACATCCCAGATATCTTGTCCTTTGCCGCCTAACTTGTCCGCAGTGACATATTCGTGTCCGTTGTGCCGCCTAACTTGTCCGCGACGGGGCGCGTCGTTCGTCTTTTTCTGTGAGCGGCAGGCGTAGCGTTTTTGCTGTCAGGTCTACATCGCCGGGAGGTGACCGCTCCGACGAAGGTGAGATCGATGTTGCAGAGAGAATTACGACCCTCGCTCGATACGACGGAGTGCCAGCCGATGAGGCCGTGGCCTGGGTGCGCGCGCGTGCCGGGGCAGTGCAGTCGAAACCCCCTGGCAGCGCAAGTTTGTCCGCCATGCCCGGCTAGCGCCCTGACTTGGCGCAGCTAGTTCCGGTGGGTCAGTGTTGGATAGTCGATCACGAAACCGTTGTCGTCCACGGTGAGGTGTGCGCTGAAGTCCCTGCTGAAGCTGGTGTACCTGACGCGGCCGCGATCACCCGTGGGGCCTGAGGCGTAGATCTGATCGCTGCGCAGGACGCGCAGGGACGGCGTCTCCACCCAGGCCATGACGAGCTTCGTCTCCTCGACGTTCTGATCGAGGAGGCCGAGTCTGCGGATTGGCATCGTGTTGGTAACGGGACACAGGCCCAGATCACAATCGATCGCTTCGGCCAGGCTTCCGGGATCAGAAAGTCCCGGCAGCGGCAGGTCGATATCGCCCCTGGAGCTGGTCTCTGCCGCCCAGTGGCCTTGGTCGGATCGAGTCAGGTCGAGTGACCGCGCCCAACCGAACCCGTGCGTGGTCACACGAAGCGCGCGAGTGACCCATCCGGGTGCGACGTCTAGCTCCCAACTCGACGCAAAGCCCTGAGCGCGCGCACCTCCGATCGCCCGCATGGATGATTCCCTTAGCTCGACGAATGCGTGATCGACGCGAGTCGGGTCGTCGATACCCGACCAGGAAAAGAGATGGCTCGTCATGCAACTGAGTCTCACGCACAAACTCGATGAAAGCGAGAACACTCGGGCTCGTCGTCGTCTTGCCCACGCAGTGCGTGCCCAATCGAGCCAGATGAGCATTGGACGAGAGTGCCCCGCCCCAGAAACGATGGTGGTCTCAACGGGTCAACGCATCACCGAACGAGGGGGTTGCAGTGATCTACTGATCAGTCAGGTCCTGTCCGGTAGGTCTCGTCCAGTCGACGTCAATAGCCTCCCGGCCAGCAACAACTCGTACGGCGCCGCCAGGCGCTCGCGCGCGTCGGCGCCAGGGACCCTGCCCCGCTCGCGGTCGTAGCCGGCGGCCGCGGAGATCTGCGTCCAGAAATGCGTCGAATATGCCCGTTGCCCTCGCGGTGCTTTATCACCGGCTGACCCGACGATCCACCCGGCGAAGACGTCATGCAAACCCCGTACCCCGGCTGCGGCTAGGTTCGTATCCATGGAATTCACCGATAGCGAGATCCATCCGTTCCGTTTGCACGTCTCGCAAGCCGATCTAGACGACCTAACGAGTCGATTGACGCACACACGATGGCCGTCCGATCCGCCAGCATCTGGTTGGGCGTACGGCATCCCCGGTGATCTCCTCCGTGAATTGGTCGAGCATTGGACCCATGGGTACGATTGGCGACGTGCGGAAGCGGCCCTCAACGCGTGGCCGCAGTACACAACAGTGATCGACGACACCACGGTCCACTTCGCGCACATCCGTTCCCCCCATCCCGATGCCACTCCGCTAATCATGTCCCACGGGTGGCCGGGCTCTCTGGTGGAGTTTAGCTCTGTTGTGGAGGCGCTCACGGACCCGGTGTCTGTCGGCGGCGACCCCAGTGATGCCTTCCATCTGGTGCTGCCGTCAGTCCCGGGATTCCCGCTCTCGGGTCCGACAACCTCCACCGGCTGGGACCACATCCGAGTGGCTCACGCATGGGCCGAGCTGATGCATCGCCTCGGATACAAGAAGTACGGCGCACAGGGCGGAGACTGGGGCGGGGCGATCTCGCGCGAGTTGGGACGGGTCGACGCCACCCGCGTGATCGGCGTTCACCTCAACCTGCTCCCGGGTTCGGGGGCGACTCGAGAACCCGAAACATCCGAACTCCACGAACTACCCAAAACCGAACGCGAGCGGCTGCAGGCATCGTGGGCACGTGCAAAAGCCTGGGGCGCTGAGCGAGCCGGGTATGCTGAGCTCCAATCGACGCGACCGCAAACTCTGGCCTACGCGCTGACAGACTCCCCTGTGGGGCAACTGGCATGGATCGCCGAGAAATTCTACGAGTGGTCAGAACCAGGCGTTGAGATCGATCGAGACCACCTGTTGACGAACGTGACCCTGTACTGGGTCACCCGAACCGCCGGATCAGCGGCCCGCATTTACTACGAGCGCGCCCACGCACCCTATTGGGGCACGGAGCCCCGGCCGTCGACGACCCCGACCGCACTTGCTGTGTTCGCGCACGAGAACTTCATACCCCTGCGCCACCTCGCCCAGCGTCATGACCACATCGTGCGCTGGACCGAGTTCGATCACGGTGGACATTTCGCTGCGCTGGAACAACCAGATGCCCTCGTAGGGGACATTCGTGCATTCTTCCGGGATCTGCGATCTGAAGCCGCGTCACGGTCCTAGAGGTTCGCGCGAAAAACCCGATTTCGAGGCGGAGCCCCCGGCAGGTGCCACTGCAGGGATTCCACACGAAGTGGCTCGAGTCCCGGCGAGGCATGGTGGCCCGTCTCGCCGGCTTCGACGACCTGGGCCTTCTGCTCCCGCATCCATCCCGGATCCCTTTCACATACCTCGACCCGCAGCACATTGAGACAGATGGTCGCCGGCACGACTCCGCGACTGTCGGGGATACATTCACGACGGCCTACTTGCCCGCCTTGGTCGTCATCTGTGAAAACAAGGACTCCGCACTCCACTTTCTGGAGGTGTCGAGCGCCATCAGCGTCGAAGGAGCGGGATCGGGCGCTACCGCATGCATCTGCTAAATTCAGCTGGCTTCGCGACGCACCCCTGGTCATCCATTGGCGCGACATAGACGTTGACAGGCTTCGCATCCTCGCCCAGTTTCGGAGGGCCGGCATCGCCGCGAGGTCGATGTCTATGGATGTTCCGGCTTACGAGCGGTGGGAAGCCTACGCAACGAACACCAACAAGCGAGGGAACCCGATCTCCGCGGACTCGAGGCCGGCGCCCGCGGTTCTGGAAAATCCTGAGCGTGCGCTGTATCAGCTTCTCAACGACTCGGCATTGCCGAAGTACCGTCGTGTGGAACACGAGCGGATCCCCTTGACGGATGCGCAACCCCGCAGTTCGTCGGATGCAGGGGACGATAGCGCCCTTATGTATGCAGCATTGTCGAAAGTCGTGGGGCGGTGTGGCGACTTAGGGAACGGAGCCGCCTGGGAGTGGCGATGTCCCTTGCGATGCGCAGCCGTTCATCGACATGTGCTATTTCCGATTTGGACAGGTTAGGTGACACAAATCCACGCAGTGCCCGATGCGCAGAGAAGGTCAAAGCACCAGGTTCACGCGGATCGCCGCTGCCAAGTTATGTGGCAAAAGGTCAACTCGAGTGGCACGGGACAGCGTGGATCGCGATAAATGCCCCCTGCGTGCCGGCAGGCTGCGCGTCCGCCCTCGCGGTTGCGGGCGTAGCGTGTCGTCCAGGAAGAATCGGAGAAAACACCGTGGACATCATCCGCTTGCAACCCGCCGGACTCGTCAAGAGTCCGGCGTTCAGTCACGTCGCGATCGTTCCCGCGGGAGCCACGACCATCTATGTGGGCGGTCAGAACGGCGTTGACGACACCGGCACTGTCATCTCCGCGGATATCGCCGAGCAAACCAGCCGGGCGGTCGACAACGTTGTTGTCGCGCTCGGAGCGGCCGGCGCATCCCTCGTCGACGTCGTGCAGTGGACTGTACTAATCGCCGCGGATGCCGATCTCGGCGCCGCCTACGGCGCCATCGCGCCGCGGCTCGTCGGGCCCGGTGTCCCACCGCTGGTGACCGCGGCACGGGTGGCGGGACTGGGAGTACCGGGAGCCCTCATCGAAGTAAGCGTGATCGCGGCCAAACTGCCGTCATAGGACCGGCGGTCACGCGACCGACGGGCCCTTCGGACCACCAGGTCGATGATCACGCCTCCCGCGAGCGCGACCGCGACCGCTACCACGGCGCCCAGCACCGGTTGATCCCGTAACCAGGCGCCGGCGAAGACGCCGACGAGGACCGAGTAGCCGGCCCATGCCACCCCAGACACGGCGCTGAGCGGCACGAAACGGCGTCGGGCGAACCCGCTCGAGCCGGCCATGACGTTCACCGCAACCCGGCCGACGGGCACGAATCGAGCCGTGAGGATGACGGACGCCGCACGCCGGTCGAGGGCGCGGCGCGCACGATCGAGCAGCCGGGACGCTCTCGGCCCGCGTGTCCAACGGAAGCGTTCGAGGTCGACCCGGCGGCCGAGGGAGAACGCCAAGTTGTCACCGACGAACGACCCGATGGCCGCCACCAGGAACACCGCCCAGGGGTTCGGGGTCCCGGTGGCAACCCCGATCGCGGCGACGGCCACCACGACGGGCTCACTGGGCATGGGCGGAAAGAACCCGTCGAGTGCCACGAGCAGCAGAACCACGACGAGCACGAAGGGGGATGCCGCCCAGGAAAGTATGAGCTCGTTGAGCGTCTCCACAAGGATCCGATCTGCCGGGAAGGCCACCTCAGCGCGATGGCGGTGAGGCGGGACTTCGTCTGTCTCCGACGCTACGGAAGCGCTCCAGCACGCACCATCGAGCTGGCTCCCGTACTCGCAGGCGGGCTAACCCCACCATCGCCGCCCGAGGGAGTTGTCTAACGGGTGACTCCTAGAGCCTCCTCGGCAGCACGAGCCCGTTGTCGTAGGCGGCGATGACCAGCTGCGCGCGGTCCCGCGCGGTTAGTTTGCTCAGCAGGTGCGAGATGTGTGATTTCACCGTCTTGACCGAAATTGTGAGGTGCACGGCCAACTGGTCGTTGGAGAGACCCCGACCGATCAACCCCAGGACTTCGACCTCGCGGTCGGTGAGTGCGGCTGCCGCTCCGCGCTTGGCCGCTGCTCCCGCGGCTTCGGGCGCGCGGTTCAGGTAGTGCGCCACGAGCCGGGTGAGAACAGACGGGGCGAAGAGCGCCTCGCCCGTGCTGGTGCGGACGATGGCGTCGATGAGATCGCCCGGCTTGCTGTCCTTGAGCACAAAGCCGCTTGCTCCGGCCCGCAACGCGTCAAACACGTATTCGTCGAGCTCGAACATACTCAGCATCAGCACCCGGGCGCCGCGGAGAGCGGGGTTCGAGCAGATTCGTCTGGTGGCCTCGATGCCGTCCAGCCGGGGCATGCGCACGTCCATGAGGATCACGTCGGGGAGGGTGGCCTCAGCGACGTCGACGGCCTCGAACCCGTCACCCGCCTCGCCGACGACCAGGAGTCCGGCCGCGGCGTTGATGACCTGGGCAAGACTACGGCGCAGGAGCAGCTGGTCGTCGACCAGGACCACCCTGATGGGCCGGGCGGGCGCGGTCATGGTTCGTCCCGGTCGGGCAGCCGGGCCTCGAGGCGGAATCCGCGCCCGTGTGGTTCGGCCACCAGAGTGCCGCCGAGGCTCTGGGTGCGTTCCCGGAGCCCGACGAGCCCCTGCCCTGCACCCGGGACAGCCAGCCATGCTGGTGTGGACCCCACATCGGTCACCGTCAGCGTGATGACGGATCCGCTGCGAACCAGCCGCACCCGGACGGCCGTCGGCCCGGAGTGCCGGAGGGTGTTGGCGAGTGCTTCGCGCACGATGACGATGATCGCGAGCTGCACGCCCGGCGACACGTCGCCGAGGTTTCCACCGTCGAACTCGACGGCCAGGCCGTTTCGGGTCGCTCCGGCGATGAGTCCGGGCAGGGATTCGAGGCTGTCCACCGGCAGCCGCGGCGCGGGGTCGTCGGTGCGGCGCAGCACCCCGAGCATGCGGCGCAATTCCACCGTCGCTTCCCGGCTGGCCGTCTCGATGTCCCCCAGCGCCTGCAACAGGGTGGCACGGCTCTCACCGTGGTCGTCGAGGTGCTTGGCGGTGGCCGCGCGAACGGTGATCAGGCCCAGCCCGTGCGAGACGATGTCGTGCAGGTCACGGGCAATCTGGAGGCGTTCGACCGCCACAGCGCTCGCCGCTGCCCACTCGGTGAGCGCGGCCTCGTGGGCATCGCGCTCGGCGCGAAGGGTGACAAGTGCCCACACCGAAATCGTCACGGTGGCGGCGATGATCCCAATCGGGAGGCTGACCGCGAGCGCGCCCGTCACACCGAATGTGACGGAGACGAGGAGCACGGCTGTCAATGCGGCGATCGCGAGAGGCGCCGCCCGGGATCGCCGTGCCGGACGCTCCCCCAGTGTCATGCGCCCGAGTCTACTGAGCGGCCGAGTCGGGGGCATCGGACCCAGGTCTGACAGTCCTGGGCCCGCCGGCAGCTGCACAGCGCCGCCCTGGGTCGGATGCGTGCCGCGCTGAGGCCCACTTCACTGGAAGGACCGGCCGTTCCCCGGGCAGAGAGGCAGGCATGATCAGCATCGAGCACATCCACAAATCGCATGGTCGACGGGAGGTGCTTCACGGCATCAGCTTCCAGGCCCGGCCCGCTCGGGTCACCGCGTTCCTCGGCCCGAACGGCGCCGGGAAGAGCTCGGCGTTGAGAATCCTGCTCGGTCTGGACCGGGCCTCATCCGGTCTCGCGCTGATCGACGGAAAACGCTACCGCGACCTCGACCGCCCCATGAGGACGGTGGGTGCGATGTTCGACGGCCCGGGTGCCAGTGCCGGGCGCTCCGCACGGGACCATCTCCGGTGGATGTGCACGAGCAATGGCATCGCGCCGAGCCGGGTGCCGGAGGTGCTCGCGATCGTGGGGCTTGAGCGCCACGCAAAGGACAAGGTCGGCACGTTCTCGCTCGGAATGGGGCAGCGGCTGGGGATCGCGTCTGCGCTCCTCGGATCACCGGCGACCCTGGTGCTCGACGAGCCCACGAACGGCCTCGACCCCGACGGGCTGCGTTGGCTGCGGTCATTCCTGAGAGGCCAGGCCAACGCCGGGCACACGGTTCTGGTGTCCAGCCACCTCATCACGGAGATGGCCGATCTCGCGGACGACGTGGTGGTCATCAACGACGGGAGCATCGTTGCAACCGGGAGTGTCGCCGCCGTGCGCGGCAGCCGGCCCTCTCTGGAACACGCGTACTTCGCCCTGACCGACCCCGGTCTCCTCCCGTGAACGGCCTTCTCCTGGGGGCGTCCGGGAACCGGGTCGGGGCCGAGGTGGTCAAATTCACCACAACCACGGCACTGTGGATGCTGCCCGTGCTGACCATCGCCCTCACCGGTTCGTTGACCTACCTCGCGGGCCGCTCGGAGGTGGCGGCAACCGGGGGCGACCTGGCCGGGGCAACCTCGGCGACCAACCCGCAGCTGTACTCCGCTCAGCCGTTGCCCGTGGAGTATCAGGGGTTCGACATGATGAACATCGGGCTCATCCTGATGATCGCGCTCGGCGCACTGTATGCCGGCAGCGAGTACCGTACCGGGCTGCTCCGCAGCTCCCTCATCGCTGACCCGCACCGGCTCCGACTCTTCGCCACCCGGACTGCGGTTCTCGCTCTCGTGGTCGCGGTGACCGCCAGCGCGGCGATGGGTGGCGGCACCGTGCTCCGGCACCTCGCGCTCGGCGACCAGGGTCTGGACCCGCTGGCCTTTCCGCCGCTCGTGTGGCGAAACATCGCCGGCGTCGCACTGACCTGGACGGCACTCGCCCTGCTGGCGTTCGCGATCGGCGTGCTGGCCCGCAACGCGATCCTGCCGCTGGTCGTCATCGTGCCGCTGTCGGTAGGCCTGGGCGACTTTCTCACCACCCTGTGGGCACCCGCACGATTCGTCCCGCCGGCCGCCGGCGCCAGCCTGTACACGCCGGCGGACGGCACCCACCTTGGCGCAGCGGCCGGCGCGATCGTGCTGGTCGCGTGGGTTGTCGCTAGCCTCACACTGGCCGGGATCGTGTTCCGGCGCCGTGATGCGTAGCCGGGGCGGAGCGCTCATGTATCGAGCGATCGCCGCGGAGCTGACGAAGATCCGCACGCTCCCCGCCGCCCTGGTGACGATCAGCGCCGCCCTCGTGCTGCCGCCGGCGCTGTCTTTCGCGATGGGGCTGAATGTCGCCGCCTCCCGCTCACCGGCCGCGACCGGCGACGACACGGGCGGGTTCGAGGTCGCCGGCTTCGGCCAACCGCTCGTCATCCTGCTCGCTGCACTCATCGTCGGCTGCGAGTACCAGAACGGTCTGCTTCGCAGTTCCCAGCTGGCCGTCCCGAACCGGCTGCGGCTCCTGGGCGCGAAGGCGATCGTCGTCGCCGCCCTCGCCTTCCTGCTGGCGGTCGTCGCCGTCGGGTTGGGCGTCGCCGTGCGTCAGGTATCGACCGGGGGAGCGGGCATCGCCGAGCTGGAGCTCACCCCGGCGATGACGCTGAACCTGCTCATGGTCGGCCTGAACTGGACCTGCATCAGCCTCATCTCGGCCGCGCTTACGGTTCTCGCCAGGTCCATCCTGCTTCCGGTGATCGTCCTAATCCCCCTGGTCCTGGGGCTCGGGGTGGCGCTGGTCGGTCTGCTCCCCTGGCTGAAGTTCACCCCCGACCTCGCGGGGCTGCAACTCATCTCGCGGTACCCGGGCATGGGGCTGCTTGAGCCACTCCCCGGCGGTGTCGTCATGGTCGCCTGGGTCGTCCTGCTCCTGGCTCCCGCGTTCGTGCTCTTCGGTCGTCGGGATGCCTGATCCGGAGCCGCTCAGCGCCGGCCGAGCCTGGCGGGAACGGGCAGCCGCACGACCAGGGCGCCAGGATCAACACTGAACCGACCGGCACGGGTCTCGCCGACCGGGTCACCGTCAATCTCGGCGAGCACCGGGCGGTCGAGCTGAAACCCGAAGTCGCGACCCGACCATTGGCGCAGCGATGCGGCCCCGTTGCGGATCCGCGCGGCGACCTCGACCGCCACGCCCAGCCAACCGGCAACGACGTTGGGCCGCAGCACCACCAGGTCCAGTCGTTCATCGTCAACCTTCGCGCCGGTGGCGAGTTCGATATTGGCCACCACCGAGCTGCAGTTGCAGGCCAACACCATGAGGCACTCGTGGCTCGTATGCTCCTCACCGTCGACAGACAGGGTCACCCCGAATCCCTCGCGGAACATCGTCGCTCCACCGGCGACGACATAGGCGCCCCAGCCCACCTTCTTCTTGAGGCCATCATCGGTCTGCGCCATGATGTCGGCGTCCAGGCCGACTCCGCCCATGACGACGAACACCCGTTCTTCGCCATCGTCGAAGGTAGCCAGTCCCACGTCGATGGCGTGGTTCTGCCCCAGGAACGCGATCTCCAGGGCGTCGTCGAGAGAATCGACCGGGATGCCCAGGTTGCGGGCGAGCAGGTTTCCCGTGCCGCTGGGGAGCAGACCGCACGGCACCGAGGTGCCGCGCAACACGCCCGCTGCCGCCCGCACCGTGCCGTCGCCGCCCATGACGCAGACGAGGTCCGGGGCAAGCGCCAGTGCCGACCGGGCCGCGGCGACGCCCGAATCATCCCTGTTCGTCTCGAACCACAGGGGGTCATCCCAGCCGAGGCGGCTCGCGGCGGCGCCAACCCGAGCCTTCGTTTCCTCAAGATCCGGGAACTTGCTCGGATTGATGACGACGGCGACGGACGGGGTTCGACTTCGCGAGGCATCCATACGCGCACTATAGAACGGTCCGGCCGCACGGGCGGCAATGCGCGATCGACCGGGCTAGGCTGCCGGGGACGCCGCGCCGATCCCATATTGTTGAACACGGGATGCCCGGGGGCACGGTGAGGAGGCAACATGGTCGATCGTGCAATAGCCGTCGGCGCGTGGGAGTCGCTGTTTCGCGCCCAGGTCGCCATCATGCGCAGCCTGGCCGAGGACTTCCCGTCCCGCGAGATCTCCTTCAACGAGTACGACGTGATGTTCAATCTGTCCCGCCAGCCCGAACGCAGCATCCGGTTGCGGGAGTTGAACAAGCATGTGTTGCTCACCCAGCCCAGCGTGAGCCGGCTGGTGGACCGCCTGGCGTCCAGGGGCTACGTGCTCAAGCACGCCGACCCCGACGACGGTCGCGGCGCCATCGTGCAGCTGACGGATGCCGGCTTCGCGCTCTTTCGGCGGGTGGCGCTGGACCACATGGGCTCGATCAGCACGCGGGTGGGCGACAGCCTGAGCGACGATGAACTCCTGCAGCTCACCGCCCTGTGCGACCGGCTACGGCTGGGACCGGACCAGCCGGTCTGAGCCGCCGCGGGTGGCGGCGAGGCAAGGGCCCTACCCCTCACCTCGCCGTGGCACTCCCTTGCAGGACTGCCATCTCGGCCAGACGACCCGAACGCTGCCTGACTGAGAATCCGGGTGGCGCGTTGGACAAAACTAAGGTTAGCTCAGTTTTGTGCCCGCTGCGGCGCTGCGGGAATCTCGCCGAGCGCCACCGCCCCTGTGCAGGCGGAGGCCGCAAGCGTAATCTGCCCGACAGGAGGTGCGTTATGCGCGCAGCAGAGAACGACCGGATCATCATCCGCGGCAAAACCGATTCAACGCCTGACCGGCACGGCACCATTCGCGAGGTCCGCGGCCCCGAGGGCGAGCCGCCCTACCTGGTCTCCTTCGACGACGGTCACGAGACCCTGGTCTTCCCCGGCACCGACTTCGTGGTCGAGCACGCCCGCTGACCGGCGCAACCGTTGCCGCAGCGGATAACTGCGCCTGGCGTACCGGGCGCAGTTGTCCGCACGGGCACCAGTTGCCGGCGGCTACCCTCAGGTATGCCCGATCCCGACCTCCGCTCCCCCGCCACCGATCCGGCCGGCGGACCCGTCGCCGCGCGCGCTGACGATCTGATCGACCGGCTCCGGGCCTGGATGCCGCTCGCACCCGGGCAGGCCGTGCTGCGGGACGAGTACCTCGGGTTCGTCCTCGGCTCGCCCGAGGCGGCGCTGGAACGCCACGGCGGACCCGAACACGTCACCGGGAGCTGCTTCGTCTTCACCCCCGACCTGGCGCAGGTGCTGCTGTGCTTTCACAAGAAGGGCCGGTTCTGGGTGCAATTGGGCGGTCACGTCGAGGCGGCCGACGGCTCCGTTGTCGACACCGCCCTCAGGGAAGCCCGCGAGGAATGCGGAATCGACGACCTCGATCCGGTCGGCGGCGGCATCCTGGATCTGGACCGGCACAACCTGGGTGACGGCTTCAGCTGCCGTACGCACTGGGACGTGGGCTTTGCGGCGATCGCCAGACCGGAGGCCGCCCCGGTGGCGAGCGATGAAAGCGACGATGTCGCGTGGTGGCCGGTGGATGCGCTGCCGCAGAACGTTCCCCCGCAGTTCGCGCTCCGCCTGGCCGGTGTGCTCGCCGAGCTCGGCAACCAGGAGCGGGCGACGCACTAAGCCCCGACCGGGGGCGGTCAGCCGAAGGCGTGGAGGCCGAGGTCGACGCTGAGCCGATCGCTCACGAGACGCCCGCGCACACTGGTGCCCTGCGCGTCCAGCGGCGGGCTGACCACGGCGGCGCCGAGCCGGCCGGGTGCTGCCAGCACGATGGCGCCGGAGACGCTCGACTTCGCCGGAATCCCGACGCTTTGCATCCACCGGCCCGACCCGTCGTAGACCCCGCAGGTGGCCATCACCGACACGACGTCGCGGGCGATCCCGGCCGGCACCACCCGCTCGCCGGTAACGGGGTTCACGCCCCGGCAGGCCAAGGTCGCGCCCATCACCGCGAGGGCCCGGGCGTCGACGAGCACGGCGCAGGCCCTGGCGTACACTTCCACGGCGTCGTCGGCACTGACCCGCAGGGTGCCCTCCGACCGCATCAGGTGCGCCAGAGCGTGGTTGCGGTCGCCGAGTAGGTGTTCGGTGCGGGCGATGCCCTCGTCCACCTCGAGCGGGCGCCCGGCGAATGCCGACAGGCCCCGCAGGATGCGGTCGTTCCGGGCGGCGACGTCGTCACCGTCGACGAGGGCGGCGGTGAGCAGCGCCCCGGCGTTGACCATGGGATTCGGTGGGCGGCCGGTGCCGCTTTCGAGCTTGATGGCGTCGAAGGCCTCACCGGTCGGTTCGATGCCGATGCGATCAAACGCTTCTCCGTGGGTATCCAGCAGGGCCAGGGCGAAGAGGAAGGGCTTTACGGCCGACTGCACACTGAAGAGCACGTCGGCCTGTGCACTGCTCCGCACGGTGCCGTCCGGCAGCACGAGCGCGATTCCGCACAACCCCGGGTCGGCGTCGGCCAACTGAGGGATGCTGTCATCGACCGCTCCCCCGGCTTCGGAGACCACCCGGTCACGGAGCGAATCGAGGTCGTACGTGCGAGGGTCCGAGGAGCGGCTCATCAACCCATCCTGTCACGGCCGGAAACGACGAAAGCGGCCCACCGAAGTGAACCGCTTTCAATCTGTGCGCCCGAAGGGATTCGAACCCCCAACCTTCTGATCCGTAGTCAGATGCTCTATCCGTTGAGCTACGGGCGCAGTGATGAATTCGGGACCGAAACCCTCGAAGACAACTTAGAAACTATAACAGTTATTTTGAGCCCTCTGGTGCGCCTAGGGCCCTCCAGCTGTCCAATTGCGCCAGTTGGCGCTTCAGGGCGACCTGTCGATACGAGGTATCCACCAGTTCCGCCAACTCCACCCAGTCGGTCCGGGGTGAATCGAAGTCGATGGCGAGCCAGCCGGCCGGGCCGAAATAGGGCGGGATGAAGAAGCGCGCATCCTGCACGAGGGCCCGCCGCTCCTCGGGGTCGGGCTTGAAGACCATGCTGTGCGGCCGGTCCATGCTCGCACCGACGGTGACGAAGATCTTCTTGCCGGCACGGAAGGTGGGCCGCCCCCAGGCGAGCACCTCGACGGCCTCGGGGAAGGCCAGGCACAGGGCGCGCAGGCGCTCCAACGCGGCATCCGGTTCGTCGAAGAGCAGCGGATGCTCCATGACTACCCGGGCTCCCCGACAGCCGCGACCGGCGCATCCGTTGTGGGCACGGCCGTGCGGATACCCAGCCAGGAAACGATGCCGCCCGCGAACATCAACGCGGCCACCAGCATCATCGCGCGCTGGAAGCCGGCGACATCCAGCGCAGACCCGACGATGGTGCCGGTCAGGGCGATCGCGACGAGGCCGGCGACGCGGGCCACGGCGTTGTTGATCGCCGAACCGATGCCCGCCTGGCCGGAGTGGATGGAGCCGAGCACGGCCGAGGTGAGCGGCGCCACCGTGATCGCCAGGCCGAGTCCCACCAGCACAATTCCCGGCAGCACCTGCAGGGCGAAGTTGACCGGCGGTACCGCCGTGGTCACCAGCAGGAAGCCGGCACCGGCCACGAACGGGCCGATCGTCATGAACAGCCGCGGCCCGTGTTTACCGGCCAAGGTGCCGAAGAGGGTGGCGAAGAGCAGCATCATCACGGTGGCCGGGATGCCGGCGAGCCCCGCGAGGGTGGCGGAGAAACCGCCGACCTCCTGGAGGTAGAGGGCGAAGAGGAAGAAGCCCAGGTTGAGCGCGGCGTAGATCCCGACGGTGGCGATGTTGCCCACGGCGAAGTTGCGCACCCTGAAGAGGCCCAGCGGCATCATCGGCTGCGGGGCCCGCGCCTCCCACCAGAGGAAGGCTGCGAACGCGATCAGGCCGATGGCCATCGGGAGGTAGACGACGGGGCTGCCCCAGCCGAACCGGCCCTTTTCGATCAGGGCGAAGACCGGCCCGCCCAGCCCCACCACGGCCAGGCAGGCGCCGAGCACGTCGACGCGGGCGCCTACGGCAGGCCGGGTCGGTTCCTGAACGCGGCGTAGCAGGAACATCGTGACGGCGATCGGAATGACGTTGATGAAGAAGACCAGCCGCCAACTCACCGCATCCACCAGGATGCCGCCGAGCAACGGGCCGGCGATGCCGGCGACCCCGGTCCAGCCGGTCCAGGCGCCGATGGCCTTGCCCTGCGCGACACCGCGGAAGGTGGAGGTGATCAGGGCCAGCGAACTGGGAACCAGCAGCGCCGCCGCCACCCCCTGAAGCAGTCGGGCGATGACGAGGAGGACTCCGGTGGGCGCCAATCCGCAGGCCAGGGAGGTGATCCCGAACCAGATCAGGCCCGCGCGCAGCACCCGCACCCGGCCGAAGGTATCGGAGAGCGACCCGGCCACCAGGATCAGCGCGCCCAGGCTGAGCAGGTAACCGTCGACCACCCACTGCTGCAGCGGCAGGCCGCCGCCGAGTTCCCTGGAGATGGCCGGCAGAGCGACGTTGATGATCGAGCCGTCCAGGAACGCCACGAATGACGACAGGATGGCCACAATCAGAATGCGCCGTTGGCTGGAGGTCACCCGATCAGTCAACACCACCGCGCGCGTTGTACACCAGCACATCCGCCGCGCCGTACTCCCGGAACACCCGTAGCGCCTCGTCGCGGCCGATGTCCTGCACCACGGTGATGCCACGGGCCTCGAATTGCTCCGCCCAGTCCTCACGCATCGGGCCCTCATCGAAGCCGGTCAGAGTTTCCAGCTCGGCGCCGGAGCCGGCCACGACCAGTCGGCGCACCCCCGACCACATCGTTGCGCCGTAACACATCACGCAGGGGCGCCAGTTGACCACGAGTTCCAGGGGACGGGCCGGATCGGCGCCAAGGTCCCAAGAGCCTGTCGCACGTTGCGCCAGCCCGAGGGCCATGACCTCGGCATGAGCTCCGGCCACGCCGGTGGACAGCACCACGTTCACCCCGACCGACACGAGCTCGCCCGTACCGGCATCGACGACGATGGCGGCAAACGGTCCGCCGTTGCCCTCCCGGTAGTTCCGTGCGGCGAGCGAATTCACCAGGGCCATCCGCTCGTCCAGGGTCGGCAGCGTCTGCGGGAGTCCGGGCATGAGCTCGGTCAACCATGACGGCAGTGCCAGGGTGAATGTGGTTTCCATAGGGACCTTCCGTCAGAGGCGCCGCACCGCGCGAAGCCGAGACCCCACAGCGTACGAGGCGGATGTTTCCGGCAGGTTATGCCGCCGAGCCCCGCTCTCGGCGTTGTTTCCACCGACATCTCCACTGCAACCGCCGAACACGGCTGCACCCTGATAACCTCCGGGCACCGCCCTGTGCACCGATGCGCCATTGTCCTCGTGCGGCCCGACCACCGACGATCTGGAGCCGACCGCATGAGCGCACCGACCACCATCCGCCCCGTGGTCGGCATCCGTCGTTCCCGGGTGGCGGTGAGCGCCAGCTACGCCGCGCAGGGCTTCGGCTACGCGGTGGTCGTCACCTCGCTGCCCAACCTGAAGACCCGGTACGGCATCGACGACACCGTGGTGTCGCTCATCGTTCTGCTGGTCTGCCTCACAGCGGCCGGCGGTTCGCTGCTGGCCGATCGACTCGCGGTGCGCTGGGGCAGCAGGGTGGCCCTGGTGGTGGGACTGCTCCTCGAGGCCGTGGCCCTGCCGCTGATCGCCTCCCCGGTGGGGCTGCCCGCGTTTATCGCCGCGTTCGCGATCTACGGCGCGGGCCTGGGCATCGTCGATGCCGCCGGCGCCATGCAGGGCGTGCTGGTGCAGCAGCGCATCGGCGTCTCCGTGATGGCCGGATTCTTCGCCTGGTACACCGGCGCCGCCATCGCCGGCGCCCTGCTGATGTCGGCCGTTGCCGGCACCGCGGCCAACGCCGGCATCGCCCTGGTTGCGGGCGCCGTCGTCGCCCTCGCCGTCGCCGTCGTGGGTCTGCGCGGCTTCGACCCGCGGCGTACCAAGCTTCCACCGGCCCCGAATGCGGCCCCGCACGGCAAGCTGCCTCGCCGCGGCATCGTGTTGTTCGGCACCGTGGTGCTGGCCGCCTTCGTGGTGGACTCCGCCGTGAGCACTTGGAGCACGGTGTACCTGCACGATGTGCTTCTCACCGGCGCCGCGATCGCTCCGCTCGGCTACGCCGCCTACCAGGCCGCCATCCTGGTCACCCGCATCGGCGCCGACGTGCTGGTGCGCCGGTTCGGCCGGGTCGTGTTGGCCGCCTGCACCACGGTGCTGGCGATCCTCGGCTGCCTGGTCGTGGCGACGGTGCCCGTCACCTGGGCCGCCGTGGCCGGCTTCGCCCTGGCCGGTTTCGGGGTCGGTGCCCTGGTGCCGCTGGCATTCAGCGCGGCGGGCGAGCTGCACGAGGCCCGCAGCGACGAGGTGATCGCCAGGGTCAACCTGTTCAACTACGCCGGGGCGGTGCTCGGCGCCGTGCTGGTGGGTCTCCTCGCCGACTCCACCGGGCTCGCCCAGGCGTTCCTGCTGCCGATGGCGCTGCTCATCCCGGTGCTGTTCCTGGCCCGGCGGTTCGCGCCGCGCCCGGCCCGCACTTCCGCGCAGAGACCGGGCTAGACGATGCGCGGGCCAGGTGCTTGACTGCCCCCATGGTGCACACGCTCAGAAACACGCAGGCCTCGTTCGAATATCAGGGCCTGCGCGCCCTGTTCATCAACTGCACCCTCAAGCGCAGCCCGGAGATCAGCAACACCCAGGGCATCATTTCCCTCAGCGCACACCTCATGCGCGAGCAGGGTGTGCACGTCGAGGTCATCCGCGCCATCGATCACGACATCGCCACCGGCGTCTACCCCGACATGACCGAGCACGGCTGGGCGACGGATGCCTGGCCGGCCCTGTTCGACAAGGTCGCGGCCGCCGACATCCTCGTGCTCGGCGGGCCCATCTGGCTCGGCGACAACAGCTCGGTCACCAAACGGGTCATCGAACGGCTTTACGCGATGTCGTCCGAGTACAACGACAAGGGCCAGTACATCTACTACGGCAAGGTGGGTGGCGCCATCATCACCGGCAACGAGGACGGCGTGAAGCACTGCTCGTCCAACATCCTGTACAGCCTGCAGCACATCGGCTACACGATCCCGCCCGCAGCGGATGCCGGCTGGATCGGCGAGATCGGTCCAGGGCCGAGCTACCTGGATGCGGGCTCCGGCGGCCCTGACAACGAGTTCACCAACCGCAACACCACGTTCATGACCTGGAACCTGATGCACCTGGCCGCGATTCTCAAGGCCAACCGCGGCATCCCCGCTTACGGCAACCTGCGACAGGAGTGGGACGCCGGCGAACGCTTCGGGTTCGAACCGAATTCGTAAGTACCGCTAGGGCACGACAGGCCCCGAGCACGCGAACCGGGGCAGGAGGGACACACGATGCTCCGCCCTCTGCCGGACAACGCCCCGGCGCACCAGTCACCGTCCGCATTCCGGCCCTGGCCCCTGGAGGTTCTCGTCGCCGGCGGCCTGGTTCGGGGCAGCCTCCCCGTCGCGGGGGTGCAGACCTGGCGCGGAATCCCCTACGCGGCCCCGCCGGTCGGGCCGCTGCGGTTCCGCGCACCCCAGCGGGTGATCCCGTGGGCGGGCGTCCGCGACGCCGGCAGCTACGGCCCCGTCGCCCCGCAAGACCGGGGCACCCAGTTCAAGGGCGTCAGCCGCCGCACCCGCATGGGCGAGGACTGTCTCAGCCTGAACGTGCAGCGGCCCGCCGACCGGCCGGACGAGGCCGATCTGCCGGTGATGGTCTTCATCCACGGCGGCGGCTACGCCTCCGGTTCCTCACAAGACTTCACGGAACGCAGCCAGACCATCGTGCGGAGCGGCCGCACCGTCTACGTCGCCCTCAACTACCGGCTGGGCGCCCTCGGCTACCTCGACTTCAGTCGGTTCAGCACCCCCAACCGTCCCTTTGAGAGCAATCTCGGGCTGCGGGACCAGGTGGCCGCCCTGGAATGGGTGCGGGACAACATCCGGTCGTTCGGCGGCGACCCGCACAACGTCACCGTGATCGGCGAGTCTGCCGGCGGCAATGCCGTGGTGACGCTGCTCGCGACGCCCGCAGCCCGTGGACTGTTCGCCAGGGCGATCGCCCAGAGCCCGCCGTCGAACGCGGCGTACTCCCCCGCGTTGGCCGGCCGCTGGGCCTCCGAGTTCATCGAGGTGCTGCGGCAGGGCCGCGCGCCGGAGCTGGCCGGCGGCCGGCGGCCCGCCGCCGAATTGCTGGACACCGCCACGTGGCCCGCCCTGGTCCGTGCCGCCCTCGTGCTGCAACGACGCACCCCGGATGTCGACCCGGGCACCTTCTGCATGGCCCCCGTCGTCGACGGGAGTTTTTTGCCCGAACGCCCCCTCGACGCTTTCCGCCAGGGGCACGCTCATCCGGTGCCGCTGATCATCGGCACCAACGACAGGGAGGGCTCGATGTTCCGCGGCCGGATCGACATCTTGCCGCGGTCGATCCAGCGCATCCAGTCGCTCTTCGACGAGGCCCCGCCCGGCTCCCATCAGGACATGCGGGCGGTGTATTCCGCCCTGCCTGCCCTGCGCGCCGAAGTGGACTTCAGCGGCGACTATGCGTTCTGGTTTCCCAGCGTGCAGGTTGCCGAGCTGCACTCCCGGTCGGCACCGGTTTACCTCTACCGCTTCGACCTGGCTCCCCGGCTGTTACGCCTCCTCGGCTTCGACGCCACGCACGGACTCGAACTGCTCGCCCTCTCCACGTCGGCCACCGACAGTCAGCTGCGCAAACTCACGGCCCTGGGCGGCCGGGCGAGTTTTCTGCGCACCGGCGACCGGATGCGCGAGCACTGGCTGCATTTTGCGGCCACCGGCCTCACCGGGCCGGGCTGGCCGGTCTACACCGAGGGCGATCGCCTGACCCTCATTTTCGACGAGGAGGACCGGGTGGAATCCGACCTCCGCGGCGAGCGCCGGATGGCCTGGCTGCAGTTCCTGCCCAACCTGTAGCCGCCGCCGACCCCGCCGGCTCAGCGACCGCCCACGATGTCGCCGGCGTTCACGCCCACCCAGCGCACCAGCGGCAGGAGATGAGCGGCGAGCTCTTGGCCACGGTCGGTGAGGCTGTAGTCCACCCGGGGCGGGATGGTGGGCTGCGCGTCGCGGTGCACGAGACCGTCGGCCTCGAGGGTGCGCAGGGTCTGCGCGAGCATCTTCTCGCTGATGCCCTCGATACCACGGCGCAGTTCGCCCCAGCGCAGGCTGGTCTCGGTGAGCGCCACGATCACAAGCACGCCCCACTTGCTGGTGACGTGGTCCAGCACCACCCGGCTGGCGCAGCCGGCCGCGAAAACGTTCGCCGCCGGCATCCCGGCCCCGGCCGGTGCCGGATCGCCGACCAGCTGGGCAAGGCGCTCCCGCACGACTGCGTCGGCGGTGGACGGGGCGGCCGGGGTGGACAGTGCAGCGGTCATAGAAACTAGCTTACCTAAAGGTGGGTACCTGCGGTTGGGAAGTATTGGGCGGGCCGGCGGGTTGCACCGACCAGAAGGCACGCATCTTGCGGGTCGCGAAGGGAACATCCAATGTCTATCGTCGTCACCGGAGCCACCGGCCAGCTCGGGCACCTCATCGTCGAGCACCTCATCAACCGCGGCGTCACCCCGGCCGAGATCACCGCCGTCGGCCGGAACACAGCGCGTCTGGCCGACCTGGCCGGGATGGGCGTGGCCACGGCGGTCATCGACTACGCCGAGCCGGCCAGCCTGGCCGCCGCGTTCACCGGCGCCGACGTGTTGATGCTCGTCTCCGGCAGCGAGGTGGGGCAGCGTGTCGCGCAGCACAGCAACGCCATCACCGCCGCGGTCGCCGCCGGAGTGGGCCGCATCGTGTACACGAGCGCCCCGAAGGCCGACACCTCGGCCCTGATCCTCGCCCCCGAGCACAAGGCCACCGAGGAGGCCCTGCTGGCATCCGGCGTTCCGTTCACGATCCTCCGCAACGGTTGGTACACCGAGAACTACGCGGCCTCCGTGCAGCAGGCCCGGGAGACGGGCGTCTACCTCACCAGCACCGGTGCGGGCCGGGTGGCCAGCGCCTCGCGCAGCGACTACGCCGAAGCCGCAGCCGTGGTGCTCACCACCCCCGGCCACGAGAACGCCGTCTATGAGCTCGCCGGAGACATCGCCTGGACCGGCACCGACATGGCTGCCGCCCTCACCGAGGTCGTCGGCCGCCCTGTCGTCTTCACCCCGGTCTCCCCAGAGGAGCACACGGCCATCCTCACCGGCGCCGGCCTGGACGGCGGCACCGTCGGCTTTGTGGTGGCCCTGGACGGCAACACCCGCGACGGCCTGCTGGCCGGCGGGTCGAGCGACCTGGCCACCCTGATCGGCCACCCCACCACTCCGTTGCTGGACGGTCTGCGCGCGGTCGCGTAACCCCCTGCGGCGGTGTTGCCGCCGCTCTGAGCCTCCGTCCCCGGCGCACCCTGCGCCGGGGGCGGAGCCATTGAGCCCGCCGGAGGCCTCGACTACGCTGTACGGATTATCGGAGGGAGATCATGAAACCGCTTTCTGCTACCGAGATCCGGGATTCCATCGTGAACGCCACCACCGACGAGATCGCCCGGATGCCGCTCCCCGGGCTGCACGAAACCATCTGGGACGAACGTGAGTATCTGGGTTGGCGTGACCCGCAGGCCGCACACCGCGGCTACATCGTGTTCTGGCGGGGCGATGCTCCATTGGGCATGATGCTGCGGGCCGCGGCGCGGGGGCCCGGTCGGTCGATGTCTGCGTTCTGTTCGCTGTGCCGCACGCAGCAGCCGGCGCACCAGGTGAGCCTGTTCAGCGTGCCCAAGGCCGGCCAGGCCGGTCGGGACGGCAACACCGTCGGAACCTACATTTGCTCCGACCTGGCCTGCTCCACGCTCATCCGCATCCTGCCGCCACCGTCGCAAATGCAACCCAACCCCGCCGAGATGATCACCTCCAGGGGTGCCGGGTTGCTGGCCCGTCTCGAGGGGTTCACGAACGAGGTCCTCAAACCGGCGGAGTAGTCGCGTGTCACGTCTTCGGGGGGCGGCGGGGTAGATTGTACACAACCCGGCGATGACGCCGACAACTGTGGGGCAGGGGGTGGGTGAATGGCGCGCTCTGCGCAACGTCTGGCCGCGGGCTACCGCCCCGGGCTCTTCAACGCCAACGAGTCGGCGGGCCTCCTGCTCGGCGTGGCTCAGGCCGGCTTCGGCCTGCCCCTGCTCCTGTACGCCTGGTACAAGTGGGTGCAGAACGATGAACCGATGCTCGTGCTCCTGTGCGTCGGAGCAGTCCTCATCGTCACGGGAGCGCTCTCCGCCGGGTTCCGCACCAGGATGCGGGTGCCGCTGCGCCATCTCGCCTTGTGCTGGATAGGCGTCATGGACCTGCTCTGCCAGGCGGCCACCGGCGCCGAGCCGGTCACCCTCACCTTCGCCTGGACCCCCAGCATGCTGGCGTTGGTCGCATTCGCGGTGCTCCCCGCCGCGCAATCCCTGATCTATCCGGCGGTCTTCATCCCCCTGTCGCTCATCGTGCTTGCGGTGCAACCTGGCGCCGACCCGGCGGATGTCGCCATGTCGTCGCTCCTCATGCTGGCGACCGGCCTGGGGCTCACCTGGTTCGCCCGCAGCGCCCTCCTCGCGGAGACAGATGAGCTCACCGGCATCCACAATTTCGCCGGATTCGAACAGGTGCTCAGCGCCGCCATGCGGGACGCCGCTCCCACCGAGCCGCTCTCCCTGGTGCGACTGGATATCAACGAATTCGCCCTGGTGAACAGGCGACGTGGCCGGGAGGGCGGCGACCTGGCCATCATGAAGTTCGTCGCCGATGTGGTCAAGGCTCTCCCGAGTGCGGCGACCATGGGCCGCGTGGAGGGCGATGCGTTTGCGATCCTGCTGCCCGGGTTCACCGCCGGCGACGCCTGCGACCTGATGGTGCGGGTGCAAGTCCAGGTGGCCAAGTTCTCAGCCGGCATCTCAGCCAGGGAGGGCAGCGAGTCCGAGAGCGAGCTCTTCGGCCGGGCCGGCAAGGCGCTCTTCGAGGCCCAGCGCGTGGGAGGCCACGGCAAGATGATCATCCACGGCGGCTACTACGCCTCCCCGGCAGCCGTGCTGGACGGCCTGCGGAACGGCGAGTTCTTTCTGCGCTTCCAGGCCGTGGTCGACCTGGCCACCGGCGCCGCAATCGGCGCAGAGGCCCTGGTGCGTTGGCAACACCCCACCAGGGGGCTGGTGCCCCCCGCCGAGTTCATCCCGCTCTGCGAGGCGAGCGGGTCCATCGTGGTCCTCGGGGAGTGGGTCGTCCGCGAGTCGGTCGCGGAGGCAGCACGCTGGCGCCGGCTGCGTGGGGAGGACGACCCGGTGAGCGTGGCGATCAACGCCTCGGCGCGCGAACTGACCTCGGCCGGCTACGGAGAGTTTGTTCTCACCGAGTGCGCCAATGTGGGTCTGCCGGCCGCCCTGGTGCACATCGAGGTGACCGAGACCCACTTCGGCAGCGATGCCGCGGCCGTTCGCGACAACATCCGGGTGCTGCGCGGCGCCGGAGTGATCATTTCGATGGACGATTTCGGCACCGGCCACTCCAGCCTGTCCAGGCTCACCGAGATCGAACTCGACGTGATCAAGATCGACCAGTCCTTCGTGGCCGTGATCGAGACCGAACGGGAATCCCCCGTCGCGGAACTGACGATAAAACTGGCGGCGACCCTCGGACTGCAGGTGATCGCCGAGGGTGTCGAAACCGAGACGCAAGCTGAGTGGCTGCGGGAGCGCGGTTGCCTGCTCGCGCAGGGCTACCTGTATTCGCGGCCCGTGGCCGCCGACGAGTTCGTGGCCAGGTTCCTCGTCCAGCCCGTTACCCGCGCCTGACCTCGTCCGGCAGAACCGGCACGAGGGTGACGTCGGTGAGCTGCCCGTTGTCGGCAACAGCCGTCAGGTAGGTGTGTGCCGGTTGCCGCCGGCGGTCAGTCGGCGACCCCGGGTTCAGCAGCCGCAGACCCCGGGGCGACACGCTGTCCCAGGGGATGTGGCTGTGCCCGAAGACGAGCACATCGGTGTCCGGAAAGGCCTCGTCCATGCGCTTCTGGCGCCCTGTGGCGGCACCGGTTTCGTGGATCATCGCAAAGCGGACGCCCTCGATGGTGTCCCGGGCGATCTCCGGCAGCACACGGCGCAGGTCGGCGCCGTCGTTGTTGCCGAACACGCCCAACAGCGCCGGTGCCCGGCGGGTCAGCTCCTCGTACAGGCTGAGGTCGACCCAGTCCCCGGCGTGCAGCACGAGGTCGGCCTCGTCGACAGCCCGCCAGACCTGCTCGGGCAGCCGCCGGGCTCGCTGGGGAACGTGCGTATCGGAGATCAGCAGAAGTCTGGTGGCCATGCCCCATTCTGCCCCGCCTACCGTCGGGTTCGCACGAGGGCTAGGTTCGCAGCGTGGCCGACCGATTCAACACCACCGAGAGCATGCGCGACTCCGTCTTCTTCGACGGGCCGGCGTCCAGCGCGCGGTACTCCAGATTCTGGATGCTGCTAGTGCTCGCATCGATCATCGCCTCGGCGGGCATCGTGGGCGATTCCACCGCCACGGTGATCGGCGCGATGATCGTCGCTCCGCTGATGACGCCCATCCTCGGCACGATGCTCGCGACGGTGCTCGGCGACAGGACGAACCTCATCCGCTCCCTGGTGTTGGTGCTGGGCGGCGCCGCCGCCGCCGTGGTGATCGGCTTCGCGGTCGGCCTCCTCGTGCAGACCGACGTGCTCGCCAGCACGAATGCCCAGGTCTCGGCCAGGGTGAATCCCCGTCTGATCGATCTGCTGGCCGCCCTCGGCACCGGCGTCGTCGGCTCGGTGGCGCTGGTGCGCCGGGACATCTCCGATACGCTGCCCGGCGTCGCGATAGCCATTTCCCTGGTCCCGCCGCTGACCGTGGCCGGCCTGGTCCTCGAGTCGGGCTCCGTCCCCCAGTTCCTGGGGGCGCTGCTGCTCTTCGTCACCAACGTCGTCGCCATCCTCGGCACCGGCATCGTGGTGATGTCGGTCTACGGGGTGAGCCGGCTCACTCGCCGGAAAGCACCCGGCGACACCGGGGCGCCCGGCCTGCTGCGCCCGGTGGCCGTGCTCGCCGTGATGCTGCTGCTGATCGGCATCCCCCTCACTCTCACCAGCGTCGAGGTCACGGCCCGCAGCAACGTGGAGGGTACCGTGCAGACCGTGGGCGAGAAGTGGGCCGCAGGCGTCGGTTGGACGGTCACCGGCGTCTCCACCCGAGGCGCCGAGGTGACCCTGCGGGTGGTGGGCGCACCGCCGGTGCCCGACACCGCCGCGCTGCAGGCCGCCCTCGCGGCGGCGGGGATCCATCCCGAGAGGGTGACCGTCGATCTGACCCCGGCCACCATCGTGAAGCTCTCGACAGTTCCCTGAGCGGAACGCAGAAAAGCCCGCCTGACCGGGGGTCTGGCGGGCTTTTCAAAGAGCGGAGACGGAGGGATTTGAACCCTCGGTGCCCTGTGAAGGGCACTCCACCTTAGCAGGGTGGTGCACTAAGCCGGGCTATGCGACGTCTCCCGGATGCCTGCTTGCGCAAACACACATCCACCATACTAACCGCACCACGACGTCAGTTTGAACACCATCCCCACGGGCGGGTGCCGACGGTGCTACTGGTCGGCCAGAGTGCGCCCGGCCGAGCAGGTGTACTGGGACGCGTCCTGCCCGTAAACATTGCTCGGCAGCGTCTCTTCGGTGGTGGCCGGATCGGTCGCGGCGGGATCGGTCGGCGCGGGCACGGCAGGGTCAACCGGCTCAACGGGCGCTTCGGTCGCGGCGGCGGCAGGGTCTGCCACGGAGCGGAAGTCGGCTTCACCGGGTGCCAGGGTAGGCGAGGCGTCGGCGAGGATGGACGCCATCAGATCGTCGGCGGCGGACTCGTCGGGTTCGACGCCCCCGTCGACGTTGTAGACCGGGTACTGCACGAACACGACCTTCTCCAGCGGAATGTCCTTCAGCGCCATCGCGATGGAGACCATCGTGTCCATGCTCTGCAGCGAGGTCGACAGCTCCATATTGTCCACGGCGGCCTTGGCGATCGAGTACAGCTTGATCGGGTCGCTCAGCGTCTCGGCGCTCTTGAGGGTGCGCACGAGCGAGGACAGGAAAACCTGCTGGTTGCTGATACGACCGAGGTCGCTGCCGTCGCCGACGCCGTAACGGGTGCGCAGGAACTGCAGTGCCTCCAGGCCCTTGAGCTCGTGCTCGCCGGCCGCGAGGTCCAGGTCGGTGTGTTCGTCGACGATGGGCTCCGCGATACAGACGGGCACCCCGCCGACGGCCTCTGACATGGCCGCCACGCCGTTGAACTGCACGACGGCGGCGTACTGGATCGGCAGGCCGGTGAGTTCCTCGACCGTCGACACCGTGCAGTTGAGCCCGCCGTAGCTGAGGGTGGTATTGATCTTCTGGCTGCTCATGGCCGAGTAGGTTTCCCCGTCGGGGCCGGTGCATTCCGGGATGGGCACGTAGGTGTCCCTGGGGAAGCTGACCACGGTGGCACTGCTGTGGTCTTCGGCGATGTGCAGCAGCATGGTGACGTCGTTGAGGACCGCGGTCTCTTCTTCGGGATCGCCGTAGCCGCCGCCCTGGCCGACACGGCTGTCGCTGCCGACGAGGAGCAGGTTGGCCCCGCCGTCGATGGAGCTGATCTGCGGGATCGGACCCGCGGTCTCGCTGTCCAGGCGGATGGGTTCCTTGACGCTGGTGGCCACGTTGAGGGTGGCGAGGGCCGCGACCGAGACACCGCTGACCATGACCACGGCGAGGGCGGCGGCGAGCACCTTGGCGATGTTGGCGAATGCGTTGGACCGCTTGAGCCTGCCGTGCCGGGCGATCGGGCTGGTCTGCTTCGATCGTTTCGAGCGGGGGCGCAATTGGTCGCTCACGCAGATCCTTTCGTCGTTATGCAGGTGCAGCGCCTCGCGGCGCGGAGGGCGTGGGATTCGAACCCACGAGACATTTCTGCCCACCAGTTTTCAAGACTGGCTCCATCGGCCGCTCGGACAGCCCTCCCGATTCAACGCGGGACCGCCCCGTGACGGGCCGGATCCAACATCGAACTTCGCCCGATCTTAGCCGATCACGGAATAAGTAGCCTGACACGCGAAACTGGCAACGCCCTGCACGGCGGCCGACCCCCGCGAATTACCGTGTGTACTGGAGTGCTAGAGGCTGCTCAGGACCACGGCCAGGCCGTCGTCCTGCACGCTCACGGTGAGCTCGCTGGCGGCCTCGAGGACGTCGTCCGGGGACTGGCCCATGGCCACACCGCGGCCCTCCGCGCCGGCCCAGAGCAGCATGTCGATGTCGTTGCGCCCGTCGCCGACGGCCATCACCCGGCTGCGTGGGATGCCGCACTCGGCACGCACCCGCTCCATGGCGGTGGCCTTGTTCACACCGTCGGGGGCGATATCGAGCCAGGCGGTCCAGCCGATCGCGTAGCTCACCCGGTTCAGACCCATCTGCTCGACCACCGCGAGGAAGTCCTCCATGTCGTGGTCCGGCGAGACGACGACGACGCGGGTGGCGTCGTGGCGCAGCAGCTCGTCGAAGGCGACGTGCTCACTGTCGATGCCGATCGTGGCGTCGGGGAACACCTCCGTGTACCGGTAGAAGCCGTGCTCGTCCTCCACCGCGTACCGGGCATCCGTGAGGTGCGAGCGGATGGAGAGCAGCACGTCGCTGGGGTCAAAGGTTTCGACCCATTCGCGGCGGTACCCGGTCGGGGCATCCGCGTCTCGGTGCAGCGTGATGGCGCCGTTGGAGCAGACCACGAATTGCGGCGTGATCCCGAGACGCTCGAGCACCGGGAGGGTGGCGGCGGCGCTTCTGCCGGTTGCCAGCATGATCTCGTGGCCCGCCTGGTGCACCCGGCGCACTTGGCGGATCACGGCCTCGCTGATGGTGCCGTCCTCGTGCAGGGTGGTGCCGTCGATGTCGAGGGCGACCAGCCAGGGCGCGTCGGTGGTGGGGCTCATCGGATGGGTGTGAGGACGTCGAGCCCGCCGAGGTAGGGGCGCAGTGCTTCCGGCACGAGAACCGAACCGTCGGCCTGCTGGTGCGTTTCCAGGATGGCGACGATCCACCGGGTCGTGGCGAGGGTGCCGTTGAGGGTGGCGACCGGGGCGGTCTTGCCCGACTCGGTGCGGTAACGGATGTCGAGGCGCCGGGCCTGGAAGGTCGTGCAGTTGCTGGTGCTGGTGAGCTCCCGGTAGGCACCCTGGGTGGGCACCCAGGCCTCGATGTCGTACTTACGGGCGGCGCTGGAACCCAGGTCGCCTGCTGCGACGTCGATCACCCGGTAGCTCAGGCCGAGGGCCTGCAGCATGCCCTCCTGCAGGGCGACGAGGCGGTTGTGCTCGGCCTCGGCATTTTCGGGCAGCACGTAGGTGAACATCTCGAGCTTGTTGAACTGGTGCACCCGGATGATGCCGCGGGTGTCCTTGCCGCCCGACCCGGCCTCGCGGCGGTAGCAGGTGGACCAGCCGGCGTAGCGCAGCGGACCGTCGGACAGGTCGAGGATCTCGTCGCTGTGGTAGCCCGCGAGGGCAACCTCGCTGGTGCCGGTGAGGTAGAGATCGTCGGCGGGCAGGTGGTAGATCTCGTCGGCGTGCTCGCCGAGGAACCCGGTGCCGTCCATGATCTCCGGGCGCACCAGGGTGGGCGTGATCATCGGGATGAAATCGGCCGCGAGAGCATGGTCCAACGCCATGTTCATCAACGCGATCTCGAGCCGGGCGCCGATGCCACGCAGGAAGTAGAACCGGGCACCGGAGACCTTGGCGCCGCGGGCCATGTCGATGGCGCCGAGCATCTCGCCCAGTTCGAGGTGGTCGCGGGCCTCGAAGTCGAAGGTGGGGATCTCGCCGTGGGTGCGCAGGGTGGCGAAGTTGTCTTCGCCGCCGGCGGGCACGCCGTCGATGATCGGGTTGGCGATGGTGCGCATCACGCTCGTGAAACGCGCCTCGGCCTCCGCGGCGGTCACTCCGGCCGCCTTGACCTCCGCGGCCAGGCTCTGCGCCTGGGCGACCAGGGCCTTCTTCTCGGCGGGCGGCGCCTGTGCCACGGTCTTGCCGAAGGCGTTCTGCGAGGCACGCAGCGCCTCGAAGGTGGTGATCGAGGATCGCCGGTCGGCGTCCGCGGCGAGCGCGGCGTCGACGGCCTCGACAGAGTCGCCCCGCGCCTCCTGCGATCGCTTGACGAGGTCGGGATTTTCGCGTAGCAGCACCGGATCAATCACTCGGTCAGTCTACAAGCGCCAGCCGTTGCCCCCTTGCTAGCCTGAGCGGGTGCCAGCCTCCAGTTCCGGACCCAGCGACATCCCCTCGAGTTTGCGCCGTGCCGCGGTGGTCTACAACCCCGTGAAGACGGATGTCGACAGGCTTCGCCTCGGCGTGAACACCGCGGCCGCCGCGGCGGGCTGGGCCGAACCGCTCTGGTTGGCGACCTCCGTGGCCGACCCCGGCCAGCGGGTCACCCGGCAGGCGCTGCGCCAGGGTGTGACCATGGTGCTCGCTGCGGGTGGCGACGGCACCGTGCGGGCGGTGGCCGAAGCGCTGCGTGGGTCGGAGGTGAGCCTGGGCATCCTGCCGGTGGGCACCGGCAACCTGCTGGCCCGCAATCTGCAGCTGCCCCTGAACAGCCTCGACGACGCCATCAGCATCGCCTTCGGCGGGGCCGACAAGGCCATCGACCTCGGCGTGGCCTCGGTCACCTACGCCGACAACAGCATCAACGACCACGTCTTCCTGGTGATGGCCGGGCTCGGCCTCGACGCCCAGATGATCGCCGAGACGCGCCCGGACCTGAAGAAGCAGGTGGGTTGGCTGGCCTATGTGGATGCGGGGATGCGCGCCATCCCCAAGGCCGAACCGTTCCGCATCCGCTACAGCCTGGGCACCCGCAGCGAGCACCAGGCGCTGGTGAGCACCATCCTGATCGCCAACTGCGGGGTGCTGCCCGGAAACATCCAGTTCCTGCCCGACGCCCTCCTCGACGACGGCGTCCTGGACATCGCCGTGTTGCAGCCCAAGGGTGTGCTCGGCTGGCTCATGATCTGGCGACGGGTGACCTGGCAGAACGGGGTGCTGCGGCGCTCCGCCGTGGGCCGGCGGATCATCGAGCTCACCGATACCGACAGCGAACGTGCGATGACGACGCTGGTCGGCACCGACATCCGGATCGTGCCGGACCACCCGCAGCAATTCGAGCTGGACGGCGACGAATTCGGGCTGGTGACAAGCGTGTTCCTCCGGGCGGATGCCGGTGCCCTGCTGGTGCGGGTACCGGCCGGCTGGCCGATGCCGACGGACGGATCCGCGGGAGTCCGGTGAGCCGTCAGAGGCCCTGGGCGCTTCGGCGCCGGCGAGCCCGCCAGCCCCAGGCGTGCCAGAACAGCAGGCCACCGAGAATCACGATCCCGCTCGAGATCAGGGGTGGCGCGACCAGGTAGCTGAACTGTTGGAGGACGAACGCGACCGGCGGTTCCCCGTTTCCCGTATACGAATTGTTCCCGAACATTCCGCTCACGGCCTGCCACTGCAACACCATGCCACCCGCCGGAAGCGCGAGGGCCACCACCCAGAGCAGCGCGATGTACGGGTTCCACCTCGAGGGCTCCAGCTCGTCCTGGAAGGTGTCGCCGTCGAAGGCCAGGGCGTCGAGATCGTCGAATGCATCGTCGGTGCCGACGACGAGGTCCTCGAACGGCGCCGCGGCTCCGCCGGCCGCGGCGGCAGGTTTCGCCGGCGACGCGCCGATCAGCCCGGGGCGAGCGGCGGGCCGGGGTGGATCACCGGGCTGGTAGCCGCGTTGAAACCTGGCGTCGTGCCGCGGGTCGAACGCCGGCCGTTCGGGCCCCCCAGGCTCGGTCACGCTGTCGGCTCCCCCGAGACCAGACCGCGCAGCCAGTCCCTGGCTTCGATGAAAACACCGTCGTCGTACCGGTCGGTGAACACATTGGCCGCTTTGTCGGCTCGCGGATACGAACCGAGGAAGATCACCTTGGGGCTGAACCGGCGCAACCCCAGCAGGGCGTCCGCCACCCGTTCGTCGAGGATGTGCCCGTCGGCGTCAATGACGAACCGGTACCGGCCGAGGGAGTCACCGATCGGCCGGGACTGGATCAGGCTGAGGTTGACGCCGCGGGTGGCGAACTGCTCGAGCATCTCCAGCAGGGCGCCGGCCCGGTCCTCCGGGAGCTCCACGATCACGCTGGTCTTGTCGGCGCCGGTCGGCTCCGGGATCACGGTGGTGCGTCCGACGAGCACGAACCGGGTGACGGCGTTGGGGTTGTCACCGATGTTGCGGGCGAGCACCACCAGGTCATGGTGCTTCTCGATACCGGGCGGCGCGACGGCGGCATCCGCTGGTCCCGGCTCGAACAGGGCGGCGGCGGCGGAGACATTGCTCGACGAGGGGATGTGCCCGTGCCTGGGCAGTGTCGTTTCGAGCCAGCTGCGGCACTGCGCGTAGGCCACCGGATGCGCGTTGACGATCTTGACGTCCTCGAGGGCGGTTCCGGGCCTGGCGACGAGCACAAAGTTGACCGGAACCAGGTATTCGCCGATGATCCGCAGGTTCGGCACGCTGGCTAGGGCGTCCTGGGTGGCGCTCACCCCGCCGTCGACCGAATTCTCGATGGCGATCATGGCGGCGACGCTGCGCCCGCTCACGACGTCGGCGAAGGCCTCCCCCACGTTGTTGACCGCGCGCCACGGCAAGCCCCTGGCCTGGGGAACCTGGGCGAGGGCGGCCTCGGTGAAGGTTCCCGCCGGCCCCAGGAAGCTGTAGTGCACATCGGGAGTCTCTGGCATGGCTCACAGCCTAGTTGGAGTGCAAGACTGGGCACTATGAACGCACGCGCAGGCACCCCGGCCCAGAAATCCGATCTGATCGACGTTGAGGCCCTCATCAGGGCGTATTACGACCTCAAGCCGGATGTGTCGGTGCCCGCCCAGCGGGTTGTCTTCGGCACTTCCGGGCACCGCGGCAGTTCGCTGAACACCGCGTTCAACGAGAACCACATCCTCGCCACAACGCAGGCGATCGTGGAGTACCGCGCCGCCCAGGGCATCACCGGCCCGCTGTTCATCGGCGCCGACACCCACGCCCTCAGCGCCCCGGCCACCACCACGGCCCTCGAGGTGCTGGTGGGCAACGGCGTGCGGGTGCTGGTCGACGAGTTCGACGACTTCGTGCCCACCCCGGCACTGTCGCACGCGATCCTCGCCTACAACCGGGCCGGACACGACGACCAGGCCGACGGCATCGTCGTCACCCCGAGCCACAACCCGCCCATGGACGGCGGCTTCAAGTACAACCCGCCGCACGGCGGACCGGCCGACAGCGACGCCACCTCCTGGATCGCCAATCGCGCCAACGAGATCATCGCCGACGAGATGCGCGCCGTGCTCATGGCCGAGCCCAGCGCCGTGGAGACCTACGACTTCCGCGGCCAGTACGTCGACGACCTCGAGAACATCATCGACATGGCGGCCATCAAGAAGAGCGGCATCCGTATCGGCGCCGACCCGCTGGGCGGCGCGAGCGTCGGCTACTGGGGCGCCATCCGCGACCGCTACGAGCTCAACCTCACCGTGGTCAACCCGCTGGTCGACCCGACCTGGGCGTTCATGACCCTGGACTGGGACGGCAAGATCCGGATGGACCCGTCCAGCCCCTCGGCGATGGCGTCGGTGCTGGCGCACAAGGACGACTTCGACATCCTCACCGGCAACGACGCTGACGCCGACCGGCACGGCATCGTCACGCCGGACGCCGGCCTGATGAACCCCAACCACTTCCTGGCCGTGGCCATCGAATACCTCTACAGCCACCGCGACGGCTGGCGGGCGGATGCCGCGATCGGCAAGACCCTGGTCTCCTCCACCATGATCGACCGCGTCGCCGGTTTCCTCGGCCGTGAGCTGTGGGAGGTCCCGGTGGGCTTCAAGTGGTTCGTGCCCGGCCTGATCGACGGCTCGGTCGCCTTCGGCGGCGAGGAGAGCGCCGGCGCGAGCTTCGTGCGCTTCGACGGCACGGTCTGGACCACCGACAAGGACGGCATCCTGCTGGCCCTGCTCGCTGCGGAGATCGTCGCCGTGACCGGCAAGTCGCCCAGCGTGCGGTACGCCGAACTGGCCGAGCACTTCGGCGCCCCGGCCTACGAGCGCATCGACGCCGTCGCGACGCCGGCGCAGAAGACCGCCCTCGGCAAGCTCGACGGCGCAGCAATCACCGCCACCGAGCTCGCCGGCGACAAGATCATCGGCGCGCTCAGCAACGCCCCGGGAAACGGCGCGGCCATCGGCGGAGTGAAGGTCTTCACCGAATACGCCTGGTTCGCCGCCCGCCCCAGCGGCACCGAAGACGTCTACAAGATCTACGCCGAGTCGTTCAAGGGCCCGGAGCACCTCAAGCTGGTGCAGATCGAGGCCAAGGCCATCGTCGACGCCGCGATCAGCTAGCCCGCGCTCGGTGGGCTACGGGATGCTCCAGTAGTACGCGGTTCCGCCCGGGTGCTTCTCGGTGATCGCGAAGTCCACCGAGAGGTAGTCGGTGTCGTCGGTGTGCCCGGCGTAGTAGATCACGATGTCGTCGCCGGCGCCCTCGATGCGGGAGACGACGGCGGTGTGGTCACGGTCGCCCGTGTTGTCCCAGTCGAACTGGACGACATCACCGAGCTTCACCTGATCGCGCTGGTCGTCGGTCAGGGCGGTGGCCCGGCCGGAGTCCGCGAGGTAGTTCATGAACGCGGTCGAACTCACCCACGGTGAGGAGAAGTCGAAGTCGGAGCCGGTTCCGCTGGTCCACCAGGTCTCGTCCATGGCCCAGCCCCTGGCCACCAGGGACTGACTGGTGAAGTTCACGCAGTCGTTTCCGGTGACCACACCGTACTGGTCGGTGTTGTAGTCCTTCCAGTGCGCCAGCGCGTAACTCAGCTGAGCCTGCACGGCGGGGTCAACGTCGACGGGCGCGGCCGTCATCGCCGGAGTCTCGCGCGGCGCGGTCTCGACCGTGGCAGCGGCGTCCGCCGCAGTGGAACCGCGCTGAGCCGAACCGGTTCGATCCACGCCGGACGTCGCCAGGGCCACGGTTCCCACGGCGAGTCCGCCGAGGATCAGGGCGATGACCCCGATCCGTGCTGGTCGAGCTACAGCCACAACTACCTCCATTCGGGGGGGGATCTCAAGCCAACCACACTATTTGGTGAAGAGTCTGGGACCGGACCGGCCACCGATCTTCGGGCGGTGTTGTGAGCGTGCCAGGCATAGTAGACCTCATCGCGGGCAGGGTGTTCTCGACCCGCGGACCGTGAGCGTCGGGGCCCCCGAGGCTGTGAGGGTGGCGTGTGAGTGGAATTCAGCCGAGGGCTTTAGCCGTAGGACGGTGCGGCCGGTAGGCCGAAGAACTCCTCGAGCGTGGTGACGCCCTGGTCGTGCATTTCCGTGGCCAGGTCGATCCCGACGTACCGGAAGTGCCAGGGCTCGAACTCGTAGCCGGTCACCGGGGTCTTGTCGGCGGGGTAGCGCAGCAGGAAGCCGAATCGCCACGCGTTTGCGGCGAGCCACTGGCCGTGTGGGGTGTCGGCGAAGCACGCGTTGAGTGAACACTGCCCGGGCTGGGCACTGATGTCGATCGTGAGACCGGTCTGGTGTTCACTCGTACCCGGCCGCGCGGTACTCAAGTCGGCACCGGCCTGACCGAGGTTCGCGAGATCGTTGTTGTAGACCCGCGTCTGCGCGTCGAAGCTGCGGTACGCGCTCTGCGATTGCAAGGCCAGGCCGGTTTCGGCCGTGAAGGCGGAGAACAGGGCCACGACGGCGTCGGAGGCCTCCTGCCGCAACTGCGGGGGGTTCGCGAACGGGATCGGCACATCGACGAGGTCGTCGGGAGCGTAGTCGGTGGGGTTGAGCGGGCGGAGCTTGTCAACGACCACCCAGATGCTGTTCGGGTCGTCGATCGACCGGGCAGCGCGGTCGAAGGTGGGCGCCGGAGCCGGGTCAGGCGAGGCCGACGGCGACGGGCGCGGTGGTTCGGTCGGCGTACTGGCCGACGGGCCGGGCGATGCGGATGTGGTCGGCGTGGTCTCGCTCGATGCGTCGCGGCCGGTGTGCTGGCCCAGGATGAGGGCTCCACCACCGGCGACCAGCAGCAGTGCGGCGGCGGCCGCGACGAGTGCGCGTCGACGGCGTACGCGCGGCGACGCCCCCCGGCGCGATTGAACTGACACGCTGCCGAGCATATCCTGCGCTGACGCCACTCCCCGGCATCGGCATCATCGCCGCCGGGGAATTCCAGCGCCCCGTAGTCTGTTTCACCCCGTATGCGAATTGTTATAGCAGGAGCACACGGAAAAATTGCACGGTCCCTCACCCGGGAGTTGACCCTCGACGGACACACTGTGATCGGGCTGATCAGGAACGCTGAGCAAAAGGAAGACCTCGTCCTCGATGGAGCCCAACCGGTTGTCCTCGATCTCGAGAACAGCTCGGTCGACGCCGTCGCCGAGGTCATGGCCGACGCCGACGCCGCGGTCTTCGCGGCCGGCGCGGGTGCGGGCAGCGGCGACGCACGTAAGAACTCGGTCGATCTGGGGGCTTCGGTGTTGTTGGCGGATGCCGCCGAATCCGCCGGGGTGCGCCGGTTCGTACAGATCTCCTCCACCGGAGCGGATCTGGTGCGTGACGGAGCCACCCCCGACAGCGTCCCCGCCGACTTCGTCGCCTACCTCCAGGCCAAGCTCGGCGCAGAGGAAGACCTCGCGGGCAGAGACCTCGACTGGACCATCGTGCGGCCGGGCACCCTGACCGATCACGACCCCATCGGCTCGGTTCGGCTTGAGCGCACGGGACCCGACGAGAGCGGAACCGTGCAGCCGGAGACCCAGGGCAGCGTGCCCCGGGCCGATGTGGCAGCGGTGCTGGCCGAGCTGCTCCGCACCGGAGCAGGCAGCCACACGGTGCTGCACCTCATTTCCGGCCCGACCCCGGTGGCGAAGGCCGTGGCCGTCTTCGCCTGAGACACCACACACGTCGCTCCCCTGACCGATTCAGGGGAGCGACGTGAGGCGGCTGGATCAGCCCTTGACGGCGCCCGCCATGATGCCGGAGATGAGCTGCTTGCCCGCAAGCACGAAGAGCACGAGCAGCGGCAGTGTTGCCAGCACGGCACCTGCGAGCACGACCGAGTAGTCGATGTATCGTGCGGACTGCAGCTGGCTGAGAGCCACCTGCAGGGTCGGGTTCTGCGGCGAAACGATCATCGGCCAGAGAAAGTCCGTCCACGCCATCATGAAGGTGAAGAGCGACAGGATCGCCATCGCCGGACGGGCGGCGGGAACCGCGACGTTCCAGAACGTGGTGATCATGTTCGCGCCGTCGACGCGGGCCGCCTCAATGAGCTCGTCCGGAATCACGTCGACGAGGTACTGGCGCATGAAGAACACGCCGAAGGCCGTCACCAGGGTCGGGACGATGATCGCGCCGATGGAGCCGGTCCAGCCGAACTCGCGCATCAGGATGAACAGCGGAATGATGCCCAGCTGGGTGGGGATCGCCATCGTCGCGACGACGAAAACCATCAGCCCGTTGCTGCCACGGAACTTGAGCTTGGCGAACGCGTACCCGGCGAGAGTCGAGAACGATACGACGGACACGGTGATGATCGTCGACACGATCACGCTGTTGAGCAGGGCCTGCCAAAACGGAATGGTGTCGAAGACTGCGGCGACGTTGGTCCAGAACTGCCCGCCAGGAAGAAGCGGCGGCCAATCCTGGGACAGCACAGACGACGGGCTCGCACCGACGACAACGGACCACCAGAGCGGGTAGGTTCCGCCTGCGAAGAGCGCGATCAGGATTCCGTAGGTAAGGAAGCCTGGACGACGGTCGATGCCGAGGCCTTTGTGCTTTGTCTTGCCCCGCTTGACGGTGACCGTCTGACCCGGTACCTCCGGGGTGGTTTCTGGGCGGGCGATGGTGTCGGTCATGCTCGGGGCTCCTTCGCGCCGTTTCGGAGCGTGCGGCGAACCGCGCTTTTGTTGTTCTTCGCGTCGGACCGGCTGTCTGCCGTGGCGATCCGTTGCGAGATCAGGTAATTGAGCACGCCGAACGCCACGATGATGACGAACAGGATCAGGGCGATCGCCGAGGCCTTGCCGAAGTTCTGGCGCTGGAAGGCCATCTCCCACAGGTAGAGCACCGTGGTCTGGAACTGTCGGTGCGCACCACCGGCCGTGGAGCTGGTCGCGTCATACAGGCGCGGCTCGGTGAAGATCTGCAGCCCACCGATGGTCGCCGTGATGATGACGAAGATCATGGTGGGGCGGATGCTCGGCAGGGTGATGGAGAAGAAGCGGCGGACAAACCCGGCGCCGTCCAGGGCGGCGGACTCGTGGATGTCCCGCGGCACCGACTGCATGGCGGCGAGCAGGATCAGGGCGTTGTAGCCGGTCCAGCGCCAGTTCACCATGCCGGCGATGGCCAGGTGGCTGGGCAACACATCGGTCTTCCAAAGGATCGGGTCCACGCCGACGAAGCTGAGCAGGTGGTTCACCAGACCGCTCTGCTCGCTGAACATGCTGGAGAAGATGAGGGCGACCGCGACAGGGGTCACGACGTAGGGGATGAGGATGCTCATGCGCCAGAAGGTCTTGGCGCGCAGGTTCTGGTCGAGGATCGCGGCGATGGCCGTGGCCACCACGAGCTGCGGAATGCTCGAGAGCAGGAAGATACTCATGGTGTTGAACAGTGAATTCCAGAACAGGGGGTCACTGAGCTCTGCGGCGTAGTTGTCGAAGCCGACCCACTCCCCCGGCCCGCTCAGCAGATTCCAGTTGTTCAGGGACACCACAAAGGTGTAGACGAGAGGGAACAGGCCCACCAGGCCGAACAGCACGAAGAACGGTGCGACGTACAGGTAGGGCGAGACTTTCACATCCAGGCGGCTCAGCCGGTGCTTGTAGGTGAGGGCGCTCGCGCGGCCGGGACGCTTGAGAGGCGCGGGAGCGCTGGTCTCTGGTTCAAGTGTGCGTGTCATGGTGACTTTCTGCATTCGAGCCGGGCTTCCGGTGCCGCGTCGCGGCGCCGGAAGCCCGGCAAGAGCGGATTGGTGCTGCTACTACTTGTTGACGATGAGCTGGTCGAACAGGGTCATGGCGTCGTCCCATGCCTTGTCGCCCGCGACACCCTGGTCGAGCGCGATCGCGGACGGGCCGAAGACCTGCTCCTGGATCGTGGAGTCATCCGGACCCTTGAACTGGGCCTTCACGCCGTCGGCACGCTTGGTGAGGATTTCAGCGATCGGCGCGTCGTTGAAGAACGCGGAGACTCCGGTTGCCTCAGACAGTGCGGGGTCCGTCTGTGCAGCGGTGACGCTGGGGAACGGGCCCTCGGCCTTGAACTCGGCGACCTGCTGGTCGGCCTCGGTCAACCAGGCAGCCAGGTCCGCGGCTTCCTGCGGGTGCTTGGACTGCGTCGGGACGGTCAGGAAGGTTCCGCCCCAGTTGGTCGCTCCGCCGGGGAACACGTCGGCGAAGTCCCAGCCGGCCGTCGCGCCGGTGGCGTCGCCGCCGGCGGTCTCGACCTGGCCCTGAACGACTCCGAGCATCCAGCCCGGGCACATGAAGGTCGCGAAGGTTCCGTCGGTGAACGACGAGCCCTTGTTCCAGTCCCACTGAGCCTGCTTGCCGGAAAGGCCGGCCGCGTTGGCGTCGGCCAGCTGCGTCCAGGCCGCCTTCAGCTCGGCGTTGTCAACAACGTTGAGCTCGCCGTCGGCGGTGTAGTAGCCCTCGTCCATCTGGTTCACCATGGAGTTCCAGATGAAGCCGGACTGGTCGAACCACGCCTTGCCGGTGGCCTCCTGGTACTTCTTGCCCAGGGCGAAGTAGCTTTCCCAGCTTGCGTCGTCGCCGCCGAGAAGCGTGGCTACTTCGGCACGGTCGGTGGGCAGCCCGGCGGCTTCGAAGGCTGCGCTGTTGTAGCAGAGTCCCTCCGGGCCGATGTCGGTGCCGTAACCGATGATGCGTCCTTCAGCGTCGGTGCCCTGTTCGAGCTTCCACGGAACCCAGCGGTCCTTGATGTCGTCGGCGCCGTATTCCGACAGGTCGACGAACTGGTCGGAGACGGCCATGATCGAACCCAGCCAGCCTTCCTCGACGGCGACAACGTCCGAGAGGCCGCTGCCGGCGGCAATTTTGGTGAAGGCATCCGTGCGAGCGTTGCCACCCGTGTCGATGTTGTTCGCCTTGATGGTGATGCCGGGGTTGGCTGCCTCATACTCGGCGTACAGGTCAGCCATACCCATGCTGCCGAACGTGGTGACGGTCAGCTCGATGTCACCGCCGGAGGCGCCGTCGGTGCCCGCCGACGAACAGCCTGTGGCGATGAGGGCGAAGGATGCGGCGCAGGCTACTGCGGCGCCAACCTTGGTGCGTTGTGAGAACTTCACTTTCACTCCTTTGTGTGCGTGTGCTTGTGCGATTGCAAGACATACGTGCGGGAATGAGAGCGCTCTCATTCAAACGTGAGAGCGCTCTCATCAATCACCGTCACCATAGAGCAGGAGAAGCAGGCTTGTCAATACGACCACGACGTACCGGTGATTTGACGGCGCGTCGTGACCTCGAACGGGGGCGCTGAAGGGCGGCCTGGGCACGGGCGCACCGGATTCACGCGGGACCAATGGCCCGAGCGCAAATAGACTGACCCCATGACAATGGGAATCCGGAGTGCGCGTCCGCCCCAGCCGACCCTCGAGATGGTCGCCGCGGCGGCCGGAGTCTCCAGAGCAACGGTCAGCCGGGTTGTCAACGGCTCCCCCAAGGTCAGGCAGGAGGTCGTCGATTCCGTCAACGCCGCGATCGAACAACTCAACTATGTACCCAACCGCGCCGCCAGGTCACTGGCCAGCCACCACACCCAGTCGGTCGCCCTGGTCGTGCCGGAAGACATGACCAAGTTCTTCGGCGACCCGTACTTCGCCGCCGTCGTGCAGGGCATCACTCAGCGCCTGGACGAGAGTGACTACACGCTCAACCTCCTCGTCGCGTCGAGCGACCCCCGGCACAAGACCATGCGCTACCTGCGCTCGGGTAACGTCGATGGAGCCATCGTCATCTCGCACCACACCGGCGATGATTTCGTGGCGAACCTGGAGACCACCATGCCCGTGGTCTTCGGTGGCCGACCCACGAACCACTCCGGCCCGGATAATTACTTCGTGGACGTCGACAACGTGGCCGGCGCCATCAGCGGCGTGCAGCATCTCATCAACCTCGGCCGGCACCGCATTGGCACCATCACCGGACCGGTCGACATGCCCGCCGGCATCGACCGACTCAATGGCTTCCGGCACGCACTCGCGGCCGCCGGGCTCGAGTCAGATGCCGTGGAGCACGCCGACTTCACGGCCGCGGGCGCCGCCGCGGCAACTCGCCGTCTGCTTGAACACAGCCCGCACGTGGATGCCTTGTTCGTCGCGAGCGACCTCATGGCCGTGGGCACGATGGGGGTCTTGGCCGAACAGGGCCGCTCGGTGCCCGGCGATATCGCGGTGGTCTCGTTCGACGACAGCCCGGCCGCCACCTCCGGTCCGATCTCGCTGACCACGGTGAGCCAGCCATCGAAGGAGATGGGCTTCGCGATGGCGGACCTGCTCTTGCGCCTGCTCGCCGGCGACGAGACCGTGCCGCACCATAACTTCATGCCGACGCGCTTGGTGCTTCGCGACTCGGCCTGAGCCGCCCAGGTCATCCGTTCAGTCGAGCTGCGGCATAACCTCTCTGGCCAGAAAATCAAGATGCTCGAGGTCGGCCAGGTCCATGATCTGCAGGTAGACGCACTCCACGCCGTCGGCGGCGAGGGCTCCCAGCCTGTCGACGACCTCACCGGTGGTCCCGGCGATCCCGTGCTCGCGGAGTTCGGCGGGCTCCCGGCCCACGGCGGCAGCGCGTCGGGCGAACTCGGCCTCGTCGGCGCCGGCCACCGCGATCAGCGCAGTCGAGTAGACCAGTTCCTGCGGGTTGCGGCCGATGGCCTCGCAGGCTGCGCGCACCCCGGCGAACTTGGCGGGGATGTCGGCGAAGTCGGGGAAGGGCAGGTTGAATTCGGTGGCGAACCGCGCGGCCATCGCCGGGGTGCGCTTGGCTCCGCCACCGCCCACGATCACCGGCACGCGGGACTGCGTGGGCTTGGGCAGGGCGGGAGAGTCGACGAGGGTGTAGTGCTCGCCGGCGAAACTGTAGGTCTCACCGACGGGCGTTCCCCATAGGCCGGTGATCACTTCGAGCTGCTCCTCGAGCATGCCGAACCGCTTGGCCGGGAAGGGGATGCCGTAGGCCAGGTGTTCCTGTTCGAACCAGCCGGTGCCCAGGCCCAGTTCCACGCGGCCGCCCGACATCTGGTCGACCTGGGCGACCTGGATCGCCAGGACCCCCGGCGGACGGTAGGTGACCGAGGACACCAGGGTGCCGAGGCGGATGCGCTGCGTCTCGCGCGCCAGTCCGGCCAGGGTGGTCCAGGCATCCGTCGGCCCGGGCAGCCCGGAGACGTGATCGCCCATGGCGAGGTAATGGTCTGAGCGGAAGAAGGCGTCGAAGCCGAGAGTCTCGGTGGCCTGCGCGACCGCGAGGAGGTCGTCGTAGCTGGCGCCCTGCTGGGGCTCGGTGAAAATGCGGAGTCTCATGCTCCCAGTCTTGTCTCCAGCTCGGCGTCGACGAAATCCACACCGGGCAGGGCGCCGAGCCTCTCGTGCATCACCGCGAGCGACTCCGGGTTCTGGTCGATGAGAAGGAACTTGCGCCCCAGGGCAGCCGCGACGGCACCCGTCGTGCCGCTGCCGGCGAAGAAGTCCAGCACCCAGTCGCCCTCCCGGCTGGAGGCTTGGATCATGCGCCGCAGGATGCCGACCGGCTTCTGGGTGGGGTAGCCGGTTTTCTCCTTGCCCGTGGGCGAGACGATGGTGTGCCACCAGACATCCGTGGGCAATTTGCCCTTGGCCACCTTCTCGGGGGTGACCAGGCCCGGCGCCATGTAGGGCTCCCGGTCCACGGTGCTGGAGTCGAAGTAGTAAGCCTTGGGGTTCTTCACGTAGACCAGGATCGTGTCGTGCTTGGTGGGCCAGCGGTTCTTCGATTTGGCGCCGTAGTCGTAGGCCCAGATCAGCTCGTTGAGGAAGCAGTCCCGGCCGAAGAGAGCGTCGAGGAGCACCTTGGCGTAGTGCGCCTCACGGTAGTCCAAGTGCAGGTAGAGGGTGCCGTCATCGGCCAGCAGGCGCCAGGCCTCGATCAAACGGGGCTCCAAGAACGCCCAGTAGTCCTCGAACTGGTCGTCGTAGCCGAGCAGATCGCCCTTGATGCGCTCGTAGCGCTGGCCCTTGAACCCGGTGATGGTTCCGGTGGCGTGGGCGCCGCTGGCTAGGGTGCTCCGCACCGAGGTGGTCGACTGCCGCTTCTGGCTGCGGCCGGTGTTGAACGGCGGGTCGAGGTAGATGAGGGTGAACGCGCCGTCGGGCAGCGTCGGCAGCACAACCAGGTTGTCCGCCTCGATGACCCTGCTGGGAGAGGACTGAGTCCACGCGTTTGGCATTCCCTCATTCTGTCAGTCGGCTTACGCTGTTCCGATGACAAGTGAAGAGATGACCCGTGCCGACAGCACCGCGCACATCAGGCACGAACCGGACCTCTCGCGCTACACGCTGTGGCAGGACGGCGAGCCGGTGGGCCTGGCCGACTACAGGCTGGCGGGCCAGTCACTGACCTTCACCCACACCGAGGTCGACCCGGCCAAGCGCGCACACGGGCTCGCGGGCTTCCTCATCGAGCAGGCGCTCGACGACGTGCGCACGCGCACCGACCTCACCGTGGTGGCGGCCTGCCCGTTCGTCGCGGACTGGATCGACCAGCACGCCGAATACCAGGACCTGCTCATCCGCGGCACCTGATCCTGTGCTCGCCAGGCGCTGTGCTGGCCAGGGCCGTCCTGGTTAGGGCACGCGGCCGATCCAGGCGTCGGTGCTGAACTTGCTCTCCACCAAGTCGGCGGCCTTGGCGTATTCCTCATCGGTGATGTCGCCGGGTTTCGCCCCGTACAGGCTCGTGAACGTCTGCTTCATGCGGTCGATGATCTCGGCGCGGCTGAGCCCGGTCTGGCTGCGGAGCGGATCCACCCGCTTGGCGGCGCTGGTGATGCCCTTGTCGCTGAGCTTCTCCCGGCCGATGCGCAGCACCTGCACCATCTTCTCGCCGTCCATGTCGTAGCTCATGGTGACGTGGTGCAGCACGGCGCCGCTGCCGAGGCGCTTCTGGGCCGCCCCGCCGATCTTTCCGGTGGGGCTCGTGATGTCGTTGAGCGGCTGGTAGTGCGCGTCGATGCCCAGTGACTTGAGCGCCGTGATGACCCACTCGTCGAGGAAGGCGTAGGAGTCGGCGAAGCTCATACCGTGCACCAGCTCGGTGGGAGCGTAGATCGAATACGTGATCACCGAACCGGCCTCCATGAACATGGCGCCGCCGCCGGAGACCCGGCGCACCACCGTGAAGCCGTGCTTTTCGGCGTTGACGGGGTCGACCTCGTTCTTCAGCGACTGGAAGCTGCCGATCACGACGGCCGGTTCATTCCACTCCCAGATGCGCAGGGTGGGGCTGCGGCGACCCTCGCCGACCTCGACGGCGAGCACCTCGTCGAGAGCCATCTGCATGACCGGGGGCACGGCCTTGGTGTGGATGATCTGCCACTCATAGTCCCGCCAGCCGCTGGCGTGGGCGAGCGAACGACGGATGGCGACGGCGACCGACTCCGGAGAGAACCCGAGCAGGGTGGCCTGGGGCGGCAACGCGGCCCGCACCGCGGCCGCGATGGTGGCCGCGTCGCTGTCGGCGGCGAGGCCGTTCACCGCTGCGTTGATGTCCTCGAGGGCGTCGTCCGGCTCGAGAAAGAAATCACCGGCCAGGCGAAAATCGGTGATGAGATTGTCGACGACATTCAGATCGACCACAACGAGTTTGCCGCCTGGAACCTTGTATTCACCATGCATGTGATCAGCCTAATCGTCGGCAGCGGACTCGGAGACGGCGGCCGGGAGATGCGCGTCGAGCCAGGCGACCAGGTCGGCCAGCACCTCGTCGCGGTTGATCTCGTTGAGGACCTCGTGCCGGGCGCCGGGGTACACGATCAGGCGCACATCCCGCAGGCCGGACCGGCGCCGGAAGGCGTCCACAAGCTTGCGGGCGCTGCGTTCCCCGCCCACGGGGTCGTCGCCGCCGACCTGGATGAGCACGGGCAGGTCCGCGGGGAGCCGCCGGGCGGGGCGACCGAGGATGCGGGCGGCGTCGCGCAGGCCGAACAGCTTGGCGAGCGGCACGCTCGTGGTGAGCGGGTCGGCCACAAAAGCCGCCGCGACCGCCGGGTCCCGGCTGAGCCACTCGGCACCGGTCGAGCCGAGGTGCTTGTGCCTGGCGTTGAGATCCCTGCTGTTGAGGTAGCCGGGCCAGCGGTAGGCCGTGCCGGTGAGCACGACCGCCTGGTAGTCCTGGGGATACCGGTTGAGGATCATCTGCGCCATGAAGGATCCCCAACTGTGCCCGAGCAGCACCAGCGGCACCGGCTGTGCCTGCGGTTGCCCGGTCTGCGCAGCCGGTCCCTCGCCCCGCGCAACGGTCTGGTGGCGGGTGGCCTGCCGGATCACGCCGGTGAAGGCGTGCACGGCGGCGACGGCCGCGCGCAGACCGCCGACGCCGAGCCGACCGAGCTGGCCGACGTCGCCACCGTGCTGCAGCATCCCGGTCTGGCCGTGCCCGCGGTGGTCGTCGGCGTAGACGGAGTAGCCGGCCGCGTTGAGCGCGCGGGCCACCTCCCGGTAGCGCAGGGCGTGTTCGCCGACCCCGTGCACGAGCTGCACGATCGCGCGCGGGTTGTCGACCGGCCAGGCGTAGTAGACGATCGGGACGCCGTGTTCATCGATGAAGGTGGGCACGGGCTTATTCTGCCGTACCTGTTGCCCGTGCGGACATTTGCGCCCGGCGTACCGGGCGCAATTGTCCGCTTCGGGAACAGTCGCGGCGATTCAGTGGCGATTCGGCGGCGATTCGGCGAGCTGGGAATCATTAGCATAGCTAATTTGTTAGGCTAAGTAATCATGTCAGAGAGCCCCATTGCGCCCAGTCCCCCCGCACCCGCACCCGCACCCGCACCCGCGCCAGCGCCGGCCCCCGCGGCGGCGCACACCAAGCGCCGCTCCGTCGCCGAGTTGAGCCACGACTTCAGGCTCGCCAACGGCCGACTGGCCCGCCGGGTGCGCCAGGAGCAGGCCGACAACGAACTCACCAGCGGCCAGTTCTCGGCCCTCGGCGCTGTGTTCAGACTCGGCCCGATGACCCTGAGCGCGCTCAGCGAAGAGGAACGGGTCACCCCGCCCTCGATGAACCGCACCGTGAACGCCCTCGTCGAGGCCGGCCTGGTCAACCGCGCCGGCTCCGCCGAGGACGGCCGCAAGGTGGTGCTCACCGTCACCGACACCGGGATGACCCTGGTGCGCGAGACCCGCCGCCGCCGAGACGACTGGATAGCCACGCGCATCCTGCGGCTCACCCCCGAACAACGCCAGATCCTGGCGTCCGCCACCGAAATCATGAAGGAGCTCGCCAACAGTTGAGTGCAATGTTCCGCTCCCTGAGCGTGGTCAATTACCGGATCTGGTTCGCCGGCGCCCTGGTGTCCAATGTGGGCACCTGGATGCAGCGCACGGCCCAGGACTGGATCGTGCTGACCCAGCTCACCGACTACAATGCCACCGCAGTGGGCATCGTGATGGCCCTGCAATTCGGGCCGCAGCTGGTGCTGATGCCGTGGTCGGGCCTCATCGCCGACAGGTTCGACCGCCGCAAGCTGCTGATGCTCACCCAGGCTCTGATGGGCGCACTCGCCCTGGGCCTCGGCCTGATCACCATCACCGGCGTCGTCGAGCTCTGGCACGTCTACCTCTTCGCCCTCGGCCTGGGCATCGTTGCCGCCATCGACGCGCCCGCCCGGCAGACCTTCGTCTCCGAGCTGGTGCCGGACGACAACCTCTCGAACGCCGTGGCGCTGAACTCGGCCTCGTTCAACGGCGCCCGGCTGATCGGCCCCGCCGCGGCCGGCCTCCTCACCGTCGCCGTCGGCGCCGGCTGGGTATTCATGATCAACGCCGTCACCTTCGCCTTCACCGTCGCCGCCATGACGCTGCTGCGCACCAAGCAACTCCGCAAGCAGCCCCGCGCACCGCGGGAACGGGGCCAACTCATGGCCGGCTTCCGCTATGTCTGGCATCGGCCCGACATCGTCGCGGTGCTGATCACGGTGTTCCTGGTGGGCACATTCGGCTTCAACTTCGCCATCTTCACCTCCACCATGGCCACCGTGGAGTTCGGCATGGGCGCCAGCGAGTTCGGCATGCTCAGCTCGATCATGGCGGTGGGCAGCGTGGTCGGCGCCCTGCTCTCGGCCCGGCGCAGCCGACCCCGGATGCGCCTGGTGGTGGGCGGCGCGTTCTTCTTCGGCCTCACCTGCGCCATCGCCGCCGTGATGCCCAGCTACATCACCTTCGCGATTTCGCTCGCCTTCGTGGGCCTCACCTCGCTGACCCTGATGACCACCGCGAACGCCTACGTGCAGACCACCACCGAGCCGGCCATGCGCGGCCGGGTGATGGCGCTGTACATGGCCATCTTCGCCGGCGGCACCCCGCTCGGCGCTCCACTGGTCGGCTGGGTCGCCGACCAGTACGGCCCGCGCTGGGCCATCGGCGTCGCCGCGGTCTCCGGCCTCCTCGCGGCGGCGGCGGTGCTGTTCTGGATGATCAGGTACCAGCGCCTGCGGGTCCGCATCCGCCCCCGCACCTCACCGCGCACCGCGCGGCTGCACGTGCGGCACCGCGGCGACGGCCATCCGCTCACCTCGGCCATCCGCATCGTCACGGCGAAGGCCGATGCGGCACGGCAGGACCGCGACCGGGAGACGGCCACCCGCGAGATCGCGGTCGTCGAGGCGACTGCTCCACGCTGACCCAGGGGGGTGCCGCGCGCGCTAACATTTCACCCTAGGCAGACGACGGGAAACGGCGGCACGGGTGGACCTTCACGACATCGTCTCGATGCTCAGCGAGATCTTCACCATCGTCGGGCTCCTGGTGGGCGTTCCGCTCTACATCATCGGCCTATCGGTGCGCGGCTTCGGCGGCCGGTGGGTCGAGGCGGATGGCGTCGTCGCGGCCACCACGTCCGGCCCGGTGATCCGCTGGTTCGACACCACCGGCGAGGTGCACGAGGCCCGGGCAGACAGCCACGAGACCGTGCACCTGGAGCCCGGCGACGACGTGACCCTGTGGTTCAACGCCAGGGCCCCTGAACGATGCCGCACCCATTCGCCGGACCACGACGGCAAGGCCTTGCGGCTGACCGGCTTGATCCTGACCAGCCTCGGCCTCGGCTCGGCGGTTCTGGGGATCGTGCTGCTCTTCGTGTGACCCGAAGAGTGAAGGCCGTCACGACCGCGTAGCCTGTACTGAGGCACGCGACCCGCGCGTGCGGCAGAGAGGATGCCCGTGGACACCACACTGCTCCGGCGTTTTGTCGCCGTCGCCGAGGAACTGGACATCGCGCGCGCCGCCAAGAACCTCAACGTGTCGCGCACGACGCTGATGAAATCGGTCGCCGCCCTGGAAGCCGAGCTCGGCGTTCCCCTCTTCGAGCCCGCCGCCGACAACCCGTATCTCACCGAGGCCGGCATCGCCCTGCTCGCCGAAGCGAAGGGGCTGATCGCTCACATGCCGCCGGCCGGCGGCCCGTCCCAGGGATCGGGCAACAGCAGCGGATCCGGCGGCGGCAAGGCCAAGGCGTCCAAGGGCCGCGGTCGCGCGCCCGCCGTCAAGGGCCAGGCCGCGCCCGGCAAGCGCCGCCAATCCCGCTGAGCTGACCCGGCGTCGACCGGGCCAGCCGGATTCTCTCCGAGCTAGGTGGCCTAACGAACGGAGGCGCCGAACTCCTCGAGCACCGCGGTGAGCTGGTCCACCGCCCAGTCCAGGTCTTCGGCCGACACCACCAGGGGTGGGGCGAGCCGGATGGTGGAGCCGTGGGTGTCCTTCGCCAGCACACCGCGCTCCATCAGGGCCTCGCAGACCGCGCGCCCTGAGGCCAGCGCCGGGTCGATGTCGATACCTGCCCAAAGACCCGCACCGCGCACCTCGAGCACACCGTGGCCGACCAGGCCGAGCAGCCTCTCGTGCAGGTGGGCGCCGAGGTCCCTGGCTCGCTGCTGATACTCGCCGGTGGCGAGCATGTTCACCACCGCCAGCCCCACGGCGGCGGCCAGCGGGTTGCCCCCGAAGGTGGACCCGTGCTCACCCGGGCGCAGCACGCCCAGGATGTCGGTGTTGCCGACGACCGCGGAGACGGGCACGATGCCGCCGCCGAGGGCCTTGCCGAGCAGGTACAGGTCGGGCACCACACCGGCCTGCTCCGCAGCGAAGGTGGCGCCGGTGCGGCCGAGGCCGGACTGGATCTCATCGGCGATGAAGAGCACGTTGTGCCGGGAGGTGATCTCCCGCACGGCGGGCAGGTACTCCGCCGGCGGTACCACGATGCCGGCCTCACCCTGGATGGGTTCCAGCAGCACCGCCACGGTGTTCTCGTCGATGGCCGCCTCCAGCGCCGCGGCATCCCCGTAGGGCACCGTGCGGAAGCCCGGCGTGAACGGGCCGAAGTCGGCGCGCGCCGATTCGTCGTCGGAAAAGCTGATGATGGTCGTGGTGCGGCCGTGGAAGTTGCCGCCGGCGACGATGATGTTCGCCATCCCCGCCGCGACGCCCTTGACCCGGTAGCCCCAGGCGCGGGCTACCTTGACACCGGATTCCACGGCCTCCGCGCCGGTGTTCATCGGCAGCACCATGTCCTTGCCGGCCAGCTTGGCCAGGGCGGTCACAAATGGGCCGAGCTGGTCGTTGTGGAAGGCGCGGCTGGTGAGGGTGATCCGGCCCAGCTGCGCGCGCGCGGCATCCAGGAGCACCGGGTTGGAGTGACCGAAGTTGACGGCGGAGTATGCGGCGAGGCAGTCGAGGTACCGCTTGCCGTTGATGTCGGTGACCCAGGCGCCGTCGCCGGACGCGACCACGACGGCCAGCGGGTGGTAGTTGTGCGCGGCGTGCTGGTTCTCAAGTGCGATCGCCGCGCTCTGGTCGGTCAGGCCGACCTGAGCGGTGAGGCCGGTCGCATCGGTCAGGGCGCTCATCGGCGCAGCTCCAGAGTGCAGCATTTGACTCCTCCTCCGCCGAGCAAGAGCTCGGACAGGTCCACGCCGATCGGGTTGAAGCCGCGTGCACGCAATTGGCGTTCGAAGTCCTTCGCCTTGGCGGCGATCACGACGTTGTAACCGTCGGAGTAGGAGTTGAGGCCGAGGATCGCGGCGTCTTCCTCGGTGACGAGGATGGCATCCGGGAAGCGTTCGCGCAGGATGGCCAGGCTGGGTTCGTCGAACGCGCTGGGCAAGTAAGCGATCTCGCCGTTCCCCGATGTCGGGGAGGCGTCAAGCACGGCGATGGCGGTGTCGAGGTGATAAAAGCTGGGGTTCACCAGGGTGAGGGTTATCACCGGGCGATCGTAGATGGCCGAGACCTCTTCGTGGCTGTTCGACGCGCTGCGGAAGCCGGTGCCGGCCAGGATCACGTCGCCGACGAGCAGGAAGTCGCCCTCGCCCTCATTGATCTCGACGGGCTCGCGCACGTCGAAGTCGTTGGCGCCGAACCAGTCCATGTAGGCGGGGCCCTCGGGCTGGCGCTGCGGGTAGGTGAATTTGGCGCCGTAGGCGATGCCGTCGATGACAAAACCGCCGTTGGCGGCGTAGACCATGTCGGGCAGACCGTCGATGGGGTCGATCAGGTGGACATCGAAGCCGAGGCCGATGTAGGTGTCGTACAGCGTCTGCCACTGGGCGACGGCCAGGCTCGTGTCGGTCGGCAGGGCCGGGTCCATCCAGGGGTTGATCCGGTAGACCACGGTGAAGAACTCCGGTTTGCACATCAGGATTGTGCGTTTCACCGGCGTACGAGTCACCGCGGCTGGCGCGACCGACTCGTTCGGGGTAGCGGATGCGACATCTATTGACACTGGAGCTCCTCTGTTGGCGGTCCGCCGGCCAAGGCGTTGGCGGAACGCGGGTGGGTGGCGGACCAGGTCGCTCTCGTGAGCCCTGTACAACGGTGAGGCCGATCACACAGGGACGCCGGTTCTAGTCTCACACAGCATGAATCAACGTTTCGTGCGAATCGGCGCATGTAATGCGCGTTGCAAGCGGCGCGCACGCAACTTCGGCGCGTACACTGGTCGAATGGACAACCTCGATCGCGGCATCCTCGACCTTCTCCGCCAGAACGCCCGGGCGGGCTACGGAGACATCGGTTCTATCGTGGGCCTCTCTGCCTCCGCGGTGAAACGCCGCGTGGACCGGCTGGTCGCCGACAAGGTCATCCGCGGCTTCACCATCCAGGTCGACCCGTCGATCGACGGCATGAGCACCGAGGCCTACGTCGAGCTGTTCTGCCGGGGCACCGTCGCGCCCGACGAGTTATTGCGCATCCTCTCCGGCGTGCCGGAGGTCGTGGATGCCGGCACCGTGACCGGCAGCGCCGACGCGATCGTGCACATCCGGGCCCGCGACATCCCCGGCCTCGAGGCGGCGCTGGAGAAGGTGCGGCTGGCCCCGAACGTCGACCACACCCGGAGTGCCATCGTGCTCACCAGGCTGATCCACCGCAGCGCGGAGTAGCCGCACGGCCCTTGACGGGCGCACCCCGGCTTGTTAGCTTGGTACAAATACCAAACAAACGAGGATGCCCGTGGACGCGTACGAGATCACCCTGCTGGTCGTGGCCGGACTGCTGACGGTCGTCTTCGCGTGGCAGCTTCGGCCAGGTGCCGTCATTCGCCCGGATGCGCTGCGAGATACCGCCCGACGCGCCGGCCTGGCCATCACACCGGAGGTCGAGCCTGTCCTGATCGCGCGCATCCGTTCGCGGACCCGCGGCGTGTTGGTCGGCACCCTGATCGCTCTGCTCGTTTCGACAGCTTCTCTTATCGCGCTACCGGAATCACCGGACGGCGGCATATGGTCCGGGCTGATGCTCATCGTTCTGACCGGCCTGGGTGGCGCCGTCGGACTGTGCGTTGCGGAGTTCAGGTCGGCGTTCGTCTCGCTCGGCGATCGTCCTCGCGTGGCGCGGGCGCCCACGCCGCGCCGTGCGGACTATCTCTCCACCGTCGACCTCTGGTGCGGTCCCGTTGCCATGGGTGTCAGCGGAGTGGCACTGGCCGCCGTGGCCGCGCTGATCCTGGTCGGTCCCGACGACGCGCTCAGTGACGCGAGCATCCCTTCTCTGTGGTGGCCCGGCTTTGTGCTGTGGATCATCTCGCTCGCATCGGCCGGAGTCGGCCGCATCCTGTCGACTCGCTTGGTGGGGCGGGGCCAGCCCGCCGGCAACGACATGGAGTTGGCGTGGTCCGACGCTCTCCGCAGTTGGACGCTGCGTGCACTGGTGCAGACTCCCGCGCTGGGGGCGCTCTGCAGTGTGGTCGTGGTGCTGACCTCCGTCAGCTCGGCGGTGACACCCTCGTCGGGAACCGGAACCGCCATGTCTGTGGCCTTTTCCATCGTGCCACTGGTCATGGGCTCGGTGGGTGTGGCTCTGCTCTCGATGGGGTCACGCCGTCCGCCGCACTACCTCACCCGGCTCTGGCCGGACGTGGCCGCGGAGCTGCGCCGCGGCACACACGGAGTAGCCGCTCCGGTCGAGAGCGGCCGCCCGTGAGACTCGTCGTCGACCCACGCTCAACCACGCCCCCCTTCGAGCAGATCCGCATCCAGGTGATCGAGGCCGTGCGCACCGGCACCCTGACGCCCGGCGACAAGCTGCCCACGGTGCGCCGTCTGGCCGAAGACCTGGGCCTCGCCCCCAACACCGTGGCGCGCAGCTACCGTGCGCTGGAGCAGGACGAGGTGATCGAGACGCGCGGGCGGCTGGGTTCCTTCGTGGCTGCCACCGGGGATGCGACGCAGCGGCAGATGCAGCTCGCCGCGGTGGCCTACGCCGACCGGGCGAAATCGCTCGGGGTCGACCCCGGTGAGGCACTGACCATCGTGCGCGGGGCGTTGGGGCTGCCGGGCTGAGCCGACCGGGCGGGCGTGGTCCGGCACCGCGTAGCTGAGGTCAGGCACCGCGCAGCTCAGCGAGAACCGCGTCGAGACGGCGCTGACGGGTGGCGTCGGTCTTGGCGCTTTCGAGCGCGAGCACGTGCTTGCGCTGGTTGCTGTAGGAGAGGGCGTCGAAGGCGGTGCGTGCTGCCGTGTCCGCGGCGAGCGCGGCCCGCAGCACGTCGGGCTCATCGACGGTGCGCGGTTGATCGTCGAGTTCGATGGTCACGTCCACCTCATCGCCGCCCGCCACCCCGGCCTTGATGCGATTCTCGGCGCTGAGGGCGATCATGTAGGCGCCCCGGTACGGTGCCACCGAGCTGCGGTAGCTGTGCCCGTTGAGGGTGACGGTGATGGCGTGCCGCTTGCCGGGGCCGAGCGCCGCGACCACCTCCTCTGGCACGGGGATGCCCGTGGCGGTGGCACCGGATTGCTCGATGACGGTGCGGAAGTCCATGGTGCGAGTATGCCGCCGTCGGTCGGATCTCGACAAGCACCCTGCGCGCATCGCCTGCGAATTGCGGCGTTGCGCCCCTTCAGCACGCCCGAAGGGGCACCTTGGCGCGACTCACGGCCTCCCCGCTCGCGCGCGCTGTGCGGGTCAGGCGCCGCTGTGCAGGTGTAGCGCCAGGGGCATCCGGGGCTTTGAGAGCGATATGCGGGTCAAGCGCCGGTAGGCGGGTGGCGTGCCACCCGCGCAGCGGCGCCTACCCCGCCCGCCGAGCTATGCGGGCCACGCGCCGCTTTGCGGGGCACGCGCCGCTTTGCGGGGCACGCGCCGCAGTGCGGGTCAGGCGCCGTTAGTCGAGGGCTCAGGCGGTGCGGTAGGACTCGGCGAGGCGGGCCAGGCCCTCGTCGAGGGAGACCGCCGGGGTCCAGTGCAGGTCGGCGCGGGTGCGGCGCTGATCGAACCAGTGCGCGGTGGAGAGCTGCTCGGCGAGGAACCGGGTCATCGGCGGTTCATCCTCGCCCGGGAACACCCGCCAGGCCGTCTCGATGACGGAGCCGGCCGCACGGGCGACACTCGCCGGCACGCGCCAGGCCGGTGCTGCAACGCCCGCCGCCGCGCAAATGCCGGCCAGCAGTTCGGCCACCGGCCGGGGCTCACCGTTGGTGATGACGTAGGCGTTGCCGTGTACGGCATCCACCCGCTCGAGCGCGGCCGCGATGGCGTCGGCGGCGTTGTCGATGTAGGTGCTGTCGATGAGAGCGGCGCCGTGCCCGAGCAGCGGCAGCCGGCCGGCCCTGGCGCGTTCCACGATCCGCGCGATCAGCTGGGTGTCGCCGGGGCCCCAGACCAGGTGCGGCCGCACGGCGACGACCCGCAGCTCGGCCGAGTCCGCGGCGAGCGCCAGCAGCTCGGCGGCGGCCTTGGTGCGGGCGTAGTCGCCTCGGGCGTGGTCGGGGTCGGCGGGTAGCGCATCACTGCCGGTGATGGATGCCCCGGAGTGGGCGACCGACGGCGACGACACGAAGACCAGGCACTGCACGTTCGCCGTGCGGGCGGCGGCGATCAGGGTGCGGGTGCCGCCCACGTTCACGGTCTCGAACTCGGCGGGCGGGCCGGCGAGGGAGACCTTGGCGGCCAGGTGCACGATGGCGTCGACCCCGGCGACGGCCGCGGCGACGTCGGCCGGCTCGGTGATCGAGCCCAGCGCGTCAGTGGCGCCGGCGACGCCGCTGGGCCGGCGCTGGAAGCAGCGCACCTCGTGGCCGGCGGCGACGATGGCGGCCGCGACAGCCCGGCCGAGAAAGCCGCTGGCACCGGTGACGAGCACCCTCATGGCTGGGTGAGCCTGGCGCCGGTGAGGATGCCGTGCGCCCAGCCGGCCAGGCGCGTGCGGTCGATCTTCGAGTTGTGGCGGATGTCGGTGGGCAGGTGGGGAACGACGAGCACGGCCGCGACCGGCTGGCCGGCGACGCCGCGCACGGCCGCGGCGAGCGCAGGCTCGGCCAGGCCGACCCGGGTGGCCGGCGGCACAGTCTCGACGACGATGACGACCTGCTGGCTGCCGGCCGGTCCGACGCCCACGGCGGCGGCGCGGTCGACGCCGGCCAGGGCCGAAACGGCTAACTCCGGTCCGACGGGGGTGACGACACCGTGCGGCGTGGTGATCACGTGTGGCAGGCGACCCTCAACCCAGAGCCGGCCGGAGGCGTCGAGGTGACCGACGTCGCCGGTGCGGTGCCAGCGCTCTCCGGGGGTGACCATGCGGGTGGCGGCCTGGTCGGTGAGCCAGAGCCTGTCGTAGTGGTCCTTCACGTGCGGAGCCGAGACCACGATCTCGCCGGTGACCTGCGGAGCTTCGGAGAGCTCTCCGACGGCGGTTCCCGTTTCGTCGAGGGCGCTGATGCGCACTCGGGTGGTCGCCGTGGGGCGGCCGACGCAGACGCCGCCGGGGCCGCGCGCCTCGTCGTCGATGGCGGCCTCGCGGATGCCGTCGAGGGTGATGTCGGTCATCAGCAGGCCCTCGGTCATGCCGTACGGCGTGTGGGCGCTGGCTCCGGGCATCAGGGCGGCGGCCGAGGCCAGCAGAGGTTCGGACACCGGGGCGCCCGCTGAGAGGAAGCTCGTCACCCGGGCCAGGGCGGCACGGTCGGCCGGGGTCAGTTCACCCTGGGTCGCCACGACGTTGGCCAGCGCGGCCGGGGACAGGAACACGACGGTGGCGTCGATCGCGGCCACGGCGGCGGCGACCGCGGTGGCGGTCAGCGTCTTCGGGGCGGTGACGTCCATGTGCGGGGTCACCGAGCGGGCACCCAGAGCCGGGCCGAGCAGAGCGAACGGTGCGAAGCCGGCTACCAGGCCGGTGCCGCGGCCGACGCCGTACTGGGCGTGCAGCGCACGGCTGACGGCCGACAGCTGGCCGTGGGTGTAGACGACGCCCTTGGCGGGTCCGGTGGAGCCGGAGGTGAACAGCACCGCGGCGACGTCGTCCGGCTGGGGCGGTTCGGGAAGCTCTTCGTCCCGCCCCAGCGAGATCAGATCGGCGAGGGCGTAGGAGACGCCGAGGGCGCGACGGCTGGCGGTGGGAAGCCGGTTGACGGAGATCCTCTGGCCGGGCCAGCCGAGGGCCCTGGCGGCCATCAGGCCGGGCAACGCACCGATGACGTGGTCGGGGCGGGCGCCGCGGACCGCGCGGGTCAGGCCGGTGAGTCCGAGACCGGCGTCGGCCACGACCACGATCGCGCCGAGGCGGATGCACGCGTAGAGCACCGCGGTGAGGTCGGCGCTGGGCGGCACGAGCAGGGAGACGCGGTCGCCGCGGCGCACGCCGATCTGGTGCAGACCGGCCGCGATCTCGCGGACCCGGCGGGAGAGCAGCCGCCAGCTGACCACGCGGGGGTCGGTGCCCTTGCCGGGAGCCATGTCGATGAGGGCGGTCTCGTCGCTGTCCCGCAGCTCGTCGAGGTAGTGCCAGAGGGGCTGGAGTACGTCGGCAGGCGCCGTCTGGGTCTCGACAAGCTCGACCACCGGGCTCAGCTCGACCAGGCTCTCGGCAAGCCAGCCGAGTGCGGCGCCGGCGTAGTCCACGTCTTCGGCGATGAGGTGTCCGGCACCCTCGAAGCGGTGCACGGCGGCGTGCGGCAGCCGGTCGCTGAGGTCGTCGAGGTACCTGTCGCTGAAGATCGGGTCCCGCGGACCCCAGAGCAGCAGGGCGGGAACCGTGAGCGAGCGGAGCGACTCGGCGATGCGGTCGAGCTCCGCGTGGCTGTCGTGGCGGGCGTCCACCGGGATGTCGGCGACGAAGCCGCCGATGCCGCCGCGGCGGGCGGGGGTGCGGTACGGCGCCCGGTAGGCGTTCTTGACCGCAGCCGGCAGGGCCGGGTGCCCGAGCGCGAGGGTGGTGTCCAGGAACGCCGTGGTGGTCACGGTGCCGGCACCGAGCACACCGCGGGCGAGCGCGAGGCGCAGCGGGGCGGGGATGGGTTCGGTGTCGCTCTGATGGATGGCGGTGTTCAGCAGCATGACGCCGGCGAGGTGCTCGGGGTGGTCGACGGCCCAGCCCAGGGAGACCACGCCGCCCCAGTCATGGCCGAAGGTCACCACCGGACCGGTGAGGCCGAGGGCACGGGTCAGGTCGTCGAGGTCGCGCACTCGTCGGGCGAGCGGGCGGGCGACGCCGGTGCGCTCCGAGAAACCCATGTCGAGCTGGTCGACCGCGATGACGCGCCAGGCCGGCCGGCCGGTGGTCGCCGCCGCGGTGGCCTGGGCCACGAGGTCACGCCAAAGGTAGGACCAGGTGGGGTTGCCGTGCACGCACAGGATCGTGCCGACCGGCTCCGCCCCGAGCGCGGCCAGCTGTTCGCCGTTGTCGAGCAGATGCCAGGCGTGACTGGCACCTGGCGCCGTGCCGTCATCAGCCAGGCTGCTCTCGACGACATCGACGATCCGGGACCAGTCCGGGTCCAGGCCGGGCAGCCCGCTCGGCGGCACGCTCGCCGGAGCGAGGGCCGTCGCGGTTCGCGGCAGCCGGAAGCTCACCACTGAATCTCCATCATGGCCGTGTTGAGACCGGAGCCGACGCCCATCAGCAAGACCCGGTTGCCGGGCTGGAGCCGAGCGGCCTCTTCGGAGAGCGTGATCGGGATGGAGGCGGGCCCCACATTGCCATAGCTGGGGTAGGTCAGCGGCACCCTGCTGCGGTCCAGGCCGGTTGCCTTCACAATGGCGTTGGTGTGCACATCAGACACCTGGTGCAGGATGTAGCGGTCCATGTTCGACCAGCTCCAATCCCGCTTGGCTTCGGTCCAGGCCGACACGACGAGTTCCATGCCGCCCTTGAGCAGGGCCTTGGCGTCGGTGAACATGCCGTCGACGCTGCCGACGCAGAGGTCGTTAAACTGGGTGGCCGCCCGGGTCACGCCGCCGAGGATGCGGTGTCCCTCCGGATGCGCGTCGGCCCGGCCGAGCACGGCCGCAGCGGCGCCGGAGCCCAGCGTGAGGCTGGCGAACTCGCTCATGAAGTCCTTGCGTCCGATGTCGGGCCGGCCGAGGCGCTCGATGGTGTTGGTCTGGATCTCGTCGGCATCCTCGCCGTCGATGATCACGGCGTACTTGATCTGGCCGGAGTCGATGAGCTGGGCGGCCAGGGTCATGCCGTTGACGAAGCCCAGGCAGGCGTTGGCGATATCGAAGTTCGTGGCCGACGACGGCAGACCGAGTCCGTGGTGGATGCGCACCGCGACAGAGGGTTCCAGGTGCTTACGGGTGACCGAGGTGTTGATCATCAACCCCACCTCGCTGGGATCGACACCGGCTTGAGCGAGGGCACGTTTGCCCGCGGAGACGGCGGCGTCGTCGAAGGCCTGCCCCACGTCCCAATTGCGTCGTTCGTGCACTCCGGCGACGCGCTGCAGCAGCCCCTTGGGCAGGCGCAGTCGCTTGAGCGCCGGCTGCAGGCGAGCGTCGATCTCTTCGGAGGTGGTGATGCGCGGGGCGATGGTCGTGGCGACCGACAACAACGCGACATTGCGGTGCATCGTTGTTGCGTTTCCGTCCAACGGGGTCCCCTGTCGAGTTATGGGTGGCGACAAATCATGTCCTATCGATTTTCTCCCAGAAGTCTGGGTGTCAACCGTGCGTAAGCTGATGCCCACAGCGGCTCCGGATGTCGGTGGATGCGGCGACGCTTACCTTCCATTATCAGCCTTTCTGACGGTGGTGCCGTCACCGGGCCGCGCGCCCGGGTTCGGGGAGGGTCAGGAGAGGCGTGGCGTACCGGGTCTGGTGAGGGCGGCGGCCACCAGGAAGCAGGCACCACCCGTGATGGTGCCGACAGTAGCCCAGCTCGCCAGAAACTGTTGGCCGGACTCCGCTATCGGATACGCGCCGACCGCGGCGATGCCGAAGGCCACTGACCCCAGGAGGTTCAGCCAGGCACCCCGCCAGGTTCGGGCCTTCGGGTCCCACAGGGCATCTCGCCCGGTGGTCGCAACAACGGCGAGGAGACTGGAGAGCAGGAAGCAGACAGACCCGTAGGCATCCGGACGCCACCCGGTGCGCTCGGTGCCGCCGAGACTGGCCGCCAGAGCCGTCACGGTGCTCAGGTTGAAGAACAGGGTGCCGGCGAACTGGATGGCCGCGGCCCACCAGTCGAACCGGTCCGGCCGGTTGGTGGTGCTGCGCGGCGGCCGCCGACCGCTGAGATTGAGTTGGATGAACGCGGCGAGGGTGAAGAACAGTGAGCCGATGAAAAAGGTCAGGTTGTCGGCCACCGGGCCGACGGCATCCAAAAAACCGGGAACGGCACCCACGATGAAAAGCACCGACCCGATGATGAATCCCCAGGCCTCACGGCGCAGCCGGAGGAACGTCGGTGCTGCCACTGGATCACCTCGCCTTCGACCGCAGCCATTATTGCGCTAGATGACCTCATCAGTGAGGGTGCTCGGGTTGCCGAACCTGTGCGCGGTGATCGAGATCGCCTGTTCCCGGAGGAACGGCAGCAGCTCGACCCGTCCGGACTGGGTGACCGGATGCGCGTAGACGGCGATGTCCGGGCTGCCGCCGAGGGCGTGGGCGAAAGCCGTGGCTGCAACAGCGGCTCCGGCCTGCGGGTCGCTGCCGATCAGCCGCACCCGGCTCGTGCTGATTCCGCCGGCGGCAGCCCTGGCCAGCCATTCCTCGTCGCTTTCGATGATCACGGGGATATCGCGGGGAGCGAGGACCGCTCGCACCCTCGGCGGCACCGGCACGGCGCTGGAGACGACGAACCTGGACTTGGACAGCAGGCCGGCCGCGATCACGCGCAACAGCAGGGCCAGGCTGCCGTCGTCGCCCAGCCGTACGGTGACCGGCAGCGGGCGGTACCGGAACAGGTTGCGCTCCAGCCCGAGCGCGGACACGTCCGCGACAACGTCGAACTCTTCACGCCAAGCGAGGGCGTCGCTGAGCGCCGAGCGGCGCAACACGTCGAACTCCTCGTAGGGCAGCGACGGCTGAGAAGCCTCGATGAGATCGGTGATGCGCTGTTCGAGGCCCCGCAGGTGCAGGGTGGAGCTGTTGACTCCCGGATCGGTGACCCAGCCGCCCAGACCGAAGAGGTAGTTGGGGCCGCCGGCCTTGGAGCCGGGTCCGACCGCCGAGCGCTTCCAGCCGCCGAACGGCTGTCGCCGCACGATCGCGCCGGTGATCCCGCGGTTCACGTAGAGGTTGCCGGCCTGAACCGTGTCGACCCACTGGGCGATCTCGTCGGCGTCGAGCGAGTGCAGCCCGGCCGTGAGCCCGTAGTCGACGGCGTTCTGGTAGCGGATGGCTTCCTCGAGATTCCGGGCGTGCATGACACCGAGCACCGGGCCGAAGAACTCGGTGAGGTGGAAGTACGAGCCGGGGGCGACGCCGCTGCGGATGCCGGGCGACCACAGCTGCCCGACCCCGGTCTCGAGGTCGTCATCGAGCAGCTGGGGCTTGACCAGCCAGCTTTCGCCGGCGCCGAGCTCGGTCAGCGCGTGTAACAGCTTGCCGTCGGCGGGCTCGATGATGGGGCCCATCTGGCTGTCCGGGTCGGCGGGGCGGCCCACCCGGAGCGATGTCGCGGCATCCACCAGCTGGCCCAGGAATCGGGTGGACCGCGCGACCGACCCGACCAGGATCACCAGGCTGGCGGCGGAGCACTTCTGGCCGGCATGGCCGAAGGCGCTCTTGATCACGTCGGCGGCGGCCAGGTCGAGGTCGGCGGACGGGGTGACGATGATGGCGTTCTTGCCGCTGGTCTCGGCCAGGAGCGGGAGGTCCTCTCGCAGGCCGCGGAACAGCGTGGCGGTCTCGTAGGCACCGGTGAGGATGACCCTGTCAACGTCGGGATGGGCCAACAGCCGGCTACCGAGAGCCCGGTCGGGCAGGTCGACGAGGGCGAGAAGCTCGCGCGGAACCCCGGCCTCCCAGAGCGCTTCGACCATCACGGCGCCGGTGCGCTGGGCGAGAGCCGCCGGCTTGATGATCACGCCGGAGCCCGCGGCAAGGGCGGCGAGCACGCCGCCGGCCGGGATGGCCACCGGGAAGTTCCACGGCGGCGTGATCACGGTGAGCCGTGAGGGTACGAAGATGGCGCCCTGCACCCTGTCGAGCTCGCGGGCTTGTGCGGCGTAGTAGTGCGCGAAGTCGATGGCTTCGCTGACCTCCGGGTCACCCTCGGCGATGGTCTTTCCGGTTTCGGAGGCCATCACCTCGATCAGGCGGTCGCGGTTGGCGGCCAGGGCCAGACCCGCGCGGTGCAACACCTGGGCGCGCTCGATGCCCGGCTTCTGCCCCCAGGCGGCTCCGGCCGCGGTGACGGTGGCGATGACCTCATCGAGCCTGTCGGCGTCATCGATGCGGGCCTGCTTGATGCTCTCCCTGCCCAGCATCGACGTCTCGACCCTGGCCAGGATGCTCCGGCCCCAGGCGCGGTTCGCCGGGAGGGACGGGTCGGTGTCGGGTTCGTTGTGGAAACCGCCCAGAACCGACCGGCTCGTGGAGACCGAACCCCGGGTCAGGCCGAGCACCATCGCGGTGAGGTTGGGGTCGTCGGCGTCGGCCGGCGGGGTCGTCAGCGGGGGCGAGTCGATGTCGGGCAGGGGCTCGAGAGGCACAACCACCGAGCGGTCCTGGTCCCGGTTCGCCGGCGGCACGAACACGGTGCCGCCCGGCGCGCCCGGGGCGGTCTCGAGGGCGGCCAGAGAGTCGAGGAAGCGCTGTTTCTCCCGCTCGAACAGGGCCGGGGTGTCGGCCAGTTCGAACACCGCCGACATGAAGTTCTCCTCGCTCGCGTTCTCCTCGAGGCGGCGGATGAGGTAGCTGATGGCCACATCGAACTCCGCGGGGTTCACCACCGGCGTGTAGAGCAGCAGCCGGCCGACGTCCTTCTTCACGGCCTCGGCCTGGCTCGTGGCCATGCCCAACAGCATTTCGAACTCGATGCGGTCGTCTACACCGCGCTGCTCGGCGAGCAAGTGCGCATAGGCCACGTCGAACAGGTTGTGCCCGGCCACCCCGATGCGCACGGCGTCGGTGTTCTGCGGGGTGAGCGCCCAGTTGAGCACACGCTTGTAGTTGGTATCGGTGTCCTGCTTGCTGACGTAGGTGGCAAGCGGCCAGTCGTGCACCGTCGCATCCACGTGCTCCATCGCAAGGTTGGCCCCCTTGACCAGGCGCACCTTGATGGGGGCGCCGCCGCCGGCTCGGCGGGCGTGCGCCCACTGGGTGAGGCCTTGCAGCGCGCCGAGCGCGTCGGGCAGGTAGGCCTGCAGCACGATTCCGGCCTCGAGGCCCTGCAGCCGCGGCTGGTCGAGGATGCGTTCGAAGACCGCGATGGTGAGGTCGAGGTCGCGGTATTCCTCCATGTCGAGGTTGATGAACTTGGGTGTCGGTGACGCCGCGGCGAGCTCGTACAACGGGGTCAGGCGTTCGACGACCCTGTCGACGGCCTCGTCGAACGCCCACATCGACAGCTGGCTGGCGATCGAGGAGACCTTGATCGACACGTAGTCCACGTCGTCCCTGGCCAGGAGTTCGCGAGTGCCGGCGAGGCGACGCAGCGCCTCTTTCTCGCCCAGCACGGCTTCGCCGAGCAGATTGATGTTGAGCCGGTTGCCGGATTCCTTGAGTGCCTCGATGGAGGGGCCGAGCTTGTCTGCCGTCGCATCCACCACCAGGTGACCGACCATCTGGCGCAGCACCTTGCGGGCTGCCGGGATCACGACCCACGGCAGTACCGGGCCCATGACGCCGCCGACGCCGATGGCGCCTCGCAGAACCGGCGGCAGGAAGGCCGGCGCGAGCTTGGCCACCCGTTGCAGGTTGTAGCCGGCGACCATCACGTCCTCCGGTCGCATGACGCCGTCGACGAACCCCACGGTGAAGTCGAGCCCGTTGGGGTCCTTCAGTACGCCGGCGAGCCGCTCAGCGGAAACGTCTGCTGGGATCGTCGCACTGTCGGCCAGCCACTTGGTGACCAGGGCCACGACCTCCACACCGAGGTCCTGCTGCACGTTCGGGAGGCTATTGCTCATGCTCCCGAGGTTAGTCGCAGCAGCCCCTCAAGGTGCTCGTCCACGGCCGTGATGTGTCGGCGTTTCTCATCTTCGGGCAGGAACGAGGCCACGAACGAGTTGCGGGCCAGCGTCGCCATCTGGTGGTGATCCAGGCTGAACTCGCGCTGCAGGGCCGCCAGGTTGTCATCGACGTAGCCACCGAAGTAGGCGGGGTCGTCGCTGTTGACGGTCACCAGAAGGCCGACGGCGAGCATGGCGGGCAGCGGATGCAGGCCGAGCATCGGAATGGCCCGCAGGCACACATTCGAGAGCGGGCACACCGTGAGCGGGATCTGCCGCTTGCGGAGAATCTCGACGAGGTCGTGGTCTTCGATGGCGCGGATGCCGTGATCAATCCGCTCCACCCCCAACAGGTCGAGGGCTTCGCGCACGTAGTCCGGCCCGCCCTCCTCGCCCGCGTGCGCCACCCTGTGCAGCCCGAGGGCCGTGGCCTTGGCGAAGACCTCGGTGAACAGGGAGGGCGGGAAACCGACCTCGGCGGAGTCGAGTCCGACGCCGATGAACTGGTCGAGGTACGGGAGGGCCGCCTCCAAGGTCTCCATTGCGGCCCGACCGCCCAGATGACGGAGGAAGCAGAGGATGAGGTCGGCGGAGATGCCCAGCGTGGCCCGGGCGTCGCCGAGGGCGCGTGTGAGGCCGCCGAACACCACGTCGAGGGGGATGCCGTTGGCCAAGTGGGTCTGCGGGTCGAAGAAGATCTCGGCACGGCGCACTCCTGCGGCGGATGCGCGGGTGAGGTACGCCATTCCGAGATCGTAGAAGTCGGCCTCGGTGCGAAGCACCGCCAGGTTTTCGTAGTAGATGTCGAGGAACGACTGCAGATCGGTGAACCTGTACAGCTCTCGCAAGGCCGCGGGGTCGTAGCTGGGCATTTCGACGTTGTTGCGTCGGGCCAGGGTCACGAGCAGCTCGGTCTCGAGGGTGCCCTCGATGTGCACGTGCAGTTCCGCGACGGGCCAGGTGGCGACGGTCATAGCTCTCTCCCCCGGATTAAGGTGAGTCCCCATCGTGCCATGTCCGCGAACTGTGAGTTGAGCACCGAAAACTCGCGGAACCGGGGGTGGGGTTAAACGCAGAAAAGCCACCCCGGGTGGGGTGGCTTTTCTGTGTGTTTCTAAGTTAAGTCCGGCGGTGTCCTACTCTCCCACAGGGTCCCCCCTGCAGTACCATCGGCGCAAAGAGTCTTAGCTTCCGGGTTCGGAATGTGACCGGGCGTTTCCCTCTTGCTATAGCCGCCGAAACACCTGGTGATGGTGAATCGATTCTATATTTTTTAGTTATAGAGCCCTCCGTGGAGGGCGTTTGTTCTCGACCGTACATCGAGAACCACATAGTGGACGCATAGCAGCTTATTCAAACTGAGTGTTATCAAATTATCGGCTTATTAGTACCGGTCAGCTCCAAGAGTCTTTAGTCCTCTCTTCCACATCCGGCCTATCAACGCAGTAGTCTAGCTGCGAGCCTCTCCCCCTAAGGGATGGAAATCTCATCTCGAAGCCGGCTTCCCGCTTAGATGCTTTCAGCGGTTATCCGTTCCGAACGTAGCTAATCAGCGGTGCTCCTGGCGGAACAACTGACACACCAGAGGTTCGTCCATCCCGGTCCTCTCGTACTAGGGATAGATCTTCTCAAATTTCCTGCGCGCGCAGCGGATAGGGACCGAACTGTCTCACGACGTTCTAAACCCAGCTCGCGTACCGCTTTAATGGGCGAACAGCCCAACCCTTGGGACCTACTCCAGCCCCAGGATGCGACGAGCCGACATCGAGGTGCCAAACCATGCCGTCGATATGGACTCTTGGGCAAGATCAGCCTGTTATCCCCGAGGTACCTTTTATCCGTTGAGCGACAGCGCTTCCACAAGCCACTGCCGGATCACTAGTCCCGACTTTCGTCCCTGCTCGACTTGTCAGTCTTACAGTCAAGCTCCCTTGTGCACTTACACTCGACACCTGATTGCCAACCAGGTTGAGGGAACCTTTGGGCGCCTCCGTTACTTTTTAGGAGGCAACCGCCCCAGTTAAACTACCCACCAGGCACTGTCCCTGAACCGGATCACGGTTCGAAGTTAGGTATCCAATATGACCAGAGTGGTATTTCAACGATGACTCCACCTGAACTAGCGTCCAAGCTTCAAAGTCTCCCACCTATCCTACACAAGCCACACCGAACACCAATACCAAGCTGTAGTAAAGGTCACGGGGTCTTTCCGTCCTGCTGCGCGTAACGAGCATCTTTACTCGTAATGCAATTTCGCCGAGTTCGCGGTTGAGACAGCTGGGAAGTCGTTACGCCATTCGTGCAGGTCGGAACTTACCCGACAAGGAATTTCGCTACCTTAGGATGGTTATAGTTACCACCGCCGTTTACTGGGGCTTAAATTCTCAGCTTCGCCTTGCGGCTAACCGTTCCTCTTAACCTTCCAGCACCGGGCAGGCGTCAGTCCGTATACATCGTCTTGCGACTTGGCACGGACCTGTGTTTTTAGTAAACAGTCGCTTCCCACTGGTCTCTGCGGCCTTCGAACGCTCCAGGAGTAAATCCCTTCACGCCTCAGGCCCCCCTTCTCCCGAAGTTACGGGGGCATTTTGCCGAGTTCCTTAACCACGATTCTCTCGATCTCCTTAGTATTCTCTACCTGATCACCTGAGTCGGTTTGGGGTACGGGTGACTAAAACCTCGCGTCGATGCTTTTCTTGGCAGCATAGGATCACTGATTTCGCCCTTACGGGCTACCCATCGGGTCTCAGGCTTAATGAACGACGGATTTGCCTATCGTTCGCCCTACATCCTTAGACCGGGACAACCATCGCCCGGCTCAGCTACCTTCCTGCGTCACACCTGTTAATACGCTAACCGCACCAGCATAGGGTCGCACGCTAGGCCTCACGCTTCACCCCGAAGGGATCCATCTAGAGGATTCAGATGCTTAGCATTACTGGATTAGCTTGGACGGTTTTTCATCAGTACGGGAATATAAACCCGTTGTCCATCGACTACGCCTGTCGGCCTCGCCTTAGGTCCCGACTTACCCAGGGCGGATTAGCCTGGCCCTGGAAACCTTGATCTTTCGGAGGACGGGTTTCTCACCCGTCTTTCGCTACTCATGCCTGCATTCTCACTCGTGTAGCCTCCACGGCTGGTTTACACCGCCGCTTCGCTGGCCACACGACGCTCTCCTACCCATCAACACGGCTGAACCAACACCACAAGGGTGCGGCTTACCAAAAATATCAATGCCACAACTTCGGTGGCGTGCTTGAGCCCCGTTACATTGTCGGCGCGGAATCACTTGACCAGTGAGCTATTACGCACTCTTTCAAGGGTGGCTGCTTCTAAGCCAACCTCCTGGTTGTCTATGCAACTCCACATCCTTTCCCACTTAGCACGCGCTTTGGGACCTTAGATGGTGGTCTGGGTTGTTTCCCTCTCGACGATGAAGCTTATCCCCCACCGTCTCACTGCTGCGCTCTCACTTACCGGCATTCGGAGTTTGGCTAACGTCAGTAACCTTTTAGGGCCCATCGGCTATCCAGTAGCTCTACCTCCGGCAAGAAACACGCAACGCTGCACCTAAATGCATTTCGGAGAGAACCAGCTATCACGAAGTTTGATTGGCCTTTCACCCCTATCCACAGCTCATCCCCTCCATTTTCAACTGAAGTGGGTTCGGTCCTCCACGACGTCTTACCGTCGCTTCAACCTGGCCATGGATAGATCACTTCGCTTCGGGTCTAGGACATGCGACTGAATCGCCCTATTCAGACTCGCTTTCGCTACGCATTCCCCTCTCGGGTTAAGCTCGCCACATATCACTAACTCGCAGGCTCATTCTTCAAAAGGCACGCTGTCACACCAACAAAGGGTGCTCCAACGGTTTGTAAGCAAACGGTTTCAGGTACTATTTCACTCCCCTCCCGGGGTACTTTTCACCTTTCCCTCACGGTACTTGTTCACTATCGGTCATGTAGGAGTATTTAGGCTTATCAGGTGGTCCTGACAGATTCACACGGGATTTCTCGGGCCCCGTGCTACTTGGGATACTCTTCGCGCCATTGGAACATTTCGACTACGGGGTTCGCACCCTCTATGACCAGGCTTTCAATCCTGTTCGTCTATATTCCTTTGTAACGCTCACTGTTCGGCAGAATCAGCAGAAAAGTCCCGCAACCCCGACCATGCAACGCCTGCCGGCTATCACACATGATCGGTTTAGCCTCTTCCGGGTTCGCTCGCCACTACTAACGGAATCACTATTGTTTTCTCTTCCTGTGGGTACTGAGATGTTTCACTTCCCCACGTTCCCTCTACCCGCCCTATATATTCAGGCGGGAGTCACCAGGTCACCTTGCGGGCCTGGCGGGGTTTCCCCATTCGGACATCCTCGGATCACAGTTCGTTTATCAACTCCCCGAGGCTTATCGCAGATTACTACGTCCTTCTTCGGCTCTACATGCCAAGGCATTCACCGTTTGCTCTTGAAAATTTGAAATCACATGAGTTTGAATCGATTAAGTGCCGCGAATAAATTCGCGACCGAAATTGACCAATGATCACACACTTCGAAAAGTGTGTTGATCTTTGTAATTTGACCCCGAAGGGTTCAAATTTAAGATGCTCGCGTCCACTGTGTAGTTCTCAAAGTACGGGCGGTACCCCTTACGACCAGCGGCTCCATCACTGAAGCTCGACTGCTGACCGAAAAAGGTCCAGAGGAAAAGTCCACTCACCACTCGAAAGTGATTCGTGTTCCGGTCCCTCAGGACCCAACAGCGTGCATATACATTCCCTCGACAACCAAACCGGTCCAACCCCCGAAGGAGCGTACTGAGTTCAACTGTTCTGTTTCTGTATCAATGTCAATGTTCCACCCATGAGCGCCATCGAAGAACATTCGTCTTCGTATGACTTGGCAGTGTTACTCCGCTGTATACAGACGGCACTGCTGTGCTCCTTAGAAAGGAGGTGATCCAGCCGCACCTTCCGGTACGGCTACCTTGTTACGACTTAGTCCTAATCACCGATCCCACCTTCGACAGCTCCATCCCTTGCGGGTTTGGCCACTGGCTTCGGGTGTTACCGACTTTCATGACTTGACGGGCGGTGTGTACAAGGCCCGGGAACGTATTCACCGCAGCGTTGCTGATCTGCGATTACTAGCGACTCCGACTTCATGAGGTCGAGTTGCAGACCTCAATCCGAACTGAGACCGGCTTTTTGGGATTCGCTCCACCTTGCGGTATTGCAGCCCTTTGTACCGGCCATTGTAGCATGCGTGAAGCCCAAGACATAAGGGGCATGATGATTTGACGTCATCCCCACCTTCCTCCGAGTTGACCCCGGCAGTATCCCATGAGTTCCCACCATTACGTGCTGGCAACATAGGACGAGGGTTGCGCTCGTTGCGGGACTTAACCCAACATCTCACGACACGAGCTGACGACAACCATGCACCACCTGTATAGAGACCTTGCGGGGCGACTGTTTCCAGCCGTTTCCTCTATATGTCAAGCCTTGGTAAGGTTCTTCGCGTTGCATCGAATTAATCCGCATGCTCCGCCGCTTGTGCGGGCCCCCGTCAATTCCTTTGAGTTTTAGCCTTGCGGCCGTACTCCCCAGGCGGGGAACTTAATGCGTTAGCTGCGACACGGAGACCGTGGAATGGTCCCCACATCTAGTTCCCAACGTTTACGGCATGGACTACCAGGGTATCTAATCCTGTTCGCTCCCCATGCTTTCGCTCCTCAGCGTCAGTTACGGCCCAGAGATCTGCCTTCGCCATTGGTGTTCCTCCTGATATCTGCGCATTCCACCGCTACACCAGGAATTCCAATCTCCCCTACCGCACTCTAGTCTGCCCGTACCCACTGCAGGCCCGAGGTTGAGCCTCGGGTTTTCACAGCAGACGCGACAAACCGCCTACGAGCTCTTTACGCCCAATAATTCCGGACAACGCTTGCACCCTACGTATTACCGCGGCTGCTGGCACGTAGTTAGCCGGTGCTTTTTCTGCAGGTACCGTCACTTTCGCTTCTTCCCTACTAAAAGAGGTTTACAACCCGAAGGCCGTCGTCCCTCACGCGGCGTTGCTGCATCAGGCTTGCGCCCATTGTGCAATATTCCCCACTGCTGCCTCCCGTAGGAGTCTGGGCCGTGTCTCAGTCCCAGTGTGGCCGGTCACCCTCTCAGGCCGGCTACCCGTCGTCGCCTTGGTGAGCCATTACCTCACCAACTAGCTGATAGGCCGCGAGTCCATCCTTGACCGAAATTCTTTCCAACTCCTAGCCATGCGGCTGAAGTTCGTATCCGGTATTAGACACCGTTTCCAGTGCTTATCCCAGAGTCAAGGGCAGGTTACTCACGTGTTACTCACCCGTTCGCCACTGATCAGAAGGAGCAAGCTCCCTCGTCACCGTTCGACTTGCATGTGTTAAGCACGCCGCCAGCGTTCGTCCTGAGCCAGGATCAAACTCTCCGTAAATGTTTAATAGCCTCACCACCGAAGTGATGGGCACATCTAGTGCCGAAAGCCACCGGAATAGGCGAACAATCAGCAAGTTTGAAACTGACAGAACAAATCATTACTGACTTGCTTTGTTGTTTAAATGTTTTCCAAAGGAATCTCTTTCGCGGTATCCCCTAGAAAGGGACCCTACGACCGAGGTTTTTGGCATTTGACATTGTGCACGCTGTTGAGTTCTCAAGGATCGGACGCACCCGACTTCAGGCCTAATGGCTGTCGCTCCGGGGCACTTCGATGTTTGTTCTTGTTGTCTGCTTGGATTTCGGTTAGGAAATTCGAAGCAAACTTCATCAAGCTGTACAAAGCGAAGAATCGCTTTCTTTTCTGCTTGGATTTGGTCCCGCTTGAGGCCGGTAGCTCTTCGGCTTTCCGAACCTGTGGGGTGACGAGAGATGACATTACGGGGATTCTGGGGGGGTCGCAAATCCCATCCGCATCCCGGGCGTGTCGCCCCGGCGAGGATAGGGTCGACAGACCAGCATCGGCGCTTGAGAAGGGCTCTAACATGGACTCCACACACGACATCGTGATCGTCGGAGGCGGCCATAACGGCCTCACCGCCGCGGCCTATCTGGCCAAAGCCGGGCGGAGTGTGCTGGTGCTCGAACGGGACGACCACGTGGGCGGAGCAGCGGTATCGGCCGCCGCCTTCACGGGGGTGGATGCCCGTCTGTCCCGGTACTCGTACCTGGTGAGCCTGCTGCCTGCCCGCATCATCGACGAGCTCGGCCTGTCGATCGAGCTGGCACGGCGGCGGTACTCGTCGTACACCCCGGATCCGGCCAACCCGGCGACCGGCCTGCTGGTGGATGCGGGCGATGCCGAGGCGACGCGGGCCTCCTTCGAGAGGATTGGAGCCGGGGCGGACATCGCGGGGTGGCAGCAACTCGGTGGCGACCTGGGGCATCTGGCCCGTGCGCTGTTCCCCACGGTATGCGAGCCGTTGCCCACCCGGTCAGAGGCCCGCCGGCTGGTCGGTGACGACGCCCTGTGGGACGAGTTCATCGAGCATCCGCTCGGCGACCTGCTCAACCGGCGATTCGGCTCCGACCTCGTGCGCGGGGTGGTGGCCACCGACGGCCTGATCGGCACGTTCACCTCGGTGCATGACGCGTCACTGGATGCGAACCGCTGCTTTCTCTACCACTCGATCGGAAACGGCACCGGGGACTGGGACGTACCCGTCGGCGGCATGGGTGCGGTGACCGGGGAGCTGGAGCGGGTGGCCCGCCAGGCCGGTGTGCGCATCCTGACGAGCGCAAAGGTCACCGGCATCGATCCGGACGGCACCGTGCGCTACCGGCATGAACACCGGGACGAGAGCACCGTGGGAAGCCACGTGCTGGCGAACGTGGCGCCGTGGGTGCTGGACGGCCTGCTGGGTGAACGCACACCGGACACCGTGAAGCCCGAGGGCGCCCAGGTGAAGGTGAACCTGCTGCTGAGTCGCCTCCCCCGCCTGCTGGATGCGTCGGTGTCGGCCGAGGCCGCGTTCGGCGGAACCTTTCACATCAATGAGACGCTCAGCCAGCTCGAGGACGCGTATCGGCAGGCCGGTGCGGGCCGGGTCCCCGATCTGGTCTCCTGTGAGATCTATTGCCACTCCCTCACCGATCCGAGCATCCTCTCGCCGGAACTGGTGGCGGCCGGCGCGCAGACCCTCACGGTGTTCGGCCTGCACACCCCCGACCGGCTCACCCGCCTGGACAACACCGCCGTCAGGGCCCAGTTGCAGGCCGCCGTCCTGGCCTCCCTCAACTCGGTGCTGGCCGAACCCATCGAGGACCTGCTGCTCCGGGATGCCGACGGCAGGCCGTGCATCGAGACCAAGACCACCGCGGACCTCGAGTCGGCGCTCAACCTGCCCGGCGGGGACATTTTCCACGGGCTCCTGTCCTGGCCGTTCCTGGAAGACGACGCACCCAGGGACACCGCCGCCCAGCGCTGGGGCGTGGCTACCCGGCATCCGCGGATTCTGCTCTGCGGAGCCGGCGCTCGACGCGGCGGCGGGGTCAGCGGACTCGGCGGGCACAACGCTGCCATGGCCGTGCTCGAGAGCGACTGAGGACTCTGGCGGCGGCCTCGAACTAGGCATAGCCTCAGAGGGAAGGCTCGTGTTTCACTCAACGTGGAGGTCACCATGCCCACCCAGCCCCTGCCCGGTCCGCCGGACGTCGCCCACGCCACAGGGCGGTTCGCCCACCGGGAGGACGGGCTCTACCTGCTCTTCGACCGCATCTTCCCTGCGGCCCCGGAGTCGGTGTGGGAGGCCGTGACCAAACCCGAGGGCCTGCACGGCTGGATCGGCACCTACACAGGGTCCCCTCGCACCGGGGCCGTGCGGTTCCGGATGGAATCGAAGAACGACTCGCAGTGGGAGTACGTGAGCATTCTGGAATGTGTCGAGTTCAAGAAGCTGGCGCTAGACATCGGCGAGGGCGAGGATGCCTGGCGGGTGATGGCGCATCTGTCGGGCGGATCCGGCAAGACCGTGCTGACCTTCGGGCTGCGGCTGCACTCCCCCGCCGAGGCCGCCACGTTCGGGCCGGTCTGGGACTACTACCTCGATAGGCTCGTCGCCTCCCGCACCCACCACCCGCTGCCGTCGTTCAGCAAGTACTACCCCGCGCTGCAGAGTCACTATCAAGAGCTCCTGGTGCCCAAGCCCACCCCTGCGCCAGCGAGCGAGGACCGCGCCTAGCCACTACTCCCAGATGCTGGGGGCCGGCGCCCGGGTAGCCGGCATGGCCACGTCGGCGCTCCACTCGAGCAGCCAGTCGGGCACGCTCACGTCGGCGGGCACGGCACCGACGGCGTCGGTGAGTTCGTCGATGGTGACCACGCCTCCCGTGCGTTTGAGGAACCGGCCGCGGATGAAGCCGCGGGCGTAGACCTCGACGTCGCCCGGTCTCGCATCCGGGCCCTCAACGGGCCGCACGAAGCGTTGCTCGACGTAAACGGCCTTGTCGTCGAAGCCCAGGATGCGCGACTCGACGGTGAACCGCTGGCCGAGCGTCAGTGACTTGCGAAAACTGATGGTCTCGGCCACCACCACCGGATACCAGCCCTTGGCCTGGAAGATCGCCCAGATTCCGGTGCGGTGCAGCATGTCGAACCTGGCGATGTCCATGATCGACAGGTACACGCCGTTGTTCATGTGCCGCAGGATGTCCTGGTCGGTGGGCAGGGTGATGAACCGCGTGCGGGCGACGTCGTAGTGCCCGAGGCGTGGGCCGAAGCGCGACAGCAGGCTGTGGAGCAGGGTTCGAAAGAACATGTGCACCCGATGATGCTAGCGGGCGGCGGCCTCCGACAGCTCGCGCAGGGCCGACGTCTCGTCGATGGTCTGCAGCACCCTGTCGCGCAGCACAATCCGGCCGCGGGCCACGGCGTGTCGCACGTCGGTGGCGGTGGCCGTGTAGGCCAGCGCAGACCATGGGTCACGGCCGGGCCTGCTGTTCAGTGTGTCGATGCGCACGACCTGGAGGTCGGCCTGCATGCCGGGCTCGATCGTGCCCACGTCGGCCAGACCGAGGGCGCGGGCGCCGTCGACGGTGCCGAGCCGCACGGCGCGTTCGGCGCTGATCATGGTGGGGTCGTTGCTGGTGCCCTTGTGCAGCAGCGCGGCCATCCGCACGGCGGCGTACATGTCGAGGGAACCGGCGGAGGCGGCCCCATCGGTGCCCAAGCCCACGGCGGCGCCGTGCTGCAACAGCTCGGGCAGCCGGGCGATGCCGCAGCCGAGCTTGAGGTTCGACATCGGGCAGTGCGCCACGGCGGCGCCGCTGGCGGCGATGCGGGTGACCTCGTCGTCGGTGAGGTGCACGGCATGGGCCAGGACGGTGTGGTTGGTCAGCAGCCCGGCCGCATCGAGCACGGCGACCGGCCGGTCACCGTTGACCTGAACCGTCAGCGCCAGTTCGCCGAGGCTCTCAGAGGCGTGCGTGTGGATGCGGGCGCCGCGCGAGGCGGCCAGCTCCCGAATGCTCTCCAGCTGGTCGCTACTGAGGGTGTAGGCCGAGTGGGGCATCACCCAGAGGTCGTCGTCGGGCGACTCGGTGCGGTTGTCGGTGAGGATCGATCTGGCTTCCTCGAGCATGCCCGCGAAGTCGCGGCCCTCGGGGTCCGCGTTGCCGAGGAAGGTGGGGCCGTTCAGTAGCCGGAATCCGGCCTCCGCCGCGACAGCACGGCTGGCCCGCGGGAACCAGTACATGTCCAGCGCCGTGGTGGTGCCGCCCAAGAGGCACTCGGCGATCCCGGCCCTGGTGCCGACGGCGACAGTCTCGGCGCTGAGGGTGGCGAGTTCGGCGCCGACCATCCGCTCGAGGAACACCTCGAGGGTGACGTCGTCGGCCGCGCCCCTGAACAGGTTCATGGCCAAGTGGCTGTGGGTGTTCACCCAGCCGGGGGCGATCACGCAGCCCGGGCTCTCGAGCACCTCCGCCGCGTCGTACCGGGCGAGCAGGTCGGCGGCCGGCCCGACGCCGACGATGATCCCGGCACGGATGGCGACGGCGCCGGCCTCGATGATCGTGCCAGCGGCGTCGACGGTGAGCACGGCATCCGCGGTGAGGATCAGGTCGACGTGGTCGGTGGCCATCAGACGAGCTCCGGCAGGGCGACGAGGGCGTCGAGGGTGACGGAGATGCCGCGACTGACGCCATCCGCCACGACGGTGCGATGCGGGTCGTATCCGGTGGTGTCGACGAGGTCGTCGGCGGTGGCGCCGTCGATCACGAGGCCGCCGCCCGCGCGCACGCCGCGGGTGGAGGCGAGCACGAGCAGGGCCGAGAGTTCCATTTCGATGGCGAGCACGCCGAGCTTGACGTAACCGGCCTGGTTGAGATCGATGATTCCCGGGTAGAAGGCCGCCCGGGTCCAGACGATTCCGCGGTGGTGGGGGGCGTCGTGCCGCAGGGCTGCCTCGGCCAGTGCGATCACGACCTCGGGATTCGCGGCCGCCGGGTAGCTCTCCGGCACCAGCTGGTGGGTGACGCCGTCGTCGCGCACGCAGGACTCGGCGATGATCAGGTCGCCGTCGCCGATGCCACGCAGCAGGGCTCCGGCGGTGCCAAGCCTGATGATGGTGTCCACGCCGGCATCCATCAGCTCCTGGAACAGACAGATGGCGCCGGGGGCGCCCACACCGTGCGAGGAGACGACGACGGTGCTGCCGTTCCAGTCACCGACGAACGAGCGATACTCACGCTGGTGGGCGACCTCGCGCACGTTGTCGAGCAGGTGGGAGATCTGCTCGGCCCGGAACGGGTCACCGACGACGAGGGCGCGGGTGGGTAGCCCGGTCTTGGGGAGCCCGGTCACCGGGAACGTGTCGGCCTGGCTCATGTGTGCTCCTCGTGGCTGGCGCGGCCCGAATGGCCTGGCAAGTGTCGAACTTGTCTACCATGCCCGGGCAGACCCGCGCAGACCCGCGCCGGCCGGGGAGCTAGGCCAGGGCGGGCTCGGCCTGAGCAGGCGTGGACCGAGCCTGGGCGGGCAGCGCCGCCACCTTGCGCACGAATGAACCCAGACGGCGGTAGACCTCCTGCGATTCGGGGTGCCGGGCGTCCTGCTGCCAGGTGTGCCGGGTGTTGGTGCGGTGCCGGCCGTAGATCACCGTGTCCGCCAGGATGGACCGTCGGCGCAGGGCCTCGATGAAGTTGAGGTTGGCCCGGTAGAAGTAGTCGCGCTCGGAGGTCGTGATGAAGACCGGCGGGAAGCCCTTGTCGAGCCACTCGATGGGCGAGAGGAATCGGGCGGCGTCGCGCAGAGACATTCCGGGGCTGCGTTCGGGGAGCAGCATCCGCAGGAAGTTGAGGCTGAGCACGAAGCCGCGCTCGAACATGACCGAGAAGTCGGCGATACTGCAGTGCTGCACGAGTCCGCGCAGGTGGCCGGCCTCGATCGGCAGGTCGAGGTTGTAGTGCGCGGCGAGGGTGTCGTCGTTGGCCGCGGCGGTGAGCAGGGCCGCGATGTGCCCGCCCGCCGAGTCGCCGCCGAGAACGATGCGGGTGGGGTCTCCGCCGTATTCGACGATGTTGCGCTGGACCCAGGTGAGCACAGCGTTGGCGTCGTCGAGCATGTGGCCGATCTTGAATCGAGTGGCCATGCGGTAGTTGGCGTTGACGACCACCATGCCCTCGACCGCCTGGCTGGCGGCGTACTTGGTGAGCGGCGCCTTGTCGCCGGAGGTCCAGCCGCCGCCGTGGAAGTAGATGTAGACGGGCAGCGGGCTCGGTGGCCTGGTCACGTCGTGGCTGTCGGGGTGACCGTCGTGGTGCTCGTGCGGCACGAGAACGTCGAGGCGGTGATCACGGATGCCGTCGCCCACGTAGTCAAGGTCGAAGTGGTAGTCGACGTCGTCGATCGGGTCGGCGTTGAACTTGTGCAGTTCGCCCGGCGCGATGCGCGTCATGATCGCTTTCCAGAGCCACACCGGCACCCTGGACAGGCCGGTTTCCCGGTGCGTGAGGTGCGAGTCCGCGGAGGGGCCGGCAGCGGGGTCGAAGCTGGTGCTGGAGTGGGGGGACGAGTGAAACATGGTGCCTTACTGCCGACGTGGCGCTACCGGAAGCGGCTTCGAAGTGCCGACTGGCGTTGGTAGCGCTTGCATCGTTTTTTGCCGCGTGTAGAAGATAGGCGCGCAACCATGAGATGACCTGAGAATCTCTCACGTGGCTCGAATCGACCGTCCCCTTGCATCAGCCGCGGCTACTCGTCTTGCCGGCGGTATTTGGGGTCGTGGGCCCGGTGTTGGGGTGGTTTTCGCCAGGTTCCGGTGGGGTCGATCCAGTGGGGGGCTTTGACTTCGGGCATGCCCAGGACCATGCGGATGTGCCACCCGGAGGTGTCGATGTTGTGGTGGTGATACCAGCACAGCAGCACCCCGTTGCTCACGTTGGTGGGGCCGCCGTTTTGCCACGGCTGCACGTGGTGGACTTCGGTCCATTGCGGTGGGCAGGTGCAGCCGGGGATGATGCAGCCGCCGTCTCGGGCGGTGATCGCCCTGCGTTGCAGCGGCGTGAAGCACCGGACCTTATCGCCGAGGGCGAGGACGGCGCCGGTGCCGCCGAAGAAGATCGGCCGGAAGCCGCCGTTGTCGACCATCTGGTTGATCGTCTTCATCGAGATCGGCCCCTCGACGCCGTCGATCCAACCGACCCCGACCCCGTTGATCAGGTCGGTTGCGTTCACGTGCACCATCACCGTCGGCGGCATCCCGCCCATGGTCGGGGTGCGAGGGTCTTGGGCGACCTGGACCAGGATGCCGCGGAGAATATCGGCGCGTTTCTGGCCGCCGTCGCGCTCGTCGAGGATCTCGCCGGGCACGAGTTCGCCGGCCTCGATACGCTGCTGCTCCTCCGCGGACGGGAACGCGGGAGCGCTGCGCGCGGACTGGAACGTGTTGAACAGGGTCTGCATGATGCCCTTGAGCTCCGGGGTCACCCCGCCGCGCAGCGGGTGCAGGCCTTGGCTGAGCTTGCCGAATGAGAACGTGGATTTGGCCTCGAGGATCTCCGCGGTGGGCGCGGCCCCGTCCGGGTTCAACACCGCCTGCCACGTCGCCGCCATCTCCCGAATCCGGTCCGCCGGGAACGTGAACCCCGCCGACGCACCCAGACGCCGGACCGGCCCCGTGCAGACTTGTCCGGCGCCGGCGCCGGCGCCGGTGTCGGCGTCATCGGCATCGGTGGCGGTGGCGGTGGCGCTGTCGCCGGGTCCGGGGGTGCGGGCGAACACGGACCCGGTCGCGGACTCCACCAGCTCGGCTTCACCGCCGTCCACCAGCGACTGGTCCGCGTCGAAGCGGCCGTGCACCTTGTAGTCGGCCAGGCCCTTCACGATGTTCTCCGCCGCATCAAGACCGATCTCCCCGGCCGCCAAGGCTGCGGCCACGAACGGGAACTCGGGCTCGAGGACCGTGCCGCCCAGCATCCGCGGGGCGACCTTCTCGCCCAGGGACACGCGTCGTTTCATCTCCGGCACCGACGTGCCGGTCAGCCCGATCAGCAGATCATTCTGGTGCGACGCCCCCAACCGCCAGGCCAACGACTCCGTGCCCAGCCCGCTGCGGGACCGGTAACCCACCACGGTCGCGGTGGCCACCCGGGCGGCATCCACCGGCCGGCCGGTGCGCTCGACCATCTGCGTCAACGCGACCACCTCAGGGTCGCTCAGGGCGTTCACGTCAATGGAGTCCATCACCGCCATCACCATCCGCGCCGCATCATCCAGGGCCTGGAGCTTCTGACCGAACGCACCGGTGTGCGCGCGCTGCACCCCTGGCAGCTCGGCCGGATCCCGCCACTCGGGCCGCGGCTTAGACGGACCCCGACCGGCCCGGCTCGAGCCCGTCGCGGGGCCGGCCGCAGGGCCGGCGGCGGCGGCGGTCTTCGTGTCGGAAGTGCCGCTCAGACTGGCGGCATCCGCGGCCGGGAGGGGATCCGGACCGGACAGGCCGGTGTTCCAGTCGTGCAGGTTCGACCAGGTGGGAGTCATTCCCGTCGGTGCGGTGGAGCCACTATCCAGCTCGTCGTCCATACCCCCATTCTCTCACAAATCGGACTTATATGCGAGGAAATGTCAACAAGAACTTGAGCAAACATCGAACACAGTTCTGAGTCAAAGCGGACGGGCAGCGAGGGTCCCGACAGGCTCGACCGACGGAATGGGCACGTTGTCGAGGATGGCAAACGGACGAGCGACCTGCCGCCCGAGGAGATAGAGGGTTGTCGGGATCGGCTAGGCGGCGCCTCCGGCGACTCCGGTGGCCTCGAGCACGGCGCGGGCCAGGGTGTGGAAGTGCACGTTGAAGCCGAGCACGGCCGGGGTGGCCTGCGGGTCGACGCCGAGGTCTGCGACGTCGAGGGCGTGCAGCACGAACTGGTAGCGGTGCGTGCCCGTTCCGCGCGGCGGCGCGGCGCCGATGAAGGTGGGCTGGCGGATCTCGTTGGGCATGACGACGGCACCGGCGGGCAGCAGCACCGAGTTCGCGACTCCGGCACCGGTGGGCAGGCTGTCGACGTCGGCGGGGATGTTGAAAACCGCCCAGTGCCAATACCCGGAACCGGTCGGGGCATCCGGGTCGAACACAGTGAGTGCGAAGCTCTGGGTCTCGGCCGGGAAGCCGCTCCAGTGCAGGTCGGGCGAGACATCCTGACCGCCGGCGCCGACGCCGTACTGGGCGGCGGCCAGCGGGCCACCGTCGGTCATCACCGAGCTGGTCAGGTTGAACTGGGGCACCTCGCCGAAACGGGCGAAGGGATCGATCGTGGTCATGCACACTCCAAGGATCTGGTGGCGGTCTGGTTGGCTCAGCCTACGTGGGCCGCCTCGCGCCCCTCGCCGCCGCCTAAAATGTGGGGGTGGCCATTCCGAAGATCCTGCTCTACTACGTCTTCACTCCGCTCAGCGACCCCGAAGCCATCCGCCTGTGGCAGCGCGACCTCTGCGAGTCGTTGGGCCTGCGCGGCCGCATCCTGATCTCGAAGGACGGCCTGAACGGCACCGTGGGCGGCGACCTGCCCGCCCTCAAGCGCTACGTACGCAAGACCCGTCAGTACGCACCGTTCGCGGAGATCGACTTCAAGTGGAGTGAGGGAACCGGCCTCGACGAGTCCGGGGCGAGCCTGGACTTCCCTCGGCTGGTGGTGAAGGTGCGCGACGAGATCGTGAGCTTCGGCTCGCCAGAGGCCCTCACCGTGGATGCCGGCGGCGTCGTGGGCGGCGGCACCCGCCTGGCCCCGGCCGAACTGCACGCCCTCGTGGCCGAACGCGGCGACGACGTGGTGTTCTTCGACGGCCGCAACGCCTTCGAAGCCGAGATCGGCAGGTTCCGGGGTGCCGTGGTGCCGGATGTGGCGAACACCCGCGAGTTCGCGGCCGAGCTCGACAGCGGCAAGTACGACCACCTCAAGGGCCAGCCTGTGGTGACGTATTGCACCGGCGGCATCCGCTGCGAGGTGCTGTCGTCACTGATGAAGGACCGTGGCTTCGGCGATGTCTACCAACTCGAGGGCGGCATCGTGCGCTACGGCGAGGTCTACGGCGACGACGGGCTCTGGGACGGCTCGCTCTACGTGTTCGACCAGCGAATGTCGGTGGATTTCAGCGGCCACGCCACCGTTCTCGGCCACTGCCAGGTCTGCGGCGCGGGCACCAAGAACATGCTCAACTGCCGGGACCTGTCCTGCCGGGAGCAGCTGGTGGCCTGCCCGGACTGCGTGGCCGTGGCCGCCCCGGCCTGCGCGGCGCACGCGGCCTGAGCAAATCAGCCCGGCCACGCATCCGCTTGCTCGCAAAAAGTAGTTGCTTGCGCACTTACCTAGCGTGTGCAATTATTTATGACGCGCCTGCAACTACCAGCGCGTGGCCTCGACAGGCTCGACCAACGGCCCGCGCACCTCCGCACCCTTGAAGGAATTTCCGCATGCCCATTGGATTGATCGCACTCGCCCTCGGCGGCTTCGGGATCGGCCTGACCGAGTTCGTCATCGCCGGCCTGCTGCCCGAGGTTGCCGCCGACTTCGCCGTGACCGAGGCCGCCGCCGGCTGGCTCATCTCCGGCTACGCCCTCAGCGTCGCCGTCGGCGCCATCCTGCTCACCGCCGCGGTGACCCGGCTGCCCCGCAAACACGTTCTGGTGGGACTGATGGTGCTCTTCATCATCGGCAACCTGATCTCGGCACTCGCCCCGAGCTACTCGATCATGCTGCTCGGCCGCATCATCGCCGCTCTCTGCCACGGCGCCTTCTTCGGCATCGGCGCCGTCGTCGCCGCCAGCCTGGTGCCGCCGAGCAAGAAGTCCGGCGCCATCGCCATCATGTTCACCGGCCTCACCCTCGCCAACGTTCTCGGCGTGCCGTTCGGCACCTTCATCGGCCAGAGCTTCGGCTGGCGGGCCACCTTCTGGGCGATCACCGTGATCGGCGTGCTCGCCCTGGCTGGCATCGTGGCCCTCGTGCCCCGCGCCACCGACGACACCGCGCACGTCAGCAACCTGCGCGGCGAACTCCGCGCCTTTCGGTCTAGCCAGGTCTGGCTCTCCCTGGTGGTGACGGTGCTCGGCTTCGGCGGCATGTTCGGCGCCTTCACCTACATCGCCTACACGCTCACCGAGGTGAGCGGCTTCTCCAGCGCGGCCGTTCCGTGGCTGCTCGTGGTCTTCGGCGCCGGCCTGTTCGTGGGCAACATCCTCGGCGGCAAGGCCGCCGACCGGCGGCTCGATCCCACCCTGGTGGTGCTGTTGATCGGACTCACGGTGGTGATGGCGCTCTTCGCCCTCACCGCAGCGAACCCCGTCGCCACCGTGATTGCCCTCGTGCTGATGGGCGGCTTCGGCTTCGGAACGGTTCCCGGGCTGCAGACCCGCATCATGCTCTACGCCGACACCGCTCCGACCCTGGCCTCCAGCGCCAACATCGCCGCGTTCAACGTGGGCAACGCCATCGGCGCCTGGATCGGCGGCATCACCATCAGCGTGGGCCTGGGCTACACCTCACCGCTCTGGGCCGGCGCCGCGATCACCGCGGCCGCCGCGATCGTGATGATAGTCGCCGCCACCCGCCGCAACGTCCTGGTGCCGGCGGATGCCCCGGCGAGCGCACGTCCGCTCGTCACGGCCGACGTTCCCGTCGCCTGATCCGGCTCACACCCCGGGCACTGGCATAGTGACGCGCTTGGGTGCTGGAGAGCGCCAGCAGAATCAGGATGTCGATGGTAACGCTAACCAGCGAGGTGCGCAGGGTGATCTGGGCACCGTTGAGCGCGTAGTCGGCGAAGGAGAGCAGGATGCTCACCGAGGCGAATGACATCGCCACCACCCGGGCCCGGTTGTGACCGGTGAACACCAGCACGGCCAGGCCCAGGTAGAGCAGGAGGTAGAGCCCGTAGGCCGCGAGCAGCCAGCCCAGCACAGCCCACCCGGTGCCCGCCGGGCAGCGTCCAGCCGTCCGGGCAGCGCCAGAAGCGCACCCCGGGCGAGACGCGCCGGCGTCCGGAGGGCACCGCCGGGGTCTCTGGCATGGCGCCATGGTAGTTCGGCGTCGGCGTCGGCGTCAGCGGCGGCGGCGGTCACCGGATCAATGCTTGGATGGCAGGGTGACCTACGACGTCGAATCGATCCGCGCCCATTTCCCCGCCCTCTCGGCCGGAACCGTGCACTTCGACAGCCCTGGCGGCACGCAGACCCCGCTCGGCGTCGGACAGGCCATCCTCGACACCCTCACCGGCCCGCTGTCGATCCGCGGCCGCCGCAGCCTCTCGGAGCGGAACGCCGACGACGCCGTCACGGGATTCCGTTCGGCAATGGCCGACCTGCTCGGCGCCGACCCGCACGGCATCGTCTACGGACGCAGCGCCACCCAGCTCACCTACGACTTCTCCCGCCACCTCTCGCGCGACTGGGCGCCCGGCGACGAGATCGTGGTGTCCAGGCTCGACCACGACGCCAACATCCGCCCCTGGCTGCAGGCCGCCGACCGCGCCGGCGCCACCGTGGTCTGGGTGGACTTCGACCCGGAGACCGGTGAACTGCCCGCGTCCGCGGTGGCCGCGGTGCTCACCGCCCGCACCCGCCTCGTGGCGGTGACCGCCGCCTCCAACCTGATCGGCACGCGGCCGCCGATCGCCGAGATCGCCGCGGTGGTGCACGAGGCCGGGGCGCTGCTCTTCGTCGACGGCGTGCACTACGTGCCGCACACTTTCGTGGACCTCGCCGTGCTCGGCGCGGACTTCTTCGTCTGCTCGCCATACAAGTTCTTCGGCCCGCACTGCGGAGTGCTCGCGGCGGACCCGGCGCTGCTGGCCGGTATCCACCCCGACAAGCTGCTGCCATCGACGGATGTGGTGCCGGAGCGTTTCGAACTCGGCACCCTGCCGTACGAGACCCTGGCCGGGGTGAGCGCCGCCGTCGACTTCCTCGCGGGGCTCGGCGAGCTGGCCACCGGGGTGGCGGCGCGGCCGAGCATCAGCCGCCGGGCGCTGCTGCGCTCCTCGCTGAAACTGGCCGAGGCCCACGAGGATTCCCTCCGCGACCGGCTGGAGTCCGGGCTGGCCGCCCTGCCCGGCGTTACGGTGTATTCCCGGGCCGTCGAGCGCACCCCCACGGTGTTGGTGGGCTTCGCGGGCCGGAGTGCCGCCGACGCCACCGAGTTCCTGTTCGAGCGTGGGATCCTCGCGCCCTCCGGCTCGTTCTACGCGTTGGAGGCCTCCAGGCACTTGGGCCTGGGCGAGGCCGGCGCGCTGCGCATCGGCCTGGCCCCGTACAGCACCCCCGGCGAGATCGATGTGCTGCTGGCGGCGATCACGGATTTTGTGCTCCGCTGACCGCATTCGGCCAAGGTTGACTCACCCGCGCCCGGAAAACCCAGGCGGACCGGCTCGTTTTCCCCATAGGCTGGGCATCGAGCGATAGAGGGGACTCGGATGCCAATCGGCGCTGTCATCGAATTCACCAGCATCACCAAGAAGTTCGGCCAGGTCACGGCGGTCAATGACCTGTCCTTCACCGTCGAGCCCGGCCGGGTCACCGGTTTCCTCGGCCCGAATGGCGCCGGTAAGACCACCACGCTGCGGATGCTGCTGGGCCTCGTCGCCCCCACATCGGGCACCGCCACCTTCGGGGGCCTGCGCTACCGTGACCTGCCCCGACCGCTGCACACCGTCGGGGCGGCGCTGGAAGCCGCCAGCTTCCACCCGGGTCGTACCGCAGCCCATCACCTGGGCGTGTACACCATCGCCGCCGGGATCCCCCGCACCAGGGTCGCCGAGGTGCTGCACACGGTGGGCCTGGCCGAACACGCCGGTCAGCGGGTCGGCGGGTACTCGCTGGGTATGCGCCAGCGACTGGGCCTGGCTTACTCGCTGCTGGGAGACCCCGGCGTGCTGGTGCTCGACGAACCGATCAACGGCCTCGATCCAGAAGGCATCAAATGGATCCGCGGCTTCCTCAGCAGCATGGCCGCAGAGGGACGCACCGTGCTGGTCAGCTCCCACCTGCTCAGCGAGGTGCAGCAGAGTGTCGACGACGTGATCATCATCGCCAAGGGTGAACTGGTGCACTCGGGCCCGCTGTCCAGCCTCGACACCAACATCGCGCCGCAGGTCATCGTGGACTCCCCGGACCGGGACGCCCTCATCGCGGCCCTCACCGAGGCCGGCCTGCCCTTTACCTCCGGCCGCACCGGCCTGATCGTCGCGGTGCCGGACCCCGGCCGGGTGGGGCACATAGCTTTCGCCGCGGGCGTGGAACTGAACGCACTGCACCGGCAGAAGGCGGGCCTGGAAGAATCCTTCCTCGCCCTCGTCGAAGGAGGCGACTCGCTGTGAACCTGATCCTGCGCCCCGTGGCCGCCGAATTCAGCAAGATCCTGACCACCCGGATGTGGTGGATCCTTGCGCTGGTGCTCTTCGGCTATATCACCCTGCTGGCCGGCGGCCTCGCCGCCCTGTTCGGCGGCCTGGACAGCGGCGCCATCACCCCCGACGCCATGAACGCCGGCGGCGGCGGTGCCGACCTGACCAGCCTGGGCAGCGTGCCCCTGTTGATTTACAGCTTCGCCTCCTCGGTGGGGTATGTCTTCCCGGTGCTGCTGGGCGCCCTGGCCACCACGGGCGAGTTCCGGCACCAGACCCTCACCCCCACCTTCCTCGCCACCCCGAAGCGCGGCCGGGTGCTTGGCGCCAAGACCATCGCCCTGTTCGTGGTGGGTGCGGCGCTGGGCGTGGTCGGCCTGGCCGCATCCGTCGGTGTCGGCGCGCTGGTTCTCGGTGGCTTCGGCGTGGACCCGCTGCTCGCCGACGGCGAAACCTGGGCCCTGATCGGCCGTACAGTGCTCGCCATGGCGCTCTGGGCCGTGATCGGTGTTGGCCTGGGCGTGCTCGTGCCGAGCCAGGTCGCGTCGATCGTGATCGTGCTCGCGTTCACCCAGTTCGTCGAGCCACTGCTGCGCTTCGCCGCGACGTTCACCGAGGTGACCGCCGACATCGGCAAGTTCCTGCCGGGCGCCGCCTCTGACGCCCTGGTGGGGGAGAGCTTCTACGCCTTGACCAGCCCGGGCATGGCCGTGCTCACCAGCTGGCAGGGCGGCCTGGTGCTGTTGGCCTACGGGCTGGCCGCCACCGTAGGCGGCTACTTCATCAGCTGGAAGCGCGACGTCACCTAAGGGCGCTTCGGGCAGAAAGGCCCGGTGCCGGACCGGATCCGGCACATCCGGCGGGTCTAGGGTGAAGGCATGCCTGCTACCGAATTCCGCGCGATCGTCGTCACCCGCACCGAGGACGAGTCGGGCACCCGCACCCAGTCCTCGGCCCTGACCACGCTCGGTGACGCTGCGCTGATGGACGGCGATGTCACCGTGGCGGTGGAATTCTCCAGCATCAACTACAAGGACGGCCTGGCCCTGATGGGCAAGCCCGGCGTGGCCAGGGTCTGGCCGCTGATCGCGGGCATCGACCTGGTCGGCACCGTCGAGTCCAGTAACGACCCACGCTGGGCGGCCGGCGACCACGTCATCCTCAACGGCGCCGGGATCGGCGAAAGCCACCACGGCGGCCTCGCCGAACGCGCCCGCGTCTCCGGCGGCTCCCTGGTGCGCCTGCCGAAGGCCGTGAGTGCCCAGCGCGCCGCAGCCATCGGCACGGCCGGCTTCACGGCCATGCTCGCGGTGCTCGCCCTCGAACGCGGTGGCGTGACCCCCGACTCCGGAGATGTCCTCGTGACCGGCGCCGCCGGCGGCGTCGGGTCGATCGCCATCGCGCTGCTCGCGGCGCGCGGCTACCACGTGGTCGCCTCCACCGGCCGCGGGAACGAGCTCGGGGACTACCTGCGCGGTCTCGGCGCCGCCGAGATCCTCGACCGGCACACCCTCGACGAGGCCGGCAAGCCCCTGCAGACCCAGCGCTGGGCCGGCGCGATCGACTCCGTCGGCAGCTTCACCCTCGCCAACATCCTCGCCCAGACCAACCAGGGCGGGGTGGTGGCCGCCTGCGGGCTGGCCCAGGGTGCCGACCTGCCGACCACCGTGATGCCGTTCATCCTGCGCGCCGTCACCCTGGCCGGCATCAATTCGGTCGAGGCTCCCCTCCCCCTTCGCGAGGAGGCCTGGGCGCACCTCTCGACCGACCTCGACCTCGAGCTGCTTGACAGCCTGACCTCGGTCATCACCCTCGAGCAGTCGTTCGCGGCCGCCGAAGACATCCTGGCCGGCCGGGTCCACGGCCGCACCGTCGTCGACGTGTTGCGCTGACGCCTGCTGACACCTGCCGCGACGGTAAACGCCCGGCTAGGCTGACGGAATGGCCATCATCGCATCCGTTTTCATCGCTCTCGCAGCGGTGCTGCACGTCTACATCTTTCTGATGGAGAGTGCCTGGTGGACCCGGCCGAAGATCTGGCGGCGCTTCGGCCTGGCCAGCCAGACCGAGGCGGAGACCACCCGAGTCCTGGCCTACAACCAGGGTTTCTACAATCTCTTTCTGGCGGTGGGCGCCGTCCTCGGGCTGTTCCTGTACTTCGGCGGCCCCGAGCAGGCCGGCGCGGCCCTGATCCTGTTCAGCTCGGCGTCGATGTTCGTCGCCGCCATCGTTCTCACCACCTCGGGGCCGGGCAGGGTCAGGTCTGCCCTCACGCAGGGTACGCTGCCGCTGATCGGATTCATCCTCTTCCTGTCCGCCTAGGTTCCCGACCGGGCCGGACCGTGCCGAAAGGACCGTTGTGACCCACGTCATCCTCTTTCACCACGCGCAGGGCCTCACCGACGGGGTGGCAGATTTCGCCCAGCGCCTGCGGGACGCCGGCCACGACGTGGTCGTGCCCGACCTCTACGACGGGCTCACCTTCGACACCCTCGACGCCGGTGTCGCGCACGCCGAGAAGACCGGCGTGTACACCATCATCGAGCGTGGCGAACGGGCAGCGGATGCGATGCCCGCGGACACTGTCTACGCCGGCTTCTCGCTCGGCTCCCTGCCGGCCCAGAAGCTCGCCCAGACCCGCCCAGGTGCTCTCGGCGCGATCCTGTACCACGGCGGGGTTCCGGCCGCCATGTTCGGTTCGGACTGGCCCGCCACGGCAGCGCTGCAACTGCACGTGACCGCGGAGGACGACTGGGTCGAGTTGCTCGAAGTCGAGGAACTCGCCGAGGATGCCGGTGCGGCCGAGTTGTACATCTACCCAGGCTCCGCCCACCTGGTCGCCGACCCCAGCCTGAACGAATATGACGAGGAAATCGCCGAGCTCATCCTGGCGCGAACTATCGAGTTCCTCGACCGCCTCGCCTGAGTATGGCCGCGAGAGCGGGCACTCGGTTGCTTCCGCCGGCTGTGGCAGCCACAAGACCGCTTTCGCGAGTAGTGGCACGATGGGGGGATGACCTCTGACCCGCCATCCGTGGCCCAAACCGTGGGTGCCCGGCTGCGTGAGCTGCGCCTGCAGAGCGGCCGCACCCAGGCCCAGCTCTCCGCGACCACCGGAATCTCCGAGAGCACCCTCTCCCGCCTGGAGTCAGGGCAGCGCAAGCCCACCCTGGAACTGCTGCTCGCTCTCTCGAGCGCCCATGACGTGACCATCGACGACCTGGTGCACACTCCCGCCACCGACGACCCGCGGCTGGATCAACGCCCGTTCACCCGCCACGGCCGCACCTTCGTGCCGCTGAGCCGCACCGCCGGCGGCCTGCAGGCGTTCAAGGTGACCATCCCCGGGCGCACCGGCGACGAGCAACTCGAGCAGCGCCGCCACGAGGGATTCGACTGGTTCTACGTGCTGAGCGGTCGCCTGCGCCTGATGCTGGGCGACCACGACATGATCCTCGGCGTGGGCGAGGTCGCGGAGTTCGACACTCGGGTGCCGCACGCCTTCGGCAGCGCGGGGCCGGAGCCTACGGAGATCCTGAGCCTGTTCGGCCAGACGGGCGAGCGCATCCACGTGCGGGCCAGCACCATTCGCTGACCCCTCTCGACCCGGGCGACCTAGGCGGTGGCCTCCGGCGACTCGACCGGCTCATCCACCGGCTCGGCGGCCGGCTCAGCGGTCACCTCAACGTCGCTCTCGGCGACAGGGGCCACCTTGGCGCGAGACGTGCGCTTGGGCTTGACCGCAACGGCGGGTTCGGCGGCCTCGACCACTTCGGCCGGTTCGACGACCGTGACGGGCTTGGCTGTCCCGACCCGTCGGGCGGGCTTGACCGGAGCGGCCGGCTCAATCGTCTCGGCGGTCTCGGCCGGTTCGACGGTTCCGACGGCCTTGCCGGGCCTGGCCCGCCGGGCCGGCTTCACCGGCGCAGCAGCGTCCACGGGATGACTCGTCTCGACGGGCTTGACGGCCTTGGGGGTTCGCACCCGTTTGACCGGCTTGACCGGCTTGGCCGGCTCGTCGAGCTCCGGCACGTCCCGCGCGTCGGTGGCCTCGAGCTTGAGCGAGGCGATGAGGTCGGGTGCGTGGTTGGTCGACAGGATCACCCGGGCGAAGTCGTCGCCGATCAGGTCGATCACGACGGCCTGGCGCCGGCGCTTGATGGCCAGGAAGTCCTTGCCGCCGTGGAACTTCCACACACCGACGGCCAGGACCAGCGGCACGAGGGCGCCAGGGGCGCGGATGCCGCGCACCCAAATCCACGGATCATCCGTGATCGTCACCGATCGGATGTTCTCACGCTGGATCACCACGTCTTCTCGGCGGAACGCCAGCGTCTTTTCCGCGGCCGTCAGGTGAATCTCCAGCCGATCGGGATGTACGCGCAAGGAAGCCATTCCCCCAGTCTGCCGGGTCCGGTTGGAAAACCTCCTGTCGCTACCTCACAAAGACGTAACGCCGCCGCGCTGGAGTGCCCCTAGACGAGCCGCATCTGTTGCCCGTGCGGACAATTGCGCCCGGTGCGCCGGGCGCAATTGTCCGATTCGGCAACAGTCAGCGGGTGGCTCCCGATTCAGGCTGCCGGACGCGCCTCGGCGGCCGCCTTGGCCGCGGCCGGCAGTGCCTCGAGAATCTTGCCGATCGAGTCGCCGTCGTGCGCGGCGGAGACGAACCAGGCCTCGAACACCGACGGCGGCAGGGAGATGCCGCTTTCGAGCATGGAGTGGAAGAACGGCCCGTACCGGTAGGTTTCTTGGCGCTGCACCTCGGCGTAGCTGCGCGGCGGCGTGATCGCGGCTTCCTGACCGAAGACGAAGCTGAACAGGTTACCCGCGTGCTGAACGCTGTGCGCGACTCCCTCGGCGAAGAGCGCACCGGAGACGGCCTCGGAGAGCAGCTGGGCGGTCTCGTTCAGTCGCTCGTACACGTGGCCGTCGGCCGCGGTGAGGGTGGCGATGCCGGCGGCCACGGCCACCGGGTTGCCCGAGAGCGTTCCGGCCTGGTAAACCGGCCCGGCCGGGGCGAGGAAATCCATCACGTCGGCCCGGCCACCGAGCGCGGCGACCGGCAGGCCGCCGCCGATGACCTTGCCGTAGGTGAACAGGTCCGGCGTGTAGCTCTCGCCGTCCTCGGCCTGCAACGCCCAGTAGCCGCCCGGGTGCACCCTGAAGCCGGTGAGGACCTCGTCGACGATGAGCAGCGCGCCGTATTCGTGGGCGAGGTCGCAGAGGGCCGCGTTGAAGCCGGCATCCGGGGCGACGACGCCCATGTTCGCGGCGGCGGCCTCGGTGATCACCGCGGCGATCTGACCGGGGTACGCCTCGAACGCGGCGCGCACGGCGCCCAGGTCGTTGTACGGCAGCACCAGGGTCTGCGCCGCGGTGGCCGCGGTGACGCCGGCCGAGCCGGGCAGCGCGAGGGTGGCCAGGCCGGAGCCGGCCTCGGCCAGCAGACCGTCGGAGTGGCCGTGGTAGTGGCCGGCGAACTTGATCAGCAGGTCACGCTGGGTGAAGCCGCGGGCCAGGCGGATGGCCGTCATGGTGGCCTCGGTTCCGGTGGAGACCAGGCGCAGCTTCTCGATCGCGCCGACCCGGCTCTTGATCAGCTCGGCCAGCACGGTCTCGCCAGGGGTGGAGGCCCCGAAGGAGAGCCCGAGTGCGGCGGCCTCCTGCACGGCGCCGACGACGGCGGGATGCGCGTGTCCGAGGATCGCCGGACCCCAGGAGCTGACCAGGTCGACATACTCCCGGCCGTCGGAGTCGGTGACGTAGGCGCCGGCCGCCTTCACCAGGAACAGCGGGGTGCCGCCGACCGAGCGGAAGGCGCGCACCGGCGAGTTGACACCGCCCGGGATGGAGAGCTGGGCGCGGGCGAAGAGTTCGTCGTTGTGGGTGGTGTGCGTCATCGGGCATCCGTTTCGGTGAGCCAGGCGGCGAGTTCGACTGCCCAGTAGGTGAGAATGGCGTCGGCGCCGGCCCGGCGGATGCTGAGCACCGACTCCTCGATGGCACGGCGGCGGTCGATCCAACCCTGCGCGGCGGCGGCCTCGATCATGGCGTATTCGCCGGAGACCTGGTACGCCCAGACCGGGACCTCGCTCATCGCGGCGACCTCGGCGAGCACGTCGAGGTAGCTGCCTGCTGGCTTGACCATGACGACGTCGGCGCCCTCATCGATGTCGATGCGGGCCTCGCGCACGCCCTCGCGGCGGTTGGCGGGGTCGAGCTGATAGGTCCGGCGGTCGCCGACGAGGGTGGACTGCACGGCCTCGCGGAACGGGCCGTAGTAGGCGGAGGCGTACTTGGCCGAGTAGGCCAGCACGGCGGTGTCGGCGTAGCCGGCGGTGTCGAGGGTGGCGCGCACGGAGGCAACCTGGCCGTCCATCATGCCGGACAGGCCCAGCAGCGCCGAGCCGGCCTCGGCCTGCGCCAGCGCCATGTCGTTGTAGCGCAGCAGCGTGGCGTCGTTGTCGACGGAACCGTCGGCGGCGAGCACACCGCAGTGGCCGTGGTCGGTGAATTCGTCCAGGCACAGGTCGGTCTGCACCACCAGGGCATCGCCCACCTCGGCGACCACGGCGCGGGTGGCGACGTTGAGGATGCCGTCTGGATCGGTGGCGCCGGTGCCGGTGGCATCGCGCACGGCGGGGACTCCGAAGAGCATCACTCCCCCGATGCCGGCCGCGGCGGCCTCGGCCACGGCGCGGCGGGCGCCGTCGACGCTGTGCTGCACGATGCCCGGCATCGACGAGATCGGGGTGGACTCGTTGCCCTCACGCACGAAGAGCGGCAGAACGAGCTCGGCGGGGTGGACACGGGTTTCGCTGGCCAGGCGGCGGAGTGCGGGGGTGCTGCGCAGTCGTCGCGGGCGGATGACGGGGTTTATCACCCGACCAGCCTAGGCCTCCAGCCTGAGTGCGCGGGCCTGGGGAGGGCGGGCCAGGGAGTGTGGCCAAGGGGCGTGGCCAGCAGGGTGCGGAAACGGCGCGGCCCGATCCGTGAGGGATCGAGCCGCGCCGTGGGCCGAGCGGGGTGCGTGCTTAGACGCGCGGGGTGGTGACGAGCTCGGGCTCATCCGCCGGGTGCACCGGGTGCGTGCGCTCGAGCGATGCGCCTTCCACGTCGACGTTGGGCAGGATGCGGTCCAGCCACTTCGGCAGCCACCAGGCCGCGTCACCCAGCAGGTGCATCACGGCCGGGATGATGAGCAACCGCACCACGAAGGCGTCCAGGAGCACGCCGATGGCGAGCCCGAAGCCGATCGACTGGATCATCACCGAGTTCGAGAACACGAAACCGGAGAAGACCGAGGCCATGATCAGCGCCGCGGCGATGACCACCGTGCGGCCGGCGTGGAAACCGCGCTGCACGGCCATCCGGGCCGGTGCGCCGTGGGCGTACGCTTCGCGCATGCCGCTGACCAGGAACAGCTGGTAGTCCATCGCCAGGCCGAACAGCACGCCGACAACCAGGATGGGCAGGAAGCTCAGGATGGGCCCCGGGTCATGGATGCCGAACAGCGCTCCGAGCCAGCCCCACTGGAAGACCGCCGTGATCGCGCCGAACGAGGCGAACAACGACAATACGAAGCCGAGGGTCGCGGTGATCGGCACCAGGATCGAGCGGAACACGAAGATCAGGATGATCAACGAGAGTCCGACGACCACGAGCAGGTACAGCGGCAGAGCGTCGGCGAGTTTCTCGCTGACGTCGATGTTGCCGGATGCGTTGCCGGCGACGCCGAGGGAACTGACCCCGTCGATGTCGAGGCCTCGCAGGTCGCGCACCAGCTGCTCGGTGGACTCGCTGTTCGGCCCATCCGCGGGGATGACCTGGAAGGCGAGCAGCAGGTCGTCGTCCGACGCACCGATCGGTGCGACCGCGACGACGTCGTTCTCCGCCTTCAGCGCGGTTCCGATGCGCACCTGTTCGGCGATGAGCTCGTCGTCGGTGATGGCCGTCTCGAGGTCGGCGACCACGAGCAGCGGGCCGTTGACGCCGGCGCCGAACTTGTCGTCGACGAGCTTGTAGGCCCGGTACGCACTCGAGTCCAGCGGCTCGGACGAGCCGGCGGGGAGCCCCAGGCGCATGGACAGCGCGGGGATTGCCACGATCAGCAGCACGGCGATGCCCGCGATCACGGTCACGACGGCGCGCAGGGTGTTCATCGGCTTGATCGGCGCCGAGACCTTGGCGGAGGGGGTGCCGATGTGCGCGCGTGCCTTCTTGGTGAGGATCTTCTCGCCGACCAGGCCCAGCAGCGCCGGCGTCAGGGTGATCGCGACGAGGATCGCCACGAAGACACAGACGGCGCCGACGGTGCCCATCAGGCCCAGGAACGGGATGCCGGTGAGGTTGAGGGCGAGCAGGGCGATGAGCACGGTGGCGCCGGCGAACACCACGGCGTTGCCGGAGGTGCCGTTCGCCAGTCCGATCGACTCCTGCAGCTCTACCCCTCTGCGCAACTGGGTGCGATGCCGGTTGAGGATGAAGAGCGAGTAGTCGATGCCGACCGCGAGCCCGAGCATGACGCCCAGGACCGGGGTGACGGAGAGCATCTCGACGCTGCCGGACAGGGCGAGCGACGCGAGCACGCCGACACCGACGCCGATGAGCGCGTTCACCAGCGGAAGACCCGCACCGATCAGTGTGCCGAGCATGACGAACAGCACGACGGCCGCGATGATCACGCCGCCGATCTCGCCCGGGCCGAGGATCTCGGGAATGCTGGCGGCGATCTCGTTGGACACCTCGGCGACGACGCCGTCGATCTGGGCGTTCTCCATCTCTTCGACAACCGCCTCCTTCGACTCGGCGGGAACCTGGTTGAGCGACGTGTCGAACTGCAGACTCGCGACCGCGGTCGTCTCATCGTCCGATACCTGGCGGATGCCCGCGGCCAGGTCGAGCAGGTCGGAGCCCTGTTCCAGGGTGGTGCTCTGCGTCTCCAGGGCGGTGCGGCCCGCGTCGAGAGTGGCCTGCTGCTCGGCGATGGCCGCCGCGCCGGCGTCAAGCTGGCCCTGCTGCTCATCCAGCGCCGGCTGGGCGGCGGCGAGTTGTCCGGCCGCCTCCGCCTGGCTGCGGGCGACGTCGAGCTGTGCCTGACCGGCAGCGAGCTGGGCGGTGGCCGCGTCGATCTGCGCCTGCCCGGCATCGATCTGGGTCGTTCCGTCGACGATCTGCTGGCGGCCGTCGATGATCTGCTGCGCCTGGCCGTCGATCTGCGCCTGCGTGTCGAAGGGGTTGGTACTCGACGTCACGTTGTCGAGCTCGACGGTGTCGGCGAGCAGCTCGCCGATCGCCGTTTTCTGCTCGGCCGTGAACGCCGTGTCGTCGGTGGTGGTGAAGACGACGGAGCCCCGACCACCGCTGGCGGCGGGGAACTTCTCGGCGAGCTCGTCGCTCACCTTCTGGGTGGCGGTGCCGGGGATGCTCACCGCCGAGGTGAGAGTGCCACCGAAGAGGGCGAAGGCGCCGCCGGCGAGGCCGAGAATGACCACCCACGCGACGATGACCAGCCAGGCCCGATGGGCGGAGAACCGACCGAGTCGGTAGAGAAGGGATGCCATAATCCTCAGGTTCTTTCGTGTTTGCCTAGTGACGGGAGGGGAACTCGCATCGCGTCATCGGGAAGAGAGTGGGTACAGAAGTTCGAGGAGGGTGTGGGTCAGCTGGACGCCGAGTAGCCCATTCGGATGGTGGCGATGAGGCGGTTGAGCAGGTCGTCCCACACCGTCCGGGAGGACTCGTCGAGCGTGGCGCCCGTCGTGGCGATCCAGTGCACCGACACGACCGCGACGCCGTTCATCACCGTGCTGACCAGGATCGCCACCTCGAACGCGTCGATGGCGGTGCTGCGATCGGCGATCTCGGCGGAGAGCTGCTCGGTGGCGCGGGTGAAGACGTCGGTGAGAGCGTGCTGGGAGCGGCCGTTCTCGCCATCCGCGGCGAGGACGCCCCAGAGGTAGGCGACCACGGTGGGCAGGTCGACGGCACGAAGGGCCGTGGTGATCTCGTCGAAGAGAGCCACTCGACTGCCATCGCCCGCGGGCGTCGCCCGCGTTGCCGCCCGGAAGTCGTCGACGGTGACGCCGAGCAACCGGGTGCAGGTCGTCATGATCACGTCGTCGAGCGAGGTGAAGTGATTGAATACCGTGCGCCGGGAGACGTCGGCACGGTCGGCGAGTTCGTTGACACTGAATTGAGGCTTGCCCCGTTCGCGGATCAGCGCGTCGGCGGCATCCAGGATCGCCCGACGATGCCGTGCCTTGATGTCGGCACGCCGATCGGGGGCGATGAGGGGCGGAATCACACACTTACACTAAGTGCAACGACGCACAAAGTGCAATGCACTCCCAGCTGTTCTACAGGTCCCGGGGAGCGAGACCCACGAGAGCCTCGATGAGGGACTCGGCGCTGCGCTCGTCGGCGATCACGTCCACGCGCAGACCGATGGCCGCCGCATCCTTCGCCGTGCGCGGGCCGATACAAGCGACCAGGGTGGTCCGGGGAATCGGGCCGAGCTGATCCTGCACCTGCTGCGCGACGCTCCCGCTGGTGACCAGGACCGCGTGCACCCGTCCTGCCTTGATGTCGGCGACGACCCGGTCGGAGACCGGCACCCCGACGGTGCGGTAGGCCACGACGGACTCGACCTCGTGACCGATGCGGCGCAGGCCCTCGGTGAGCAGCGGTTTGGCGATCTCGGACCGCAGGGTGAGGATGCGAAGCGGGATGACGCCGTGGGTGGCGGCTTCCCAGTCGGCGAGCAGGCCCTTGGCCGAGTTGTCCTCGGACGGGACGATGTCGACGTGATAGCCCGCGGCCACGAGCGCGGCGGCGGTGGTCTCGCCGACCGCGGCGATGCGGGTGCCCGGCGCCACGACGGCCCGGTGGGAGGAGAGCACATCGACGGTGGTGGCGCTGGTGACGGTCATCCAGTCGAAGTCGCCGGCGGCGAGTTTGGCCAGGGCCGTGTCGAGGGACGCGGCGTCGTCGGTGGGCGCGAAGTTGATCATCGGAGCGACGATCGGCATGGCGCCGCGCGAGCGCAGGTTCGCGGCCACCTGGTCACCCCAGGGCCCGCCGCGGGGCACGAGGACCCGCCAGCCGGCCAACGGCTTGTCCGGATTGTGCCGCACGGCGCTCACAGGGTCACCGACAGCGGGGCGATCTCGGCGGCCCCGCCGGCCAGAAGCTCTCGGGCGGCGCGCTCGGCGACGTCGAGGGCGGCATCCTGCAGGTCGACAGCGGAGTGCGACTCGGGGGTCGCCGCGTGCGATGCGGTGATCCGGCGGGTGCCATCCGGGCTGTACACGGTGGCGGTGAGGAACAGCAGGCCGTCGTCGAGCACAGCGGTGGCCCCGATCGGGGCCGCGCAGCCGGCCTCGAGCCGGGCGAGCACGTGGCGCTCGGCCGTCACTGTGGCCTGGGTGGTGGCGTGGTTGAGCACGGCGAGAGCCTTGGTGAGCAGGCGGTCCGGCTTACCCTGGCGCACCTCGATGGCGAGGGCGCCCTGCCCCGGCGCGGTGGGCCAGTCGGAGAGTTCCAGGTAGTCGGTGGCCATGTTCTCCAGCAGGCCCAGGCGGCCCAGCCCCGCCGCGGCGAGCACCACGGCGTGCAGCTTCTCGTCGGCGACGAGCGCGAGCCGGGTGCCGACGTTGCCGCGGATGTCGACGACCTCCAGGTCTGGACGCTGGGCGCGCAGCTGCGCGGCTCGGCGCGGAGACCCGGTACCGACCGTGGCACCCTCGGGCAGGGTGGCCAGGGTGTAGCCGTCCCTGGCGCAGAGTACGTCCCTGGCATCAGCGCGCTTGGGCGTGGCGCCGATGACGAGGCCCGGGTACTCCTCGGTGGGCAGGTCCTTGAACGAGTGCACGACAACGTCGCACTCGTCGTTCAGCAGGGCCTCGCGAAGGGCGCTGGCGAAGACGCCGGTGCCGCCCAGGCTGGAGAGCGATTCACGGGACACGTCGCCGTGCGTGGTGATCGGAATGATCTCCACCTCGCCGCCAGTCGCGGCCTGGATGCGGTTGGCGACGGCCGTGGTCTGGGCCATGGCCAGGGCGCTGCCCCGGGTGCCGACGCGGATGATGCTCACGGCGCTACACCGGCGACGGCCGGCTTGAAACCGAGGCGCACGTTCTCGCAGCAGCCCGGCCGGCAGATGTCGTACCAGGGGCCGAGGTCGGTCAGGGCTGGACGGCCCTCAACGGGCACGTCGTTGAGACGTTCCTCGACGAGGTCGATCAAGCCGCTCACGTAGACCGGGTCAGCGCCGGGGGTGGGCACCCGCACCGAGAACAGGCCGTGTTCCTTCGCCGTTTCGGTGGCCTCGTTGTCGAGGTCCCACATGACCTCCATGTGGTCGCTGACGAAGCCGAGCGGCACGATGACGACGGCGCGGATGCCGCGCGCCGGCAGCAGCGCGATGGCGTCGTTGATGTCGGGCTCGAGCCACGGCATGCTGGGCGGGCCGCTGCGGGACTGGTAGACCAGCTGCCACGGGGACTCGAGGCCCTGCATGACCACGTCGGCGACGGCCAGGTGCTGGGCGGCGTATGCGCCACCCTCCCCGAAGCCGCGCTCGGCGGGCCCGCTCTTGGCGGCATCCGTGGACGGGATCGAGTGGGTGCTGAACAGCACCTCGACCTCGGTGCTGAGGTTGATGCCGGGGTTCGCGGCTTCGACGTCGGCCAGGCCCTGGCGCACGCCGGTGATGAACGGGGTGACGAAGCCGGGGTGGTCGAAGAACTGGCGGATCTTGTCGATCTGCACGGTGCCGGTCAGTCCGGTGGTGTCCAGCGCCTGGGCGAAGTCCTCCCGGTACTGGCGGCAGCCGGAGTAGGAGCTGTACGCGCTGGTGGCGATGGCGAGCAGGCGGTCCTGGCCGTTGGCGTGCGCCTCGGCGATGGTGTCCGGCAGGTAGGGCGCCCAGTTGCGGTTGCCCCAGATCACCGGCAGGTTGATGCCGCGACGGTCCAATTCGGCCTGCAGGGCGGCGCGCAGCACGCGGTTCTGCTGGTTGATCGGGCTGATGCCGCCGAAGTGGCGGTAGTGCACCGCGACCTCTTCGAGGCGTTCCTCCGGAATGCCGCGGCCACGGGTGACATTGCGCAGGAACGGGATCACGTCGTCCTGGCCCTCTGGACCGCCGAAGCCGGCGAGCAGGATGGCGTCGTAGTTCGTCATTACTGCAAGACCTCCACAAGCTCGGCGGTCGAGATGCGCCGTCCGGTGTAGAACGGCACCTCCTCGCGCACATGACGACGGGCCTCCGTGGCGCGGAGCTCCCGCATCAGGTCGACAAGCTCGGTGAGCTCGTCGGACTCGATCGGCAGCAGCCACTCGTAGTCGCCCAGCGCGAACGACGACACTGTGTTGGCGATGGCGCCGCGGAACGCGGCACCCTTGCGGCCGTGGTCAGCGAGCATCTTGCTGCGCTCGGCCTCGGGCAGCAGATACCACTCGAAGCTGCGCACGAAGGGGTAGACGGTGAGCCAGGCCTTGGGCTCGACGCCGCGCAGGAAGCCGGGCACGTGGCTCTTGTTGAACTCGGCGTCGCGGTGCACACCCATGGCGTTCCAGGTGGGCAGCAGGCTCTTGAGCAGGCGGCTGCGGCGCAGCTCCCGGTTGGCCCACTGCAAGGTCTGAGCCTCATCAGCATGGGTCCAGAGCATCGCGTCGGCATCGGCGCGGAGGCCGGAGACGTCGTAGATCCCGCGCAGGGTCACGCCCTCGGCCTCGACCAGGGCGATGATGTCGTCGAGTTCGTCGACGAACCGCGGCACGTCGCGACCGTCGAGGTCGTCGGGGTTGGCCGGGTCCTTGCGCAGCACCGTGAAGAGGGTGAATCCGGAGGGCGAGGCCTCGGTGGGTTCAGCCTCTGATGAGGTGTGTGTAGCGGGGGTGGGCGTGGTCATGTCTACTGCCTCTCCGGCAGCCGGGTGAGTCATGTGTACTAGTCTCCACCGCTTTGCCCGGAGAGCCAAAAGTAGACCCGCCCACCCGCGCGCTCAGCGGCGGTCGAGGACCGTTTTCACGCCCCACCACACGATTGTTCCCGCTGCCGCGGCAGCACCCAGGGCGACGCCGGCCAGGGCGAGAGGGTTGTCATCGCCGAGCCTGTGCAACCCGAGGGTGAAGCGCCGGGTATTGATCTTGATCTGCTTGGGCACATTGAGCTTGTACTCGATGGCGTCCAGCGTGCCGGCGAGCGCGGCACGCGCCCGGTCGGCTTCGGAGCGCAACTCGGCGGTGCTTCGGTGTTCCGGCGTGGTCTCCGGGCTCTTGTCAGTGCTCATACTCGCCAACTCCCTTGAATGCGTCGACGTCCTTCTGGATGCTCGCGGTCACGCCATCCGGGTCGTGGCGGGTGCCCTTTTTGACCCGGTTGAGCCCGATCAGGGCCAGGATCACCGCGATCAGGAGCAGCGCGACGGCCACGATGAGGGCGGCCAGCCAAAGCGGCAGCACGAGGTCGAGAGCGATCACGGCCAGGGCGATGAACACGATGATCGCGAAGAAGCCGAACACCGCGGCACCGATGAACAGGCCCAGGCCGATGCCGACGTTCTTGGCCTTGCCGGAGATGTCGGCCTTGAAGGCGTCGATCTCGGCTTTGACCAGATCAACGATCTGACCGGGAAGCTCGCTGAGGAGCGTGAACAGTGACTGCTTGCTCTTGGGGTTGTACCCGCTGTTGCTCACTGGCATCCTTCCTTGGACTGTCGTCTGTGAGATTACTGCGCGGCCGAGGTGTCGTCGGCGGCCTTCGCGGAATCAGCCGCGGAGGTGGCAGAATCCGCCGCCGCCTTGGCCGATTTCGTGGCGGATGCGGCGGCCTTCGTGGCCGCGGTGGCGGCGCCGGACGTGCCGGTGGCCGGGGCGCCCTTGGTCTTGTCGGTCTTGTTCGACACTGCAGAAGCGACCTTCTTGCCCGCTTCGTAGAGTGCGCCGGGAACGTCGCCGACACGCTCGAGGGCGAAGTCCTTGACCTCGTTCACGCGCCTCTGCACGGGCGGCCGGTTCCACAGGTCCGAGGCGGCCGACGCGATCTGGTCGTAGCGCTGACGTCCGGCGCGTGCACCCAGCACATAGCCCACGAGGCCACCCGTGATGAAAAGAAGCTTTCCCCGCATTGTGACTCCATTCCTATACGTTCATGAGTTGCCAGCGTAGCCCCCCAGCCCGGGGAGGCACATGTGTACGGCACCTAAAAGACTCCTGATCAGAGGTCTAGCACTGCCCGCCTGACCCGGATACCCGCCGCGAGGGCGTCGGGTATCACCGAGGCCAGGCCGGTGCCGGAGAGCCAGCCACCGGTCACGTCGAGGCCGGGCGTGGTCTCGACGACCTCCCGCACCCGGCGGATGCGTTCGGGCGCGCCGATCGTGGCCGGCGAGAGGCCGTCGGCCCACAGCGTGCGGGCGAAACCGGCCACCTGACTGTTGGCGAGGTCCACCCCGAGGATCGCGGCGGCGTCCTGCACGGCGAGCTGCTGCAGCTGGTCGTCGCTGAGGCCGAGGGTCGGCACCGGGGCGCCGGCGCGTCCGTAGGAGAGCCGCACGATGTGCCGGCCGGGCGGCGTGAGGGCATCCACCCAGGCCCACTTGGCGGTGACGTGGGTGATCGCCTTGGCGGTGACGCCAGGGGTCCCCTCCGCCACGAGCGCGCCGGTGCCGCGCGGATGCGCGTCCAGCACCGGGGCGTCGAGCACCAGTGTGGCGAGCTCCACGGCGGCCGGTTCCGGCCAGTCCAGGGCGGCGAGAGCAGCGAATTCGGCGCCAAGCGGGGCCAGCAGGGCCAGGGCGGCTGCCGCCGGCACGGCGAGGATGACCTGCCGGGCTTCGAGGGTGCCCGGCTCGGCGTCGGCCGCGGCCTCGGCATCCGCCGTCGGGGCAAGCCGGACGGCCCACGTGCGGGTGGTCGTCACGGTGCCGTCGGCGCCGGTTTCTTCGGTGTCAACGGGCGTGAGGCCGGTCGCGGCGGTGCTCGTGCGGATCTCGACGTCGTAGGTGTCGAGATCGGTGACGAGGGCGGCGACGAGGCGGTGCATGCCGCCGTTCAGCCCGCGGACGGCGGAACCGGCCGGTGCGGCGGTGCGGAGAGCCGTGACGGCGCCGGAGAGCGACCCGGCCGTGGTGAGGGCGCGGTTGAGGCCAGGGGCCACGACGTCGACCTCGAGGTCGGCGGCCGCGGTGGCGTAGACGCCGCCGGCGACCGGGTTGACCAGGCGTTCGAGCACCTTGGTGCCCATCCGTTTGCCGACGAGCTCACCGAGGCTCTGCTCACGGCCGATCTTGAGCACCGGCATCAGCCTGTCGGCGTAGGCGCGCAGGGCGCCGGACCAGCCGATCGCGCGGCGCACGTCCTCGGCCAGCGGTGAGCCCGGAATGCCGAGCACGCCGGCCTTGGGCAGCGGCACCGACATCGGGGCTCCGCCGGGCCGGTGCGGCGGCAGGTGCAGCCAGGCCCCGGCCGGGTTCGGTTCGATGATCTCGGCGGTGAGGCCGAGGTCGGCGATGAAGGCCGCCACGGTGTTGCCGCGCACGGCGAAGCTCTCCGCACCGGCATCGAGCCGGAGGCCGGCGACCTCGTGGCCGGCCACGGCTCCGCCCGGCGCGTCTGCGGTCTCCAGCACGACAACGCTGAGCCCGAGGTGGGCGCACTCGCGGGCGGCCACCAGACCGGCGACACCTCCGCCGATGACCAGAACGTCCTTCATGACCTTGCTTTCCGCCGGCGGCTACCGCCGGCACGTGCTCGAGTGAGCGGTGTTCTAGGACGCGCTGGAGGTACTCGACGTCGTGCTGTGCACGAACTCCACGAGCCGGGTGAGCACGTCGGGGTTCGTCTCCGGCGGCACACCGTGGCCCAGGTTGAGCACGTGGGACGGCGCCGTGCGGCCGCGCTCGAGCACGTCGAGAACGTGTGCTTCCAGCACCGGCCAGGGCGCGTTCAGCAGGGCGGGGTCGATGTTGCCCTGCACCGGCACGACACCGCCGAGGCGCCGGCTGGCCTCATCCAGCGGCACCCTGTAGTCCACCCCGACGACGTCGGCGCCGATGCCGTGCATGGCCTTGAGCAATTCGCCGGTGCCGACGCCGAAGTGCACGACGGGTACGTTGCGCCGGATCGACTCCGGATCGGCGGCCGCGTCGGCGGCGGGTTCCGTGTAGGTGAGGTCGCGCACGTGCGCGATCGCGGCGGTGGACGCCGGGGCGACGAAGCGGGTGTAGTCGTTGAGCGAGAGGGCGCCGGCCCAGGAGTCGAACAGCTGCGCAGCGCTGGCGCCGGCGAGCACCTGGGCGCGGAGGAACCGGCCGGTGACCTCGGCGGTCCAGGCCATCAGCCGGGCCCACGCGTCCGGATCCGAGTGCATGAGCGTGCGGGCGTGGATGTGGTCCTTGGACGGTCCACCCTCGACGATGTACGCGGCGAGGGTGAACGGCGCCCCGGCGAAACCGATCAGCGGGGTCAAGCCCAGCGCAGCGACAGTGAGCGCGACGGCCTCCCTGATCGGGGCCAATGCCGTGTCGAGCACGGCGGGGTCGAGCGCGGTGAGACTGTCGACATCCGCCGCGGTGCGCACGGCCTTGGCGAGCACCGGGCCCTTACCGGCCACGATCTCCACGTCCACGCCCACGAGCTTGAGGGGCACCACGATGTCGCTGAACAGGATGCCCGCGTCGACACCGTGCCGGCGGATCGGCTGCAGGGTGATCTCGCTGGCCATGGCGGGGTCCAGGCAGGCGTCGAGCATCCGGGTGCCCACCCGCAGCTCGCGGTACTCGGGCAGCGAGCGGCCGGCCTGGCGCATGAACCAGACCGGAGTCACGTCCGGACGGGTGCCCTGGTATGCCCGCACGAGCCGGGAGTCTGCGGTGAGGCCGGAAGAAAGTGGGTGTGTCGTCGCGAGGTTCATCACTCTCGATTGTCCTCTACATCGGCCGGGGGAACGATTCGAGGTGTTGTTGCACACACCGTAGAATCAAGCGGTGTTGATTTGTTTGTCCGCGAACCACAAGAACTCCAGCTTTGACGTGCTCGAAAAGCTGTCTGTGGGCGCCGACTCGGCAGCGGGCGGGATGCTCACGGGGCACGATGCCCTCAGCGGGGCCGTGGTCGTGGCCACCTGCAACCGCTTCGAGGCCTACCTCGACCTCGACGAACCGTTCGGGGTCTCCCCGCTTCCCGCGGTCTACGCCGCGATCGACGCCGTGAGCGAGAGCACCGGCGTGAGCGCCGCGCTGCTGCGCGACACCCTTGACCTTGTGCACGGCAACGGCGTGGCCGAGCATCTCTTCGCCGTGACCAGCGGACTCGAGTCCGTGGTCGTCGGCGAGGGCGAGATCGCCGGCCAGGTGCGGCGCTCCCTCGAGGAGGCCCGCGCCGCCGGCACCACCAGCCCCGAGCTGGAGCGCCTGTTCCAGCGCGCCTCGCAGACCTCCCGCGGCGTGAAGAACCACACCGGCATCGGCGCCGCCGGCCGCTCCCTGGTGCGTCTGGCGCTTGAACTGGCCGAGAGCCGGGTCACCGACTGGGCACACACCCGGGTGCTGCTCGTGGGCACCGGCCGGTACGCCGGCGCCTCGCTGGCGGCCCTCCGTGAACTCGGCGTCACCGACGTGCGGGTCTACTCGTCGTCGGGCCGGGCCGAGAAGTTCGCCGTGGCCCACGACATCTCGGCCGTGTCGACGGATGCCGATTCCCTGGCCGCCGAGACCGCCCTGGCCGACCTGATCCTCACCTGCACGACCGTCGATCACCACGTCATCGATGCGGGCATCCTCACCGCCGGCCGGGCGCTCCTCGCCGCGACGCACGCCGGTGTCGGTGCGCCGGTTGCCGAGGCCGGTCCCGTGCGCTCCTGTCCCGTCGGTTCCGAGGCCGAGGCGGCCCGCCAGCTGGTCATCGACCTCGGCCTGCCGCGAAACGTCGACCCCGACGTCAGCGACGTGCCCGGGGTGGAGCTGCTCGACCTCGAGACCATCCGCATCCACGCCCCGCTCGAACAGCTCAACGCCACCAGCGAGGCGCGAGAGCTGGTGGGCCGCGCCGCCAGGAAGTTCTCGGCCGTGGCCGAGGAGCAGAGCCTGGCGCCCGCCGTCGTGGCGCTGCGTTCGCACGTCTTCGACATCCTCGACGGGGAGATCGAGCGGGCCAGGCGGCGCGGTGACACCAGCGAGCAGACCGAATCCGCCCTGCGGCACCTCGCCGGGGTGCTGTTGCACACGCCCATGGTGCGTTCCCGCGAGCTGGCCCGCGCCGGCGATCAGGAAGCGTTCCTCGGCGGGCTCGACGCCCTGTTCGGCATCGAGGTGACCCTGCCGGAGACCGCGGCGGCGCCCGTCGGGCTGCCCGGCGCGGCCGGCGTCTCCGACGCCGCGTCCTGACCCGGCCGTCACGGTAGCCCGGAGGCGCAGCATCCGGAGTTATGCGGGTGCGGCGCCGCTCTGCGGGTGGCGTGCCACGCGCACAGCGGCGCCCGACCCGCGAAACGCTCAAGCGGGTCAGGCGCCGGATGGGGCGGGTTACGCTCCGCGCAGGCGCACGGCCAGGTAGGCGTCGAGCTCGGCCAGGGGCACCCGCTCCTGCGCCATGGTGTCGCGGTCACGCACGGTGACGGCCTGGTCCTCGAGCGAGTCGAAGTCCACCGTGATGCAGTACGGCGTGCCGATCTCGTCCTGGCGGCGGTAACGACGGCCGATGGCGCCGGCGTCGTCGAAGTCCACGTTCCACGATTCGCGCAGGCGCGCGGCCAGCGAGCGGGCCATCGGTGAGAGGGCCTCGTTGCGACTCAACGGCAGCACGGCGGCCTTGATCGGGGCCAGGCGCGGGTCGAGCTTGAGCACGGTGCGCTTGTCGACGCCGCCCTTCGCGTTGGGCACTTCTTCCTCGTGGTACGCATCCACCAGGAACGCCATCAGCGAGCGGGTCAGGCCGGCAGCGGGCTCGATCACATAGGGGACCCAGCGTTCGTTCTTGGTCTGGTCGAAGTAGGAGAGGTCCTTGCCCGACGCCTCCGAGTGCGTCTTGAGGTCGAAGTCGGTGCGGTTGGCGACACCCTCGAGTTCACCGAACTCGCTGCCGGAGAAGCCGAAGCGGTACTCGATGTCGACGGTGCGCTTGGAGTAGTGCGAGAGCTTCTCCGCGGGGTGCTCGAACAGGCGGAGGTTCTCGATGTTGATGCCCAGACCCGTGTACCAGCTCATCCGCTGGTCGATCCAGTACTGGTGCCATTCCTCGTCACTGCCGGGCTCGACGAAGAACTCCATCTCCATCTGCTCGAACTCGCGGGTGCGGAAGATGAAGTTTCCGGGGGTGATCTCGTTGCGGAAGCTCTTGCCGATCTGGCCGATGCCGAACGGGGGCTTCATGCGCGCCGCCTGGAGCACGTTGGCGAAGTTCACGAAGATGCCCTGCGCGGTCTCCGGGCGCAGATAGTGCATGCCGGCCTCGTCGTCGACCGGGCCGAGGAAGGTCTTGAGCAGGCCCGAGAATGCGCGCGGCTCGGTCCAGGTGTGCCGGTTGCCGCAGTTGGGGCAGGCGATGCCGTCGATGCCGCCCTCGGGGGCGCGGCCCTTCTTCTCCTCGAACTCCTCCACCAGGTGGTCCTCGCGGAAGCGCTTGTGGCAGCTGGTGCACTCCACCAGCGGGTCGGAGAAGACCTCGACGTGGCCGGAGGCCTCCCAGACCTTGCGCGGCAGGATGACCGAGGAGTCCAGGCCCACGACGTCGTCGCGGCTGGTGACCATGAACCGCCACCACTGCTTCTTGATGTTCTCCTTCAGCTCCACACCGAGGGGCCCGTAGTCCCAGGCCGACCGGCTGCCGCCGTAGATCTCACCGGCCTGGAAGACGAAGCCGCGGTGGCGGGCGAGGGCGATGACGGAATCAAGACGGGAAAGTGCGGCCACGGTGGCTCCAATGGTCCAAAAGGATGGTCAAAATACCGGGCAGAGGCCCGGGTACGGATTCGTCCATTTTAGCGATGCGGGCACGGCCCCCGATTACGGGCGTTGTCAGCGGCCGGCAGCGGCGATATCTTCGACTCGTTCGACTCACGCCCGGCTTGTTCTGGCTTTCCATCGGCTCCAACGACCGGCTCCGGGGGGAGGACCGCCGTGCGGCAGGACCCCGCCCTCACCCGGCGCACCGTGCTGGCCTCGCTTGGCCTTTCCCTCACCCTTGCCGGCTGCGCGACCCTCGCAGCCGCCCCGCGCCCGAGCGTCCCGGCAACGACGACGCCACCGACTCCCAGCCCGCTCCCCCGGCCGTTGCCCGGCGCGGTACCGCCGCCCGTGCCCGTCGCCCAGCCCGCGCCCGGTCTGGTGCGGGTTCCGGTGCCGCCCGGCACCCTGTCCGACCTGCCCGGCGAGGGCACCCTGCTGGCCTGGACCGTCGACGACGGCTCCAGCAGCGAGGTGCTGGCCCGGTACATCCGCTTCGCCGCCGAGACGGGCACCAGGCTCACCTTCTTCGTCACCGGCTGTTACGACGCCTGGACCGACAACGCCGACCGGCTCCGGCCGCTCGTGCAGACCGGCCAGATCCAGCTGGGCAACCACACCTGGTCACACCCCGACCTCAGCACCCTCAGTGACGCCGACGTCACCACCGAACTCCAGCGCAACCACGACTTCCTCAGCGACACCTACGGCGTCGACGCCCGGCCCTATTTCCGGCCGCCGTACGGCGTGCACGACGATCGGGTGGATGCCCTGGCCGCCGCGCTGGGTTACACGGTCCCGACCACCTGGTACGGGTCGCTGGCGGACTCGGGGCTCCTCACCGAACAACAGGTGGTGGATTTCGCGACCACCTGGTTCCTGCCTCAACACATCGTGATCGGGCACCTCAACTTCGAACCGGTCACCAACGTTTTCCCGCAGTTACGCGCGCTGCTGCACGACCGCGGGCTGACCACCGTCACCCTCAACGATGTGTTCACCAGCGCGGCTCATCCGTGACATTCGCACCTCACGACACGTCACCAGGGGGACCAATGGCACCGTTGCCGAGCGCGACGAGTGTTACCGTTACCGAGTTACCCGGCAAAATGCTGTGAGTTTCTCTGTGTTTTCATAGACCGTGTACCTCAAAGAGGAGTACCGATGGGCGCGACGTCCAGCATTCCGCAAGGCGCAACCGACGATCCAGACCTGACCCAGGACCCGGCCCTTCCGCCGGTGGCCCTGGATCCCAGAATCCACGAGGCCGAGGAGGCCCACTGGACCCCGGTGAAGATCGCGATCTGGCTGGCCATCGCGCTGCTCGGCGGGCTGAGCTGGGTGATGCTGGCCGTCGTCCGCGGCGAGACCGTGAACGCCATCTGGTTCGTCTTCGCCGCCATCTGCACGTACCTGATCGGGTACCGGTTCTACTCCAACTACATCCAGAAGCACCTGCTTCACCCGGATGACCGGCGGGCGACCCCCGCCGAGTACAAGGCCGACGGCAAGGACTACGCCGCCACCGACCGCCGGGTGCTCTTCGGCCACCACTTCGCCGCCATCGCAGGCGCCGGCCCCCTGGTGGGCCCGGTTCTCGCCGCGCAGATGGGTTACCTGCCCGGCACGATCTGGATCATCGTCGGGGTGGTGTTCGCCGGTGCGGTGCAGGACTACCTGGTGCTGTTCTTCTCGATGCGCCGTGGCGGCCGGTCGCTGGGCCAGATGGCCCGCGACGAGCTCGGCCGGGTCGGTGGCACCGCCGCCCTGCTCGCCACGCTCACGATCATGGTCATCATCGTGGCCATCCTCGCCCTCGTCGTGGTCAACGCCCTCGCCGAGAGCGCCTGGGGCGTCTTCTCGGTCGGCATGACCATCCCGATCGCCCTGTTCATGGGCTGCTACCTGCGCTTCCTGCGCCCGGGCAAGGTCACCGAGATCTCGATCATCGGCTTCGTGCTGCTCATCGCCGCGATCGTCGGCGGTGGCGCGATCAGCGAAACCACGTGGGGCGCGGCCCTCTTCACCATCGACAAGGTGCCGCTGGCGATCGGCATCATCGTCTACGGTTTCATCGCCGCCATCCTGCCGGTCTGGCTGCTGCTGGCCCCGCGCGACTACCTCTCCACCTTCATGAAGATCGGCACCATCGGCATGCTCGCCATCGCGATCATCATCGTGCGGCCCGAGATCCTGGTTCCCGCGGTCACCGAGTTCGCCTCCAGCGGCGCCGGCCCTGTCGTCAGCGGCACCCTCTTCCCGTTCCTCTTCGTCACCATCGCCTGCGGTGCGTTGAGCGGATTCCACGCGCTGATCGCCTCCGGCACCACGCCCAAGCTGATCGAGAAGGAACGCCAGAGCCGGTTCATCGGGTACGGCGGCATGCTGATGGAGTCCTTCGTGGCGATCATGGCCCTCGTGGCCGCGCTGTCGATCGACCAGGGCATCTACTACGCCATGAACGCGTCACCCGCCCTCACCGGCGGCACCGTGCAGGGCGCGGCCGCGTTCGTGAACGGCCTGGGCCTGACCGGCGTGAGCGTCACCCCTGAGCTCCTCACCCAGACCGCGATCAACGTCGGCGAGGAATCGATCGTGTCCCGCACCGGTGGCGCCCCGACCCTGTCGGTGGGGCTGGCCAACATCATGCAGCAGGTCGCCGGCGGCAGCGGCATGATGGCGTTCTGGTATCACTTCGCGATCATGTTCGAGGCGCTGTTCATCCTCACGGCAGTGGATGCCGGCACCCGCGTCGCGCGGTTCATGCTGCAGGACAGCCTGGGCAACATCTTCCCGAAGTTCAAGGACACCAGCTGGCGCACCGGCGCCTGGATCTGCACCGGCATCATGGTCGCAGCCTGGGGCGCGGTGCTCGTGATGGGCGTCACCGACCCGCTCGGCGGCATCAACACGCTGTTCCCGCTGTTCGGTATCGCCAACCAGCTGCTGGCTGCGATCGCCCTCGCCGTGTGTATGGCCATCGTGGCCAAGCGCGGACTGTTCAAGTACATCTGGATCGTGGCGCTGCCACTCGGCTTCGCGGCCGTCGTGACCATCACTGCCTCGATCCTGAAGATCTTCTCGACCGTGCCGTCGGTGGGCTACTTCGCCCAGAACGCCGCGTTCTCCAATGCCCTGGCCGCCGGGGAGACGAGCTTCGGCACGGCCACCTCGGTTGAGGCGATGGAGGCCGTGGTGCGCAACACCATGGTGCAGGGCATCCTCTCGATAGTCTTCGTCACCCTCGCCGTGGTCGTGATCTTCACCGCGCTGCAGGCCACCTGGAACGCGTGGAAGACCCGCTCCAGTTCGACCAGCGAGGACCCGGCCGTGCCGTCGCGGATCTTCGCGCCGGCGGGCATCATGGCCACGCCGGCCGAGAAGGCCAACCAGGCCCTCTGGGACGCCCTCCCGAAGACCGGCAAGCGCAAGGCTCGCGAGCACTGATGTCAGGCCAGCACTGATGCGCGTCGCCACCGCGGTGCGCTCGGCCGCGGCCGGGCTCGCCTGGTACGTCAGAGGGGTCATGGGTGAGGATGCCTACGACAAGTACCGCGCGCACCACGAGTCGGTGCACGGCACGGATGCCTCGGCACCGGTGCTGACCGAACGGGAGTTCTGGCGCGACCAGACCGACCGTCAGGACACCAACCCCCAGGGCCGGTGCTGCTGAGCAGCGTCCCTTCCTCGTCAGTACTGCGGCCCGCCCGGGTGAAAATCCGGGCGGGCCGTAGCATTGGAGGCGATGACTGACACAACGAAGCCCCCACTGACGACTCCGACCAAGCCCCCGCTCAACAAGGACACCCGGCTCTGCATCTCGCTGGCCGCGCGGCCGAGCAACTTCGGCACCCGGTTCCACAACTACCTCTACGAGCAGTTCGGGCTGGACTTCGTCTACAAGGCGTTCACCTCGACCGACCTGGCCGGCGCCATCGCCGGGGTGCGGGCGCTCGGCATCCGCGGCTGCTCGGTGTCGATGCCGTTCAAGGAGGATGTCATCGCTCTCGTGGACGAACTCGACGCCTCGGCCACGGCCATCCAGTCGGTGAACACCATCGTCAACGACGACGGCTACCTGCGGGCGTACAACACCGACTACATCGCCGCGGCCGACCTGCTCAGAGCCAACAACCTCGACCCGGCCACCCCGTTCCTGCTGCGCGGCTCCGGCGGCATGGCCAAGGCCGTCGGTGCGGCCCTCCGCGACACCGGCTTCGCCGCGGGCACCATCGTGGCCCGCAACGAGAGCCGCGGCCGGGCCCTGGCCGACGAGCTCGGCTACAGCTGGCTGGCCGAGCCCGGCACCGCGACAGCGCCGCTGCTGGTGAACGTCACCCCGATCGGCATGGCCGGCGGCGCGCAGGCCACCGAGTCCGCCTTCACTGCCGCGGCCGTCGCCGCAGCCGACACCGTCTTCGACGTCGTGGCGCTGCCCGCTGAGACGCCGCTGATCCTCGCGGCGCGGGCGGCCGGCAAGTCCGTCATCACCGGCGCGGAGGTCATCGCCCTGCAGGCCGCCGAACAGTTCGAGCGCTACACCGGCGTGCGGCCGACCCCCGAGCAGGTGCGGGACGCCTCGGCCTTCGCCCGCGCGTGAGCGACGCTCCGGCCGCGCCCGCCGGCGCGCACCCCGACATCCTGGTCGCCGCCGTCGCACTCATCCGTGACCGCCGGGTGCTCATGGTCACCGCCCGCGGGCGGGACGTCTGGTTCATGCCCGGCGGCAAGATCGACCCCGGCGAGGGCGAGGCGGAGGCGGCCGCCAGGGAAGCCTGGGAAGAGGTCACCGTGCGCCTGGACCCCGCCGAACTCGACCTCCTGTTCACCGTGCTGATCCAGGCACACGGCGAACCCGACGGCCGGCTGGTGCGGATGAGCGTCTTCGGGGCTCAGACCACCGATGAACCCGCGGCCAGCGCCGAGGTCAGCGCCGTGCACTGGGCCACCTCGGCCGACCACCAGCGGTGCCCGCCGGCCGGTGTCGAGGTGCTGCGCCGCTTGCACGCCGCCGACCTGATCGACTGAGCGTCGCGCTGCGCGGGCAGCGGGCACCCCGAATGCCCCTGCCGGGTGGAGCCGGTACGGTGGAAAGGCCGAACCCATCACGCAGCCGCCGAGCTGCCTTCGGCTCCCCCATGCACTAAGGAGATCTATGTCGGTGCTCGACAGGCAGTTGGTTCCAATTTTCGAGGAGGTCCTCGACCGGAACCCGGGCGAAGCCGAATTCCACCAGGCGGTGCGGGAGGTTCTGGAGAGTCTCGGACCGGTGGTGACCAAGCATCCGCAATACGCCGACTCGGCCGTGATCCGACGCCTGTGCGAACCCGAACGCCAGATCATCTTCCGGGTGCCGTGGGTGACGGATTCGGGCAAGATCGAGGTGAATCGCGGGTTCCGGGTGGAGTTCAACTCCGCCCTCGGGCCGTACAAGGGCGGCCTGCGCTTCCACCCGAGCGTCAACCTCGGCATCGTGAAATTCCTGGGCTTCGAGCAGATCTTCAAGAACTCCCTCACCGGGCTGCCCATCGGCGGCGGAAAAGGCGGGTCAGACTTTGATCCGAAGGGCCGCTCAGACGCCGAAGTGATGCGTTTCTGCCAGTCGTTCATGACCGAGCTGTATCGGCACCTGGGCGAGTACACGGATGTCCCGGCCGGTGACATCGGCGTCGGCGGGCGTGAGATCGGCTACATGTTCGGCCAGTACAAGCGCATCACCAACCGCTACGAGTCAGGCACGATGACCGGCAAGGGACTGAGCTGGGGCGGCTCCCAGGTGCGCACCGAAGCGACCGGCTACGGCACCGTGTTCTTCGTCGACGAGATGCTCACAGCCGCCGGCCAGGGCTTCGACGGCAAGCGCGTCGTCGTGTCCGGCTCGGGCAACGTCGCGATCTACGCGATCGAGAAGGTGCACCAGCTCGGCGGCACCGTGATCGCCTGCTCGGACTCCGGCGGTTACGTCGTCGACCCGTCCGGGATCGACCTCGCCCTGCTCAAGGAGGTCAAGGGTGAGCGCCGGGGACGGATCGCCGAGTACGCGACCCTGCGCCCGGGAAGCGTCACGCACGTCGCCGGCGGGTCGATTTGGGATGTTCCGTGCGACATCGCGCTGCCGTGCGCGACCCAGAACGAACTCGACGCCGACGGTGCCGCGGCGCTGATCCGCAACGGCTGCCAGATCGTCGCCGAGGGCGCGAACATGCCGACCACCCCGAACGCCGCCCGGTTGTTGGCGGAGGCCAACGTGTTGTTCGCTCCCGCGAAGGCCGTCAACGCGGGCGGGGTGGCCACCAGCGCGCTGGAGATGCAGCAGAACGCGTCGCGCGACTCGTGGACCTTCGAGCACACCGAGGACCGTCTCGCCGAGATCATGCGCGGCATCCACGATCGGTGCCTGGAAACCGCTGACGAGTACGGGACACCGGGAAGTTACGTGGCCGGGGCGAACATCGCCGGCTTCACCAGGGTCGCCGACGCGATGCTCGCGCTGGGCGTCATCTAGGCGACGAGCCGAAACCCACGGCGCTGCCGGCGCAGAATCGGTGCGCGGGCGGCGCCGCGGGCGTACCCTGCCTGCATGACCGACGAGCAGCCACTGCCCTGGGCCGCGATCCGGCTCTGGGAGATCGGCATGTTGCAGCAGTCCACCGGCAGCGGCCTCGAGCACTGGCTGGCCCGCATCCAGGAGTTGGACCCACCCGACGAACACGCCCTGCGCGAGTGGTTGGGGACCGAGGGGCTCAGCGGCTACCCGCGCGCGCTTCTCGTGCACGAGACGTTCGGCTACCCGGACTCCACGGTGCGGGCCGCCGACGAGTTGATCGACGCCCAGTATGCCGACCGCCCGTTGCTGCGGCCGATTCTGGACGCCGTGCTGCTGTACGCCGGCGACCTCGACGAGGTGGGCATCCAGACGCGCACCACGCACGTCGCGTTGTCCGGACCGCAGCGCACCTTCGCCGTGGTGCAGCCGACCACCCGGCACCGTGTGGACCTGGGTCTGCGCATACCGATGCCTGACGTGGCACCGAGCACCCGGCTGCGGCCGGCCACCGAGCTCGGCGCCGACTTCCCCGCCCGGATCCCGCTCACCTCGGCCAGCCAGGTCGACTCCGAGGTGGCCGCCTGGCTGAAGCACGCCTACGATGCGACGCTCTAGCCGCGTGCGCCCGGCTCGCGGGGTTCAGCGCACCGTTCGCGGGCTATGGTGGCGCCGTGAGTGACGACTCCGAACGGGTGCACCCGGACGACCGGGCCGCGTGGCGGGCCTGGCTGGCGAAGAACCACACGACGAAGACCGGCGTGTGGCTGGTCACCTGGCGGCAAGGCTCCGGGATGCCGGTGCTCGGCTACGAGGAGGCCGTGCTCGAGGCCCTCGCGGTGGGCTGGGTCGACAGCAAGGGCGGCAAGGTCGACGAGCGGCGCACCATGCTCTACTTCGCGCCGCGCCGCCGCGGCAGCGCGTGGTCCAGGCCCAATAAGCAGCGCATCGAACGGCTCCGCGCCGAGGGACTGATGCGGGACGCCGGGGAGGCTGCGGTGCGCTCCGCCGAGGCCGACGGCTCCTGGACCCGGCTCGACGAGGTCGAGGACCTGATCGTGCCGCCCGACCTGGCCGCGGCCCTCGCCGCTCTCGACGGTGCCCGGGCGAACTGGGATGCCTTTCCCCGCTCGCCCCGCCGCGGCATCCTGGAGTGGATCGTGCAGGCCAAGCGGCCGGCCACCCGCGCCGCCCGCATCCGGGAGACGGCCGAGGCGGCCGCGCGCAACGAGCGCGCCCACCAGTGGGTCCCCCCGGCCCAGCGCCGCGAACTGTGAGAAAGGCCCCACACCCGATGATTCCGGGGCTTAACTCACAGTTCGGTGGGGGGGGTCAGTGCACGTATTCGAGCAGGTCCAGGCCGACCGAGCGCATGCCGTCCAGCACCGAGAGGCGGGAGGACAGGTTGTGGTCATCGAAGAAAATCGACACGGCGTAGGCGACGCCGGCGCGCGGTCCGCGCAACACGCCCACCTCGCTGCGCACCCCGTTGTCGGAGCCTGTGGAGTTGACCAGCAGCACGCCGTGCGACGCCGACCGGTGAGCGTGCGGCTCGAAGCCGAACGCGCTGGCCACCATGGACAGGTCGGAGTTCAGCGACAGCCAGCCGAGAACCCGTTCGCTGCCCTCGTCGTCGAGGATCTCCCCGCGCGCCAGGGCCGTGAACAGCCAGGTGAGTTCGCGGGCGCTGCCCACCGACAGGTTGGGGGCGTCGTCGGGGCCACGGGCGTCGCGGACGAGGTCGAGCAGGCCGGTGCCGCTCAGGCCGAGTTCCTCGGTGCGACGGCGCACGGCCTCCAGGCCCACCGCGCGCAGCAGCACGTTGGTGGCCAGGTTGTCGTTGGTGGCTCCCACCAGTGCGGCGAGGTCGGCGACGGGCAGCGACGGCGCCTGCAGGTGCTGCCAGAGTCCGGAGCCGTCGACCGAGTCGCGCACCGTGCGGTCGAGGATCGTGTACGCGCCGAAATCGGCGTCGCGCAGCCGCGAGGCCACCTCGATGAGCAGCAACACCGTGCCGACGCCGGCGGTGGGCATGACGACGTGGTCATCGACGGAGAACAGCACCCGGCCGGTGGCCAGGTCGGTCGCCCGAGCCGACACCTGCGCACCGCCCATGGCGAGCTCGCCGAGCGAGTGGAAGCCACGCTCGAAGCTGGCCGGCACCGAGGATTCCCGGTGTCTGCCGCCGCGTTCGATCGCGTGCCTGGACCGGCGTTCGGATTCCTGTGCTGGCGCGACCACTACTGCGTTGTCCTCTGACTATCGGTACTGCGACATCCCCGCGAACACCCTAACCCACGGGTCGCGGGGCCGGAGGAGACCGCTACCAGATCGTGACGCGCTTCTCGGGAGCGAGCCACGCGGCATCCGTCTCGGTCACGCCGAACGCCGTGTAGTACTCGTCGATGTTGCGCACAATCTGGTTGCACCGGAACTCGTTCGGCGAGTGCGGGTCGATCGCGAGCAGCCGGATGGCCTCCTCGTCGCGCATCTTCATCTGCCACGCCTGCGCCCAGGAGAGGAAGAACCGCTGGGCCCCGGTGAACCCGTCGATGACGGGCGGCTCGGCGCCCTCGAGCGACAGCAGGTACGCCTCCCAGGCGATGGAAAGGCCGCCGAGGTCGCCGATGTTCTCGCCGATGGTGAGGGCACCGTTCACGTGGTGATCGGGCACCTGGGCCGGGTGGAGCGCGTCGTACTGCTCGATCAGCGACGCCGTGCGCTGCTCGAACGCGGCCTTGTCGGCCTCGGTCCACCAGTCGGTGAGCCGGCCGTCGCCGTCGTACTTGGAGCCCTGGTCGTCGAAGCCGTGGCCGATCTCGTGGCCGATGACCGCGCCGATCGCACCGTAGTTCGCTGCGGCATCCCGGTTCACGTCGAAGAACGGCACCTGCAGGATGGCCGCGGGGAAGACGATCTCGTTGAAGCCCGGGTTGTAATAGGCGTTGATGGTCTGCGGGGTCATGAACCACTCGTCGCGGTCCAGCGGGTTGCCGATCTTGCCCAGCTCACGGTGGAACTCGAACTCGCCGGTGGCGCGCACGTTCTTGATCAGGTCGCCGGGCTCGATGGCCAGGCTGGAGTAGTCACGCCATTTCACCGGGTAACCGATCTTGGGGGTGAACTTGTCCAGCTTCTCCAGGGCGCGAACCCGGGTCTCCTCGGTCATCCAGTCCAGACCCGAGATGCTGGCCCGGTAGGCCTCGACGAGGTAGCCGACGAGCACGTCCATGCTCGTCTTGGCGTCGGGCGAGAAGTGCCGGTCAACGTAGATGCGGCCGACGGCCTCGCCGAGGGCGCCCTCCACGAGAGAGACGCCGCGCTTCCAGCGGGCACGGATCTGCGGGGTGCCGGTGAGGGTGCGGCCGTAGAAGTCGAAGTTCGCCTCGACGAAGTCGTTCGACAGGTACGACGCGCTCGAGCGGATGACCTGCCAGCGCAGCCAGTCCCGCCAGGCATCGAGCCGGTCTTCGGTGAGCATCTCGGCCAGGCCGACCACGAAGCTCGGCTGGCGCACGACGACCTCGGCGAAGGACACGGCCGGGGCGTCCAGACCCTCCAGCCACAGGTCGAGGTCGGCGCCCGCGGCGAGCGCGGACAGCTGGTCCCAGGTCTTGAGGTTGTAGGTCTTCTCGCTGTCGCGGGTGCGCACGTTGTCCCAGTGGTGGCTGGCGAGCTCGGTTTCCAGGGCGAAGATGCGACCGGCGCGCTCCGCGGCGGCGTCGACGCCGGCGAGGGTGAGCATCCGTTCGACGAAGGCAAGGTAGGCCTCGCGCACGCCGGCGAACTTCTCGTCACGGTAGTAGGACTCGTCGGGCAGGCCCAGGCCGGCCTGCTCGACGAAGACCAGGTAGCGCTCGGGGTTGCCCGGGTCGTTGTCGACGAAGAGCTGGAAGGTGCCCGCGACACCGGACCGCTCGAGGCGGCCGAGGGTGGCGAGGAACACCGGCACGCTGCTGATGCCGTCCACGGTGGCCAGGTCGGCCGCGAGCGGGGTGGCGCCGAGCTGCTCGATGCGTTCCTCGTCCATGAAGCTGGCATAGAGGTCACCGAACTTGCGCTCCTCGGTGCCCTCGGCGGCGGTCTGCGCCTCGAGGATGATGGCCCGCACGGCCTTCTCGGCCTCCTCGGCGAGCAGGTAGAACGAACCCCAGCGGGCCTTGTCGTTCGGGATCTCGGTGCGGGCGATCCACTTGCCGTTCACGTGGCGGAAGAGGTCGTCCTGCGGGCGCACGCCCGGGTCGAGTTCGTCGGTGTCGATTCCGGATGCCGTCGCCTGATCAGTCATCGCACCAGCCTAAACCTCACCGTGAAATGGTGGGGGATGTAGCGGGCGTGGGACCATGGGCCGTGGTGGGCGATGCGGTGGCATGGGAGCATAAGGACAACGGCGCTCCACACGGGTCGCCCTCGACCCAGGAGATCCCCATGCGCGTCATCACCCTGCCCGAGTTCGGCTCCGCCCTCGAACTGACCGAGATCGACACCCCGCAGCCGTCTGCGGGAGAGGTCCGCGTGCGCGTGCACGCGGCATCCGTCAACGGGTTCGACCTGGCCGTGGCCGCCGGCTACCTCAATGGCCTGATGGAGCACCGGTTCCCGGTGGTGCTGGGCAAGGACTTCGCGGGGATCGTGGATGCCGTCGGCGACGACGTCACCGCATACGCCGTGGGCGACCGGGTCTTCGGCGTCGTCACCAAGGCCCACCTGGGCGACGGTTCGTTCGGCGAGTTCGTGGTTGTCCCCGTCGCGACGGGCCTGGCGAAGCTGCCCGAGCAGGTCGACTTCGCCCGCGGCGCCGCCCTCGGGCTGGCCGGTACGGCGGCGCAGGCCGCCGTGGATGCCGCCGAGCTCAGCGCCGGCAGCACCGTACTGGTCGTCGGCGCCACCGGCGGTGTCGGCAACCAGGCGCTGCAGCTCGCCGCCGCGGCCGGCGCCACCGTGATCGCCACCGCGCGCACCGCCCTCGGCATCGCCCAGGTGCGCCTGCTCGGCGCCAGCGAGGTTGTTGACCACACCCAGAACCTCAGCGAGGCCGTGCTCGCCGCCCACCCCGACGGTGTCGACGTAGTACTGCACTTCGCCGGTGACGCGGCCACCGTGCTGCCGGCGCTGCGAGCCGGCGGTCGCCTGGTCTCCACCCTGATCGGCTCGCCCGACCAGCTCGGCACCGACACCGTCACCGTGGTCCCGATCCTCGCCGACCCCACCCCCGAGGTGCTGACCCGCCTGGCCGAGAGCCTCGCCGCCGGCCGCACCTCCGTGACCGTTCAGGGCAGCTACGCCCTCGCCGATGTTGCCGAGGCATTCGACGACTTCGAGGCCGGCGCGCGCGGCAAGCTCGTCATCCTGCCGTAAGTCGTCTCGCCGGCGCCCGGACGACCGGGCCGCCGACGGGCCGGCCCGATACGATCTGGTATATGCGGGCACGGACACGGACACTGGGACGATCGGTCGGCCTCGTCATCGCGGGTCTGGCCATGAGTGCGGCGGCGCTGCTGTGGCTCGCCGTCGCAGCGGGGAGTCCGACGCCCGATGCAGCCCCCTTCCGGTACCTGATCTTCGGCGTGCTCCCGGTCTTGTACGATCCGAGCCGGCCGGCGCTCTGGGCGATCCTGGGGGCCATCGCCCTCGCTGTGCTCTTCGCCGCCGGCATCGCCCTGCTCGAACGCCGGGCGACGAACAGATCCCGCCGGTCCTCGAACTCGAGCCGTAACCCGCTGGCGCCGAAAATCGTGATGGCCAAAAGTGGCGGCGTTTTCGCGAAACCCGTGACGGTGACCGTGCTGATCCCCGCGCACAACGAGGAGCTCTCGCTGCCGGCGACCCTGGCCTCGCTCTTCGCCCAGTCGCACAGGCCGGAGCGGGTGATCGTCGTCGCCGACAACTGCACGGACGACACCGTCGCCATCGCCCGCGCGCACGGCGTAGAGGTCTTCGAATCCGTGGACAACAGGAAGAAGAAGGCCGGCGCCCTGAACCAGGCCCTCAGCCGGGTGCTCCCCGGACTACTCGACAACGACGTGGTCATGGTCATGGACGCGGACACCGCGCTCGACGACGGGTTCCTCGCCGAGGCCGTCGCCCGTTTCACGAGCGATCGCGCCCTGATGGCGGTCGGGGGCCTCTTCTACGGTGAGCCCGGGTTCGGCCTGATCGGACTGCTCCAGCGAAATGAGTACGTGCGTTACTCCCGGGAACTCGCCCGACGGCGCGGCCGTGTCTTCGTGCTCACCGGCACGGCTTCGATGTTTCGACCCCTCGCGTTGCGTTCCGTCGCCCAGAACCGCGGCGTCACCCTGCCGGGCGTGCACGGCGATGTCTACGACACCCACGCGCTCACCGAGGACAACGAACTCACCATCGCACTGAAATCGCTCGGCGCACTGATCACCTCCCCGGCACAATGCACAGTGGTCACAGAGCTGATGCCGACCCTGCCCGCCCTCTGGCAGCAGCGCCTGCGCTGGCAACGCGGCGCCCTGGAGAACATCGGCGCGTACGGGCTAACCCCGGCCACGCTTCGCTACTGGGCGCAACAGCTCGGCATCGGCTACAGCGTCATCGCCCTGACCTCGTTCCTGACCCTGATTCTGGTCACCCTGCTCGCCGTCAGCACCTGGGTGTGGTTCCCGTTCTGGCTCGGCCTCGGCACGATTTTCGTTGCCGAACGCGTGGTCACCGTGTGGGAGGGCGGCTGGCGGGCCCGGTTGCTCGCGCTCACGGTGCTCCCCGAACTCTGCTTCGACTTGTTCCTGAACGTGGTCTACGTCAAGGGCATCATCGACATCACCCTCGGCCGGCAGGCCAACTGGGAACACGCGAACACCCCGACCCTCACGGTGAGGGCCGTCTGATGCCGGTGCCAGCGCTGCTCCCGTTGCTCTCGCCCACCGGCATCCTATTGCCCGATTCGGCCGTGACCACGCACTTCTTCGCGATCTTTTCAGCATTCGTCGGAATCAACACAGTCATCTATGTTGTGCTCGCTGTGGCGAAGATCCTGCCGAAGATCTACCTCACGGATTGGCTCGGGGGCCGGAACCGTCGGTCTGCGGACCGCAGCATCTACGGCGCGGATCCGGCGCCCGGGCAGTCGGCAGAGCGCGTGCGCGACACCGCTCCTCCGCACCCCCAGTAGCGCGCTGGCCAGCACCGCCTCACAGCGCGAGGTCGCGGCGACGGATGCCCACGGCCGCCACGGCCGCCAGCGGCACGGCCAGCGCCGGCATCCACCAGGCCCCGCTCCAGTCCACCTCCGCGGCCGCCACGATAGGCGTGTGGCTGAACGGTGAGAGGTCGCGCAGCCACTGGGGCAGGTCGAGCAGGTCGCCGAACTGACCCACGACCACCGCGGCGAGCAACAGGCCCCAGCTCAGGCCCATACTCAGGCGCGGCAGCAGCGCCACGAGCACCGCGGCGACGCTGAGCAGCAGCAGCGCCGCCGGTAGCTGGGCGGCACCGGCCGCCAGCACGCTGTCGATGCGGTCGCCGGCGTTCGCGGAGCGGAGGAGCCCGGCCGCCGCACCGGCCACGGCGGCCGCGAGCACCAGCACGATCCCGGCCAGGCCGACGATGAGGTAGTCGAACAGCCAGCGGATGCGGCCGAGGCTCGTGCTGAGCATGGCCTCGGCCACCCCGGCGGCCTCCTCCTGACGCGCCCGGAGCATCGCCTGGATCGCGGCGGCCGTGGCCAGCACCCCGACCAGGCTGAACAGGGTCGCGGTGAACAGGTCGATGATCGCGCCCCGGCCACCGGCCAGGCCCACCAGCACATTCTGGAAGACCGGGTTCCCCTCCATCAGCTCGACCACGGTCTCGCCGAGGCTGCCCGCCAGCAGCCCGAACAGCAGCCCGGTGACGGCCCAGCCGAGAATAGCCGGCCAGTGCAGCCGCCAGGCCAGTCCCAGCGAGCCGTGCAGCAGCCAGCCGGCCGCCGGTCGGCCGGCCCGCTCGGCGAAGACGCTCGAGCCGGTGTCGCGGCGGGACTGCAGCAGTACGGCAACGGCCACGAGCAGGCCGGCGAGGGCGACCGACAGCAGCAGCGGTGCCGGGTTGTTCTCGGTGAACGCACGGGTGCGCTGGCCCCAGCCGATCGGGGACAGCCAGCTCGGCCAGGCGCTCGTCAGGCTCAGGCCGTCGGCGGACGGGGTGCCGCCCGCGTCGCCGGCGGCGCGCAGCACATAGGCCAGACCGACCACCGCGGCCGCCAGTCCGTTCGCACCCCGGGAGGTGCGCATCAGCTGCGCGGCCACCACCCCCACACCGAGAAACGCGACGCCGGTACCGGCCAGAGCGGCGCCCGTGACGAGCGAGCCGAGCGGGTCGAGCCCGGCGATGACCAGGGCCAGCGCCACCGCGGCGCCCGCGGCCAGACTCGCGACGACGCCGAACAGGACCGTGGCCAACAGCGGCACCACCCGGCCGGCGACGGTGGCGCCGATCAGCTCGCTGCGGCCGGCCTCCTCCTCTGCGCGGCTGTGCCGCACCGCGAGGAACGTGCTCATGAACGCCACGGCGGCGGCGAGGTTGGCGAACATGCTGAAGAACAGCAACGCGTCGGTGGTGGGGCCCCTCGGTTCGCCGCGGAGCATCAGGATGCTCGGCGTGCCCACGGCGATCTGCACGAGAGCTTCCCGGTCGGCGAGGGTGCCGAAACTGGCGGGCACGGCGATACCGGCGAGCAACGCGATAGCCGCGAGCGAGAGGAGCCAGATCGGCAGTTGCACGCGGTCCCGTCGCAGCCGCAGCCCCAGCATCGGCCACAGGGTGGGCACCGCTGCTCGCACGTACGTCGGGGCGGCCTGGCGTGCCGGGGCTGCCGAGGCCGTCATCGCCGGTGCCGGTGCTGCGGAGAGTGGGCGCCGGCCGGGTCTGAATCGACGTTCTCCGGCCCGTTCGGGGCCGCCGACGCGTCATCGTAGTGGCGCAGGAACAGGCTCTCCAGGGTGGGCGGCGCCACGGTGAGCGCCTGCACCCGCAGCTCGGCGAGTACCGGTAACATCCCGGGCAGCGCCTGGGCGTCCACTGTGAAGCTCACCCTGTCGTCACCGACCGAGAGGTCACGCGCGCCCGGCAGCCGTGCAGCGAGGCCGGCAAGTTGGGCATCCGTGAGCGCGGCGGCGGCGAAGGCCACCTCGGTGCGGGTGAGGTGGCGCAGCTCGGCCAGGGTGCCGGTCTCGATGATCCGGCCGGAGCGGATGATGCTCACCCGGTCGCAGAGGCGCTCGACCTCGCTGAGGATGTGGCTGGAGAGCAACACCGTGGCGCCGTCGGCGGCCGCGGCGACGATCTCGGCCCTGAAAACGGCATCCATCAGCGGGTCAAGGCCCGAGGTGGGTTCGTCGAGGATGAGCAGGTCGGCGGGCACGGCGAGCGCCGCGACGAGGGCCACCTTCTGCCGGTTGCCCGTCGAGTAGGTGCGGCCCTTCTTGGTCGGGTCGAGCTGGAAGCGCTCCAGCAACTGCCGGCGCCGCGCCTGGTAAGCCGGATCGGCGGTGCGGGCCCCGCGCAGCCGGGCGAGCAGGTCGATGGCCTCGCCGCCGGAGAGGTTGGGCCACAGGCTCACGTCACCGGGGACGTAGGCGATGCGGCGATGCAGCGCGGAGGCATCCACCCAGGGATCACCGCCGAGCACGCTGGCCGAGCCGCCGCCGGCGCGCATCAGACCGAGCAGGATGCGGATGGTGGTGGATTTGCCCGCGCCGTTCGGGCCGACGAAACCGTGCACCTCCCCCTCGGCCACCGACAGGTCGAGGCCGGCGAGGGCCTGCACCCGGCCGAACCGCTTGGTGAGGTCACGCGTCAGAACAACGGGGCTCATAGCCGTGAGACTACGCCCGAACCTTGGTCGGCGTCCTCCCCCGTCGGTGCGGATAACTAGAGTCGAAGCATCGAACTTCTACGCCCGCAACCCATCGACCGTGAGATCCGCCGGCTGGCCCTGCCTGCCCTCGGCGCCCTCATCGCCGAGCCCCTGTTCCTGCTGTCCGACTCGGCCATGGTCGGCCACCTCGGCGCGGTGCCACTGGCCGGTCTCGGCCTGGCCAGCGCGGTGCTGCAGACCATCATCGGGCTGATGGTGTTCCTCGCGTACAGCACCACCCCCGCCGTGGCCCGCTGGCTCGGTGTCGGCGACCGGCGCCGTGCGGTGTCGGTAGGGGTGGATGGCCTGTGGCTTGCGCTCGGCCTCGGCGCCGTGCTCGCCGTGGCCGGCTGGTTCGCGGCCCCCGCGCTGGTGGCCGCGTTCGGTGCCGACCCCGAGGTGACCCGCGCCGCCGCCGACTATCTGGCCCTGTCGATGCTGGGTGTGCCCGCGATGCTGCTGGTCTTCGCCGCGACCGGACTGCTGCGCGGCCTGCAGGACACCCGCACCCCGCTCTGGGTCGCCGGGCTCGGCTTCCTGACCAACATCCTGCTCAATCTGTGGTTCATCTACGGCCTGGGCCTGGGCCTGATCGGGTCGGCGCTGGGCACGGTGCTCGCCCAGTGGGGCATGGTGGCCGTGTATCTGGTCATCGTCGTGCGGCACGCCCGCCGCGAGCGTGCGCCGCTCCGACCGCACCGTGCGGGGCTGCTCCGCGGGGCCACCAGCGGCGGCTGGTTGTTCCTGCGCACCGCGAGCCTCCGCGCCGCCATGCTGTTGGCGGTGTTTGTGGCCACCAGCCTCGGCTCCCCCGAGCTCGCGGCGTTCCAGATCGCGATGACCCTGTTCGCCACGCTGGCCTTCGCCCTCGACGCCCTCGCCATCGCCGCGCAGGCCCTGGTGGGCCGGGGTCTCGGCGCCGGCGACCTGCAGCAGGTGCGCCAGGTGCTGCGGCGCTGCCTGGAGTGGGGCATCGGCGGCGGCGTGCTGCTCGGTCTGGTCGTGGTGGCCACCAGCGGGGTGCTCGGCGGGGTATTCACCAACGCCGCTGAGGTAACCGCGCTGCTGCCGCCGACCCTCGTGGTGCTCGGCCTGTCCGTGCCGCTGGGCGGCCTGGTCTTTGTACTCGACGGGGTGCTGATCGGTGCCGGCGACGCCCGCTATCTCGCGATCACGGGCCTGGTCAACCTGGCCGCCTTCGTCCCGCTGGCCGGCCTGGTGCTGCTCTTCGCTCCCGCCGGTGCCGCGGGGCTGGCTTGGCTGATGGCCGCGTTCGTCTTCGGTTTCCTCGGCGCCAGAGCGGTGACCCTGTCCGTTCGCGCCCGAGGCACCCGCTGGGTGCGCCTGGGCGCCTGACCGGTCCGCGAACTGTGAGAAAAGCCCCGGGATCTCTCGATTTCCGGGGCTCAGCTCACAGTTCGCGGGGGCGGTAGCGTGGGTGGAATGACGAAGACTCGCGGACGGCGCGAACTCACCCGCTGGCGGAACGCCATCTTCATGCTGTTTTTTGTGAGCGGGCTCGGGCTGGCGTCGTGGGTGTCCCGGATCCCCACCGTGCGCGACGACCTGGCGCTCCGCACCGACCAGGTGGGCCTGCTGATCTTCGGGCTCTCCGCCGGATCCATTCTCGGACTCGTCGCGGCCGTCTGGCTGCTGTCGGCGTTCGGCGCCCGCCGGGCCCTGGTGATCAGCATCGCCACCTCCTCGGCAGGTCTGGTCCTGGTGGGCGCCGCGGCCACGGTGTGGGGGTCGTCGCCGATCGCGTTCACCGCCCTCGCCCTGGTGGGCTTCGGCATGGGTTCCACCGACGTCATGATGAACGTCGAGGGGGCAGCGGTCGAACGCGAACTCGGCATCACCCTGATGCCGTTGCTGCACGCCTGCTTCAGCCTGGGCACCGTGGCCGGGGCGCTGCTCGGCGCCGGGGCCGCCGCCCTCGCCGTGTCGGTGGTCTGGCACCTCAGCCTCGTCGCCGCCCTCGCGCTGGCCGCCGCCGCGATCGCGGTCCGGTTCGTGCCGCTCCGCCCGGCCCTCGGCGACCCCGCAGACCAGTCCGCCGCGCACACCGTCGTGCGGCCGAACTGGGTCGAACGGATGCGCACCAGCCTCGCGGTGTGGCGCGACCCGAGCATCCTGCTGATCGGGGTGATCGTGCTGGGCATGACCTTCGCCGAGGGATCGGCCAGCGACTGGCTGGCCCTGGCCGTGGTCGACGGGCACGGCCAGAGCGACGCCATCGGGGCGCTGGTCTTCGGGGTGTTCGTCTCGGCGATGACGGTGGGCCGGGTGCTCGGCGGCCCGGTGCTGGACAGGTTCGGCCGGGTTCCGGTGCTGCGGGCCTGCTCGGTTCTCGGCGTGGCCGGCCTGCTGCTGGTGATCCTGGCGCCGGCCATCTGGCTGCTCATCGTCGGCACCGTGCTGTGGGGCCTCGGCGCCTCGCTCGGCTTCCCGGTGGGCATGTCGGCCGCCGCGGATGACACCGCCAACGCGGCCGCCCGGGTGAGCGCCGTAGCCATGATCGGCTATTTCGCCTTTCTGGTCGGGCCACCGGTGTTGGGCCTGATCGGCGAGCAGTGGGGCATCCTGAACGCCCTGTTCGTGATCGTCGTGCTCATGGCCCTCGCCGGGCTGGCCGCCCCGGCGGCCCGCGAGCGCGCGCAGACCGCCGCCGCCGGTTAAGCTCGTTCAGTGCGCCTCGTAATAGCAAGATGTTCAGTTGACTACGCCGGACGGCTCAGCGCGCATTTGCCGCTGGCCACCCGCCTGCTCTTGCTCAAGTCCGACGGCAGCCTGCTCGTGCACTCGGACGGCGGCTCGTACAAGCCGCTCAACTGGATGAGCCCGCCGTGCAGCCTGGCCGTCTCGGCGCCCGACGAGCTGCAGGCCGAGGCCGGGATCACCGAGCTGTGGACCGTGACGCACGCCAAGACCGCCGACGAGCTCATCGTGAGCCTCTACGAAGTGGAGCACGACTCCGCCCACGAGCTCGGCATCGACCCGGGCCTGATCAAGGACGGCGTCGAGGCGCACCTGCAGAAGCTCCTCGCCGAGCACATCCACCTGCTCGGCGACGGCCACACCCTCGTGCGCCGCGAGTACATGACGGCGATCGGCCCCGTCGACATCCTGGCCAGGGATGCCCAGGGCGCCTCGGTGGCCGTGGAACTCAAGCGCCGCGGCGACATCGACGGCGTCGAGCAGCTCACCCGCTACCTCGAGCTGATGAACCGCGACCCGCACCTGGCGCCCGTGGTGGGCGTGTTCGCCGCGCAGCAGATCAAGCCGCAGGCGCGCACGCTGGCCGAGGACCGCGGCATCCGCTGCCTGGTGCTCGACTACGACGCCATGCGCGGGCTCGACGACACCGCGTCCAAGCTCTTCTAGGCTCCCGTGCCTGACCGGTCCGCTGCCTTGTCCTCCGAGGCGGCCGGCGACACCGCCCCGCTCGACCTGCTCGCCCGGCGGGTGCTCGGCCGGCTGCCCGCCGATGGCCGCATCGTTGTGGGCATCGCCGGCAGCCCCGGCGCGGGCAAGACCACCCTGGCCGAGCGGCTGGCGCGGCGCCTCACCGAGCTTGCCGGGGTGGATGCGGCTGCGGCGGCCGGCCCGGCGACCGGGGCGACTGCCGCCGTTCCCTTTGCCGTGCACCTGCCGATGGACGGCTTCCACCTGGCCAATGCCACCCTCGACAGGCTCGGCCGGCACGACCGCAAGGGCGCCATCGACACCTTCGACGGCTGGGGCTTCGTGGCGCTGCTGCGACGGCTCAGGGCCGAGACCGACCACCCGGTCTACGCCCCGAGCTTCGACCGTGCGGTCGACGAGGGGGTGGCGGGCGCCCTGGTTGTGGAACCGGGCACCCGCATCGTGATCGTCGAGGGCAACTACCTGCTCGTGGACCGGGAACCCTGGAACCTGGTGCCCGGTCTGGCCGCTGAGGTGTGGTTCTGCGAGACCCCTGGCGTTGAGCGTCTGCAGCGCCTGGTGGCGCGGCACCAGCGGCACGGACGCAGCCCCGGGGCCGCCCGGGACTGGGCCGAGAACGTCGACGGAGCCAACGCCGTGCTCATCGAGCGGTCAGCGCCGCGCGCCACGTTGCGGGTCTCCGGCCTCGACGCTTCGGTCATCCCCTCGGCCTGACCGGCCCCGCCGCCGCAACTGTTCCCCGCGCGGGCAGAGTTGGCCGGGTTCTCGGAGAGAGGCACGACCCGGCGGCATCCGTTCGCCGGCAGCAGCGATGCGGCCGACCGCGGGGTCGCGCGCCTACCTTGTATCCACCTCGCATGCAAGGGTTTGCCCCCTCCGGCCCTAGGATATTGCGAGTGAACCCCACTCTGACGCGCACCTGGAGCGCCATCCTCTTCGACCTCGACGGAACCATCACGGATTCCGCCCCGGCAATCACGAACTCGTTGGCGCGCACCTTCGCTCTGCTCGGCCGCCCGGTTCCCTCCGACACCGAGCTGATGAAGTACGTCGGCCCGCCGCTGCTGGCCGCGTTCGGCGAGTACGCCGGCATGACGCCCGATGAGGCCCAGGAAGCCCTGGCCGTGTACCGCGCCGACTACCAGGGCCCCGCGTCGCTGGACACCGCCGTGTACCCGGGCGTCGCCGGCCTGCTCGAGCGCATCCACGAGTCCGGCATCCCGCTCGGCTTGGCCACCAGCAAGCCCGAGCACACCGCGATCGCGATCCTTACGCACTTCGAGCTGGCCCAGTACTTCACCGTCATGGTGGGCGCCACCGAGAACGAGACCCGCAGCAACAAGGCCGACATCGTCGAAGAGGCCCTGGTGCGCTTCGCCGCCGTCGGTGTCGACACCTCCGCCGTCGTCATGGTCGGCGACCGCATCTATGACGCCGAGGGCGCCAACGCGAACGGCGTTCCCACCATCCTCGTCGAGTGGGGCTACGGCTCCCCCGCGGAGGCCGCCCTGGCCACCGCCGTGGTGCACTCCACCGACCAGCTCGGCAAGCTCCTCCTCGGCTGACCCGTCGCCGCCTTCCCGCGGCTCCGAGTTGCCGAATCGTGCCCCTTCACGCGTTGTGATGGGGCACTTTTCGGCAAGTCGTGACAGTGCGGGTTGCTGACTTGCCGCAAATGGTCCCTCTGCGGGCGGCGGAGCGGCGATTCGGTGCAAGTCGCGGCGGGGCCATCCGTGGCCGGGCGGAGATGACGAGCCCACCCGGATGGGTAGGGGCAGTCAGGCCGGACGGCCAGATCCGGGTAGGCTGACGCGGTGAAGTCGCTCGCCAACCCCCGCTCAATGGAACTGCTCGACGCCCTGCACGGCGTCGTGAAGAGCTCCCCGCCCGACGTCGCCGGCGGCTTCTCGGCCCTTCTCGAGCCGTTCATCGGGCACAGCGCGCTGCTGATTCTCACCGACGACTGCACAGATGACTGCACCGGCCGACCGCGGAAGACGGCCGGCGAGGCGTCGATCATCGACGAAGTCACCCTCGTCGAGCTCGACGCCGTGCGCCGCTCGCTCACCAGCGAACCGTCCGACCCGTGGGGCCGCCGTGCCGTGCTCGGTGGCACCGATCGCCCGATCACGGCCTGGACTGCTTCCACCGGCGCCCTGCTGGTGCTCGCCGACCCCGAACTCACGCCGGCCGGCGCGGCCGACCCCGAGGCGACCCTCGCGCTCGTCGGCCGGTTGTGGCAGCTCGTGGCCACGAGCATCCGCCAACAGGTGGCCGCGGCCAGTCCCGCCCACCTGCTCGACTCGCGGCCCGCGTCGGCCGAGCGTGCCAAGCTCATAGCCGATCTCACGGATGCCCATTCGACCACTCTCGAATCCCTGCTCGGGGTGCTGCGCTCGCCCACGGTCAGCGCCGAGGCCGCCCGTCAGACCGCCACCGATCTCGCCGCGAGCGCCATGGTGAACCTGCGCGCGGTGTCGGACCGGGACCGCTCACTCGCCCAGGAACCGGTGGCGGCGGCCTTTGCCAGGCTGCGGGACGATCTGAGGCCCTTGGTGCGGTTCGGTGACCTCGACGTGCAGTTCGTCGAGCCGCCGGCGAACGGCCCAGCCCTGCCCGGTGAGGTCGCGCACGCGGGCCGCGCCATCGTGCGCGGCGCCGTGCTGGCCCTGGTGGAGCAGGCGGGGGTAAGCCGGGTACGCGTGCAGTGGGACTGCGACGGCAGCAACCTGCTGATCCAGATCCGCGACGACGGCGCGGGCGTTCTCAGCACGGACTCCCCCGGCGTCGTCCCTCTCACGGCCAGGGTCGCCGCGCTCGGCGGCACCTTCGGCGTGCAGGCCACCGCCGGCTGGGGCTCCGAGCTCACGGTGTCGCTGCCGTTGGACCCACCGTCGGCCCCGCTGGCCCCCGCCACCGAGTGGGGGTTGAGCCCGCGGGAGCAGGGGGTGCTGGCGCTGGTCGCCTCCGGCGCGCGCAATAAGGCCATCGCCGGCGAGCTGCTGATCAGCGAGAACACCGTGAAGTTCCACGTGGCCAACCTGCTGCGCAAGGTGGGCGCCTCCACCCGCGCCGAGCTGGCTTCGCTGGCCCGCTAGTCCTTGGGCAACCGGATCGCGCTGGTCCAGCCGTAGTCGCCGGCATCCGCGCCGCCGGCCGTGGCGGCCCGGGTGACGTGGCTGCGGGCGTGTTCGATCGCGGCGTCAAGGTCGATGAAGAGGTGGTTGCGGTGCCGCAGCGACGTGATCACGCCCACCCGGGTGACGAGTTTGAGGTGCCGCGGCTGGATGCCCTTGACGAGCACCGTGATGCCGCGCCGCTCGAGCGCCTGGATCATCTCGGTGATCACCCGGGCGCCGGTGGCGTCTAGGATCTGCAGTTGCGACATCCGGATGATCACCACGGTGATGTGGCTGGTCTGGTTGACCCGTTCGAGCATCCGCTCGGCCGCACCGAAGAACAGGGCGCCATCGAGCCTGAACAGCGCGATGCGCTCGTCGCCGGGAACAGGGGTGCCGGGCAGTTCCTCCCGGTGCACGCCGCTGGAGGCCGACACCGCCCGCAGCGCGAAGAACGCGGCGACGGCGATGCCGATGCCCACGGCCACGATGAGGTCGACCGATACCGTCACCAGGGCGGTGATGACGAACACCGTGGCATCCGACCCCGTGGAGCCGATGATGCTTCGCACGGTGGCGATCGAGATCATCCGGGCCGCGGTCACCATGAGCACCCCGGAGAGCGCGGCGAGCGGGATCTGCGAGACCACCCCGGTGGCGAGGTAGACCACGCCGACGAGCACGATCGAGTGCACGATCGCCGCCAGCCGGGTGCGGCCGCCCGAGCGGATGTTGACCGCCGTGCGGGCGATCGCGCCGGTGGCCGGCATGCCGCCGAAGAAGCCGGAGGCGATCGAGGCCAGGCCCTGGCCCACGAGCTCGCGGTCGGCGTCGTACGGGCCGGTGTCGGACAGCGTGACGGCCACCCGCGCAGAGAGCAGGGACTCGATCGCGGCGAGCGCCGCGATGGTGAGGGCGGGGCCGACCAGGGAGCTCAGCAGGCCGGCATCAAGCTGCGGCAGCGCGGGCGCCGGCAGCGAGCTGGGCAGCTCGCCGATGCGGGCCAGCGGCAGGTTGGCGAGGTTGGCGACAACGGTCACCACGATGATGGCCACGATCGACCCCGGCAGCTTCTTGTGCACCAGGGGAGCCAGCAGCATGATCGCGGCCACCATGAGCACCATGGCCACAGGGACGAGCACAGTGGACCAGTCGACGGTCTGGAAGGACTGTACGGCGGCCACGAAGGCATTGCTGCTCGGCCCGGCCTTGGAACCGATCGCGGCGGGCACCTGTTGCAGGAAGATGATGACGGCGATGCCCAGGGTGAACCCCTCGATCACCGGCCACGGGATGAAGGTCACCGCTCGGCCGAGCTTGAGGGCGCCGGCAATGATCACGATGAGGCCCGCCATGAGGCTGAGCACCGCGACAACGCCGACGCCGTGGGCGGCCACGACCGGACCGAGCACCACGACCATGGCGCCGGTGGGGCCGGAGACCTGGATGTTGGAGCCGCCGAACACCGCGGCGATGACACCGGCCACGATGGCGGTGATCAGGCCGCTCTCGGCGCCGGCGCCGGAGCTGACCCCGAAGGCCAGGGCCAGCGGCAGCGCAATGATGCCCACGGTGAGGCCGGCCACGATGTCGCCGCGCCAGGTGCGCTTCACATCGCGGTAATCCTGCCAGCTGGGCAACAGCGCGCGCAGGTAACGGCCGGTCCTGCCGGCGGCGACGGTGATCACACTCACCGGGACACCGCGTCACTGGACACGGCGGCGTTGGACGCCGCATCCGTCGACCCGAGCCGGGGCCGGCCGACCGTGCTGATCAGGCGCTGCTGGGTGGTCTCGAGAATCTCGACGAGCAGCTGCCGGGCCACCGCGAGCAGATCGGCGACCTGCGGGTAGGCCAGGCCGTAGAAGACCAGGCTGCCGCGGCGCTCAGCCACCACCAGGTTGTGCCGGCGCAGCACCGACAGGTGCTGGGAGAGGTGCGAGGCCTCCAGGCCGGTGTCGGCGAGCAGGTCGGAGACCGACAGGTCGGTGTCGGCGTGGGCGAGCACCTCGAGCACCCGCACCCGAACCGGATGCGCCAACCCCTTGAACAGGTTGGCCTTCACCTCATACAGCGGACGGTTCGCATCCGTGAAGGTGCCGGTCGGGTCGTCATTCAGCGGTTCCATGAATTCATCATATCGCGCTACCAGCGGATAACCCCGGACCAAGGTCCCGTCGCCGGTGCCGGCAAACGGCCGGGCTTCGGGCTACTCCGCGTTGGGGTCGGCTACCGTGGCGGCCGGGGCGGCGGCGGGCACGTTGCGGTGGGTGCGCCAGAAGTACTCGCGCTTGAGGCTCTCCCAGCGGTCCATGCTGACGGCGTTTACTGAGGTCGACTTTTGGTCGGACACGAATTGCTCTTTCTCTTGACGTGCTGTCACCACATCGAGCGGCGTTCGATGGGTGGGGCAGGGCGTCAATCAGGAGGTTGCCGTGATGAGCGTGGCGCCACTGTCGGTGGGTTTCGGTCACCATCGACCTGCTCGGCCTGACGAATTCCCGGGGCCGAATAATCAGTTTAGATCTCCGCACTTCCCCCCGTCAGGGGACGAAGGTCCCGAATCGGCGGGTCTGTGAGCCGGCTGGGAGCACACCGATTCAGCACATACATAGGTGCGGGGACCAGACTGGTCGAGGCCCGAATCTGACTGGAGACACCTGCGTGCGTACACTTCCCACTTTCCTCACCCTGACGGCGGTCGCCGCCGTCGCCCTGACCGGCTGCGCGGCGTCACCCGCGTCGTCGCCGACACCGTCGGCCACGACGGCCCCGGTCGCATGCACCGATCCGGGTGCGACGTCGGATGCCGTCACCGTCGCCGGTGATGCCGCAGCCGAACCGACCGTGACCTTCGAGGCCCCTCTGGCCACGAAAGCGACCGAACGCACCGTCATCACGGAGGGCACCGGAGACGCCATCGAGGAGGGTGATTCCGTGGCGATCTCCTACGCCGCGTACAACGCCACCACCGGCGCCAAGCTCACCGCCGGCGGCTTCGGCGACGCCGCCGGCCTCACCGTGAACGTCGTCAACGGCCAGGGCGTCATCCCGGGCATCCTCAAGGGTGTGGCCTGCTCCAACGTGGGCGACAGGGTGGCCGTGGTCTTCCCGCCGGCCGACGGCTTCGGCGAGACCGGCAACACCGACCTGGGTGTGGCCGCCACCGACCAGCTGCTCTTCGTGATCGACATCAAGGAAAAGCTGCCCACCCGCGCCACCGGGGAAGACCAGGAGCCCACGGACGGCTTCCCCACCGTGAAGCTCGCCGATGACGGCGCGCCCACCGTGACCATGCCCAAGAGCGACCCGCCCACCGACCTCGCGGTCGAGGTGCTCAAGAAGGGTGACGGCGCGGCCGTCACGGAGACCTCCACGGTGACCGTGCAGTACACCGGCGCCATCTGGGACACCGGCAAGATGTTCGACCAGAGCTGGGGTGTCGGCCCCACGTCGTTCCCGGTCTCCGGGTTGATCACCGGCTTCACCCAGGGCCTGGTCGGACAGACCGTCGGCTCCCAGGTGGTCATTGTCATCCCGCCGGGCGAGCTGGGTTATGAGGGCGGTAACGAGACGGCCGGCATCAGCGAAACAGACACTCTCGTCTTCGTCGTGGACATCATCGCCGCAGCCTAAGTGTCCCCGGCGGCCTGCCCAGTGTCTGCACAGGCCGCCGGGCTAGTCTTCTGGGAGACCGCTCACCGCGGTTCCGGACGACGGATCAGTACCCGGCACGCGACAAGACTGGCCATAGGAGTTCTCATGTCGTGGATCATTTTGATCGTGTCCGGTGTTCTCGAAGCCGTCTGGGCGACGGCCCTCGGCAAGTCCGTCGGCTTCACCAAGCTCTGGCCCACCGTGATCTTCGGTGCCGGCCTGGTTTTGAGCATGGCCGGCCTCGCGTTCGCGATGCGCACCATCCCGATCGGCACCGCTTACGCCGTCTGGGTGGGGATCGGCGCGGCGCTGACCGTGCTCTACGCGATGATCTTCGGCGGCGAACCGGCGTCGCTCATCAAAATCCTGCTCATCCTGGGCCTCGTCGGCTGCGTCATCGGCCTGAAGCTCGTCGACGGCGGCCACTAGCCGCGCTCAGAGCGCGTGGGGCGGGCGCTCCAGGTCGTCATCGCCGTCGGCAGCGGCCGGGTCGGTGCCGACCGAGATGATCGCGTTCTGCGCATCCACGTGCACGACGGTGGGCTGGTAGACCCTGGCCTTCTTCGTGCCCATCTGGGCGTAGGAGATGATGATGACCAGGTCGCCCTCGTGCGCCATCCGTGCTGCCGCGCCATTGACGCCGATCACACCGCTGCCGCGCTCCCCGGCGATCAGGTAGGTCTCGAAGCGGGCGCCGTTGTTGACGTTCACGATGCTCACCAGCTCGCCGGGCAGCAGGTCGGCCGCGTCGAGCAGGTCGAGGTCGACGGTCAGCGACCCCACGTAGTGCAGGGCGGAGTGCGTCACGGTGGCACGGTGGATCTTGGACTTGAACATGGTGCGGCGCATCGGAAAGAGCCTTTCGGGGATCAACTTCTCCACGATACGCGTGCCGAGCAGGGTCGAGTGTCAGGGGGCCGAACTAGAGTCGATCGAATGCCTCACTCTCCCTTGACTTCTTCGGCACCCATTTCTCCGGCCCTTCCGGCGGACCTCGCCGCCCACCCAGGCGCTGACGGCTTCGTGCGTGTGCGCGGTGCCAGGGAGAACAACCTGCAAGACGTCAACGTCGACATCCCCCGCGACGCCATCGTCGCCTTCACCGGAGTCTCCGGCTCGGGCAAGTCGTCCCTGGCCTTCGGCACCATCTTTGCCGAGGCCCAGCGCCGGTTCTTCGAGTCCGTCGCGCCGTACGCACGCCGCCTGATCCAGCAGGGTCACACCCCGCACGTTGACCTCATCACCGGGCTGCCGCCGGCCGTGGCCCTCCAGCAGCGCCGCGGCTCGCCCAGCTCCCGCTCCAGCGTGGGCACCGTCACCACCCTGTCCAACTCGATGCGGATGCTCTACTCCCGCGCCGGCACCTACCCCGCCGGGTCGGACCTGCGCTTGGACTCCGACGCCTTCTCGCCCAACACGGCCACCGGCGCCTGCCCGGAGTGCCACGGCCTGGGCATCTCGCACACCGTCACCGAACCCCTCTTGGTGCCCGACGCGAGCCTGAGCATCCGCGACGGCGCCATCGCAGCCTGGCCCGGCGCGTGGCAGGGCAAGAACCTGCGCGACATCACCGGGGTGCTGGGCCACGACATCGACGTGCCGTGGTCACAGCTCAGCCGCGAGTCGCGCGATTGGCTCCTCTATACCGAGGAGCAGCCCGTCGTGGAGGTCACCCCGCAGCGAGACAGGGTGGCCAAGCCGTACAAGGGCCGGTTCTGGAGCGCGAAGAGCTACGTGATGCACACGCTGGCCGATTCGAAGAGCGCCCAGATGCGCCAGCGGGTGCTCGCGTTCGTGGAGACCGGCCCGTGCCGGCTCTGCGGCGGCAGCGGCCTGCGCGCCGAGGCCCTCGCGGTTCATTTTGCCGGCCGGCCGATCAACGAACTCAACGCCCTCACCCTCAGCGACCTCGCCGAGGTGCTGCGGCCCACCGCCGAGCTCACCGGGGCCACCGGGTCGCACCGCTCCGCGCAGTCCGGCGAGGTCACCGAGGTGGCCGTCACCGTGGCCGGCGACCTGGTGCGCCGCCTCGAGGTGCTCATCGACCTGGGCCTGGGCTACCTCAGCCTGAACCGGGCCACCCCCACCCTCTCCCCCGGCGAGATGCAGCGGCTGCGCATCGCCACCCAGCTCCGCAGCGGCCTGTTCGGTGTGATCTACGTGCTCGACGAACCCTCCGCGGGGCTGCACCCGGCCGACGCGGAACCGCTGCTGGTGGTGCTCGAACAGCTCAAGGCATCCGGCAACTCGGTCTTCGTGGTCGAACACAATATGGACGTCGTGCGCCGCGCCGACTGGCTCGTCGACGTGGGCCCGCGCGCGGGCGACGGTGGCGGCGAGGTGCTCTACAGCGGCCCGGTGCCGGGGCTGGCCGAGGTCGAGACCTCCGTCACCCGCCGTTACCTGTTCCCCTCCATGGGCGACTCGGCGGCGCCGGCGCACCGTGAGCCGGCCGCCTGGCTGGGCCTGACCGGCGTCACCCGGCACAACCTTGTCGACCTCGACGTGAAGGTGCCGCTCGGCGTGCTGACCGCCGTCACCGGTGTCTCGGGGTCGGGCAAGTCCACCCTGGTCAGCCGGGTGCTGGCGGATGCCGTAGGCCGGGAACTGCGCCAGGGCCCGGTCGACGCCGGGCCCGCCGCCAGCGTTGCCGGAGACGGCGCGGCCGACCAGCAGGCCGCCCAGGACGCCGATGACGACGAGACCGGTGCGGACCGTGCCAGCACCGTCGTCGACACGGTGACCGGTGCCGGGGCCATCGACCGTCTGGTGCGCGTGGACCAGAAGCCCATCGGCCGCACCCCGCGCTCCAACCTGGCCACCTACACGGGCCTGTTCGACGCCGTGCGATCCACCTTCGCGGCGACGGATGCGGCGAAGGCCGCCGGCTTCGGCGCCGGTCGGTTCTCCTTCAACGTGGCCGGCGGCCGCTGCGACACCTGCCAGGGCGAGGGCTTCGTGGCCGTGGAGCTGCTCTTCCTGCCCGGCAGCTACGCACCCTGCCCGACCTGCGGCGGCTCCCGCTACAATGCCGAGACCCTTGCGGTGCTCTACAACGGCAAGTCCGTCGCCGACGTGCTGGGACTCACCGTCGACGCGGCCGCCGACTTCCTGGCCGAGGTGCCCAGCGCCGCCCGCAGCCTGGCGACCCTCCGCGAGGTGGGCCTGGGCTACCTGCGGCTCGGCCAGCCGGCCACCGAGCTCTCCGGCGGTGAGGCACAGCGCATCAAGCTGGCCACCGAGCTGCAGCGCGCCCGTCGCGGCCACACCCTGTATCTGCTCGACGAGCCCACCACCGGGTTGCACCCGGCCGATGTGGAGCTGCTGATGACGCAGCTGGGCCGGCTCGTCGACGCGGGCAACACCGTTGTCGTGGTGGAGCACGACATGGGCGTCGTGGCCGCGGCCGACTGGGTCATCGACCTGGGCCCGGCCGGCGGCAGCGCGGGCGGCCGCATCGTGGCGGAGGGCACTCCGGCGACTGTCGCGGCGCATCCGCACAGCCGCACGGCGCCCTACCTCGCCCAACGCTTGGAGCTGGCTGTGTAAACGGTGCTACACCCGGTCAAACGGGACTTTGGTCCCCATTCCCGGAACAGCCGCGAATCTAAGCTGAGCCTGGAGTTGAGACCTTATGAAGCGCAGCACGCTGTTCCGCAGGCCCGCCGCCGAGCGACTCGACACGGGTCAATCGGGCGATTTCGGCTACCTGCAAGCCGGTGAGGTCTACCTCGACGCCGCCTGCCAGAGCCTCCGCCCGCAGCCCGTGATCGACGCCCTCACCGACTACTACACGACCTATAACGCCTGCGGCGGACGGGTGAAATACGCCTGGGGCCTGAAGGTCGATGCCGCGGTGGCCGACACCCGCAAGGCCGTGCTCGGCCTGCTCGGGCTCTCGAATAGGAGCCACGCCGTGTCGTTCACCCTCAACACCACCTACGGCCTCAACCTGCTCCTGCAGCAGCTGCCGCTGGGCCGCTTCACCAGGGTCGTGACCAGCCACGTCGAACACAACTCGGTGTTCCTGCCCACCATCACCGCCGCCCGCCGGCTGGGCGTCGACCGCCTGGTGCTGGGTCGCGCCGCCGACGGCGCCCTGCTCTACGAGCCCGCGCAGCTGGAGAAGGCCGTCGTCGTCGTCAACGCCACGTCCAACATCGACGGCCGCCAGCTCAGCAACCTCGCCGACCTCGTGCGGGACACCCACGCCCGCGGCGGCATCGTCATCGTCGACGCCGCCCAGGCCATGGGCCACAGCCGGGCGCTGCTGCAGAAGACCGAGGCGGATGCGGTCTGCTTCTCCGGCCACAAGATGTACGCCGCAAGTCTCGGCGTCGTCGTGGCGCGGCACGAGCTGCTCACCTCCCTCGAGCTCGGCTTCGTGGGCGGCGGCATGGTCTCCGACGTGCGCGAGAACGACTTCGACCTCGTTCAGGGTGACCCGGCGGCGCTGCTCGAACCGGGCCTGCAGGCCTGGGGCGAGATCATCGCGCTCGGCCGGGCGATCGAGTGGCTCTGCGACGTCCGCCCCGGCGGGCTCACCCCCGCCGAGCACATCACCGGCCTGTCCAGGCGGCTCCACGACGGCCTCGCCGAGATCCCCGGACTCACACTGCTGAACACCGAGCCCAGCCCGGTGATCAGCCTCTACGCGCCCGCGCAGGACTCGCACCGGCTCGCGGTGTTCCTCTCGCACTCGCGGATTTCCGTGCGCAGCGGCTACTTCTGCGCCCACCACTACCTGAAGGAACAGCTCGGGCTACCCCCGCTGCTGCGCCTCTCCCTCGGCCTGCACTCGACCGAGTCGGACATCGACTCGGCCACGCAGGCCCTCACCCGGCTGATGAAAGGCCTCTCCTAAGTGTTCTGCATCGCCGCATTCATCGTCCTGGTCGTCATGGCCGCCTTCTCGGCCAAGTACCGCCGCTACGTCGGCAAGGCCTGGAACTGCACCTGGCGCCGGGTCACCTTCCGGCCCTGCGACACCACCTTCAAGCAGGACATCAAGGACCACCTGCTCGCGCCGATCGCCGTGCGCCGGCCGGGGCTCGTGCGTCCAGCCAGCATCGGCCTCGAGATCCTTGCCGTGCTCGTTCTGGTCACCACCCTCTGGTCGGGTTACACCGTGGTCAAAAGCGCCGTCAACCTCTACGTCTACGGCACCTGCAACAAGCAGGATTCGGCATCCTGCACCCTGGGCGCCGAGGCCTGCTCGATCCCGGATGAGACGCCGGGCTTCATGGAGTCGCTGGGTGAGTTCGACGTGCTCGGCGCATTCGGCAACGAATTCGGCAGCCTCGGCGAGACCTTCGCGGCCATCCCGGCCCGCCTGCAGACCTGGACCGCCGAGGACTACCTGCCCGCCAACGCCAGTTACCTCACCGAGGACACCGCCAACCCCGTCGCCGTCGAGGTCATCGACCCCGGCTGCACCTTCTGCAAGGCACTGTTCCAGAACATCGAGGAGGCAGGCTTCGAATCGGCCTACAACCTCACCTACATCGCCTACCCGATCGCGGGCACCGAGGGCTACAAGTTCCCCAATTCGCTGCTGGTGACCCAGTACCTCGAGGCCCTGCGGCTGCACCCGCTGGACGGCGCCGAGACCCCCGTCGACTGGCAGGTGCTCGAGCGCATCTTCACCGAAAAGGCCGAAACCGGCCTGCCGTGGCAGGAAACCATCAACTCGATGGATTCCGACGAGGCCACCGCGACCCTGGTCGACTGGCTCGGCGAGTTCGGCCTCTCCGCCGACCAGATCGACGCGGTCGTGACCGAGGCCGCTTCGGACACGGTTACCGACATCATCGCCGCCAACAAGACCCTCGTGGAGGAGAAGATCGCCACCGTGAAGATCCCCACGATCATCTTCGACGGCCGCCGCCACGACGGCCTGGTCTCGGTCGACGGCCTGCAGTAGCCGGGCCCGCCCATCCGCGAACCGTGAGGAAAGCCCCAAGAATCGCAAACTTGTGGGGATTGAGTCACGGGTCGCGGTAGGGAGGGTGGCATAGTGACCTCACACACCGAGGGAGCCCGATGACCGAGTGGCGTATCCGCGACTTTCATACCGACGATCTCGACGGCATCCTGCGCCTGTGGGAGGAGATCACCGCCTCCAGCACCGACCCTGTCTACGCCCTGTCTGAGGTGCTCGCCTCCTGCCAGAAGGACGATGCCGTCGTGGCCGTGCACGGCGACGAGGTGGTCGGCGCCGCGGTCGGCCGGGCCGCCCACGCGCAGGGCTGGATCGTGTTCCTCGCCACCACCAAACCGTGGCAGAGCCACGGCATCGGTTCGGCCCTGCTCGCCGCCCTCGAACGACGGATGGCGCCGCACGGCCTGACCAAGCTCTCCGCGCTGATGCCGGAGACCGCTACCAGGGTCGACGCGTTCCTCAACCGCGGGTTCGAAATCAAGAACCACCTCAGCTACTTCGAGCGCCGCATCCCGGTGCAGGGCCAGTCGATCAGGGCCCTGGCCGACCTCGGCGGGCGCATCCTGCCGAGGGACCTGTGGGCGAGCGTGGGTGGCATGGTGCGCGAGAAGGAACTGCTCGAGCGGCGCCTGGTGATGCCCCTGGCCCGGCCGGAGATGGCCGAACAATACGGCGTTGTGCCGCCCAAGGCCGTGGTGCTCTTCGGCCCGCCCGGCACCGGCAAGACCACCTTCGCCAAGGCCATCGCGTCCAGGCTGGACTGGCCGTTCGTGGAGGTGTTCCCCTCCCGGCTGGCCAGCGACCCGCACGGACTGGCCGGGGCGCTGCGGGAGACGTTCCACAAGATCGACGACCTCGACCACGTTGTGGTCTTCATCGACGAGGTCGAGGAGATCGCCGCCCAGCGTGGTGGCGAACCGCCCTCGCCGCTGCAGGGCGTGACCAACGAGCTGCTCAAGCTCATCCCGGCGTTTCGCGAGCGGCCCGGGCGGCTGCTCGTCTGCGCCACCAACTTCATCCGCACCCTCGACTCGGCGTTCCTACGGCACGGCCGATTCGACTACGTGGTGCCGATCGGGTTGCCGGATGCCGCCGCCCGGCAGGCCATCTGGGAGCGCTACATTCCCCCGGCGGTGGCCGGCACCGTCGACCTCGCGGCCCTCGTCGCGGCCAGCGACGGCTTCTCCCCAGCCGACATCGAATACGCCGCCCGGCGGGCTTCCCAGCAGGCCCTGGAGGATGCCCTCTCCGCGGGCGCCGACGAGTCCGTGCCCGGCGGGCCGGGCACCCAGGACTATCTGGCCGGCATCCGCGGCACCCGCACCACGGTCTCGGCGCAGGTCGCCGCCGAGTTTCTCGAGGACATCGACCGGCTCGCCCGGCTCTGAGCCGGCCGGCTTCTAACCGGCGGTGCTGTTGACGTCGGCCGACTCCTGCACGAACTCGGTGAGGGTGGCCTCGAGGGTGGCATAGGCGGAGGCGTATGCGGCATCCTCGTCGCCCGCCGCAATGGCCGCGGCCAGGTCGTTGTGCCGATGGGCGGATGCCGGGGTGTACTCGGTGATCGTGAAGCGCTTCTCCTGCTCCCGGGTGCGCAAGAGGGCCGCCACGGTGCTCGCGAAGTGACCCATCACCGCGTTACCCGAGCCCTGCAGGATCAGGGTGTGGAACTCGACGTCGGCCTCGAGGAAACGCCGGCCGTCTCGCGCCTGGTCGGCCTGCACCATGACGGCCGCGGCCCGGGCGACGGCCTCCCGTTCCTCGGGCGCCATCAGTCGGGCGCTCAGCCGTGCGGCCACGGGTTCGATGCCCAGGCGTACCTCGAGCATCTCGCGCATCTGGGCGAAGTAGTCGCCCTGGCCGCGCCACTGGATGATCTGCGGGCTGAACAGGTCCCACGACCGACGGGCGAGCACCTGGGTGCCCACCCGCTGGCGGGGCTCCACCATGCCCACCGACTGCAAGACCCGCAGGGCCTCCCGCAGCACGGAGCGCGACACGGCGAAGCGTTCGCTCAGCGTGTCAAGATTGAGGATGTCGCCCGTCTGGTAGGTGCCGTCGACGATCTCCTGACCGAGCGCGTTCACCACCCGGGCGTGCAATCCCCGGTCCCGCCACGTTTCTTCGGCTATTGCAGTCACTGTCACACCCTCACTCCCCCGACGCGACCTCGTCGCACCGATCTGTTCCAGCCTGCGTCATCGCACTCTGCCCGTACGGTGTTGTTGACCAGATCACCGTCGTTGTGTAACACTTCATAAATCCGATTAATCAGATTAATCAGATTACGTACTTCCTCCTTCACTATGCCGCATCCGGCGACATGAGGGAGACGTGCGTGTTCACCACATGACGAAGGGGTCGCAGGGACGCGGCCTCGGAACGGATTCTCGAGATGAATGTGACCCGCGCGATTCAGGCGGTGGAACCAGTGGTTCCCGCCGGCAGCACCCTTCAACTCATTCTCGCGGCGATCATTGGCGTCGCCGTGATCATCGTCTTGATCACCTGGCTCAAGGTGCACCCGTTCCTGGCCCTCTCCATCGGCGCCGTCGGCGTGGGCGTAGGCGCCGGCATGGCCCCCAACGCCGCGGTCACCAGCTTCGGTGCGGGCTTCGGCTCCACCATGGCCGGCGTGGGCGTGCTCGTGGGCTTCGGCGCCATGTTCGGCAAGCTGCTGGCCGACTCCGGCGGAGCGGACCGCATCGTCGACGCGCTGGTCAGCCGCTCGAGCGTGCGCACCCTGCCGTGGACCATGGCCCTGATCGGTGGCCTCATCGGCCTGCCGATGTTCTTCGAGGTCGGCCTCGTGCTGCTGATCCCCGTGATCATCCTGGTCGCCCGGCGCAGTGGCCAGTCGCTCATCCGCATCGCCATCCCGGCGCTGGCCGGCCTGTCGGTCATGCACGGCCTGGTGCCGCCGCACCCCGGACCGCTCGTGGCCGTCACCACCCTGAACGCCAATCTCGGCCTCACCCTGGCCATCGGCGTGCTCATCGCCATTCCCACGGTGATCATCTCCGGCCCGCTATTCAGCAAGTTCGCTGCCCGCTGGGTCAAGGTACCCGTTCCCGAGATGTTCATCACCGCCGCCGACCAGGGCCTCGAGGAGAACGTTAAGCGCCCGAGCTTCATCGCCACCGTCTCGGGCATCCTGCTGCCGGTAGTGCTGATGCTCGCCCGCTCGATCGCCGACGCCATCAACCCCAACTCCACTGACCCGCTCAACGCCGCCCTGGACTTCCTCGGCACCCCGATGATCGCGCTCGGCATCGCCGTGATCTACGCCATGATCGTGTTCGGTCGCGGCGGCGGCATGGACCGCGCTGCGGTCTCGAAGTCGCTCGCTGACTCGCTTCCCCCGATCGCCGGCATCCTGCTCATCGTCGGCGCCGGCGGTGGGTTCAAGCAGGTACTCATCGACACCGGCATCGGAACCGTCATCGCCGACGCGGTGAACGGGTCGAGCGTTTCGGTGCTGCTGCTGGCCTGGGTCGTCGCCGCGCTGGTGCGCGTTGCCACCGGCTCGGCCACCGTCGCCACGGTCACGGCCGCCGGCATCCTCGCCCCGGTCGCCGCGAGCCTGAGTTCCACCGATGTGTCGCTCATGGTGCTCGCCATCGGCGCCGGTTCGCTGTTCCTCTCGCACGTCAACGACGCGGGCTTCTGGCTGGTCAAGGAGTACCTCGGCACCAGCGTTCCGCAGACCCTGAAGACCTGGACGGTCATGGAGTGCCTTATCTCCGTCACCGGCCTGGCCGGCGTCCTCCTCCTGAACGTCGTGATCTAGCCATGTTCGAGAATCAGCAACCCGTGCTCGTGATCATGGGAATCTCCGGATCCGGCAAGTCCACCGTGGCGGGAATCCTCGCCGGCCAGCTCGGCTGGGACCTCGAAGAGGGCGACGACCTGCACCCGCAGGAGAACATCGACAAGATGTCCTCTGGCGAGCCTCTCAACGATGAAGACCGCGCGCCGTGGCTCGACACGATCTCCTCGTGGATCATCGAGCACTCCATGGCGGGCGTGCCCGGCATCATCACCTGTTCGGCGCTCAAGCGCCGCTACCGCGACGTGCTGCGCGAGCACAACGTGATCTTTGTGCACCTGAGCGGGTCGAAAGACCTGATCGGGCGCCGCCTGGCCACCCGGCACGACCACTACATGCCCACCTCGCTGCTCGACTCGCAGGTGGACGCGCTCGAGCCGCCGGAGCCCGACGAGAACGCGATCACCATCGATGCCGGCCGGAAGCCCGCCGAGGAGGCCGCCGAGATCGTGCGCCGCCTGGGCCTCACGCCGAGCCCCGGTTCGTCGGCCCTGGGCGCCCCCGACCCCGGCCAGTCCTCGGTCGCCCGCTAGTCCAGCGCCACATCAGTGCCCGATTCGGACATCTGCGCCCCTTGGGTTCAGGGGGTCGTTGCAACACCTGATTGATTGAGGTGTTGGTTATGGGTGGTCGTGTTGGGTTTCCGCGTGAGGTTCGTCGTCGGTTCTGGGAGGAGCTCAGGGTCGGCGGCACGGTCACGGATGCGGCTGCCGGCGCGGGGGTGAATCGGTCGACGGCTGCGAACTGGGTAAGTCAGGCTGGCGGGATGGTTCCCCCGCGCGTTGACCCGTCGAGCCGTTTGACGTTCCTCGATCGGGAGGAGATCTGGTTTGGCCGTTCTCAAGGCGAAAGCATGCGCTCGATCGCGGCCCGGCTTGGGCGGGCGCCGTCCACGATCAGCCGCGAACTGCGCGGCGGGATGACGAGGCGCGGGTATCGTCCGTCGTTCGCTGAGCAACAGTCCCGGTATCGAGCGCGCCGGCCCCGCGGCGGGAAGCTGGCCAATAACGACCGGTTGCTGGAATACGTGCAAACTGGGTTGAGCGCCGAACACAGCCCGGAGCAAATCAGTCTGCGGCTGCGGCGAGACTTCCCCGACGACATGGAGATGCGGGTGTCTCACGAGACGATCTATCAGGCCCTCTATGTTGAAGGGCGCGGCCAGCTGCGCCGCGACCTGGTTACGGCGCTGCGGACCGGGCGGACGTTGCGCAAATCTCAGGGTCGGCAACAACCCGGATCGCGCATCCGCGACATGGTCATGATCACCGACCGGCCCGCGGAGGTCGAAGACCGCGCCGTTCCCGGCCACTGGGAAGGCGACCTCATCACCGGCGCCGGAAACGCCTCAGCGATCGGCACCCTGGTTGAGCGCGCAACCGGATATTTGATGCTGCTGCACCTCCCCGAGAAACACGGCGCGATCGAGGTTCGCGACCAGATGATCATCGCGATCGAGAAGATGCCCGCAGAACTGCGCAAAACAGTGACCTGGGACCAAGGCATCGAGATGGCCAAGCACCGAGACATCACCATCGCCACCGGCATCGACATCTACTTCTGCGACCCGCACTCGCCCTGGCAGCGCGGCTCGAACGAGAACACCAACGGGCTGTTACGGCAGTACTTCCCCAAGGGCACCGACCTCTCCGGCTACCACCCCGAATACCTCGAATTCGTCACCGACAAGCTCAACGACCGACCACGAAAACGGCTCGACGCAGCCACCCCGCGAGAAGCCCTGCATCAGCTACTCTCAGACCAAGAAAACAGCGGTGTTGCATCGACCAGTTGAATCCACCCCCGGCACACCGGCCGCAAATGTCCGCACCGGGAACAGTTGTCTGCTGGTGCGGGTGCGGTCAGGGTGGATGCGCAGCGCGTCAGGTCAGGTCGGGATGCCCCGCGGGCAGCGCGTGCCGCTGGCCGGCGGCGTGCAGCTTGCGGTTCTTGCTCTCCCAGTCGCCCAGCGCCTGGCGAATCGATCCCAGCGCCCGGGTCTCGGGGCAGGCGGCGGCCGACCTGCCGCATCCGCAGTGCCGTGGGTCGGCGGGCGTCACCCGATGCAGGCTGTCGATCTCCCAGAGCACGGCCATGGCCGCATCCGTTCGGCGCTGGCCGAGCTCGGCCTTGCGCTCGGCGCGCTTGAGCACCTCGGTCTCGAGCAGGCCGCGCAGGCCCGCGTCGGGCCCGCGGTCGAAGCGGCCGGCCACGATGCCGGTGAGGTCGGCGACCTGGGCGGCCAACGCCGCAATCTCGGCGTCCCGCTCGGCGATCGTCGCGGTGGTCGTCGCGTCAAGCTCCTGAAGGGTCTCTTGCTGCGCGGCGAACTGCCCCAGCCACAGTTTGATGTGGTCGGCGTCGCGCTGCTCGGCCTTTTCGGGCCCGAGGTGGCGCAGGCAATGGCCGCACACGACCTGGTCGGTCGCCGAGGTGAAGTGGAACGGCTGCAGCGACTGGCAGCAGAAGCACTGCGCCAGCACGTTCACATACAGCGGATACGAGTGGGCCACGGGCTCTCCAGTGTCGAGGTGCTGACACCGAGCCTAGCCGGGCGATCCCTCTCGCGAGAGCGGTCGAACGGTCACCTCCGCGGCCACACGCAGCCACGCGGCCGCTCTCGCGGCAGGCAAGGCAGGCAAGCGCGGCAGGCCCGGCTCAGAGCAGGCCCGCCCGCTGCGCCAACCCGCGCACGTACGCGGCCTGGCCGGCGTGCTGCAGATCGTCGGCGATCACGCTGACCAGCCGCACCGCCAGGGTCACCGGCGGGGTCCAGCGGGTGTCGACGATACGACTGAAATCGTCCTCGTGCAGGGTGGCCAGGTAGCCGAGGGTGCGTTCGTGCACCGCGTCGAAGTAACCCTGCAGCAGGTCAGCACCGGCCCGCACCGCGGCCACCTCGGTCGAACCCTGGCCGTAGCCGGTCGCCGTCGGCGCGAAGGGGAGGTTGAACCGTTTCTGCCAGCCCGCCGACGTCCACAGTTGGGGCTCGCCCATGAGATCGGCCACGTGGTTGTCTTGCACCCGGGTGAGGTGCCAGACCAGCCACGCGATGGTGTTCGCCTCGTGGTCGGCCCGGTACCCCAGCAGCTCGGGGCCGGCTCCGACGAGGGCGGCGTGCACAGCCCCCTGCACACGGCCGAACGCATCCGTGATCAGGTCGGTCGACAGCATCCGGTACCTCCTGTGGGTCGACGACCGGCCCACCCGAGGACCCGTTCACGCGCCACCCTAGCCCGCTGTGGTGATCCGGCAAGTGTCTCGTATCCGAGACACCAAGTCGGCTGAACCCCGTGCGCCGAGGACCGGGCAGGAGTCAGATGGACACATGCACACCGTCGACACCGTCCTGCCCGCCACCAACATCACCCCGGCCCCCGTCACAGTGGGCACCGGCCCGGTCTCCGTGGCGGATGTCGTGGCCGTCGCCCGCCACGACGCCCCGGTGCTGCTCGGCGATGACGCCCGCGCCGCCGTGGCCGCCAGCCGGGCCACCATCGAGGTGCTCGCCACCGACACGGCGCCGCACTACGGCATCTCCACGGGCTTCGGCGCCCTGGCCACCACCTTCATCGACGCCGCCGATCGCACCCGGCTGCAGCAGAGCCTGGTGCGCTCACACGCGGCCGGCTCCGGCCCCGAGGTGGAACGGGAGACCGTGCGCGCCCTGATGTTGTTGCGCCTGTCCACCCTGCTCACCGGGCGCACCGGCATCCGTCTGTCGACCGCGGAGGCGTATGCAGGCCTGCTCAACGCCGGCATCACCCCGATCGTGCGCGAATACGGCTCGCTCGGCTGCTCGGGCGACCTGGCCCCGCTGGCGCACTGCGCCCTGGCGCTGATGGGCGAGGGCACCGTGCGCGACCGCGCCGGTACTGAGCTGACCGCCGCCGACGCCCTGGCCGCCGCCGGCCTCGAGCCGGTGCTCCTGGCCGAGAAGGAGGGCCTGGCCCTGATCAACGGCACGGATGGCATGCTCGGCCAGCTCAGCCTGGCTCTGCACGACCTGCAGACCCTGTTCTCCACCGCCGACGTGGCCGCCGCGATGAGCATCGAGGCCCTGCTCGGCTCCGACGCCGTCTTCGCCGCCGACCTCGCCGGCCTCCGCCCACAGCTGGGCCAGCAGGCCTCCGCCGAGAACCTCCGCCACCTGCTCGCCGGCTCGCCGATCGTGGCCAGCCACCAGACTCCGGAGTGCACCAGGGTGCAGGACGCGTACTCGCTGCGCTGCGCCCCGCAGGTGCACGGCGCCGCCCGGGACACCGTTGAGCACGCGGGCCGCATCGCCGACCGCGAACTGGCCTCAGCGATCGACAACCCCGTCGTCACTCTCGACGGCCGTGTCGAGTCCAACGGCAACTTCCACGGCGCCCCGGTCGCCTACGTGCTCGACTTCCTCGCCATCGCCGTCGCGGACGTGGCGAGCATGTCCGAGCGCCGCACCGACCGGATGCTCGATCCGGCCCGCAACAACGGTCTCCCGGCCTTCCTCGCCCACGACGTGGGGGTCGACTCCGGCCTGATGATCGCCCAGTACACCGCCGCCGGCATCGTCTCCGAGCTCAAGCGCCTCGCCGTGCCGGCCTCGGTCGACTCGATCCCCTCCTCGGCCATGCAGGAGGACCACGTATCCATGGGCTGGCACGCCGCCCGCAAGCTCCGCACCGGCATCAACGGCCTCGCCCGGGTGCTCGGCATCGAGATCATGACCGCGAGCCGCGCCCTCGACCTGCGCGCGCCGCTGAAGCCCGGGCCCGCGACCGGTGCCGTGCTGGCCGAGGTGCGCCGGGGCGTTGCCGGCCCCGGCCCCGACCGGTTCCTCTCCCCCGAAATCGAGTCGGTCGCCGCATCCGCACGCAGCGGCGCCCTACTCGACGCCGCCCAGACCATGACCGGCTCGCTGTACTAACCGCATCCGCACGCTCAGCTCTCGAGAAAGCAGACCCGCTCATGACCGACCTGACCGACAGCACGGCGCCAGCAGCCGCGGATGCGCCGCCCACCGACCCGCACGCCCCGCGCGTCGTGCGCGCCGCCCGCGGCAACACCCTCACCGCCAAGAGCTGGCAGACCGAGGGCCCGCTGCGGATGCTGATGAACAACCTCGACCCCGAGGTCGCCGAGCACCCGGAGAAGCTGGTGGTCTACGGCGGCACCGGCAAGGCTGCCCGCAACTGGGCGGCGTACGACGCCATCGTGCGCACCCTCACCACGCTGGAGAAGGATGAGACCCTGCTCGTGCAGTCGGGCAAGCCGGTGGGCGTGTTCCGTACCCACGAGTGGGCGCCCCGGGTGCTGATCGCCAACTCCAACCTCGTCGGCGACTGGGCCACCTGGCCGGAGTTCCGCAGGCTCGAGGCCCTGGGCCTCACCATGTACGGCCAGATGACCGCCGGATCCTGGATCTACATCGGCACCCAGGGCATCCTGCAGGGCACCTACGAGACCTTCGCCGCCGTGGCCGCCAAGAGGTTCAACGGCACCCTGGCCGGCACCCTCACCCTCACCGGCGGCGCCGGCGGCATGGGCGGCGCCCAGCCGATGGCGGTCACCCTCAACGAGGGCGTCGTGCTCATCGTCGACGTCGACCCGTCCCGGCTCGAGCGCCGGGTCGAGCGCGGCTACCTCGACGAGATGACCGACGACATCGACGACGCCATCGCCCGGGTGCTGGCGGCGAAGGCCGATCGCCGGCCACTGTCGGTGGGCCTGGTCGGCAACGCCGCCACGGTGTTCGCCGAGCTCCGCGCCCGCGAGGTAGCCATCGATATCGTCACCGACCAGACCAGCGCACACGACCCGCTCGCGTACCTGCCCGAGGGCGTCAGCGTCGCCGACTGGCACGCCTACGCCGCCGACAAACCCGAAGAGTTCACCGACCGGGCCCGCGCCGCGATGGCCAAGCAGGTGCAGGCGATGGTCGATTTTCAGGATGCCGGAGCCGAGGTCTTCGACTATGGCAACTCCATCCGCGCCGAGGCGCTGCTCGGTGGCTGCGAGCGGGCGTTCGAGTTCCCCGGCTTCGTGCCCGCCTACATCCGGCCGCTCTTCGCCGAGGGCAAGGGCCCGTTCCGCTGGGCGGCGCTCTCCGGCGACCCGGCCGACATCGCGGCCACCGACAAGGCGATCGTGGACCTGTTTCCGCACGACGAGCACCTGCGCCGCTGGATCACCGCCGCCGGCGAGAAGGTGCGCTTCGAGGGCCTGCCCGCCCGCATCTGTTGGCTCGGCTACCAGGAACGCCACCTGGCCGGCCTCAAGTTCAATCAGATGGTCGCCTCCGGCGAACTCTCCGCCCCGATCGTGATCGGCCGTGATCACCTCGATTCCGGCTCGGTCGCCTCGCCCTACCGGGAGACCGAGGCCATGAAAGACGGGTCAGACGCCATCGCCGACTGGCCGCTGCTGAACGCCCTGCTGAACACCGCGTCCGGCGCCACCTGGGTCTCGATCCACCACGGCGGCGGGGTCGGCATCGGCCGCAGCATCCACGCCGGACAGGTGATCGTGGCCGACGGCACCCCGCTGGCCGCCGAGAAGATCGAACGGGTACTCACCAACGACCCGGGCACCGGCGTCATGCGCCACGTCGACGCCGGCTACGAACGCGCCGAAGAGGTGGCCCGCGAACGCGGCCTGCGGGTGCCGATGTGGGAGACGGATGCGCCCGCCGGCTCGGTCGCGGATGCGCCGCATGCCTGACCTCATCGCGCACGGCCTGCTGGCCGGCCTCGACGAGATCGCCGACACCGGCAGGGACCGGCGTGCCGCCGGCTACTCCCGGCACCTCTGGGAGCCGGCCGAACACGAGCTGCGGGCCTGGTTCACCGAACGTGCCGAGCGGCTCGGGCTGGCTGTGGAGACAGACCGCAACGGCAACACCTGGGCGTGGTGGGGCGAACCTGGCGCGGATGCCGTGGTGGTCGGCAGCCACCTCGACTCGGTGCCCGGCGGCGGCGCCTACGACGGCCCGCTCGGCGTGGTCTCCGCCCTCGACGCCGTCGCCCGACTGCAGGCCGCCGGTTTCGTGCCGAGCCGGCCCTGCGCCGTGCTGGTGTTCGCCGAGGAGGAGGGCTCGAGATTCGGGGTGGCCTGCCTCGGTTCCCGGCTGCTCTCCGGCGCGATCGACGCCGATACGGCCCGTGCCCTGACCGACCGGGCGGGAATCACCCTCGCCGAGGCGGCGAAAACGGCCGGGCTCAACCCTGCACACCTGGGCCGAGACCAGGCCGCCCTCGACCGCATCGGTATATTCCTGGAACTGCATGTAGAGCAGGGCCGGCGCCTGATCGACCTCGGTGAACCCGTCGCGGTGGCCTCCTCCATCCTCGCCCACGGGCGCTGGCGGCTGAGTTTCACCGGCCAGGGCAACCATGCCGGCGCCACCCCGATGACCGGCCGCCGCGACCCCATGGTGGCCGCGGCACACGCCATCGTCGCGGTGCAGAAGGCCGCCCTGGCCAACCCGGGGGCCCGAGCCACCGTCGGCCGCATCGAGGCGATACCCGGCGGCACCAACGTGATCCCCTCCGCCGTCACCGCCTGGCTGGACGCCCGCGCGGACACCGACGACCAGGCCCGCGCCGTGGTCGCCGACATCACCGCCCGGCTGCAGGCCCCGCACTCCGGCTGCGCCGCGACCGTGGTCGAGGAGTCCTGGACCGGCACCGTCACCTTCGACCCGGAGCTGGCCGCCCGCCTGGCCCTCGCGCTCGGCGGCGTGCCCGCGCTGGCCACGGGAGCCGGCCACGACGCCGGAGTGCTCGCCGCCCGGCTGCCCACCGCGATGCTGTTCGTGCGCAACCCCACCGGCATCTCGCACTCCCCCGAGGAATTCGCCACCCTGGCGGATTGCCTCGCCGGCGTCGAAGCCCTCGACACCCTGCTGCGGGAGCTGCTGTGACCCCGCCCCCGGCGAGCAGCCCGCTGCCGACAGTCGCCACCTACTGGTGCGAGGCGCTGCTGGCCGACGGCGTCGCGGTCGCCGGCGTGCGCCTGTCCGCCGGCATCGACGGGCGCCTGACCGACCGCGCCGATGGTGTTCCGGTCGAGCCCGGTGACGTCCGCCTCGGCACTGTTCTGCCCGGCCTGGCCAACGCGCACTCGCACGCCTTCCACCGGGCGCTCCGCGGCCGCACCCACGACCAGGGCGGCGATTTCTGGCACTGGCGTGAGTCCATGTACGCCGTGGCGCAGGCGCTCACCCCCGAGCGCTATCTGCGACTGGCGCGGGCCGTTTTCGCCGAGATGCTGGTCAGCGGCTACACCGCCGTCGGCGAATTCCACTACCTGCACCACCAGTCGGGCGGCGCGCCGTACCCGCAGGCCCACGCCATGGAGCTCGCGCTGGCGACCGCGGCCCGCGAGGTGGGCATCCGCTTGGTGCTGCTGGACACCAGCTACCTGGCCGGCGGTATCCATACCCCGTTGCGGCCCGAGCAACGCGCCTTCGGCGACGGTTCGGCCGCCGGCTGGCTGGCCCGCTGGGCGCGTCTGCGCGAGACTCTCGACGCGGATGCCGCCGCCCGGCCGGCCGAACCGGCCCTGGTCAGCCTCGGTGCCGCGCTGCACTCCGTGCGGGCGGTCCCGACGGAGGCCATGCGCGAGATCCTCGCCGGGTTGCCGGCCGACGTTCCGCTGCACATCCACCTCTCCGAGCAGGTGCAAGAGAACGCTGACTGCCTGGCCGCCTACGGGGTCACGCCGACCGGACTGCTTGACGGCCTCGGCGCGCTCACACCACGGTTGAGCGTGGTGCACGCCACCCACCTCAGCGACGACGACGTGCGCCTACTCGGCACCAACGGTGTCACCGTATCGATGTGCCCGAGCACCGAGGCCGACCTCGGCGACGGCATCGGTTCGGCCCGGGCCCTGGCCGACGCGGGCTCACCGGTCGCCCTGGGCTCCGATCAGAACGCCGTAATCGACCCGTTCATGGAGCTGCGCGGCCTGGAGATGGGCGAACGCCTGGCCTCCGGCTGTCGCGGCCGGTTCACCCCGGCGGAGCTGCTGCAGGCCGCCGGCACCGCCGGTTACGCCGCCCTCGGCCTCGGTCGCGCGCGCCTGGTCCCGGGTGACCCGGCCGACCTGGTCGAGGTCGATGCGCGCAGCATCCGCACCGTCGGTGCCCGGCTCGACCAGCTCGTGCTCGCCGCCACGGCGAGTGACGTGCGGCGGGTGATCGTGGCCGGCCGCATCGTCGCCGACAGTGGCCGCTTGGTGGGCACCGCCGCGGCCGCCCTCGCCCTCGACGGGTCGCCCGCGGCGCTCCTCGGCGAGGTGCTCGATGCCCTCGATCCCTTCGACGCCCTCAGCTCCCCCGACACAGGCAGCTTCCCCGCCGCCCCGAGCCCCGCATGACGACCCGCGCCCGGCTCTTCTGTGCCCCATGCGGACAATTGTTACCGGCGCACCGGCCACAATTGTCCGGAACAGGAACAGTTGCATCGGGCCGGATGCCCGGGCCGCGGTCCGCCGAGAAATCCCGCCTCGCTCAGCCCGACCCGACTCCCACCGTTCTACACCCGACCGGAAGGCCCGACGATGACCGCCGAACTGATCACCGGGATCGCAGAGCTCACCACCCAAGCCGCCGAGTCCAGCCAAGACAGTCATGACGACAACAGGCTGGCGGATGCCGCGCTCGTGATCGAGAACGGCCGCATCGCCTGGATCGGGCCGGCCGCCGACGCGCCCGCCGCCGACAGCGAGGTGAATGTGCACGGCCGGGCGGTGCTCCCCGGTTGGGTCGACACCCACACCCACCTGGTTTTCGCCGGTGACCGGGCTGCCGAGTTCGAGGCCCGCATGGCCGGGCAGAGATATGCAGCCGGCGGCATTGCCACCACGGTGGCCGCCACCCGGGCGGCGAGCGAGGCCGATCTGGTCGCCAATGCCCGCCGCCTCCGCCGGGAGGCCGCTGCCTCGGGCACCACCTTCCTGGAGACCAAGACCGGCTACGGCCTCGACCTGGCCAGCGAACTCCGCGGGGCCAGGGCGGCGGCCGAGGTCGCCGACGTCGTCACCTTCCTCGGCGCCCACCTGGTGCCGCCGGGCATCGACCGGCGCGACTACCTCGACCTGGTGACCGGTCCGATGCTTCAGGCGGTGGCCCCGCACGTCGACTTCATCGACGCGTTCTGCGAGACCGGGGCGTTCGACGTCGACGAGTGCCGCGAGGTGCTGCTCGCCGGCCGGGCCGCCGGGTTGGGCCTCCGCCTGCACGGCAACCAGCTCGGCGCCGGCGGTGGCGTGCGGGTCGCCGTGGAGCTCGGCTGCGCCAGCGTGGACCACTGCAACCACCTCGACGACGCCGACATCGACGCCCTGGCCGGCTCCGACACCGTGGCCACCCTGCTTCCGGCCTGCGACCTGTCCACCCGGCAGCCGTTCCCGCCCGCCCGACGGCTGCTCGATGCGGGCGCGCACATCGCACTGGCCAGCAACTGCAACCCGGGCACCTCGTACACCACGTCGATGCCGTTCTGCGTGGCCACGGCGGTGCTGCAGATGGGCCTGACCGTGCGCGAGGCGGTGTGGGCGGCCACCCGCGGCGCGGCGCGGGCGGTCGGCCGTGAGCACGGGCCGGATGCCGTGGGCTCGCTCCGCATCGGCGGCCGCGCCGATCTGCAGGTGCTGGATGCCCCGTCGGTGGCACATCTGGCCTACCGGCCGGGGGTACCGCTCTGCGTCGCCACCTGGACCGAGGGTGTGCGCGCCCACCCCCGCGTAAGCCGTGACTTGAGCACCTGAAACCGGGAGTCTTGGTGATTAAGTCACAGTTCGCGAGTTAGGAGACCGGCCAGCCGTGCCGGGCCAGGGCCTCCCGGGCCAACGCGCGCGCCGAGTACGGTGTGCGCACGCCTCGAATATCGCGGTAGTCCTGGTGGCCGGGTCCGGCCCAGAGGATGGCATCGCCGTCCCTGGCCAGGTCGACCGCGTAGTCGATCGCGGCCTCCGGCGGTGAGACCTCCACGATCTGCTTGGTGGGGAAGGCTTCCCTGGCGGCGTCCACGAGCATCCGTCGGATGCTGGCCGGGTCTTCGAAGCGGGGGTGATGGTCGGTGATGACCACGATGTCGGAGCCGGCCGCCGCGACGCGCGCCATTTCGGGGCGCTTGACCGGGTCCCGGTCGCCGTCGGCGCCGAAGAGCATGATGACCCGGCCCGTGGTGACGGCCTTGACCGCACGCAGGGTCTTCTCGAACGCGTCGGAGCTGTGGCCGAAGTCCACGTAGACGCGCGGGCCGGTCGGACCGGACACGCTCTCGGTGCGGCCGGGGATGTACACCTCGATGCCGTCCTGCAGCGCCGCCTGTACCCGGGCGGCGTCGTAGCCGGCCTCGACGATCATCGCCACGGCCAGCCCGGCGTCCGCGACGAGGTGGTCGCCCAGCAGCGCGACCGTCGTTTCGACGAACTCGCCGGCCCGGTTCTGCACCCGGAACCGGGTGGCCTCCGGCAGGGCCTCGAGGATCTCCAGGCGCCAATCCGGGTCGGTCTTGGCATCCGCCGAGATCGAGGTCACCGGGATCTTCGGCTCGGACAGCAGCTTGAGGCCCCAGGGGGTCTCCATGCTCACGACGCCTCTGCGGGCGCGGTCCGGCCGGAACAGAAGCTCCTTGGCGTCGAAGTAGTTCTCCATGGTGCCGTAGTCGTCGAGGTGGTCGATCGAGAGGTTGGTGAAGCCGGCGACGTCGAAGACGATGCCGTCGACCCTGCCGTGGGTCAGGCCCTGGGCGCTGACTTCGAGCACCACGGCCTCCACCTGCTTTTCCTTCATGCGGGCGAGGAGAGCGTGCACGTCGGTGGCCTCTGGGGTGGTGAGCCTGGAGACGAAGACCTCGCCCGCGATGTGGCGTTCGGCCGTGGTGGACAGGCCGGTGACCAGGCCCATCTGGCGCAGCACGGCCTCGAGCACGTAGGCGGTGGTGGTCTTGCCGTTGGTTCCGGTGATGCCGAAGATCGTGGGGGCGCTGTCGGCGGTGCCGTAGATGAAGGCGCTGAGGTCGCCCAGGCGACCGCGCAGGTTGTCGCTCACGAGAACGGGCACGCCGGCGGCACGCGCCTCGGCCTCGCCGTCTGCATCGGTGAGCACGGCGACCGCGCCGGCCTGCACCGCGCCGTCGGTGTACGCGGCGCCGTGGCCGTTCTTGCCGGGCAGGGCCACAAAAAGGTCGCCCGGCTGCACCGACTGGGTGGAGAGGGCGATGCCCGTCACGATTGTGCCCGCGTCGGCCGGGGCGCACGAGGTGTCGGCCCGAACGGCAACATCCGCCAAGCGAACCCGCGGCGGGCTGCTCGGTCTAACGACGGGTGGGGTACTTTCGATTGCCAAAACAGGTGCCTCCGGATTCACCCCCCGAATGAGGGCAGAATATTACCGTAGGCTCCCGTTCTGCAAGGGACCTGCGATAGCGGCCCGTTCTGGCACACTCATGTCAATTGCATAGAAAGCGGCGCAGCGCGGGCCCGTCTCGGGTTGCCCCGCGCCCTCAGCTCAGGATGTCCTTGGTGGCGAATCGGCCGTAGGCGAGCGCCCCGAAGACCAGCAGATAGCCGCCCTGCAGCAACGCGTTGGCGCCGAACGAGGTGAAATCGATCGGTTGCCGCAGCAAATCGGCGAAGTCGAGCCAGTAGTGGCTGAACAGCCACGGATGCAGCCAGTCCAGTTGCGGCAGAGAGTCGAGCACTTGCGCCACGACCGAGAGCACGATGGTGGCGGCCATCGCCCCGACGGGCACCACGGTGAGGGTGGAGAGGAACAGCCCGATGGCCGAGAGGCCGAGCAGTGAGACCGTGACGTAGCCGGCGATGAGCAGGGCCCGCAGGAATGACTCGGCCAGGCTGATGGTATCTCCGGAGAGCAGGGTCAGCGGGCCAACCGGGAACAGTGCCAGCCCGGCGAGCACCCCGGCGGTGACGACGGTGAGCGTTGCCGCGAGGCAGAACACCGCGGCGCCGATGTACTTCACCACGAGCAACCAGACCCGTCCGGCCGGGGCCGCGAGCAGGTAGCGCAGGGTGCCCAGGCCGGCCTCGCCCGCGATGGTGTCGCCCGCGACGACGCCCACGGTGAGCGGCAGGAACAGCGGGATCGACACGATGAGTCCGGTCACGGCGACGAACAGGCCGTTCTGGGTGACCTGGTCGAGGAACGGCGGACCGCGGCCGGGGGTCGGCTCCTGCGAGGAGAGCCGCACGGCGACGGCGATGAGCACCGGCACCGCGGCCAACGCGAGCAGCAGCGCCCAGGTGCGGCGGCGGCGGAAGAGCACCGTCAGTTCGGAGACCAGCAGCGCCCAGGCGCCGCCGGGTCGAGCCGTCGCCGAGGATGCCGCTGGCCCACTCTCTGGCGACGTTCTGTCGGACACCGACCTATCGGACACCGTCTTATGGGACACCGTCTTATCGGACAACGTCGAACCCCTCTCCGGTGAGAGCCACGAAGCGGTCCTCGAGGCTGGTGTCCTGCAGGTGGAAGCCACGCACCCGCACCCCGCCGGCGACGAGCGCCGCGACGAGGTCTTCCTCTGCGAGGTGTCCGCCTGCGGGCACCTCGAGGGGGGCGCTCACCCAGTGGTCGGCGGGCCGGTTCGAGGAACCGCCGGCGGAGGAGAAACTCTCGGCGCCGCGCTCGTCCGGCGGGGACTCCAGCTCGGCCACCAGTCCGGCGGCGGCCAGCACCCGGATCGCCGCCGCGGCATCCGGGGTTCGCACCCGCACCCTGGCTGCACCGGCGCGCAGCTCGTCGAGGGTGCCCTGGGACACCAGGCGTCCGGCGCTCATGATGGCCGCGTGCGTGCACATGTGCTCCACCTCGGCGAGCAGATGGCTGGACACGAAGACCGTGGTCCCCTCGCCGGCCAGGGATCGCACCAGGGCGCGCACCTCGCGGGTGCCCTGCGGGTCGAGTCCGTTGGTCGGTTCGTCCAGCACGAGCAGTCGGCGCGGCATCAGCAGGGCGTTGGCGATGCCCAGGCGCTGCTTCATACCCAGCGAGTACGCCGACACCTTCTTGCCCGCCGCGTTCGACAAGCCCACCCGGTCCAGCGCGCGGTCCACCCGGGCCCGGCGGCTGCGGCCGGGCGCGGCGCGGTCGGCGGAGTCGAGCCGGCGCAGGTTGGCGGCGCCGGAGAGGAACGGGTAGAACGCGGGGCCCTCCACCAGGGCGCCCACCTGCGGCAGCACCCTGGCCAGGCGGCCCGGCATCGACTCACCGAGCAGGCTGACCTCGCCGCTGGTGGCCGCGGCGAGACCGAGCATCACCCGGATACTGGTGGTCTTGCCCGACCCGTTCGGGCCGAGGAAGCCGAACACCGAGCCCATCGGCACGGCAAGGTCGATGGCGTCCACGGCGATCTGGCGGCCGAACCGCTTGGTAAGAGCCCGGGTCTCGATGGCCAGGTCGCCGGCCCGGGCGGCGATGGTCACTCCTGGGCTGCGGCGGCCTGCAGCCGCTCCACAGGGACGGAACCGGCGAAGACCCGGCCGTCGTCCGTGATCAGCACGCTCATGAGGGTGGTGCTCAGGGCCCGGCCGCCGTCAACGGCGTCGGTGAGCTGGCTGTACAGGGGTGAGGCGGTGAGTTCGGCCATGGCCGCGGCATCCGCGCCGGCCGGCACAGACACGACGGCGTCCCAGCCGGAGCCCGTGACGGTCACGCCGCTGGTCTCACCCTCGGGGTGGCCGGCCGCGTCCTTGGCGGGCAGGGTCTCCTCGGTGACCGTGGCTCCGGCCGGCGCGGTGAAGACGAACAGGTCGGCGGGCGGGGCGTCGAAGCTGAGCGAGGTGAAGGCCACGCTGATCACGGGCTCCGCTGCCTCCTGCGCCTCGACCTGCACGCGCAGCGGCAGCCCGGTCTCGGAGTCGACAGCGATCGAGACGGATCCCACCAGGGTGTCGTCGGTGTTCGGGGTGAGCACCAGCTCGTACGCGGTGCGACCGGCCACCTCGGTGTTCTCACCCAGGGTCACCTCGGTGCTTGGCGCCACCTCGGCGAGGAACGTGTCGGCCATCTCGCTCGGCGTGTAACCCGGCGCCGACCGGTCACCCGTGTCGGCCGGCAGGGTCGTGTGCGCGGCGGTGTTGTCGGCGGAGTCGTAGAGCCAGAGGTCGGCGCCGTTCTGAATCAGGTTGCGCTCGGACATGGTGTCCTGCACCTGTACCCGGCTCTGGTCGGGGCCGTTCTGGTAGACCCGCACGGTGTGACTGCCGGTGAGCAGGTCGAGGGCGTCGGCGAACTCGGCGGTGGCGGCGTCCCCGGTGCTGGGGATCTCGGGCAGTCCGAGTTCCGAGGTCTGCTCGATGGTGCCGGAGAAGGTGTCGACGGTGCTGCCGGCCGCCAGTTCGAGCACGTCCTGCGGGGTCTTGTCCGGCAGGTCAACGGCCGCGCCGGCCTGCAACGGAACCGCGAGGACCCCCGCGACGATCACGGTGGGAACCGCGACGGCGGGCATCCACTTCAACCAGGTTCGGGACATGACAGAAGACCTCCAGTGTCACCACATAGAACTGCGCAATGCGTATCCCCGACACTACGCTCCGATGCTGAAAGTTCCACTCGACTTATACCCGTCGTTCAGGCTTTCCAACAGGAGTTCCGCCACGGCGCGGGCGGTTCGGGCATGCCAGGTGGGAATGGCGTCGCCCAGCGCCCAGGCCAGGGACAGACCGCACCAGGCGATGGTCCACTCCGCTAGCGTCACCGGGTCGATGCTCGCCTGGCGGCTGATGGTGGTCAGCCGCGCCGCGAGATTGTCGAGCGCGGCCGTCTCTGTCGGGTTGCAGAGGATGTTGGCGAAGTCGAAGGCGCGATGCCCGATCAGGCCCTTCGGATCGATCACCGCCCAGCGGTCGCCGAAGTCGAGCACGTTGCCGTGGTGGATGTCGCCGTGCAGCACCGCAACATCCGCCGGCGAGGTCGTGGCCAGCAGCCGTTCGGCCCGTTCGGCCGCCCGCTGCAGCACCGGGTCGTCGGACCGGGTGGTGAGCAGGACCTGGAACCAGTCGCGGAGGGCGACGAGAGGCACCTCGCTGGAGGAGGGCGGTGTGTGCTCGTGCAAGGTCAGCGCGGTCTGCACGAGGACGGCTGTCGCTGCCGCATCCTGACCCGCCGCCGCCATGACCGTCAGATCGCGAGAACCGGTCGCTCGCACCATCAGCGTCGCCCGGTCGGTCCGCGCCAACACCCGCGCGGCTCCATGCCCGCCCCACCACTCGAGGAGGGTGGCACCCCGAGCTTCCTCCTCCACCAGCGCGATCTTGAGCATCACGGCTTCACCCCCGCGGGTACCGGGCATGAGCTCGCTCGACGGTGTCGAGAACCCCGTCCCCACGGGCGTCACACCCCACGCGGTCAGCCGCGCGCGCATCTCGGCCGAGGGCTCGTTCATCCGCTCAGGCTACCCGCGCAACCCGGGGCGAGCAGCACTCAGATCAGGCCGTGGCGGCGGAACGCGTTCCAGACGCCGTCGTCGAGGACCGAGGTGGTGACCTCGTCGGCGTGCGCCTTGACCGTGTCGGTGGCGTTGCCCATGGCGATGCCGACGCCGCAGACCTGCAGCATCTCGATGTCGTTGGTGCTGTCGCCGATGCCGATGGCGGATGCCGCGTCGATGCCGAGCCTGTCGAGCAGCTGCAGGAGGGTCGTGCCCTTGTTCACCCCGTCAAGGGTGACCTCGCCGCTGCCCCTACCCATGTGCGGGATGGTGCCGGTGATCACGTGGAAGTCGCCGCTGAGCGCTTCCGACACCCTGTCGAAGGCCGTGAGGTCGGCGGCGAGGAACACGGACTTCGCGATGCCGGTGTAACGAAGCGGTCGTACGTCGGCGAATGCCTTCAGCGCGGGGTGCTCGTCGGCGTCGGTCACGGAGGCCAGGTCAGTATGGGTTTCACCCTTCCGCTCGCTGTCGTCGTCGAGGTACGCCGCGAACCGCCCCCGAACCCCGGGGCTCGGGAAGAGCTCGTCGTAGGACTGCAGGTAGAAGTCGTACCCCGACTCCTCATAGAAGCCGACCATCCGGGCGACCGCATCCTCGGGCATCGTGCGGGAGATCACGAGCTCGTCGCCGATCTCGGCGAAACCGCCACCGGCGGTGATGGCACCGTCGAAGCCGATGTCGCGGATCGCCGCATAGATCTCCACCGACGCCCGCCCGGTGCTCAGGTAGACCAGGTGCCCGTTCGCCCTGGCGGTCCGCACCGCCTCGATGGTGGACGGGGCGATCACTTCGCCCGAGTCGATGAGAGTGCCGTCCACGTCGAGAAAAGCGATGCGCGGGGAAATCATGTGGAGCTCCAAACGAGGCGGTCTCCGGAGCCGAACCGGGCCCGGGAGCCCACCTAAGGGTTAGTACGTATACATCGACGCTAGCGGGTGAGGCTGGCACCGTTCGATTCGATGACCTCGGCGTACCAGTCGAAGGACTTCTTCTTGTACCGGTCGAGGGTGCCGCTGCCGTCGTCGTTGCGGTCGACGTAGATGAACCCGTAGCGCTTGCTCATCTGTGCCGTGCTGGCACTGACGAGGTCGATACAGCCCCAGGGTGTGAAGCCCATCACCTCCACACCATCGGTGAGCGCCTCACCGACCTGCACGAGGTGGTCGTTCAGGTAGGCGATGCGGTAGTCGTCGATGACGGTCTTGCGACCGTCGACCTCGACGAGTTCGTCCTTGGCACCCAGGCCGTTCTCCACGATGAACAGCGGCTTCTGCCAGCGGTCCCAGAACTGGTTGAGCACGATGCGCAGGCCCACGGGGTCGATCTGCCAGCCCCACTCGGATGCCTTCAGCGTCGGGTTGCGCACGCCGGGGAAAATGTTGCCCTCGCCCACGACCCGCTGCGATTCGTCGGCCGTCTCGGCCACACTCACGTAGTAGCTGAACGAGACGAAGTCGACGGTGTTCTCTTTGAGGACAGCGCGGTCGTCGTCGGTGATGACAAGGTCGACGCCCTGGTCGCGCAGGCTCCGCCGGTAGTAGCCCGGGTATTCGCCGCGCACGTGGATGTCGCCGAACGCGAGGTTGGTGCGCTCGGTGGTGAGTGACGCCATCATGTCATCGGGAGACGACGACAGCGGGTACACCGGCATTGCGAGGATCATGCAGCCGACCTGGGCGTTCGGGGCGAGCTCGCGGGCGGCCTTGGTAGCCAGCGCGCTGGCAACCAGCTCGTTGTGCACGGCCTGGTACAGGTCGGTTTTGGTGAGCTGGTCCTTGGGAGTGTTGATACCGCCAGAGAGAAGCGGGGCGTGCAGCACGGAATTGATCTCGTTGAACGTGAGCCAGTACTTCACCCGGGCGCCGTAGCGGGCGAAGAGCACGCGGGCGTAGCGCTCGTAAAAGCCGATCAGCTCGCGGTTGACCCAGCCGTCGTAGGTGTCGGTGAGGTGGAGCGGCGTCTCGTAGTGCGAGATGGTCACCAGCGGCTCGATGCCGTGCTTCTCGCACTCGTCGAGAACCCGCTCGTAGAACGCGAGGCCCTCTTCGTTGGGCTCGGCCTCGTCGCCGAGCGGGAAGATCCGGCTCCAGGCGATGGAGAAGCGGAAGGTCTTGAAGCCCATCTCGGCGAACAGGGCGATGTCTTCGGCGTAGCGGTGGTAGAAGTCGATGGCCACCTGCTTGAGGTTGTCGTCGGTGGGGCCGTCAGTACGCGGCGTAGTGATGCCCTGGGGCATGACGTCCTGGATCGACAGGCCCTTGCCGCCCTCGTTGTATGCGCCTTCGATCTGGTTCGCGGCAGTGGCGCCGCCCCAGAGGAAATCAGCGGGAAACGTTGTTGAATCAGTCATTCGTGTGCTCCTTCTATTGCGCAGTGCAGATGTGGTGCAGTGCACGGGGCGGAGGAGCGGCCGGGCCGATCCTCCGCCGAGACGTGCTGGGTGTGCTTGTTAGGCGGTGGCTAGTTCTGCTTCGGCGATGGCGAGGAAGAGGGCGTCACCGTGGGCCACCGGTCCCGATGCGGGCGAGCCGATAGTCGGGTACTTCTTCGGGTTGGTGATGATGACCGGCGTGGTCACGTCGTAGCCGGCCGCGGTGATCGCGGCGATGTCGAACTCCACCAGGAGGTCGCCGGCTTTGACCTGCTGTCCCTTTTCGACCTTGAGGGAGAAGTGCTTGCCGCCGAGCTTGACAGTGTTGATGCCGATGTGGATCAGCGCTTCAGCGCCGTCGGCGTGCTGCAGGCCAATCGCGTGACCGGTCGGGAACGCGGCGACCACGAGAGCGTCGAACGGGGCGTACAGAGCGCCGACGCGGGGGATGATCGCAACACCCTTGCCGAGTGCGCCACCGGCGAAGACGGCGTCGGGAACCTCGGTGATCGGAACGGCGGTGCCGTCCAGCGGGCTGAGGACGACAAGGTCGGTGCCATCCACCGGGGCGGCGCTCTCAGCGACCGGATCCTTGAAGCCGACGATGACGGTGAGGAGGAACGGCACCAGGATGGCGACGGCAAGGCCGAGGACCAGCATCACGATGCTTCCCTCGCTGAATAGCGCGGGAAGGCCCAGTGCCGAGGGGAGCACGAAGGCGTTGCCGGCCACACCGCCCGCCGAAATCAGCCCGCCGCCGATGACACCGCCGATGATTCCATACAGGAACGGGCGCTTGAGCGGCAGATTCACGCCGTAGATGGCTGGCTCGGTGACACCGGCCAGGAAGCCAGACAGCGCGGCGGGGGCCGCGAGGGACCTCAGGTTCGCATCTTTGGTGCGAACCCAGACACCGGTGACGGCCGCGGCCTGCGCCAGAACTGCAGCGAATAGGGGCGCCAGGAGGTAGGTCAAACCTGTGCTCTGCAACTCGGCCGTCATCAGGGGAACAAAGCCCCAATGCAAACCGAAGATTACAAAAACCTGCCACAGACCGCCCATGATTGCGCCGCCGAGCCACGGCAGAACGGTGAAAATCCAGCCGATGCCGCCGGCGAGGCCGCCGCTGATCAGGTTGGAGAGCGGGCCGATGGCGAGGAAGGTCAGCGGAACGAGAACAACAACCAGGAGCATCGGGGTGACGAACCGGCGGATCGCGGCGGGAAGCTTGGCGTAGAGAAAGCGCTCGGCGTGGCTCTGCAGCCAGACGATGACGATGATCGGGATGACACTCGACACATAGCTGACCATTGTGACGGGGATACCGAAGAAGGTTATGTCGGGCACCCCGTTGAGGGCGACGATCGACGGATAGACGAAGGCGCCCGCGATCGCGAGTGAGGTGAACTGCTCGGCCTTGAAGTACTTTGCCGCCGTGATCGCCAGTGCGAGCGGCAGGAAATTGATGAACGCATCCGACAGCGCATTGAGGATCACGTACGTCGTGGTCGTGTTGTCGAGCCAGCCGAAGGTGACCGCCGCGGCGAGGAACGCCTTGAGCAGGCCCGTTCCGGCCAGAGCCCATACCAGCGGGGTGAAGATCGCCGAGATCATCGCGATGAAGCGGTTGAGAAGGTTTCCCTTGGGTCCGTCCGGGGCGGACGTCTCGTTCGCGGACAGACCGGCGAGCTTGGAGATCTTCGCGATCTCGGCGAAGACCTCTGGGACCTCGTTGCCGATGACGACCTGGTACTGGCCGCCGGCCTCGGCCGTGGCGATGACGCCCGGGGCCGCCTTCACGCCGGCCTTGTCGATCTTCGAGTCGTCCTTGATCACGAACCGCAGCCGGGTGGCGCAATGCACCAGCGACGAGACATTGTCTTCGCCGCCCACGCCCTTGAGAACCGCAGCAGCGGTTTTGGAGTAATCCATCGTTCTGGTTCACCTTCCGCCGCGGCATCGCGGCTTCTTCGTGCCAAGGAAGCGGGACTTCGGATTTTGGGCAAAAAAAAGACCTGAACTCAGACATCGCGCTATGCGATGAGAGTCCAGGTTTTGCCTGCTTGCGCAGTAACAATCCGAAGAGCTTCCACAGGTCGTCTTCGCCCTGCGACGCTTACGCTAGCACACCGTCAGGGCGCTGCGCCATCCACAACCTGGTTGGCCAGGCGCTCCACGTGCACGATCACGTAGAGGAGTTCTTCATCGGTGAGCTCGGAGCCGGTGGCTTCACTGACGTACAGCTTGACGTCGGCGGCGATCGCGTACGAGCGCGGATAACTGTGTTTGGCGAACTCGAAGAACGACGTGTCGGAGCCTCGCAGCATCGTCTTGGCCACGAGTCGCTGCAGGAGAAATTGGATGTGCAGGATGAACCGCGCGTAGTCCGGGCTCGCCACGTCCAGCTGCACGCCGAGGCCGCCCTCGACCGTGGTGACCACGTGCTGTACCCGACGGAAGAGCAGCGCCGCGGTGCCGTTGGGCTCGTCCCGGGTCGCGTTGAGAATATGCATCGTGAGGAATACGGCCTCCTCCGCCGGGAGGTCGGTCTGGAGACTGGCACTGACGGATCGTGCCATCGCCAGCGCCGCGTCGAACTCCTGCGGGTGCAGCACGCGCAGTTCGGGCATCGCCGTGCTCGGGATCCGAATGCCTTTCTGCATACGCTCGAGCACGTATTGCACGTGGTCGATGATGGCCATCGGCAGCCGCCGACCGAGGCTGCGCCCCAGGATCCGCTCGGCCTCATCGACTGCGGCCGTGACGGCCTCGATGACCGGGTACGGTACCGAGGCGAGCAGCTGCCGGGCGTGATCGGCTCCGCTGCCCTGCTCGAGGATGAAGGTCTTCTCGACCTTCGCCGGGTCGATGGTGTCGGTGGGCTGCAGCTGGAATCCCAGCCCCCGCCCCATCAGTACCCGTTCCTGGCCGGCGCTGTCGACCGAGATGACGACGTTGTTGTTGAGCACCTTGTGCGCCACAACGGCCGGGCTGCGCGCCACGCTGCGGTCCGTCGTCATGGCCGAAGTTTACAGCGTCGGCCGTTCAAGTGACCGGATCGCTGACGTCCGGTCAGCGGGACACGTCGTGCAGGTGGTGCGTCGGGTCGTGGAGGAAGTACTGGGCCAGCGTGGTCACGGTGAAGCGGGCGCCGTCGCTGCGGCGGCCGGTGCGCTGCCGGTCGGCGGGCGGCACGGCAGCAAAGGCGTCGGCAACGGATGCCGCGGCCGCGGCCAGTTCCGCCGCCACGACCCGCGGATCCTGCTCGTTGTAGCGTTCGGCCACCGCGGTGGCGTCCTGGTCCCAGTTCGCGAAGAGCGGGTCGTCCTCGGCGCGGATCAGGCCCAGCCGAAGGTCGAAGATGCGGAACACGTCACGCACGTGGGCCGCGTATTCCAGCTCCGACCAGGTGGTGTCGTCGGGCCGCGCCGTAACATCCGGTCGGTCGAGCACGGGTGCCCAGGCGGCCGCGTTCTGGCGCACAAGATCGGGTACGTCGTCGTAGCGGAGCTCGGCGGCGGAGAATCCGCACTCGGGGCAGGGGCGCTCGAGCACCCAGGTCCAGTCTTTGGTGTCGGGGGTGATCGGCATCTTCACAGCCTAGGGAAACCGGCCGGCCGGCTGCGGGAACTGACTGCCACAAATGGTGCAGACACTGCCAATCGCATCCGTGTCGCAACGGTGAGCTAGGTGCCCGGCGCCTCCGACTCGTAGCGGCGCGGTTTGCCCTCGCCGAGGTCGAGCAGGGTCGGCACCGCGGTCACGGTCACCGGCTGTGCCAGCAGCCGTCGGAGCGCCGTACCGATCTGCCCGGTTGCACCGCCCACCACGGTGGCGGTCACGCTGCCGTCGACGCCCTGCCGCACAGCCCAGCCGCGCGCCCCGCCGGCCTGCAACTGCTGGGTGAGGTCGACGCAGGGCACCAGGGAACTGTCCAGCGCCAGAAACCGGGTGGCCTCCCGGCCCTCCAGGTCGGCCAGTGCGGGCCGGCCGGCCACGTCGACCAGCCGGCCGAAGTCCCCGGTACGGTACCGCACCAGCGGCAACAGCGGGTTCTCCCCCGCGGTCACCACGATCTCGCCGCGCTCCCCGGGTGCCACCGGATGGCCGGAACCGTCGAGCACCTCCACGTGCACCCGCCGATCGAGGATCACGAAGGGTCCCCCGTCAGTGCTGGCGGCGATCGGCCGGGTCTCGTGCAACCCGTAGACGTCGATCACCGGGCAGCCGAATGCCGCCTCCAGGTCGCGGCGGAGGGCGAGACTGAGCGCCATCGCGCCGCTGAACAGCGCGAGCGGCCGCAGGTCCGCCACGAGGTCGGGGTGCAGCAGCTCCGCCAGGCTGGTGGGGTTGCCGGTGATCACCTGCGGCTGCTGGTCCAGCAGGAACCCGGCGCGCTGCCCGGGCGCCGGCCACTGCGAAGGGTGCAGGTTGAGCCTGGCCATGGTGGACTGACCGAAACTGCTGATCGAGGACGTGTACGTGAACGCCTGGCGCTGGTGCACCAGGTAGGCCAGGGCCATCCGTGCCGGGTCGGGCCGCCAGTCGATGCCCTGCTCGGCCACCAGGGTCACCAGCAGGTGGAAGCTGCGAGCGACCTCCTCGATGTCGTCGGGGATCTGCAGCGCCCGCCCGGTGGTGCCGGAACTGGAGCCCTCGATCATCCGATCGAGGTCGGCATCCAGCGGCACGAACGCCGACACGTTCTCGAGCAGGTCCTCGCGGGTCACGGTGGGCCAGGTGCCCAGCTCGCCGAGGGTATCGGCGACCCTGCGGTAGGCGGGCAGCCGGCGGGCGATGGCAAGGTGCTCGGCCAGCCAACCGGTGACGGGCAGCGCCCTCTGGGCCCTGGCGACTCCGTCGGCGGTGAGCCTGTCACCGGTCCGGTGTACCCAGGCCGGGGCGAGCGGATGCCGCTGCACGGTATCCAGCCGCGCCGCGCCGGCCACATCGAGGGTGGGCCACCGTTCGGCGTCGGTGAGCGCGACGGTGCCGCCCGGGGCGTATTCGGCCAGCGCCAGCGGGTCGTCCGGGTCGGGCACTGCCATGGCCGGCCCCGGCGGGTTACTCATTCGAGTACCGGGCGGCGGCCTCGCGGGCCCTGGCCTCCTGCAGCCGTTTGGTCACCTGGAGCCGGTGTTCGTGTTCGGCCATGGTCTGGGCCAGCGCCGCGTTCTGCTGCAGGGAGTCGCGCATGGCGAGGATCGACCTGGCGGTGGCCTCGTCCTCGCCGGCCGGCAGGTGGCCGGACCAGAGCAGGAAGGTGCGGGCTGCTTCGTCGCGACGGTCGGCCGTGCGCACCCACTCGGCCGGGTCGACCACCGCCGCCAACCGAAACGAGAGCGCGGCCATGGCGCGGCCGTACCAAACCGGGCTCAAGGGCACCGACAACGGACCGTTCAGGTCTTCGCTGGCCCAGAGCCACAGCACCAGGGCCGCGCCCCGGCGGGCGGCGGCCGACCCGGTGGCACGCACCTGGTCCACAATCCGGAGGACCTCCTGCCCCCTCCGGTCCGGCGGCGTTGATCCGACGCCGCCGTATTCCATTTCAAGAATATTCTCGGCGAGCGGGAGGATAGCCACGTCGTCGGCGAGGAAGGACGCCGGAACCAGTGACAGGCGGGTGGCGATCTCGGCGGTATTCGCCCCGGGCAGGCAGGTGCGCCAGACGAGCATGTCGTCCTGCTCACGCGCGAACCACACCGCGAGAAGCGCCTCCGAGTCAACTGCATCCGGCGTGGCGCCGGCTGGCTCCGCGTCGGCCGCCGGGCGCGGCACCCGCGCGGTGGGAGGAGAGAACGGCGTGGCGTTCGTCGCCAGCTCCCCCCGGTCGGGCTCCCTGAGCCCGGCGGAGTTGGTCAGCCGTCGCCAGAACGGCGCGGGTCTCTCAGCCACGGAATCCTCCTGGTGTTCGGGTGGCACGGCGCGGATCGCTCTCCGTCAGTCGCCGGGCGAGCCGGGCGCAGGCGGCCGGGGCATCGTCCATCCGCTGGATGTACTCGACGTCATAGCCGGCCAGAGCGGCAGGCTCGGCGACGGAGCGGCGGGGATCCTGCAGGATCAGGGTGGCCGTGTCGAGCCCGCGGCGCACCCGGGCGGCGACGTCGGCGTACTCTGGCTGCCCCGCGCCGAACATCGAGAGTAGTCCCTCGTCGGAAAGCACCACCACGTGCCGGCGCACACTCGCGCTGGTGCGGCCCAGGCCGCGATACCGGCTCCCGTACAGGTCGAGCGGGAAGACCGTGCCCCAGCCGAAGTAGGTGGTGAGGTCACGCAGCGCCTCGAGGCGGTCACGGGTGAATCTCTCGCCACCGGCGACCTGTCCGGCCGCCGAGAATGAGGTCACCCGCACCCGGCCGCCGCCGCGCAGCACCGAGAGGATGAGGATGCTGCCGGCCAGGACGGCCGGCGACTCGTTGGCGGGACTCACCATCGACCCCGAGGAGTCGATGTACAGGTCCAGATCGAGGCTCGCGGTGGCCACGGGCGGCGCGTCGGGCAGGTATTCCCGCTGCCGGGTGGTCACCCCGGGCACGACCGTGGGGCTTCTCGCCATGGACGCGGCCCAGTCGATGTCGGCGAGGTCGTCGCCGAGCTCCCACGCTGCCAGGGGACCCGGGATCTCGGCGTCGGCCGGGGGCGCATCCGGAGTGCGCTGCAGCAGCGGCTTAACGTAGCTGCGCGCCCGGGTCTGATACCAGGCGGCGATGACAGCGTTGGCGCCGCTGTCGCGGTAGAGCTCCAGCGTCCGGGCCAGGCCGTAGCCCTGGCCGGTGGGCGCGGTGGGCGGGCCGTCACCCGGGGAGTCCGGGGCGCCCGGCACCGTGCCGGCGCCGGGGCCGGCCGTCGTGAGGCCGCGGGCCTTGGCCACCGCCGGATGCTCCGGGTCTTCCCGTAGGCGCGCATCCCCCAGCACCGCGACCAGCTCACCCGCGGTCGCCGGGGTTGCTCCGGACTCGCCGTCGCAGCCTCCCCCGTGCACCACCAACCCGGGGCGGTGCCTGGTGGGCCCCTGGGCCACCAGGTACGGTGCCAGCAGCATCCCGAAGCGCAGCGCCCCGCTCACCGGATCGTCACCGAAGGTGCGCACGGTCTCGGCCAGCAGCACCGCGTCGAGCCGCGGGTCGGTGAGCGCCAGGGCGTCGAACTCGCGCTGCACTTCGGCGGCCAGCTCCTGGGTCCGCTCCGACAGCTGCAACTCGGCGAGCTTTTTCGGGTCTTTGGTGGCCAAGACCTCATTGAGCCGGTTCTTCTTCTGCCACGCGTCGGTGATCTTCGATATCCGCTGCCGCACCACCTCGTCAGGGTCTATCGGGACGGCCGGTGGCTCGGCCGGGCAGAGTGCCCCGGCCGCGAGCACCCACAGAATCTCGTAGGCCCGCAGGAGCACCCACCAGAGCCGATCGGCGCTGTCGTTCCCGCCCAGCACCGCCCACATCCGCACCATCTCCGGCGGCGTCGCCTCGCCGTCCCGCCGCCGTTGCAGCTCGGCCACCCGCACGTTGATGAGCATGTCCGACCACAGGTTCGAGAGTTTGTGAACCTGGTCGGCGACATCCGGGATGCGCGCGGCATCGGTGGCCGCGAGCGCCCGCGCGATCTGGTGCCGGATTTTCAGGCTCGTCAGCCGGGTCGAGGGAGAAAGGGCGTGGTGGCCGATCTCGTGCGCGAAGATGCTCTCCAGAAACGCCCCGACGCCCAGCCGCTCGGCCTGCGGAAGGTCGAAGGTCACCTGGGGCGGGAAGCTGAACCAGGCGAAGGACGCCTCCTTCGCGTCCGGCGCGAGCTCTGGGTCGTGGAGTTCGACGCCCCAGAGCGCCTGGGCGCTCTGCCAGGCGCTGCGCTGCTCGGGGGTGAGCGGCGCAGCCGTCACGGGCTCTCCTCCGGGGTCCACAGCTGTGCGGTGTAGGCGCGCACGGTCAGCACGGCGCCGGCCGCTCCAGTCTCGGCGAGCCCCTGCGCGGTATCGCCCGCTGCAGACCACCGTGCGTCGGCCGCAGCGTCGACATTCCCCTGCTCGTCGGTCGCGAGCCGCACGAGGGTGTGCCCGAAGACATCCACGGTGAGCAGCCAGTCCTCGGCCGTGGCAGCACCGCCCGTGCGGATCAGGAAGCTGCCCGGCCGGTCGCCGGGCAGCGCCGCCACCGGGGGCGCCAGCCACGGTCCGTAGAGGCCGCGGAAACCGCCGATCACGGCGAGGAGTTCTCCGGGAGCGTGCAGGCCGGGCCAACCGAACCGGGAATTCAGTTGCAACGCCGCGAACGGGGCCACCCCGCCCTCACCCAGGCCCAGCGCCGCGGCGAGGGCGGGCAGGCCGGTGCGGCCGGCGGCCAGGGCCAGGTCGAGGCGACGCAGCGCATCCGTTCGGAACGCCGGCGCACCCGAGCGCCAGGCGGCGAGGGCGGCGAGGGTGAGCAGGTCGTCCCGGTCGGCGTCGGGCGCTGCCGCCACGGCCCGGCCGATGAAGTGGCGGTAGCGGGCGCCGGCCGCCTCGCCGTGCCGCTCCTGAATGCGGGTCGCCGAGAGCTCGAGGTCGACCGTGGTCTCCGGCAGGGCCTCGTCGGTGAGCTCCAGCGAATCGTTCACGAGGTGCCGGGGGCGCTGGGTCACCCGCTGAACCCCAACCAGCTGACGTAGTTCGTGTAGCGCTGGTGCAGGTATTTGAGGGCGAGCAGGTCGTCGAAGTGCCGACCGTAGAGCTTGCCCTGCTTGGCGATGCCGCTGATCAGGGATTCAATGCCGGTGAGGCGCTGCGCGGCCTCGGCGGAGCTGACTGCATCCAGGCCCTGGTTGAACAGGTCGAGGGCGTCGCTGATCGGGTCGTTGCCGCCGAGGCCGAGGGCGGTGAACTGCCGGCGGGACTCGGTGAAGAGGTCGGCGAGCCAGCTGATCGAGTCGGTGGCCAGCTCCCGGTCGGCACCCACGTCGAAGCGGGGGTGCAGTTCGTTGGGCAGTAGTTTGCCGCGCAGGGCGAAGGGCAGCACGGCGGCCAGGTCGTCCAGGCCCACCACGGGCCGGCCGCGAAAGTAAGCCATCGCCTTGGCGTAGCGGATGAGGGTCTGCAGCGACCGCACCGAGAGGCTGTTGCTGGTCTGCGAGCCGAGGTCGACCTGCAGGTCGGCACCGGAGTTTGCCTCGATCACCTCGGCCACCTCGCCGCCGCCGGTGCGCACGGTGTCCTTGGTGCGGTATTCGAAGCGGCGCCCGCCCTGCTGCACGAATTCGAAGTGGCTGGCGAAGAACTCCAGCTGGCGACGCACCGCACCGGGCAGTGGCACGGCCCGGATGGCCGCCTCGAGCAGGCGCTGTTCGTCGGCGTCGAAGATGAGCTCGGGCGGCAGGTGGTCCTCCGGCCGTTCGCCGGCCTCGACGCGGGCGACGAGTTCGTCGAAGAACCGGTTGTTGAAACCCTGCGCGGCGACGGTCACGTCCATCCGGTCGCGGAGCGCCTGGATCACCGGGAAGGTGCCGCCGCCGGCGTCGTCGTTGGCGGTGAAGAACCAGCTCTCCACCCCGGATTCCGGCGCGGTGGAGTGCATCTGGTCGTGGCTTTCCACGTAGCCCTCGGCCACCATCGTGAGCAGCGCCGACTGGGTCTTGGTGGGGATGCGGTTGTACTCGTCGATGATCTTCACCGGCTGGCTGAGCCAGCCGCGCCAGGCGATCTCGATCTCGGCCAGGCTCCCGGCGGTGACGAGGTCGCGCGGCAGCGGCATCCCGACCAGGTCGCTCACCGTGACCTGAGGCTGGCCCTGTTGCACGTTGCGGCGCACCTCGCGGGCGCTCGACCCGGCGAGCACACCCATCAGGATGGCCAGGGTGGTCTTGCCACGCCCGGGACCGCCCACGAGCAGGCACTTGCCGCCCACCGCGAAGGTGAGTAGCGGCAGCAGCACGTTCGAGGAGTAGGACTGGTCGGTGGGCAGGTGCAGTTCGGCGCCGGCGTCGCCGAGTTCGAAGGTGACCGGGGAGCCGGTGGAGAATTCGACGTCGTAGAACGGCGAGATCACGGCCCGGTTCACCAACCAGAAGTAGGCCTGGCGCAGCTTCTCGTCCAGCGCCGTGTCCACCACCGCCGGCGCCTCGGTGAAGAGGTCCTCCGCGGTCAGCTCCTCGGCCAGTGCGGCGGCGTTAGCGCGCGTCGGTGATTCGGATACCTTGTTCCAACGATTCCCCAGCGCCATGGTTTTCAGCCTATCGGGCGGGCCCGGCGGCGACGGCGGCCTCGAGCGCGGCCTGCTGTTCCAGGGGCAGCGCGAAGTCGAAGACTCCGGCGAGCATCCGGTCGATGGCCACGGCCGCCTGCGCCAGGCGCACCGGCACCGACCCGGTCACCTCCAGCCACGGCACGTCCTGCCCGGCCAGCGTCTGGCGAAACCGGTGCTGCATGGCGTGCCGGATGTGCTCGCCGTCGCGCAGGCCGTCCTGCACGAACGGGATCTCGTCCCCGGTGAGCAGGTACAGCGCGGGCGGATGCGCGGCGGCGCGCGCCACGAGCCCCGCCGGGGTCGGTCCCACGTAGCGCTCGTGCCAGAGGGTGGTGGCCAGCACGTCGGTGTCGCAGATGAGCAGCGGCCGCGGCACCCGGCGCAGGGCCTGGTTCTCCCAGCCGATCTGACGGTCCACGATGACGTCGAACTCGTCACTACGCCACGGGGTGTCCAGGCCGCCCACCCGGGTTTCGCTGTGCTCGCGGCCGTACTCCGGCACCCACGCGGTGTCGTAGTGGTCGGCGAGGGCTTCGGCGAGGGTGGTGGAGCCGGTGGATTCGGCACCGAGCACCACCACGCGCGGGGTCAGCCAGGCGCGCACGGCGGGGGCCAGCGCCCACCAGTGACCCGGCACATCCGCTCGGATCGCGGTGCCGGAGACCGGGGTGTGCCGCCGGCCGGGGTCGACCTGCACCCACGCGGCGCCCAGGCGGGCGGCGAGTTCGGCGCCGTAGGGGTCACTGGAGAACACGGCGTCGACCGGGGAGTCCAGCAGCGCCCGGATCAACACCATGTGCTCGTCCCAGGCGTCGGCGGAGTCGAAGTCCACCGGAGCGTCGTCGATGGCGCTCACGACGTGCGCGGTGGGGTGCTCTTCGCGCAGCCATTCCTCGCGCACGCTCAGCGGGATGGATTCCACGCTGGCCCCGAACAGTTGCACGGTGACCCTGTCACAGCGGCTGAGGGCCGCGCGGATCAGGGCCGAGTGCCCGGCGTGCAGAGGATAGAACTTGCCGAGCACCAGGCCGTGCCCGAATCGGGTCGCCGCCACCGGCACCGGGTCAGCCGCCGGCAGCGGGTCAGGCACCGGCTCAGGCACCCGTCGTGCCGGCTGGCACCGGTTGGTGGGGCGAGGCGCCGGCCGCCCCGGAGTCGCTCGCCGTCTGATCTGTGCGGGCCCGCATCCAGCCGCGAAGGCCCCAGACGCACAGGCCGATGAAGAGCAGGTAGAGCGCGGCGGTGATGTTCAGCCCCTTATAGAGGAACAGGCCCACATAGGCCACGTCGACGGCGATCCAGACGAACCAGTTCTCCAGCCAGCGCCGGTTGAGCATGTACTGCGCGACCAGGCTCACCGAGGTGGTGGCGGCATCCGCGATCTCGGTGGTGGAGTCGGTGTAGGAGTGCAGGGCGTAGGCGATGATCGCGGTGCCGGCCAGCGCGGCGGCGACCAGCGGCAGGATGGCTTGCCTGGGCATCCGGCCGATCAGCGCGCGGTCGTCGGCGGCCCGGTGCCGGGACCAGCCGAGCCAGCCCATCACCCCGAGCACCAGGTAGACGATCTGCAGGCCGAGGTCGGCGTAGAGCGCGGCGCCGAAGAACAGCACGATGAAGACCAGGTTGTTCGCGATGCCGAGCGGGAAGGTCCAGATGTTGCGGCGCGCGGCCAACCACACGCACGCGGCCCCCGTTCCGAATCCCAAAACTTCGGTCCAGTTGTCGATCAGCCATTCCCCCATGCTCCCCAGTCTAAAAGACCGGCAACTGTTGCCCGTGCGGACAAATGGTGCCGGTGCGCCGGACGCAATTGTCCGATTCGGGAACATAACCGGCGCATTCTGGTTGAACCATGGGTACCTCATACCGGGGTCGCACCTGAGCCCGTTCCGTTAGGACCCCGATGACCGACTCCGCCGTCACCACTGCCCCCGCGCCCGCCGCGCCGACCGGCAATGCCCCGGATGCCGCCGGCACCAAGCTCGTCATCTCGCTGCTGCTGGTGTCCGCGTTCGTCGTCATCCTCAACGAGACCATCATGGGTGTGGCGCTGCCGCACCTGATGAAGGACCTGAACATCACGGCCGGCGCCGCCCAGTGGCTGACGACCGCGTTCATGCTCACCATGGCCGTGGTGATCCCGATCACCGGTTTCCTGCTGCAGCGGTTCAACACTCGCCCGGTCTTCCTCGCCGCGATGACCCTGTTCAGCACGGGCACCCTCATCGCTGCCATCGCACCGGGCTTCGAGGTGCTCATCGTAGGCCGGGTGGTGCAGGCCATGGGCACCGCCATCATGATGCCGCTGCTGATGACCACCGTGATGACCCTGGTGGCACCGGCCGCCCGCGGCAAGACCATGGGCAACATCTCCATCGTGATCTCGGTCGCCCCGGCGATCGGCCCCACCATCTCCGGCCTCATCCTGAGCGTGCTCGACTGGCGCTGGATGTTCATCCTCGTGCTGCCGATCGCCCTCGGCTCCCTGGCCCTCGGCGCCGCACGCATCAAGAACGTGACCACTCCCACCGCGGTGCCTCTCGACGTCGTCTCGGTGATCCTCTCGGCTTTCGGCTTCGGCGGCCTGGTTTACGGGCTGAGCAACCTCGGCGAATCTGCCACAGGCAACGCCGCCGCCGGCCTGGTGCCGCTGGCCATCGGCGTGCTGGCGATCGCCCTGTTCGTCTGGCGCCAGCTCACGCTGCAGCGCACCGACCGGGCCCTGCTCGACCTGCGCACCTTCGTCTCGCGCACGTTCAGCTTCGCCATCGTGATGCTCGCCGTGAGCATGATGGCCCTGTTCGGCACCCTGATCCTGCTGCCGATCTACATGCAGACCGTGCTGGGCCTGGATGCGCTGACCACCGGCCTGCTACTGCTGCCCGGCGGTCTCACGATGGGCCTGCTCGCCCCGTTCGTCGGCCGGTTCTACGACAGGTTCGGCCCCACCGTGCTGCTCGTGCCCGGGTCGATCATCGTCAGCGGCGCGTTCTGGTTCCTGACCATGCTCACCGCGACGACACCGTTCTGGTACGTGCTGGTGGCCCACGTGGCGCTGAGCTTCGGCCTGGCGTTCCTGTTCACCCCGCTGTTCACGTCGGCGCTCGCCTCCCTCAAGCCGTCGCTGTACTCGCACGGCAGCGCCGTCGTCGGCACCGCCCAGCAGCTGGCCGGCGCCGCGGGCACCGCCCTGTTCGTCACGGTGATGTCCTCCACCGCGGCAACCCAGCTCGCCAACGGCGCCGGCGAGGTCGCCGCAACCGCGGCGGGCATTCAGAGCGCCTTCCTCTACGGGGCGATCATCTCGCTCTTCGCAATCCCGCTGGCGTTCTTCATCCGCAGGCCGGCCCCGTCGGTCACCGACACGCTCGACGCGCCGATGACGGCGCACTAACCAAAAGCGCGCCGAGCCCGGGTCACCGGTTGGCAGCCCGGGGCGCTCCGATCCCCCGCTCGATCTGGAACGGCCCGGCCGCCGACGGCCGCACGTCGAAGTCGAAGATGGCCGTGGGGATATACACCGTCGAACACGAGTTGGGGATGTCCACCACACCCGACAGGCGGCCTTCGATGGGTGCGGCCCCGAGCAGCAGGTAGGCCTGCTCCGGGCTGTAGCCGAACTTCGTCAGGTAGTCGATGGCGTGCAGGCAGGCCCGCTGGTACGACAGGTGCGAGTCCAGGTACTTCTGCTCCCCGTCCAGGGTCACCGAGGTGCCGGAGAAGGCCAGCCACTGGCTGAACCGCGGGTCGACGGTGCCCGGCAGGAAGATCGCGTTCTCCCCCACGCCGTAGGTCTCCATGCCGCCGCGGATGATATCGACGCGCAGGTCGATGAAGCCGCCCATCTCGATCGCACCGCAGAAGGTGATCTCGCCGTCCCCCTGGGAGAAGTGCAGGTCGCCCAGGGACAGGTTCGCGCCGTCGACGAACACCGGGTAGAAGATCCGGCTCCCCTTCGACAGGTTCTTGATGTCCTGATTCCCGCCGTTCTCCCTCGGCGGCGCCGTGCGGGCCGCTTCACCGGCCACCCGCGCGAACTCGGCCGCGGGCAGGCTGCCCAGCACCGCATGTTCCGCCTCCGGCGGCAACGCCAGCGGCGGCACCCGGTGCGGGTCCGTGGCGATGAGGGCACCCTCGCGCTTGTTCCAGGTGGCGAGCAGCTTCGCTGAGGGGGCCGTGCCCATCAGGCCGGGATGGATCAGTCCGCTGAACGAGACTCCCGGGATGTGCCGCGACGAGGCCACCTGCCCGGTGAAGTCCCAGATGGCCTTGTAGGCATCCGGGAACTGCTCGGTGAGGAAGCCACCGCCGTTGTTCCGGGAAAAGATGCCGGTGTATCCCCAGCCCTGACCGGCGAGGGGGCCGGAGTCCTCCTGCGGGATGGGGCCAACGTCCAGGATGTCCACGATCAGGAGGTCGCCCGGCTTCGCCCCCTCCACCGCGAACGGTCCGCTGAGCTTGTGCACGGTGAGCAGCGGAGCGTTGAGGATGTCTTCGGCCGAGTCGTCATTGACGATCGCGCCGTCAAACCACTCCCGGCAGTCGACCCTGAAGGAGCTGCCGGGCTTGACGGTTGCGACCGGCGGGACCTCCGGATGCCACCGGTTGTGCCCCACCTTCTCCTGGTCTTCGAATTTCCTGCTCGAATCCAACGGGAACAGTTGCTCTGGCATGTGGAACCCCTCTTTTTCGGTGCCGCGCGTAGGCGAACTACGGGCGCGGCAATTTCCTGTGGAGCGGATTGGCGGTGAATTGCGCACCGGCGCCCGACCGTCGTCCCGGGAGCGCGGACTCGACCACCTCCGGTTCGAAGGCACTGCGCGCAGACGAATCGATCAGGCCGAACGCGGCGGACCCCGCCGCAGACAGGTGGGGGGCACTCATCAGCCGGCGCGCGGGCGCGCGGCAGGTGGGACAGTCGACGGTCTCCGGGGCCGAACCCATCGGGTGCATCTGCTCGAAACGGGCGCAGACGTCGCACCTGAACTCATATATCGGCACGGGTTGTCCCCTGCATCGTCGTCTTCTCCCGGTGTCGCAGCATCGCTGGTGCGCTTCCCTGACCTGGTTCTGGACCGTCGTGTGAACATATTCGGGGTGACACCCGAAGTCAACAACGGCACGGGACCGGCTGATTCGGTCGGCGAGGGGAGATTTGCAACAGAACGTTAACACATCGGCACCACGTTGGACAGGTCCGAGACCTAGGATCGACATGCACGCGCTCCGTCTCCCTGACCCGCGACGACACCCCCCCAAGAATTTCGTGATCCACAGTGCAAGTGACAAGCTCGACTACCCGGTTTAGCCATTTCTTCACGCATCTACCAAGCAGGGCTCCATATTGACTTCCCCCCACTCCCCCCTTACGCCAGCTGAGACCCGAGACCGGGTACTTGGCGCGCGCGGCGTGCTCTTCGACCTTGACGGTGTGCTCACCCCCACCGCCGAGGTGCACATGAGCGCTTGGTCGCGACTGTTCACCCCGTTCCTCGAGTCGAAGGGCGTCAAGCCGTACACCGACGCCGACTATTTCGGCTTCATCGACGGCAAGCCCCGGTACGACGGCGTGCGGTCACTGCTGGCCTCCCGCGGCCTGTCCCTGCCCGACGGCGAGCCCACGGATGCGCCGGAGCTCGAGACCGTCTGCGGTCTCGGCAACCGCAAGAACAAGGCATTCAACGAGACCCTCGCCGAGGACGGCGTGAGCCCGTACCCCGGTTCGCTCCGGTTCCTCGACGCGGTCGTCGCGGCCGGCATCCAGGTCGCCGTGGTCACCAGCTCCCTCAACGGTGAGATGGTGCTCACCGCCGCGGGCCTGCGTAACAGGTTCGAGATCGTCGTCGACGGTGTGCGCGCCCGCGCCGAGAAGCTCGCCGGCAAGCCCGCCCCCGATACCTATGCGTTCGCCGCCGAGCTGCTCGGCCTCACCGCCGCCCAGTGTGTCGTCGTCGAAGACGCCGAGTCCGGCATCCAGTCCGGCCGCGCCGGCGACTTCGGCCTGGTGCTCGGTGTCGACCGCGGCGTCGGCGCCCACGTGCTCTTCGAGGCAGGGGCCGACACCGTCGTCACCGACCTCGACGAACTCCTGCCGCTGATCGGCAGCACCGTCCTGACCCCGAGTGGAGTGCGCGCATGACTCTTGACGCGACCATCCAGAACCTCTCCGACCCACTGGACCGCAGCCGGTTCCCGCTCGATGAGTGGGCGCTGGTGGAGACCGACTTCTCCGGCGAGGACATGGGCCGCACCGAGACCCTGTTCGCCGTCGGCAACGGTTACCTGGGGCTCCGCGGCAACGTCGACGAGGGCCGCGACGGCCACGTGCACGGCACCTTCATCAACGGGTTCCACGAGACCTGGCCCATCCGGCACGCCGAAGAGGCCTTCGGTTTCGCCAGGGTCGGCCAGACCATCGTCAACGCACCGGATGCGAAGATCATCCGCATCTACGTCGATGACGAGCCCCTGGTTCTCACCCTCGCCGAGCTGCTCAGCTACGAGCGCCGGCTCGACTTCGCCGACGGCATCCTGTCGCGGTCGCTGGTCTGGCGCACCCCGTCGGGCAAGCAGGTGCTGATCCGCTCGCGCCGCCTGGTGTCGTTCACCGAACGCCACCTCGCTGTGATCGAGTACGAGGTCACCATGCTCGATGCCGACGCGTCGGTCGTCATCTCCAGCCAGACCCTCAACCGGCAGGACGGCATCGGCGAGTACGACCGGCCCAAGTCCGGTTCGGCGAACGACTGGGATCCCCGCCGCGCCGAGACGTTCACCGACCGGGTGCTGCAGCCGCGGTTGAAGCGGGCCAACAACGGCCGCTACATCCTGGGCTTCCGGTGCACCAACTCCGGCATGACCATCGCCACGGCGTCCGACCACTCGATCGACACGATCAACGACTTCGACGAGTCGTCGCAGCTGGGCGACGACCTGGCCAAGCACGTGTACAAGGTGAAGGCCAAGATGGGCAACCCCATCCGCATCACCAAGCTGCTCAGCTACCACACCTCGGCCGGGGTGCCCACGCACGAGCTCGCCGACCGGTGCGACCGCACCCTCGACCGTGCCAAGGAAGCCGGCGTCGCCGCGATCATCCAGGAGCAGCGCGACTGGCTCGACGCATTCTGGGCCCGCACGGATGTCGAGCTGCCCGGCCAGCCGGCCCTGCAGCAGGCCACCCGGTGGAACTTCTTCCAGCTCGCCCAGGCGTCCATGCGCGCCGACGGCCAGGGCGTCTCGGCCAAGGGGGTGTCCGGGTCCGGTTACGGCGGGCACTACTTCTGGGACACCGAGGTCTACGTGCTGCCGTTCCTCACCTACACGTCGCCGAACGCGGCCAGGAACGCCCTGCGCTTCAGGCACGGCATGCTCGACCACGCCCGCGCCCGCGCCACCGAGCTGAACCAGCTCGGCGCCCTGTTCCCGTGGCGCACCATCAACGGGCTCGAATCCAGCGCGTATTACGCGGCCGGCACGGCGCAGTACCACATCGACGCCGACATCTCCTATGCGCTCAGCCAGTACGTCGCGGCCACCGGCGACGAGGACTTCCTCGCCCGCGAAGCCATCGACATCCTGGTGGAGACCGCCAGGATGTGGGCCGATCTGGGCTTCTGGCGCGGCAACGGCAACGACGTCTTCCACATCCACGGCGTCACCGGCCCGGACGAGTACACCACCGTCGTCAACGACAACCTGTACACGAACATCATGGCCCGCTCCAACCTGCGTGCCGCGGTGAAGAGCGTGCGCCGGCTGTACTCGGTCGACCGGGCCTCGTTCGACTCCATGTCCGCACGGTTGAAGCTCGATGAGGCCGAGGTGATGGAGTGGTCCTTCGCCGCCGAGGCGATGCACATCCCCTTCGACCGCAACCTCGGCATCCACCCGCAGGATGCCCAGTTCCTCGAGAAGGAACGCTGGGACCTCACCGCGACGCCGCCGGAGAACCGGCCGCTGCTGCTGCATTACCACCCGTTGGTGATCTACCGTTTCCAGGTGCTCAAGCAGGCCGACGTGGTGCTGGCGCTCTTGTTGCAGGGCGACCAGTTCACGCCGGAAGAGAAACGGGCCGACTTCGACTACTACGACCCGCTGACCACGGGCGACTCCACGCTGTCGGATGTCGTGCAGTCGATCATCGCCGCCGAGGTGGGCTACCACGAGCTCGCGCTGAACTACTTCACCTCCGGGCTGTTCGTGGACCTCGCCGACCTGCACCACAACGCGCAGGACGGCGTGCACGTCGCCTCCGCCGGTGGCGTGTGGAGCGCGCTGGTCTACGGGTTCGGTGGCCTGCGCGACCACAGCGGGCGCATCACGCTCGACCCGCGCCTGCCGGAGGACTGGGATGAGCTGATCTTCAGGGTCACGCTGAAGGGCTCTCGCCTGCGCGTGGCCGTCACGCAGACCAGCGTGCACCTCAGCATCGAGGAGGGCACCGAGGCGCGGCTCACCGTGCGCGGCCTGCAGGTCATCGTGACTGCCGGCCAGCCGGAGACCGTTCCGTTGTCGCACCAGGGCGCCCGCGACCCCGGCGCTCCCACGGCGGCGCTCATCGAGGACACCCGTCGCGCCGACGGCACCGTGATCACCTCGTCGATCCCCACGATCGCGCACATCACCGAGCAGATGCCCACGCTCGACTAGCGTTCGCACCATTGCAGGGCCGCGCATCCACCCGGATGCGCGGCCCTGCTACGTTAACGTCACTGATCCGGCTCGCAGCGAGGACCTCCATGACGATCCAGGCGTATTTCGACACCATCAAGGCCAAAACCGGCCTCGACCCGGACGACTTCCGTGCCGCCGCGGCCGCCAAGGGCCTGCTCGGGCCCGACGTGAAGACGGCGCGCATCGTGGCCTGGCTGAAGGACGACTATGGCCTCGGCACCGGCCATGCGATGGCCCTCGTCTCGGCCCTGGGGCAGGTTTCCGGGCAGCGCCTGCCGGTCGACGAGAAGATCAACGCCCAGTTCGGCGGCGGCAAGGCGCACTGGCGGGGTACCTACGACGCCCTGGTCAGCCACGCCCGTGAGAGCGGCGAGGTGAACCTCGCTCCCACGAACAGCTACATAAGTCTGCTCAAGGGGACGAAGAAGTTCGCCATCGTGCAGGTCACCGCCGGCCGGCTCGACCTGGGCCTCAAGCTGCCCGGCGTCGATGGCGCCGACGCGTTGGAGGCATCCGGCAGCTGGAACAGCATGGTCACCCACCGGCTGCGCCTGGCCGAGCCCGACGATCTCACCGCCGAGGTGCTCGATTGGCTGCGGCGCGCCTACGAGGCTGCCTGACCCGCCCCGGTTACGGCTTCCAGACCATCCGCACGGTCACGCCGACCAGCAACAGGGTGACGATGCCGGATCCGGCGGCGATACGCGGGTAACCGGCCACCCTGGCGGTACCGGCGGGGTTGGCCATCACCTCCTCGGCGGATGCGCGCAACGCCGGCACGACCAGCAGCACCGTGATCGGTCCGGTCTCCCCCGCCCGCGATGGACGAGCTCTAGAGCCGGCGGAGGGTTTCCAGCACCACCACGGCCGAACGTTCGGCCGCATCGTCAACGTGGGTGAGGTGATCGCCCACGGGTCCGCACAGATCCGAGATGCCGCGGATGGCCACAAACGGCACCCCGTAGGCGAAGCAGGTCTGCGCGATTCCCACGGTTTCCATGTCGGTGCAGAGCACCCCCGGGAACAGCTCGCGCAGGGTCTCGGCGAGCTCGGCGCCCACGAACTTGTCGTTGGAGACCATCAGCCCGCGCTGCACGACCAGGGCCGACCCGTCGGGCATCCGGGTGGGCGTTTCGGCGGCGTCGAGGGCAGCGGCCGCGCCGGCATACCGGGCGGGCATGCCGGGCACCTGGCCGAGGGCGTAGCCGAAGGGGCGCGCATCCGCGTCGCTGTTCAGGCAGTCGCTGCCGATCACGACCTCACCGACCCGCACCTCTACGCCCACGCCGCCGGCCGAGCCGGCGCTGATCACCAGCGGCGCGGCCACAGGGTCACCCGCCCGGGCGGCGAGAATCGCGGATGTCGTCGCACCGGCCGCATTGACCAGCCCGATACCGCCCTGCACGAGCAGCACATCGCGCCCGGCCAGCGTCAGCCGGTACTGCAGGGCCTTGCCCACGGTGACCGGTTCGGCGGCGACGGTGGCCGCCGCCAGGAACGGCGCGGCCTCCTCCGCCATGGCGACCAGGACGATCGCGTCGGGGCTGTCAAGGATGAGGGTGCTCGCGCCGAGGGTGTCTACGCGGCTCATGCGGTGACGTTGGCCCAGCCGTCGCGGCCGGCCAAGAACACCGTCACGGCCTCCTGGGCGGCGCTCAGCGAGTGGTTCGCGCCCCAGCCGCACTGCACCTCGTTGGCCGCCGGCACTTCGGAGGCGCCGAGGATGTCGGTCATGGTGGCCTCGATCAGCTCGAGCACCTCGGTGAACTCCGGTCGTCCCTGCAGGATCAGGTAAAAACCGGTCTGGCAGCCCATCGGCGAGAAGTCGATGACCCGGTCCGAGTGGTTGCGGGAGTGCTCGGCGAAGAGGTGCTCGATCGAGTGCACCGCCGGCATCTCCAGGTGGGCGACGTTGGGCTGAGTGAAGCGCACGTCATATTTCACGATGACATCGCCCAGCGGCAGCACCTTGGTGTCGGCCAGGCGCACGTACGGCGCAACGACGGTGCGGTGGTCGAGGTTGAACGACTCGACGTTCATGCGCGGCTGATTCACGGGATCTCCCTGACGACTGTGGTGTCAGCTCGGTTCGAGGTGACCAACCGACAGTAACAGGCAGGCCTTGAGTCGGCCGTGAGTGTTCAGCCGGGCGCCTGGCTCCGCGTGGCACACCGTCCAGGTCGGTGCGGGATACTGGCTCGATGACAGCACGGGGGTTCTTACGGATGACGGCCGGCGCGGGGGTCGGGGCGCTGGCGCTGGCGCTTACGCTGACGGGGTGCGCGGCCTGGGCAGGGCCCGCCGACGGGCCACCGACAGAGGTCACTACGGTGGTCGACGAGGCCCTGACCGAGATCCGGGCCACCCCCGGGGTGGCCAGTGTGACCGCGGACATCCGGGTCAGCGACGGCTTTGCCCAGTCCGACAAGTCGCCCACCGCACCGGACCTGTGGGACGCCCACTTCACGGTGCAGGCCGACGACTCGAACGTGGACGTGCCGGCTCTGGCGGTTTCGGTCGACTCGGCTGCCCAGAACGGCACGGTCTCGATGAGTTCCGTCGTGCGGATCCCTGGCGAGAAGGGCGGCGCCGACGTGTCGCTGAGCTTCTCGCCGCCCGGCATCGGCGTCATCACCAGCCTCGATCCTGAGCAGATGGCCGACGCGGCCGTCGCCCTGTGCGACCTGCCTGGAACCCTGTCGGTGTCGGTGTTCCAGCACGGTGAGCCTGTCGGCATCGGGGTCGAGTCCGCCTCGGTCTGGGCCGACCTGACAACAACAGTCCGGGCACTGCCCGGTTTCGGCAGCGGAGCCCTGCCGGCGATCACTCTCACCTCGCCGGCGGACGGCTCGAGCGAGGGCTCCTCCCTGACAATCGACCCCACTTCGCCCGGAACCGGCCTGGTACGGTTTCTCGCCGAGCTCAGCACAGACTTGGCGGTCACTTCCGTGTACTTCGACGGTGTCGACAACCGCAAGGACTCCGCAGCGTGGCGTCCGAACCTGAGGGTGCGGGTCGCGGCTCTCGGAGACGTCGAGGACGTGGCCGGCCTGCTGACCGAGCTCGACGACTCCCAGACCCAGGTCGAAGGCCTGCCTCTGGCATCTTTCGACGTATCCCTGGCACCAGCCACCGCCACCGACTCACCAGAGACCTTGACGGGCTACCTGGGGCTCCCGCTCGGCTCGGCCGAGCCCGACGACAGGTTGGCCGGGCTGCCCGGCGCCACTCCCCCGGCCGTCGTCGATCCGGCGGATGCCACCACCCGGATTGCCGGCGACCTCGCCCTGGTGACGGCGCTGCTGGATGCCGCCGGCGACGAAGCGGGCATCCGCGGGCCGGCCTCTGTCACCACCACGACGTGCACCGGCGGCTCCGACGAGCAGGTGACGGGCTCTGTCGTGATCCCGATCTTCGAGATCGCCGACAGCGCCGACGAGGCCTTCGACGCGATCACAACGGCCTGGGAGATCAGCGGCTTCAGCCGATCCGACCGTGCCATGGGAACAGACTTCTACTCCGTGCCGGACGGCAGCCTGGAGACCCTGTCGATCCGCGGCACCGCCGCGGGCATCTCGATCAACGCCACCGCGCCCTGCGTTCGTTCTCGATAGTCACCCGAGCGGGGCGGATGCGCCATACTTGCAGTCTTGGCGAGCGCGCCAGGGGGGATTCGGGGGAAACCATGTTCAGAGCCACGTCCACGCTGCCGATCGCGGCTCTGGTGCTGCTGGTGGCTCTCACCGGCTGCACACCGGGGACCAGCTTGATCCCGGAAAGCGCCGCCGATATCGCGGCTCGGGAGCTCGACGAGGTGGCCACGCCGGACTGGTCCGTCGACGCGTCCCTGGTCGGCGATCCCGCCGCGGCAGACGGCGTGGTTCTCGCCTACGCGAAGGCGTCCTCAGGTTCCCTGCAGGTCGTGGCCTGGGACGCCACGACCGGTGAACAGCTCTGGGCCGACAGCGCAGTGACCGGGGCGGCAACGGTCGGCGTGCAGGCGTCGGCCACCATCATCAGCGACGGCGACCAGCACTACGCCGCCTACCTTCGCCCGGGCGACGACAAAGACTGGCAGGACCTGGTGCTGGCGGACCTCGGCACGGGAACGCCTGTCCCGCTGACCGACAACCGGGTCTGGGCGACCAGCCGACCGTCATCCTGCGCCGACGGCACCGATATCTGTTTCACGGGCTGGAAGCAGACCGACTACGACGCCGGCAGCCTGAGTTACCGCTTCACCACCGCCGGAGGCGAGATCACCCCGGATACCGACGTCGTGCTGCCGGACTCGGCCCGCCTGATCGGCAACCGCGTCTATTCCACCAATAGCCGACCCCCGGAAGGCACCGAGATGCTCGGCAGCAGCGCCGACGGCGAGTTTCTCTGGGAGCGCCCCTATCAGGATGTCTTCGGTGAGGGCACCTCGTCCGACGGCGGTTGGTTCTGGACCAAAGAGAAAACCACCGGCCTGTTGATCGGCGCCGGGGGCCTGTTCGACGCGTCCCGTGCGGACGCCACCGAATACACCGACGACGCAACGCAGCAGCGCGTCGTGGCGCTGGATCCGGAGTCCGGTGAGAGCGTCTGGAGCCTCGACGGAGCCGAGTTCTGTGACTATTACGTGCGTGAAGAGGCGCGCGCCGACGGCAAGCGCACCTTCTGCGTCATCAACTCCGGTACAACATCGGTCGTCAAGAAAGCAGATGGGTCGGGCTTCGACGTCACCCACACCGACTTCGACGTCGATCTCGTCGGGGTCGACGTGGCAACAGGGGAGATCGACTGGACCCTCCCGCTGGGCGGCGACGACTACAACGGCACCGGCGACGAGAAGGAATCGACCTTCGCCTCATTCTCTGCCGACAGCGTCAGGCTCATCGACGGCGAATCGACGATCGTGAACCTCATCACCGGGGAGCACTCCGACGCCTCGGAGGAGGCCGTCTACGCCTGCTCCATCCAGCGCGAGCCGCTGATCGCGATGTACCCCGGAACCGGCGAGAGCACGTCGTTCGGTGGCGGCGACGACCACCAAGCCTGCGAAGCGACCGGAGAGCTCAGTGACACGTTCTCGATCGGGTCGGTGCGGATGGTCGGGGTCGACGCCGGAGCCGGGCGACTGATCGTCGCCTCCCCCGGCGCCCTCCTCGGCTTCACCGTCGAGGACTAGCCAGGGTTACGGCACCCGGTAGCCCGCGGCGCGGAACAGCTCGTACCACTCTGAGCGGGTGAGCGGGATCTCCGAGCCGAGCGCGGCCGCGGCCACCCGCTCAGGGCTGGTGGTGCCGAGCACCACCTGCATCTGTGCGGGGTGGCGGGTGATCCAGGCCGTGGCGATGGCGATCGCGGGAACGTCGTAGGCAGCGGCGAGACGGTCGATGACCGCGTTCAGCTCGGGGTACTCCGCTGAGCCGAGGAAGACCCCGGTGAAGAAGCCGGCCTGGAACGGCGACCAGGCCTGAACCGTGATGTCGTTCAGCCGGCAGTAGTCCAAGATTCCGCCGCCGTCGAGGGTGAGCGACTGCTGCTCTCCGGCCATGTTCGCCGCCACGCCCTGCGCGACGATCGGAGCGTGGGTGATCGAGAGCTGCAGCTGATTGGCAACGAGCGGCTGTCGTACGTACTTCTTGAGCAGGTCGATCTGGCGCGGGGTGTGGTTGGAGACACCGAAGGCGCGCACCTTGCCGGCGGCGTCCAGCTCGTCGAAGGCCCTGGCGACCTCTTCGGGTTCGACAAGCGCGTCGGGGCGGTGCAGCAGCAGGATGTCGATGTGGTCCGTTTTGAGCGCGGCCAGGGAACCGTCCACCGAATCCATGATGTGTTCATAAGAGAAGTCGAAGTACGGCCCATCCCCCACGATCCCGGTCTTGGTCTGGATGGTCAGCTCGTCACGCTGCGACGGGGTGAGCTGCATCGCCTCGGCGAACCGGCGCTCGCACCCGTGCAGGTCGGTGCCGTACACATCGGCGTGGTCGAGGAAGTCGATGCCGGCGTCACGGGCGGTGCGCACCAGTTCGCGCACCTCGTCGTCGGTCTTCTCCGCGATCCGCATCAGGCCCAGCACAACGTTCGGGGCGACGATCTCGGTTCCGGGCATGGTGAAACGCTTCACGGTGGTCCTCTCGGTGATGCACCGGCGGCGGGTGCTGCACGTTCGAGCCTCTCGCGCCGCTGCGGTGTAATTCCACCGTAGGGACGCGCGGTGCAGAAGTACAACAACACTCACCGATGCCATTGAGAACCAGAACTGGTGAATCCGGTGAGAGCGTGACAGCGAGTGCAGTTCCGTATGCACCACCGAGAATGACGAAAGGCCCCCGGTTTCCCGGGGGCCTTTCCTGTTCGCGCAGATTATTCATCCATCGTGCACTTTTTCACTGTGCGCGAGGGGGGACTTGAACCCCCACGTCCTTTCGAACACTGGCACCTGAAGCCAGCGCGTCTGCCAATTCCGCCACTCGCGCGAACTTTGAAATCCTAGCATTCCGCAGGGCCTGAACGCCATTCGAGGGCTTCCGCCCCGACTCAGCCTGCCCCAGACCCGCGGAATGCCCCCCGTTAGTGGTCTGACCGCACTACCCCCGTAGGATGACTTCCCGTGCCCTGACCCGCCCATTGGGCGAGTTAACACGTGAGGCAAGTAACATGCTCATAGCCAAACGGACCGGATCGGGAGACCTGTGGGCATACTGGATAACTTTGAGAAAGGTCTTGAGCGCGCCGTAAACGGCGCTTTCGCCAAGACCTTCAAGTCGGGCGTGCAGCCGGTGGAGATCACCTCAGCGCTGCGTCGTGAGCTCGACACCAAAGCCGCGGTCGTGTCGCGGGATCGTATCCTGGCGCCCAATCGCTTCACCGTGCGCCTGGCCCAGGCCGACTTCGGCCGCATGAGAGATCTGGGCCCCGCCCTCATCGACGAACTCGTCCAGCTCGTGCAGCAGCACGCGTCCTCGCAGGGTTATCAGTTCACCGGCGTCGTCTCGATCACGTTCGCCAACGACCCCGGCCTCAGCGAGGGCATGGTGCAGATCGATTCCACCTCCGTCAACGGCAGCGTGGCCTGGACCCCGGTCGTTGACATCAACGGGCACCGTCATCAGCTCGTCAAGTCCCGCACGGTGATCGGCCGCGGCTCGGACGCCGACATCACCATCGACGACACCGGCACCTCCCGCCGCCACGTCGAGATCATCTGGGACGGCGCCCGCGCCCAGGTACGCGACCTCGGCTCCACCAACGGCTCCCAGCTGAACGGCTCCCCCGTCAAACAGGCCATCCTCGAGCCCGACTCGGTCATCACCATCGGGCGCACCAGCATCGTCTTCAGGGTCGTCGCCCAGGCCGGCACCGACAGAACCGAGGCCCGCCGGGTCGACGAGTCCACCCAACGGCACGATATGGGCGGTTTCTGGGGGCCGAACGCATGAATCCCAGTGAACTGACCCTTCTTGTCCTGCGCCTGGCGTTCCTGCTGGTGCTCTGGCTGTTCATCTTCGGCATCGTCTACGCCCTCCGCAGTGACCTGTTCGGCCAGCGAGTGCGCAAGATGTCCACGGATGCGCCCGCAGCGGCACCCGTACCCTTCGCCACCCCGCCACCCGCGCCGGTACCCGCCGGAGCGTTCGCGCAGCCCCCGGCGGCCTCGGCCTCCGCTCCCACCGAGCAGTTCTCCCGCCAGCAGGCCGCTCCGCTTCCGCAAGCCGGGCCAGAGAAGGCCACCGCGCAGACCGCCACCCGCCTGGTCATCACCTCCGGACCCAAGGCCGGCACCGAGTTCCCGCTCGGCACCGAGCCGGTCACCATCGGCCGGTCCAGCGATTCGAGCCTGGTCATCCGGGACGACTACACCTCCACCCACCACGCACGGCTGATGCTGTGGCATGACGACTGGATGGTGCAGGACCTGGATTCCACCAACGGCACCTTCCTCGACGGCAAACGTGTTGCCGTGCCAACGTCGGTGCCGCTGAACGCCACCGTGAAAATCGGCGCGACGAGCTTCGAGCTTCGGCGGTAGTGCATGGCATCGGTTAGTCACAGCGCAGCCGCGTCCAACGTTGGCAAGATTCGGTCCAACAACCAGGACTCCGGGTACGCGGGACACACCCTGTTCGTCGTGGCCGACGGCATGGGCGGACACGCCGGTGGTGACGTGGCGTCGGCCATCGCCACCAAGCGCATCATGGAGGCCGACACGGCCTACCTGTCGGCTCAGGACGCCGAGTTCGCGCTCCAGGCTGCGCTGATCGCCGCGAACTCGCAGTTGGCCGAGACTGTTTTCGAGCACGCCGAACTCACCGGCATGGGCACCACCGTCAGCGCCCTCGTGGTGCTCGATGACCAGGTCGCCATCGCGCACATCGGTGATTCCCGGATCTATCTGTTCCGGGACGGTGAGCTGTCGCAGATCACCACCGACCACACCTTCGTGCAGCGCCTCGTCGACAGCGGTCGCATCACCGAGGCCGAAGCCATGGTGCATCCGCGCCGGTCGGTGCTGATGCGGGTGCTCGGCGACGTCGAGTCCTCTCCGGAGATCGACACCTCGATCCTGGCCACCCGGGCGGGCGACCGCTGGCTGATCTGTTCCGACGGGCTGAGCGGCGTGGTGTCGAACACGGGCATCGGCAACGCCCTCCGATCCTCGCTCGACGCGCAGGCCGTTGCCGACCGCCTGGTCAAGGAGAGCCTGGACGGCGGCGCGCCAGACAACGTCACCATCGTCGTCGTCGACATCGGTTCCGGCGGAGAACGACTGGGTGAGCCGATCGTGGTCGGCTCCGCCGCGGCGCCGCTGGCGTTCGGTGAGGAGCCGGTGCGCACCCGCGCACCCCGCATCCCTTCGCTGCGACTGCACCCCGTGCGGGAAACCCACTTCGAACCCGACTCCCAGGACTACCTGTCCGAACTCATCGAGGAAGACGCGCGACGCGCCACACGCCGCAAGGTCACCTGGCTGGCCGCCATCGTGCTGCTGATCGTGACCATCGTCGGTGCCGCGTTGCTGGGTTACCAGTGGACGCAGAGCCGGTACTTCGTCGGCGTCGAAGGCAGCACCGTCGCGATCTACCAGGGCATCCAGCAGGATCTGGGCCCGCTTAAACTCTCCAGCGTCTACGAAGACACCAACCTGGAGCTGAACCAGCTGCGCGTCTACGACCGCCAGCTGGTGGAGCGCACCATCAACGCGTCATCCCTGGAAGACGCCAAACTCATCGTGGAACGGTTGAGCAATGCCCCGGCAGAGTAAAACGACCTCGGATGCCCGCGAGGCGGCCCCGCAGACCGGCAAAATCCGCCGGTTGCACCTGCCTCAGAAGCTGCGCAATCTCGAGCTGTTTCTGCTGATCCTCGCCTGCGGCATCAACCTGGGCGCCGTCGTGCTCGTGCAGCTGGGCGCACTCGGCCAGATCGACACCACCCTGGTGCTCCTGGGCGCGAGCTTGTCCGGCCTGGTGTTCGCGATGCACATCGTGCTGCGTTTTGTCGCGCGGGAAGCCGACCCGTTCATCCTGCCCATCGCCACCCTGCTCAACGGCATCGGCATCGCGATGATCTACCGCATCGATATCGCCAACGAGGAGGCCGGCTGGGCCAGCGCCGCCGTGCGGCAGACCGTGTGGAGCGGGTTGGCCATCGCCCTCGCCATCGCCGTGCTCCTCATCATCCGCAACCACCGCGTGCTGTTCAGGTACACCTACGTCGCCGGCTTTGTCGGCGTTCTGTTGTTGCTGCTGCCGCTGGTTCCCGGTCTCGGCCGCGAGGTCAGCGGTGCCAGGGTCTGGATCGGCTTCGGCTCGTTCGCCACCTTCCAGCCCGGCGAGATCGCCAAGATCGCCCTGGCCGTGTTCTTCGCCGGCTACCTCGTGCGCAACCGCGACAGCCTCTCCATGGTCGGCAAAAAGTTCCTGGGAATGCGTTTCCCGCGTCTGCGCGACCTCGGCCCGATCCTGGTCGTCTGGGCCCTGTCCATGTCGGTCATCATCTTCCAGCGCGACCTGGGCACAGCCCTGTTGTACTTCGGACTGTTCCTGGTGATGCTTTACCTCGCCACCGGCCGGCTCAGCTGGGTGCTGCTGGGCATGGGCCTGTTCCTCGGTGGGGCCCTCATCGCCAGCCAGACCCTCGAGTACGTCAACGGCCGGTTCACCAACTGGCTGGATGCGCTCAACCCGGCCGTCTACGACGCAGCCGGCGGCAGTTACCAGCTCGTTCAGGGTCTCTTCGGCCTCGCCAAGGGCGGGTTGATCGGCACCGGCCTCGGCCAGGGCCGTCCGGAACTCACCCCGGTCCCCCAGAGCGACTACATCATCGCCAGCCTCGGCGAAGAACTCGGCCTGGCCGGCGTCTTCGCGATCCTGGCCCTGTACCTGCTCCTGGTCGCCCGCGGCTTCCGTATCGGCTTCGCCGGTCAAGACGACTTCGGCAAGCTTCTCGGCGTCGGACTCTCCTTCGTCATCGCCCTGCAGTGCTTCATCGTCATCGGCGGTGTCACCCGTGTCATCCCGCTCACCGGCCTCACCACCCCGTTCCTGGCCGCCGGTGGCTCCTCCCTCGTCGCCAACTGGATCATCGTGGCCCTGCTGCTGCGATTGTCCGACACTGTGCGCAACCAACCTCGGCTGGTGGTCTAGATGAATCGTGAACTCAAGCGCGTGAGCATCGTCGTGATGCTCATGTTCGCCGCCCTGCTCGGATCAACCTCCGTCGTGCAGGTCTTCCAGGCCGATAACCTCGCGGCGGATGACCGGAACACCCGCACCCTTCTCGACAGCTACTCCGTCGAGCGCGGCGCGATCCTCGCCGGCGGCGAGCCGATCGCCCAGTCGATGCCGGTCGACGACAACTACAAGTTCCAGCGCACCTACAGCAACGGCTTGCTCTACGCCCCGATCACCGGCTTCATCCCGGTCAACGGTGCGCCCACCGGGCTGGAGCAGGCCCTCAACGGCGAGCTCAGCGGCACCTCGAATGCGCAGTTCTTCGACCAGGTCTCCAGCCTGGTCACCGGCCAGGACCCCACGGGCGCCTCGGTCGAGACCAGCATCGACCCGGTCGCGCAGCAGGCCGCCTGGGATGCGCTGGGCGACAACACCGGCTCCGTCGTCGTCACCGAGCCCAAAACCGGCCGGGTGCTCGCGATGGTGTCCAAGCCGAGCTACGACCCCAACACCCTCGCCGTGCACGACAGTGCCGCGGTCAACGACACCTACGACGCCCTCGTCAACGCTCCGGGCAACCCGCTGATCAACCGGGCCATCAATTCGCTCAACCCGCCCGGTTCGGTGTTCAAGCTCGTGGTGGTGGCCGCGGCCCTGGAATCGGGTCAGTACACCCCGGAGAGCACGTTCCCGAACCCGGCGACCTGGACGCTGCCCAATTCCAGCTCCGTCGTGATCAACTCCGGCGGCGGCACCTGCGGTTCGGGCGACACCGTCACCATCGCCACGGCGCTCAAACTGTCCTGCAACATCCCCATGGCCGAGCTCGGCCTGGCGCTCGGCGATGACGCCATCCGCGCCATGGCGGAGAAGTTCGGTTTCAACTCCGAATTCACCATCCCCCTGTCGGTCACCGCCAGTGAGTATCCCGAAGACCCCGACGACGCGCAGACTGCCCTGTCGGCTTTCGGCCAGACCAGCGTGCGCGCCACACCACTGCAGATGGCGCTGGTCTCAGCGACGATCGCCAATGGAGGTATCGAAATGCAGCCCAACCTGGTCGATGAGATCCTGGCACCGGACCTCAGCCCGTTGCAGGCCTTCGAACCCGTCGCCGCCGACCGGGTGCTCAGCGCCGAAACCGCGGCGACCATGACCCAGATGATGGTCAACGGGGTCCAGGACGGGGCCGCGAGCAATGCAAGAATAGACGGAGTCGACGTGGCGGGAAAAACGGGGACTGCGGAGAACGGCGCCGATGACCCATACACACTGTGGTTCACCGGATTCGCCCCCGCGGCAGACCCGCAATACGCGATCACCGTTCTCATCGAAGATGGCGGGGGACTCGGTCAGACGGGGTACGGCAACTTGCTTGCCGCACCGATAGCGAAACAGGTACTAGAGGCGGTGCTGAATAAATGAGACCCACAGCAGGGCTCACCTTCGGGGGACGATACGAGCTGCAATCCCGCATCGCCATCGGCGGTATGGGCGAGGTTTGGCAGTCCGTCGACCTGGTGATCGGGCGCACAGTCGCCATCAAGATCCTCAAGGACGAGTACCTTGGCGACCCTGGATTCCTCGAGCGCTTCCGCGCTGAGGCCCGGCACGCCGCCCTGGTGAACCACGAGGGCATCGCCAACGTCTTCGACTACGGCGAAGAAGACGGCAGCGCCTTCCTCGTCATGGAGCTGGTGCCCGGTGAGGCGCTCTCCACGATCCTCGAACGCGAGCACACGCTGCCCGCCGACAAGGTCCTCGACATCGTCGCGCAGACCGCCGCCGCCCTGCATGCCGCGCACGCGGCCGGGCTCGTGCACCGCGATATCAAGCCGGGCAACCTGCTGATCACCCCAGAGGGCCGCGTCAAGATCACCGACTTCGGCATCGCACGTATCGCCGACCAGGTTCCCCTCACCGCGACCGGCCAGGTCATGGGCACGGTGCAGTACCTCTCGCCCGAACAGGCGAGCGGACGCTCGGCCTCGCCGACCACCGATATCTACTCCCTGGGCATCGTCGCCTACGAAAGCCTCGCCGGCCGGCGCCCGTTCACGGGCGAGTCCCAGGTGGCGATCGCGATGGCTCAGATCAACGAGCAACCACCGCCCCTGCCCGAAACGGTCTCGGAGCCGGTCCGTAACCTGGTGATCTCCTGCCTGGCCAAGAACCCAGCCGAGCGCCCCGCCTCGGCGGCGCACCTGGCTCGTGCCGCCATCGCGCTCCGCCGCGGTGACGTCGCGGCCGCTGCCGCATCCGTACCGGCCGTCATGACGGGCCTCACGCCCACAGCGGCCACCATGCTGATGCCCGGTGCCGGCAACGACCAGACCACCCAGTTGATGCCGTCAGCGTCCGGTGTGACACAGCCGGGCACCCGCGCTGAGGCGGCCGCCGCGGCAGCCGCAGCGGATCCCAAGAAAAAGAAGAAGCGCAGTCCCTGGACCTGGCCGCTGGTGGCGCTCATCTCCATCCTCGGTCTGGTTCTCGTCGGTACCCTGGTCACGCTGTTCATGCAGCCCGCCGCCACGCCGGAACCGGAACCCACGGTAACCTCCCAGACGCCGACTCCGCCCAAGACCACGCCCACGCCGACACCAACGCCGTCCACCAACATGGTGGAACTCGACCAGAACGAGTTCCTCGGTATGACCAGCTCTGAGGCACGGGACCGGCTCAGCGAGCTCGGTCTCAGCGCCAACGTGGTGGCGGACAAGGCTGCCCCCGACGCCGACCAGGTCGACAGGGTCTACGGGATCAACCCCACGGGTCGGGTCGCCGAGGGCACGCCGATCGAGGTGCGGGTCTATTCCGACTTCATTCCCGCGCTCCCCGACGCGCCCTCAGGCACGCCGTCGGCCACGCCGTCCACCGTCGCTCCCGCCGGTACCGTCACGGTCACCTGGCCGGGGCAGTCCTGCCCGGCCGGCCAGGAGCTCTCCGGTTACGAGCTGCTCGCCGAGGGCAACGGGGTCTCCTCCCCCGCTCGCACCGGGCCGGACACGACCACGACCACCGTCACGGCGGGCACCGGAAACTTCACCGTGAAGTTCCGGTACTTCTGCGGCGAGACGGCCTCCGACTACTCGGGCGCCAGCACGGTCACCGTGACGGCGCCGGTTGTGCCCGTCCCGACCCCCACCACGCCTGCAGGGTAGGTGCACCGGTGGGCGCCCCCCGGTGCCCACCGGATCTTGACTAAAATGATCAACATTGTCCGCGAGCAGGGAGTTTTGCATTGAGTGATGAGGGCCGTCTGCTTGCTGGTCGATACCGCGTGGGGGCGTCGATCGGCCGCGGAGGCATGTCCGACGTGCACATCGGCACCGACTCCAGGCTCGGCCGCACGGTGGCCATCAAGCTCCTCAAGTCCTCCCTCGCCGCGGACCCCGCCTTCCGCACCCGGTTCCGCCAAGAAGCCCAGGCCGCCGCGCGAATGGCGCACCCGACGATCGTTCGGGTCTTCGACGCCGGCGAAGAAACCATCACCGAGGACAACGGCAACGAATCGCAGATCCCGTTCATCATCATGGAGTTCGTCGACGGGCGTCTGCTCAAGGACATCATCCGTGAGGGTCCGATCGACTCCGTCGAGGCCGTGCGCATCATCGACGGGGTCCTGACCGCCCTGGAGTACTCGCACCGTGCCGGTGTGGTGCACCGGGACATCAAGCCCGGCAACATCATGATCACCAAGGCCGGCCAGGTCAAGGTGATGGACTTCGGTATCGCCCGGGCCATCTCCGACTCCGCCACGACGGTCGCCCAGACCACCGCCATCCTCGGCACCGCCTCGTACTTCTCCCCCGAGCAGGCCAAGGGCGAGTCGGTGGATGCCCGCACCGACCTGTACTCCAGCGGTGTGGTGCTCTTCGAAATGCTTACGGGCCGCCCACCGTTCCGGGGCGACACCCCCGTCGCCGTGGCGTACCAGCATGTCAGCGAAGCCCCGGTCAAGCCCAGCTCCATCAACCCCAAGGTGTCCCCCGCGCTGGATACCGTAGTGGTACACGCCCTGGCCAAGGACCGCTTCGGCCGTTACCAGAGCGCCGTCGAGTTCCGCAACGACGTCGAAACGGCCGGCGCCGGCCACATTCCCGTGAAACGCCCGGCGGACGATGTCGCCGGCGGCCTGTTCGGCGCGCCTCCAGAGGTGGAATCGAGTTCGGAGCTCGCCCTCAAACAGCTTGCCGAAGACCAGACCATGGACCGTACCCAGCGTCGCCCCCCGGTGATCTGGATCTGGGCCGGCATCGTCAGTGTCATCGTCATCGTCATCGCCGTGATGTTCTGGGCGCTGAGTCTCACCCCCAGCAACAACCTGCCCGACACGTCACGCCGGGTTCCGGTCCTCACCGGCTTCAGCTACGACGACGCTCAGGATGCCTTGCTGGAATTGGATCTCGCCGCCACGAAGGCCGAAGAGAGCAGTCCCACCGTGGCCAAGGACGAGGTCATCCGCACCGATCCGCCGTCCGGCACCATCGCACCGCCGGCCACCGTCGTCAAGGTCTACGTGTCGTCTGGCGCTGAGCTTGTCGATATGCCGGATACCACCACGCAGCCGTTCGCTGCGGCCGAACCGTTCCTCACCGAACGCGGCTTCGTGTCTGGCTCGGTGACCACCGAGAACTCTCCGGACGTTCCGGAGGGCATCGTGCTGAAGACCATCCCGGCTCCGGAAGAGAAGACGCCGGTCGGCTCCACGGTGGACTTCACGGTGTCCAGCGGCCTGGTGACCATGCCCAACGTCGTCGGCCAGGCCCTCACCGCGGCCACCGCGCTCCTGCAATCCGACAACACACAACTGGAGTTGGAGCTCGAGCCCGACTACACCTGTGACAGCGCCGACGGCTCACCGGTCACCAAGCAGTCGCTGCCACCCGGCGATGTGCCGCAGAAGTCTGAGGTCGTCCTGATCTACTGCGCCGGCTAACCAGCCGCCAATGCCGCGCAGGCCGTCTCACCGGGTCTCGACAGGCTCGACCTGCACTGGGCACGCCCTCGATCCTGTCCGGACCACCTGAGGCCGCGGAGCCGTCAGTTGAGCTTGAGCATCGGGGTGAGGTGCTTGGCCGTCTCGCGCGCATCGGGCAGGCCGGCCAGCGCCAGCCAGTTGGCCACCATCAGGTAGCCCCCCTCCGTCAGCACCGACTCCGGATGGAACTGCACCCCGAGGATCGGCGCCGAGACGTGCCGCAGTCCCATGATCACTCCGCCCTGGGTGCGCGAGGTCACTACCAGATCGCTGGGGACGGTTCCGTCCACCACGGCCAGGGAGTGGTACCGGGTGGCCGTGAAGGGCTGGGGCACCCCGTCGTAGAACTCGCTGCCGTCGTGAGTGATCTGCGAGGTCTTGCCGTGCATGAGCTCTTCGGCGTTGGTGACTGTCGCACCGAAGGCCTCGGCGATGGCCTGGTGGCCCAGGCACACCCCGAACAACGGCTGATTGGTCGCGAGGGCCGCTTCCACCGCCGCGATCGATACCCCGGCGTCGGACGGCTTGCCGGGGCCGGGGGAGACGAGCACCCCGTCGAACTCGGCGAGGCGGGCGGCCACATCCGCTGCCGGGAAGGCGTCGTTACGCACGACCTCGGTCTCGGCGCCCAGCTCCCGCAGGTATCCGTTGAGGGTGTAGACGAAGCTGTCGTAGTTGTCGATTACAAGGATGCGGGTCATGGGACGCCCACCGTCACTTCCTGGTTGTTGACCATCGTGTCGACCCAGGGAAATACCCAGGTGGCGAGGGAATAGAGCACCGCGGCCAGGAGCACCAGAACGAGCAGGATGCGCACCCAGACCGGTCCGGGCATCAGGCGCCAGATTGCTGCGTACATCGGATGTTCCTTCGGTCTTCTGTGTCGCGGGTGGAGGGAGGGGCCGCTAAGCGGCCGGGAGCAGAGTCGCCAGCTCGGCCGGCGGCCCTGCCGAGGTTGGCTGCCAGGACTCGAACACACCGTAGGCGATGATCCGTTCAGCGGTGGACAACAGCGGGTTGCAGGTGGTGAGGGCGATCAGCCGATCCACCGGTGTGCCGTCAGGGTTGTGCGGGACCGGTGCGATGGCCTCGACGGCGCTCGGCGGCACGTACTCCATGTCGCGGAACCTGTAGGTGTAGTAGCCGTCGGCGGTCTGCACGTAGATCGCATCGCCCAGCTGCAGCTCGTTGATCAGGTGCATCCCGCCGCCATTGGCGCTGCGGTGGGAGGCGATCGCGAAGTTACCCACCTCCCCGGGCATTTGGGTGCCCGGGTAGTGGCCGATGCCGAGGTCGGGGCTGTTCAGTACATTGGTGCCGATGCCCTCGGCGATGGTGCGCTTGTAGGTGTCGCCGAAGCGCGGCACGTACAGCACGGCGAAGGCCGTCTGATCACCGGGGGCCGTCGCAACCACGGGATCGCCGAATCCCGTCTCGGCAGCCGGAGCCGGTGCCGGGTCTGGCTTGACGTCTTCGACCCAGCCCTGGCTGATCGACTCCGCCGCACGCGACTGGGAGGCAGCCATCACGGCGTCGTTCCACCAGAGCTGCCAACCCAGGAAGAGCAGCACGAGCACGCCGCCCGTGATCAGCAGTTCACCGAGGACGCCGAACACGCTCACCCGGGGGCGCACCCGCGCCCTCGGCCCGCGAAGGGCTCTCCGCCCGCGCAGGGCCGCAACTTCGGTCTTGGCCGACTCGGTCATGCAGTCGATTCTAATCGGGGCGCACATGGTGATCTGCCGACAGTTCCGGCAGGCCCGCGCAGGCTGTGACGCTAGAATCGCAGGCATGGCACGCACAAATCCCCGAACCAAGCCCGCCCGCCCCGAGGCCCGCGCGGGCGAGGAAGCCCCGAACGCCGTCTGGTTCAAGCCCGTGATGTTCGGTTTCATGCTCATCGGGCTGGCCTGGATCATCGTCTTCTACGTGAGCCAGGGCGCCCTACCCGTCGCAGCGTTCGGATCGTGGAACATCCTCGTCGGTTTCGGGATCGCCTTCATCGGCTTCCTGATGACCACCCGCTGGCGCTGAGCCCGGTTGTTCACCACCCGTTCCGCGTGAATTAACCACCCGTTCGGGTAGTCAATTACATCAGTGTAATTATCCCCAATGTGGAAACTCCTGTGGATAACTTTCTCCCGGGGTGTGGATAACCCTGGGGAAACTCAGTCGCCGGGCCGCCTAGACGAACAGCTTGGTCAGGCTCAAGGCGACAAGCAGGGCAGCGAAACCGCCGATCAGGGCCAACTGCAGGGTCCGCTTACTGCGCTGGCGGGTCTGCACGTAGATCAGGCCGATGACGGCACCGCCGATGAGACCACCCACGTGGGCCTGCCAGGCGACGTTGAGCCCGGGCAGGAAGCCGATCACCAGGTTGATCCCCACCAGGATCAACAGTTGGGTGGCGTTGCCGCCGAGCTTTCGCTGGATGACCAGGAACGCGCCCATCAGGCCGAAGATCGCCCCGGAGGCGCCCACCACGGCCACGCGCGGGTCGGCCAGGAACAGCACGCCCAGTGAACCGGCCAGGCCGCTGAGCAGGTAGAGCGTGAGGAATCGGCCGCGTCCGAGCATCCGCTCGAGGATCTGGCCGAAGATCCACAGGGTGTACATGTTCAGGAGCACGTGGAAGAAGAACCCCGTGGAGTGCACAACAATGCTGGTCAGCATTCGCCACGGTTCGAAGGCGACCGGGTAGGAGTACAGGCCGGCGTAGAGCAGCCGGTTGGTGACATCGAGCCCGGGAACGAGCTGCAGCAGGAAAACCACGACAGTCAGGGCGATGATCGAATAGGTGACCACCGGCTCGCCGGCAGCGGTCATGCGGCCGAGCCGGGTGCGGGCGGCCGACTTGGTGCGGGGCGCGCTCTGGCGTTGCTCGCGCATGCACTCGGGGCAGATGACACCGACGGCGGCCTGGGTCTGGCACTCGGGGCAGATGGTGCGTCCACAGCGCTGACAGAGGATAAAACTCTGCCTGCCCGGATGCCGGTAACAGAAGTTGGCGGCGGTTCCGGGCAGGCTCATGAGCGGGGGTGGTCCTAGACCTGCTCGACGGTGATGCTCTCGATGACGACGTCGGTGAGCGGACGGTCGCGGCCATCGGTCGGCACGGCAGCAAGCTGCTCGACGATCGCACGGGACGCCTCGTCCTCGACGGCGCCGAAGATGCTGTGCTTGCCCTGCAACCAGGTGGTGGGCACGACGGTGATGAAGAACTGCGAACCGTTGGTGCCGCGGCCGCCCTGGATGCCGGCGTTGGCCATGGCGAGGACGTACGGCTGGGTGAAGTCGAGTTCGGGGTTGATCTCGTCGTCGAACTGGAAGCCGGGTCCGCCGGTGCCCTGGCCCAGCGGGTCGCCGGCCTGGATCATGAAGTCCTTGATGATGCGGTGGAAGACGGTGCCGTTGTACAGCGGGTCGTTGGAGGTCTTTCCCGTGGCCGGGTGCTTCCACTCGATTTCGCCGGTGGCGAGGCCGACGAAGTTCTTGACGGTCTTCGGAGCGTGGTTCCCGAAGAGGTTGACCTTGATGGGTCCGAGGGTGGTATTGAGCGTGGCGACGGCAGTGTGCTTAGACATAGGGACAATTCTTGCACAGCAGCTTTATCCGAATCCGTATGCCCGTCAGGCATTCAGAGCGCTCACAGGGTATTCAGTGGCAAGATGGGCAGTGTTCACCACAAGAAACGATGGAGGGTCCAGATGAGCCTGTCACGCAAGCGCCGAAAGGAACTCACTCGTCTGCGCAAGAGCGCGGACGAACTGTGGAGTAATCAGCAGGAAGTTCTCGACCGCGCCAACGAGATTGCACGTGAAGCCGGCCGTCAGGCTGGTGTGCTCACTCGTGAAGAAGTTGTACCCCGCGTTCGCCAGGGATACGAGCACTACCTGCTCCCCGGCGTGCACGCTACCCAAGATTTTGCCGGTGGAGTTCGCCACCAGGTCACTGACAAGGTTCTGCCGGGGATCGGAACCGCACTGGGCACTGTCATGTCAGTGGGGGATATCGCCAAGGACGCGCGCATCGCCGCTCTCAACCGGGTTCGCTTCCAGAAGCCCGTCGTGATTGAGAAGCAGGGTCTGGGCGCGGGCACGTACATCGCCATCGGAGTCGGCATCGCTGCCGCCGCCGGGGTCGCCTACGCCATTTGGCAGACCTTCCGTGCCGACGATGAGTTGTGGGTCTCCGAAGACGAGTCGCTGCTTGACTCGCCGATCGAGAAGTCCTCGGACATCTAGCTCCGGCACTTTACCGAAGAGGGCCCCCGTCATACGACGGGGGCCCTCTTTTGTGCTCCTTCGCCCGACCATACCTTCAACGGCGCTGGGTGCTGGTGTGAGCGGACGCGCATGCCGGCATGGATGCGGGTGGCCCGAGCGCATCCTGCGGTGTACAGAGGCCCACTGAAGCCCACTGGCGGGGCTCGAAGAGGGGACAATCAAAAAACCCCCGGCCGGCAGTGCCGACTGGGGGTTTTCTTCTGTGGAGCCACGGGGAATCGAACCCCGGACCTCCTGCTTGCAAAGCAGGCGCTCTACCAATTGAGCTATGGCCCCGAACCGGATCTTCACGGGTGAGAATCTGGCGGAGATGTAAGGCTATGAAGTACACGGTGTTTACGGACACGGTGTTGAGGTACTGCGTGGGGATACCGGGATTTGAACCTGGGACCTCTTCGTTATCAGCGAAGCGCTCTAACCAACTGAGCTATATCCCCCCATTGGGCAGGTTTCAGACTAACGGAAACTGGCGAAAAGTCCCAATCGAGGCCGCAAGCGACCATCGATTGGGCACACATCCGTCAGTTGTTGGTGAATCCGACGAGCAGGCCTCCGGTGACCTTGACGCTCAGGTTGTACAGTACGGCGAAGATTGCGCCCAGCGCGGTGACGACGACGGTGTTGATGACGGCGACGACCACGGCGAAGCCCATCACGTTGCCGATCGACAGGATCGTCGTGAGCTCGGACGCGCTCCCGGCGATATCCGTGTACAGGGCGTCGATCTGGGTGAAGATGCCGGTTCCATTGAGGACCGTGAAGGTGAGGAACGTGGCGACGATGGTCACCACGGCCAGGCACACGGCGATCAGGAAGGACAGCTTGACGGCCGACCAGAAGTCGATGTACACGAGCTTCAGACGTACCTGCTTGGACGACATTGCACCCCGACTCGACTTTTTGGCCAGTTTCTCGGCAACACTACTCATCTGCTGATTCTACTTTCCCCGAACCAATCTCGGTGGCCGCCTCGATTTCGAGGGCGACCAGATTGCGTTCGGTGTTCTTCGCGATGGCGATGATTCGATCTTCGGTCGCGAACTTTGCAAAAACGACGCCCATGGTATCCCGGCCCTTGGCCGGCACTTCGGCGACGTCAGAGCGTACCACCTTGCCACTGGCAAGGACCACAAGAACCTCGTCCTCCTCGTCGACGATGAGAGAACCGACCAGATCGCCGCGGTCATCGTTCAACTTGGCCACCTTGATGCCCAGTCCGCCGCGGTTCTGCAGGCGGTACTGGTCGGCGGCGGTGCGCTTGGCGTAGCCGCCCTCCGTGACGACGAACACAAACCCGTCGTCGGAGACCACGGACGCGTCCAACAGGGTGTCCTGGCCACGGAAGTGCATACCGATCACGCCGGAGGTGCTGCGGCCCATCGGGCGCAGCGCCTCGTCGGAGGCGGTGAACCGGATGGACATGCCCTTTTTCGACACCAGCAGCAGATCGGAATCCTCGTCGACGAGCAGCGCGGAGACGAGTTCGTCGCCCTCGCGCAGCTTGATCGCGATGATGCCGCCGGTGCGGTTGGTGTCGTACTCGCTGAGCGCGGTCTTCTTGATCAGGCCGTCACGGGTGGCCAGGGTGAGGTACTGGGCCACGCCGTAGTCCCGGATGTCCAGGATCTGGGCGATCTCCTCGCCCGGCTGCAGCGCGAGCAGGTTGGCCACGTGCTGGCCCTTGGCGTCCCGACCGGATTCCTGAGCTTCATAGGCCTTGGCCCGGTAGACCCGGCCGGTGTTCGTGAAGAACAACAGCCAGTGGTGGGTCGTGGTGACGAAGAAGTGCTCGACCACGTCGTCGGCGCGCAGCTGGGCGCCCTTGACGCCCTTGCCGCCGCGGTGCTGGTTGCGGTAGTTGTCGCTGCGGGTGCGCTTGATGTAGCCGCCGCGGGTGACGGTGACCACCATCTCCTCTTCGGGGATGAGGTCCTCGACCGACATGTCGCCGTCGAAGCCGAACATGATCTCGGTGCGGCGGTCGTCACCGAACTTATCGGTGATCTCACCGAGCTCGGTGCTCACGATGGTGCGCTGACGCTCGGGGCTGGCCAGGATCGACTTGAATTCGACGATCTGCAATTCGAGTTCGGCGGCCTGGTCGATGATCTTCTGTCGCTCGAGAGCGGCAAGGCGGCGCAGCTGCATCGTCAGGATGGCGTCGGCCTGGAGCCTGTCGACCGTCAACAGGTCCATCAGACCCTCACGGGCGTCGTCCACGGTGGGGGAGCGGCGGATCAGGGCGATGACCTCGTCGAGCGCGTCGAGCGCCTTGAGGTAGCCGCGCAGGATGTGGGCATCCGCCTCAGCCTTGTTCAACCGGAACTGGGTACGGCGCACGATGACGTCGATCTGGTGCGACACCCAGGCGGTGATGAAGCCGTCCAGGGCCAGGGTGCGCGGGATGCCGTCGACGATCGCGAGCATGTTCGCGCCGAAGTTCTCCTGCAGCGGGGTGTGCTTGTAGAGGTTGTTCAGCACGACCTTGGCCACAGCGTCGCGCTTGAGCACGATAACGAGGCGCTGACCGGTACGGCCGCTGGTCTCGTCGCGGATGTCGGCGATGCCGGTGATCTTGGCGTCCTTGACCAGGTCGGCAATCTTGATCGCCAGGTTGTCCGGGTTCACCTGGTACGGCAGTTCGGTGATCACCAGGCAGGTGCGACCCTGCAGTTCCTCGATGCTCACCACGGCGCGCATCGTGATCGAGCCACGTCCGGTGCGGTAGGCGTCCTGGATGCCCTTGATGCCCAGGATCTGCGCGCCGGTGGGGAAGTCAGGGCCCTTGATGCGCTGGATCAGCGCTTCGAGCAGCTCTTCGCGGCTGGCGTCGGGATTCTCGAGATACCACAGGGCGCCGGCGGCGACCTCGCGCAGGTTGTGCGGCGGGATGTTGGTGGCCATACCGACGGCGATGCCGACGGAGCCGTTCACCAGCAGGTTGGGGAAGCGGGCGGGCAGCACCGTGGGCTCGAGGGTCCGGCCGTCGTAGTTGTCCTGGAAGTCGACGGTGTCTTCGTCGATGTCGCGGACCATTTCGAGGGCCAGCGGAGCCATCTTGGTTTCGGTGTATCGCGGGGCGGCGGCGCCGTCGTTGCCGGGGGAGCCGAAGTTGCCCTGGCCGAGGGCCAGCGGGTACCGCAGGCTCCACGGCTGCACCAGGCGCACGAGTGCGTCGTAGATCGAGGAGTCACCGTGCGGGTGGAACTGGCCCATCACGTCGCCGACCACGCGGGCGCACTTGGAGAACGCCTTGTCGGGGCGGTAGCCGCCGTCGTACATGGCGTAGATCACGCGGCGGTGCACGGGCTTCATGCCGTCACGCACGTCCGGCAATGCGCGCCCGACGATGACGCTCATGGCGTAGTCGAGGTAGGAACGCTGCATTTCCAGCTGCAGGTCGACCTGGTCGATCTTGCCGTGCTGGGTGAGGTGCGCGGCAGCTGCCGCGACGCTGGCCGCGTCGGGGGCTTCCGGCGTGGTGCCTGTGGTGTCGTCAGATGTCAAGGAAACGCACGTCCTTCGCGTTCTTCTGGATGAAGTTGCGTCGGGATTCGACGTCTTCGCCCATCAGGGTGGAGAAAATCTCGTCGGCGGCTGCCGCGTCGTCCAGGGTCACCTGGAGCAGGGTGCGGGACTCGGGAGCCATCGTGGTTTCCCACAGCTCCTTGTAGTCCATCTCACCCAGGCCCTTGTAGCGCTGGATGCCGTTGTCCTTGGGGATCCGCTTGCCGGCGGCCGCGCCGTCGGCGAGCAGGGCGTCCCGCTCCGCATCCGAGTACACGTACTCGTGGGCGGAGTTGGACCACTTGAGTCGGTACAGCGGCGGCTGCGCGAGGTACACGTAGCCGAGGTCGATCAGCGGACGCATGTACCTGAAGAGCAGGGTGAGCAGCAGGGTGGTGATGTGCTGGCCGTCGACATCGGCATCGGCCATCAGCACGATCTTGTGGTAGCGCACCTTGTCCTGGTTGAAGTCTTCACCGATGCCGGCGCCGAACGCCGTGATCATCGCCTGCACTTCGGCGTTGCCGAGGGCACGGTCCAGGCGCGCCTTCTCCACGTTGAGGATCTTGCCGCGCAGGGGCAGGATCGCCTGGGTCTCCGGGTTGCGGCCCTGCACGGCGGAGCCGCCGGCCGAGTCGCCCTCCACGATGAAGATCTCTGAGGCGGCGGGGTCCTTGCTCTGGCAGTCCTTGAGCTTGCCCGGCATGCCGCCACCCTCGAGCAGGCCCTTGCGTCGGGCGGTCTCGCGGGCCTTGCGAGCGGCCATCCGGGCGGTCGCGGCCTGCAGCGACTTGCGGATGATCTCGCGGGCCTGAACCGGGTTGCGGTTGAACCAGTCGGAAAGCTGGTCGCCGACGACCCGCTGCACGAATGCCTTGGCCTCGGTGTTGCCCAGCTTGGTCTTGGTCTGGCCCTCGAACTGCGGTTCGGCGAGCTTGATCGAGACGACGGCGGTGAGGCCTTCGCGCACGTCGTCGCCGGAGAGGTTGTCGTCCTTTTCCTTCAGGATGCCTTTTTCCCGCGCGTACTTGTTCACCAGGGTGGTCAGCGCCGCACGGAAGCCCTCTTCGTGGGTACCGCCCTCGTGGGTGTTGATGGTGTTCGCGTAGGTGTGCACGCTCTCGGTGTACGCGGTGGTCCACTGCATAGCCACTTCGAGGGCGATCTTCTTCTCGGTGTCCTCGAACTCGAAGGAGATGATCTCCTCGTTGACCAGTTCGGCCTTCTTGGCCCGGTTGAGGTAGGCCACGTAGTCCATCAGGCCCTGCTCGTACATGAAGCTGTTGCTGAGCGGCTTGTCCTCGGCGTCCAGGCTGTCCGCACGCTCGTCGGTGAGCGTGAGGCGTAGACCCTTGTTGAGGAAAGCCATCTGCTGGAAGCGCGCGCGCAGGGTTTCGTAGTCGAAGACCGTCGTCTCGAAGGTCTCCGAGCTCGGCCAGAAGGTGATCGTGGTCCCGGTCTCGTCGGAGACCTCGTCCTGGTGCAGTGACTCGTTGGGCACACCGTTGTGGAAGCTCTGGCGCCACACATGGCCCTGCCGGCGCACCTCGACCTCGAGGCGGCTGGAGAGCGCGTTGACCACCGAGCTGCCGACGCCGTGGAGTCCTCCGGAGACCGCGTAACCGCCGCCCCCGAACTTTCCACCGGCGTGCAGCACGGTCAGGACGACCTCGACGGTGGACTTGCCTTCCGCCTTGTGGATATCGACAGGGATACCTCGACCGTTGTCCTGCACGCGCACGGCGCCATCGGGAAGAATACGGATGTCAATGGTGTCGCAATAGCCGGCCAGGGCCTCGTCGACGGAGTTGTCGACGATCTCGTAGACCAGGTGGTGCAGACCGCGTGGACCGGTTGAACCGATGTACATTCCGGGTCGTTTGCGAACAGCTTCGAGGCCTTCGAGAACCTGGATGTCTTCTGCGCCGTAAGCGTGCTGCTCCGGCTCAGTTTTCGGTTCAATTGTCATGTGAAATTGGGCTCCTGACCGTCGCACAGGCGACCCCTCAGCCTACCAAACACCCCAAGCCCCAACGGCCAAAACCGCCGTTTGACGCGTTTTATTCGTAAGGGTGACCTGTTTTGGCTACCTAGCCATAGGTATCGCGTGGACCACGCCCTGGGATTGATCTGGGACCCTTTTTCCAGGAGGGGGCGTTGGGTCCTTGAAAACGAATTGCGGCGATGCCGGCATCCGGGAACTTCTGCATGATCTGAGTCATGATTTCCACCCGCATCATGCGCAGCTGGGTTGCCCACGCCGTCGACTCGCAGTGCACGGTCAGGATGCCCTCGTCGATACCGGCCGGGGTGGAGTGTTTCGCGGTTTCCTCACCGGCGAGTTCGATCCAGGACCCGAGCAGGTCCGACTGGGCCATCGGTGAATTCCAGCCCAGCTGCGCGGTGAGCGAATTAATGGTTTCGCCCAGTCCCCGCGGGTCCCGGCCGGCGCCGAACGGCACGCTGGACCCGATTTGAGGGCTGGCCTTGCGCCTGGCGCGGGTTCGCTTGGCGTTCGGGTCGCCGAAGACATCCTTGAACCGGAGGTAGACCTTGGCGGCTTCACTGTGTTCAGCCACGGACCGTCCCGCTCTCGGCCTCGGGCGCAGCGACCACGGCGCCGGCGTGGATGTGGATGGCGTGGGCAGCGAGCACCGCAGGGACGTCTTGGAAGACGGCGGCCGTGATCAGAACCTGTTCGTAGCCGGTGACGGCTTCGGCGAGGCGCCGGCGGCGAGATTGGTCGAGCTCGGCGAACACATCGTCGAGGATCAGCACCGGGTCACCACTGGAGGAATCTCGTCGGAGCAGCTCAGCCGACGCGAGTTTGAGTGCAAGCGCGAAGGACCAGGATTCGCCGTGGCTGGCATAGCCCTTGGCCGGCAGATTGTTGAGTTCGAAGACCAGATCGTCACGGTGCGGTCCGGCCAGGGTCATTCCGCGGTCCAGTTCCTTGCGCCGCAGACCGGCCAGCGCGGTGCGGAAGGTGTCGGCCGTCGCGGAACCGGAGCTCGCACTCGGCGAAGCTGCGGCGGGGGAGGCGGTCTCGTCGGCTTCCTCATCGGCACCGAGAATGCTCAGCGACGCGACCAGGTTCGGCCCGTGATCCGCGCCGGCAACCGATTTGTACGCCTTTTGCAGCGGCGGCATCAGCTCAGCCACCAGATCCGCGCGGGCATCGATGATCTCGGAGCCCAGTGCCACCAGCCGTTCGTCCCAGATATCGAGGGTGCCCAGCTGGGTGGTCTTCAAACCGGAGGCCCTGGCGGACTTGAGCAGGGTATTGCGTTGTTTCAGCACCCGGTCATAGTCGGCAAGCACCCCGGAGAGCCTGGGGCTCCGCAACACCAGCAACTGGTCGAGGAATCGTCGACGACCGGACGGGTCGCCGCGCACCAGGGCAAGGTCTTCCGGTGCGAACAGCACGCTGGAGAAATAGCGGGGAAGTTCCCGGGTCTTGATGACCGACCGGTTGATCTGGGCCCGGTTGAGTCCGGACCGGTTGATCTGCACCTCAGCGAGGATGTCCCGGCCGTTGTACTCAAGGCGTGCGCGGATGATCGCGGACTCTGCGCCGGAGCGCACCATCGCCCCGGTCTGGGACACCCGGTGCGAACTCAGGGTGCTGAGGAATCCGAGCGCCTCGACCAGATTTGTCTTGCCCTGGCCGTTTCGGCCGACGATCAGGTTGGGTCCGGGGCCGAACGGGACTTCGGCTTGCGCATAGTTGCGGAAGTCAGTGAGGGAGAGGTGTGTGACCCGCACTCGGGATCAGTCTGCCTTCTTTATGGCATGCCCACCGAACTGGTTGCGCAGCGCGGCCACCGCCTTCATGGCCGGGGAATCATCCTGGCGGGAGGCGAACCGGGCGAAGATCGACGCGCTGATCGCGGGCACCGGAACGGCATTGTTGATGGCTTCTTCGATGGTCCAGCGTCCCTCGCCGGAGTCTTCGACGTAGCCTTCGATGTCGCCCAGCTGCGGGTCGTCCTTGAGGGCACGCACCAGGAGTTCGAGCAGCCAGGACCGCACGACGGTGCCGCGCTGCCAGGCCGTGAAAATGCCGGGCACATCCTGGATGAGGTCGTCGCGCTTCTCCAGCAGTTCGTAGCCCTCGGCATAGGCCTGCATCAGCGCGTATTCGATGCCGTTGTGCACCATTTTGGCGTAGTGACCGGCGCCGACCTTGCCGGCGTGCACGAAGCCTTCCTCGCGCGGGCCCTCCGGACGCAGCGCGTCGAAGACCGGCATGGCCGTTTCCACATCGGCGGCGGAACCGCCGACCATGAGGCCGAATCCGTTGGTGAGACCCCAGACCCCACCGGAAACACCGGCGTCGACGTAGTGGATCCCGTTTTCGGCGAGCAGCGCTTCATGGGTGAAGTCGTCGGTGAACCTGGAGTTGCCGCCGTCGATGACCAGGTCGCCGGGGGAGAGCTTCGTGGCCAGGTCCGCGATCACCGCGGTGGTGATGGCTCCGGCCGGAACCATGACCCAGACCAGCCGGGGAGACGGGATCGCCTCGACCAGCTCGGCGGTGCCGGCGACGTCGGAAACCTCGGGATTGCGGTCGTAGCCGGTGACGGTCAGACCGGCGGCGCGCAGGCGGTCGCGCATGTTGGCGCCCATTTTGCCCAGGCCGACGATTCCGATGTGCATGGCAGTCCTTCGTGGTTCGTGTCGTGCTGGTGAGGCCGGCGGCTTAGCGCAGGAGCAGATTCGGCTGCAGCAGGTACCGGTAGCTGTCGGCGCCCGGCTGCTCGCGCGACGTCTGGCTCGTGATGAGCACGGGTCCCGGCTTGTTGGGGTTCTCGGTCTTGGTGAAAGAGATGCGCACGAACTCGGAGTGCACGGCGCCGAGGCCGTCCAGCAGGAACTGCGGTTTGAGAGAGACGACGGTGTCGCCGCCGGCGAGGATCGCGTCGATGGTCTCAGAGGCCTGGGCCTGCTCCGAGCCGATGGCCTCGAGGGTGAGACCGTCGGACGTGAAGCTGAACCGCAGGGCCGCCTCCCGCTCCAGCACCAGCTGCACGCGGCGGGTGGCCTCGATCAGTTCGGCGGTGTTCATCACGGCGTAGTTGTCGACGTTGTCCGGGAACAGGCGACGCACCGGCGGGTAGTTGCCCTTGATCAGTAGCGACGTGACGGTTTTCTTGTCCGCGGTGAAGGCGATCAGTTCGCGGTCGTCGGTGTTGGTGATGGCCACCGAGATCGTGCCGCTGTGGCCGAAGGTCTTACCGACCTCCTGCAGGGTCCGTGCCGGCACCAGGGCCGTGATCGGTTCCTGGGCCTGGTTGGCTCCCGGGTCCCAGTCGATCTCGCGAACGGCGACACGGTAACGGTCGGTGGCTACGAGGCTGATGCTGTTCTCGGTGATCTGCAGCTGTACGCCGGTGATCACCGGGGTGACGTCATCGCGGGATGCGGCGACAGCGACCTGCGAGACTGCCGCGGCGAATTCCTCGGCGGGTACCAGGCCGGATTGGGCGCTGACCTGGGGAATACTTGGATATTCCTCTACCGGCATAGACAGGAGGGTGAAGTTCGCGGTACCGCAGCTCACGGTGATCCGGGACTCGTTGGTGGAAAACCGCACCGGAGCGTTCGGCATCCGGCTGGCGATCTCGGCCAGAAGGCGTCCGGAGACGAGCACCTTGCCGGTCTCTTCGACATCGGCGGCGATCTCGGTCTGGGCCGACACTTCGTAGTCGAACGAGGACAGGATCAGGCCGGTCTCTGTCGCTTCGATTAAGACGCCGCTCAAAATGGGCAGGGTGGTGCGTTGGGGAAGGAGCTTGACAGCGAAAGATACGGCTTCGCTGAAGACATCCCGATTGGCCTGAAATCTCACGAAGTCACTCCTGTCGGTGGAGACCTGGATACGGCCTCAATGCTAGTCGGGTTTATCCGCTGCCCATTTCTTGTGAGCCTCGGCGAGTAAAGGTTGTTGGACCTGGAGCTAATGAAGTTAATTGTTAATCTTCTTAACCGCTGTGGAAACTGTGGATAACTCGGTGGATAGCGCTCAGCGACTGGGAACTACAAACTTGTAACTTGTGGACGCCCTGTGAGCGGTAAGCCCAATGAATGACACGAACTTGTTTCTGTAATTCCGAGTTTTCACAAGCGAGCCGTGCGTTTCTACAGATTGTGCCAAGTTGTCCGGGCAGTTTCCACAGGGTTATCCACAGGTACGAAACACAAAAAAATTTTCTCTTACTTGTAACGGTGATCCTGCTTGATGCGGTTTGTCAGTTCCGTCACCTGGTTGTAGATGGATCGGCGTTCCTTCATGAGCTCGCTGATCTTCTTGTTCGCGTACATCACCGTCGTGTGGTCGCGGTTGCCGAACAGCTGGCCGATCTTGGGGAGCGAGAGATTCGTCAGTTCCCGGCACAGGTACATTGCGATCTGTCGTGCGGTGGCCACAGCCTGCGAACGTGACGAACCGTACAGGTCGTCGACGGTGAGCTTGAAGTAGTCCGCGGTGTTCGTGATGATGTCCACCGGAGCGATCACGTTGTCCTCGTCGAGGGTGATCACGTCCTTCAACACCGTCTGCACGAGGTTCATGTCCACCGGGGTGCGGTTCAGGCTCGCGAACGCGGTGACCCGGATCAGGGTGCCCTCGAGTTCACGGATGTTCGACGACACCTTCGACGCCATGAACTCGAGAATGTCGTGCGGAACCTGCAGCTTCTCGCTCTGCGCCTTCTTGCGGAGGATCGCGATGCGGGTCTCCAGGTCAGGAGCCTGGACATCCGTGATCAGGCCCCACTCGAAGCGCGACCGCATGCGGTCTTCAAACCCGGTGAGGGCCTTCGGCGGCAGGTCGCTGGTGATGACGACCTGTTTGTTGTGATCGTGCAGGGTGTTGAAGGTGTGGAAGAACGCTTCCTGGGTCTCCGCCTTGCCCTGCAGGAACTGGATGTCGTCGATCATCAGGATGTCGATGTTGCGGTACCGGTTCTGGAAGGCGGAGCCGCGGTTGTTGGCAATCGAGTTGATGAAGTCGTTGGTGAATTCCTCGCTACTGACGTAGCGCACACGGATGCCCGGATACAGACTCATCGCGTAGTGGCCGATGGCGTGCAGCAGGTGGGTCTTGCCCAGGCCGGAGGAACCGTAGATGAAGAGCGGGTTGTACGCCTTGGCCGGAGCCTCGGCCACGGCGACGGCCGCGGCATGTGCGAACCGGTTGGACTGTCCGATGACGAAGTTGTCGAAGCTGTACTTGGAGTTCAGCCGGGTGTCGTGGGGGCGCTCAGGGGGAGTGCTTTCGAAAACCGACTGCGGCGTGGCCGGCGTCTCGATGTCAGGCTGGCGTTCGATGGGTTCCTGAACCGGGCGCAGGGACTCCTGCTCGAGCTCGGGATTGACCACGACGTAGAACGTGGTGACCGCGACCGATTCGCTGAGCTGGCCCATGGCCGTGAGAAGGGGAACCCGCATGCGCACGTTGAGCATGCTCGCGGTGAACTCGTTCGGGACTTCCAGGTAGAAGGTGCCGGCCGCGATGCCTTTGGGCTCGACCAGGTTCAGGAAGCCGTACAGCATCGGAGTGACCGTGTCGTCCGACTCCAGAATGGTCAGAACTGACCGCCATGTCTCGCTGATGGGCTGTTCCCCGTCTGGCAT